>JBAWBR010000075.1:0-35356 GCA_049589875.1 Terriglobales bacterium
GGCATCGGCAGCGTCGGCTGGCTCGGGAATTTCATCAAGCCGAAGTAACCGCGCCACCATTTGCTGAACCTGATGCTTCTCCGCCTTGCCATAGCCGACTACGGCTGACTTGATGGAGAGCGGCGAATATTCGGAGACTTCGAGTCCAGCCGAAGCCGCTACCAGCATGGCGACACCGCGCACTTGGCCCAGCTTTAGAGCCGATTTGACGTTTACAGCATAAAAAACATCTTCAAGGGCAACGCAATCCGGACGATGCGCGGAAATCAGTTCCTCCAGCCCGCGCGCAATGCGGGACAAGCGGGTAGGCATAGGTTCGCGCGGGGAGACGCGGATGGCCCCGCAGATGACGCAGGCGAGGCTGTCGTTCGCGCCCGCGGCCGCCAACAGATCGACCACGCCATATCCGGTGTATTCCGTGCCGCAATCGATGCCGAGGACGCGCATGTCGCTTCGAGTGTAACCTTTGGCCGCTATTCCTGCCGGCAAACTCCGTCTTACAGCTCGCGTCCAGGCAACCGAAACATTCCCCCGTCTTCAGCAGCAGCCCATCTTCACTTCGCCCGAGGGGGTCAACGGAGGACCAAAGGCCTCTTGCGGTACGGGCGCGCCGTGCAGTACGCGATACCAACTCCATGCCGCGTTGAAGACGACAAGAATGACTCCCGCGATAAAAATGGTCATGAGAATCGAATCGAGATAGCCCGCAAACACAAGGCCCGGCTTGGTGGTCAATGGCCAGAAGATAGTTTGAATCGACAGAACGCCCGCCGTCACCGTAGTTACACCGACAAAGCACATGGGAACAGCAGTGATCCATGCGTATCTCGCGTGTCCCATGTTGATTAAGAATGTCGTACTCACGGCCAGCGCAATCGTGGCCAGTAACTGGTTGCCGGTTCCGAACAGCGGCCAGATGGTCGAAATCGATCCGGTATAAATCATGTATCCCCAGCCCAGCACGACGATGGCGCTGGTAATCAGGTTGCCGGGCAGCCAGACCGTGTTACCGAACGGCTTGTAGACCTTGCCCATCAGCTCCTGCAAAACGTAGCGCGCAACGCGCGTTCCCGCATCGACGGTGGTTAAAATGAAGAGCGCCTCGAACATGATGGCGTAGTGATACCAATAGCCCATCAGACGGTCCATGCCCGGCAAGCCGCGGAAAATTTGCGCCATGCCAATCGCCAGTGAAACCGCGCCCCCGGTGCGCCCGGCTAACTTCTCGCCGACTTCGCGCGAAAACATATCGAGGTTCACGGTGGCCAGACCGAGTTTGTGAAAGACCTCTGGTGTGGTGTTGATGGCGAAGTAGTCGCCGGGATGCATGGAGCAGGCCGCAATCAGCGCGAGCACTCCGACAAGCGACTCGCAGACCATCGCGCCATAACCGATGACGCGCGCATCGGATTCACGATCCAGCATCTTTGGAGTGGTGCCTGAGGAGATCAGCGAGTGAAAGCCGGAGATTGCGCCGCAGGCAATGGTGACAAAGAGGAAAGGAAACAGCTTCCCCTTGATGATAGGCCCGCCTCCGTAGACAAACGGCGTGAAGTTAGGGAACTTGATATCCGGATGAACGACAAACACGCCGACAATCAGGACCGCAATTGTGCCCAGTTTGACGTAAGTGGAAAGATAGTCGCGCGGCTGAAGCAGCAGCCAGACCGGCAGGGCGGAAGCGATGAGGCCGTAAATGGCCATGCAAATGGTGATCTGATGCGGGGTAAAAGTCAGCACTCCAGCAGCGTTGGTCTGCGCAAACCAGCGGCCGCCAATTACGCTCGCGATTAGCAACACCACGCCGAAAATACTGGGCCCTGTAATCGTGACCCTGCCGGCATGGCTCTTGAACATCCAAAAACCCATAACGATGGCGATGGGAATCGTCATGCCGATGGTGAACACTCCCCACGGACTATTTGAGAGCGCATTGACAACAACAATGCCGAGGCCGGCCAGCGTCACCAGCAAAATGAAGAGCACGGCAATCATCGCCACCAGACCGGCAAAGGGACTGATCTCGGTGCGGGCGATATCGGCGACAGAGCGGCCGCGATGGCGAAGAGATGCGACCAGCACAGTGAAATCCTGAACGCAGCCGGCCACAACCGCTCCAATGACCAGCCAGAGAAAGCCGGGAGCAAAGCCGAACTGCGCGGCTAGCGTCGGTCCAACCAGCGGCCCAGCCCCTGCGATGGCGGCGAAGTGGTGACCGAACAGAACCCAGCGCGGCGAGGCAATGTAGTTATGACCATCTTTAAAAGCATGCGCAGGAGTGGTGCGGCGGTCATCGAGCGAAAGAGCCTTCGCTGCAATAAAAGCGCTGTAATAACGATAGGCCAGGGCATAAACACACAATGCGCCAATCAGAATCGGCAACGTATTCACGAGACCCTCCAGGCAGACATGGCCACAAGTTGGATCACGACAACCCCTCGTACTCGCGTTTACACGGCGATCATATTAGCACTGCCTTGGATGAAAGTTTCGTCAGGTAGGCGTGGTTGCGGCTTCGTTTTCGGAGGAATTTTTTGAGCTTCCCCGTAGGAACGGGCGGGCTAACCCGCCGCTTGTTATCCCAGCAGTTTTAAGAATTGCGCCTGCTGCTCGAATCCCGGAAACACGACTTTCAAATCCTTGTTGCCAAGATAGCGAGATACGACTTCGCTCAGTACCAGACGGAAGTCAGTCGTGACCGCGAGATCGCGGCCTTCATATAATTGCGACTGATCGAGCCCCGGCCACCGGCCATAGACTCTGCCGCCGCGCACAGGGCCTCCCAGAACGAACATTACGTTTGCGTGGCCGTGATCGGTGCCGCGATTGCCATTTTCGCGCGCCGTGCGTCCGAATTCCGACATAGTGACGACCACCGTGTCTTCGCCGAGATCGCCAAGGTCCGTCCAGAAGGCCGCAATCGATTGCGAGAAATCGCCCAGCACATTGGCGATCTGCCCTTGCGTGCTGCCTTCGTTCACGTGGTGGTCCCAGCCGCCGATATCGGCGAAAGCAACCTGCACGCCGACGTTCGCCTTGATCAACTGCGCGAGTTGCCGCAAGCTGTCGCCAAAACGTCCTTTGGGATAATTCGCGCCCGCGGATGGCGTGTACTTGCCAGGATCGGCGCTTTTCAGCATTTTCACCGCGTCGAAAGTTTCCTGCCCGGTTCCGTGTAAAACTGTGTCCACTGAACTTGCATACATCGTCTCGAATGTGGTGGCGATGGGCGCGGCTTTAGGGTTTTTGCCTCCCACTGAAAAATCGTCGATGTTATTGAAAGCCAGCGCCGGCTCTTTGCCGGAAAGAATGCGCGGCAGCGACGGGCCGAGTGCGATGGCGCGAAAAGCAGATGGATCGGCGGAGACTGCCGCTTTGTCAAAAGACGGTTGCGCGGGCAACGGCAGTTCCTGCAGGCAGCGGTTGAGCCAGCCATCTTCGGTGGCTTTGATTCCGGGCGTGCCCGACTCCATGAAATCCTGCGCGTCAAAATGCGAACGCGAGGGATCGGGCGAGCCCGAAGCGTGCACGATGGCGAGATGCTTCTGCTTCCACAGCGGCTCAAACGACGCCATGGAAGGATGCAGCCCGAAAAATCCGTCAAGGTCGAGCACGGATTTCCTGGGGATATTGATGGTCGGCCGCATCGCGTAATACGCCGCTTCGCCGTGCGGCACCACAATGTTGAGGCCGTCGGCCGCGCCGCGCTGAAAGATGACAACCAGCCGCTTGGGGCGCGCACCCGGCTCGATTGCGCCAAAGGCAGCTCGCGTCAGAAAACTCGGCACCGCCGCCGTACCCACCACGGTCAGTGCTCCATTGCGAAGAAAAACTCGGCGAGTAAGTGACATGCTGCCTCCAACTTTGACCCTTATGTTTCGAGTTTCGAGCTTCGAGTCTTGAGGCACGATTCTCGTTCAAGCAACAAACGATTCCTCGTGGCTCAAAGCTCACAGCTCAAAACTATCTTCTCTGAAATTCTGGCGAGCCTAAAATCAGGCCCGCAATTGCTCCCACATTCGGCGGACGCTGCGGATCATCCAACTTGCGCTGACTGATCTTTGGATCCTCCAGCCGCTGGCCGATGGTGTCGTGCGTCTGCTTCGATACGTCGCCTCCGAGTATCGAATCCTCGAGCCGCGCCAGCACCTGCGGCGCATCCGCGTTTCCCTGCGCCCACTGCGCCGGGTCAACCGAGATGCCGTGCAGTTTCCCCGCCGTCAAGCCGAGCGCGAAATTCATGCGTCCCAGCAATGCCGACGAGTTCACCCAGCTTGCGGCCTTCATCGAATATCCCGTCGGCGGCACCATGCCATACGGGGCCATGCCCATGTTGTTAAGCACGCCCACCAGTGGACGCGCATCATCCACCTGAGCGTCGCTCGCTCGCACCGCGGAAACCACAAACTCGAACGGCGTTTTCACCTTGGCTCGATACGTCTCCGGCGACCAGAACTCGGGCGAGCGGAACATGGTCCGCAGCACCTCGCGTATGTCGCCATCTTTCTTCAAATAAGTTTGTGTCATGCGATCGACCAGCGCCGGCGGCGGGTCGTCGGATACAAATCGCATCGCGAGTTTCTGTGAAATAAATCGCGCCGTCTTGGGATTGCGCGCCAGCAGCCGCAGCACCTCGGTGCCTTCTTTCTCACCATTCGGTTTAATGCGATGCCCGAGCACCATTTTGTCGCCGGGTTCGTGCATGCGCGGTTCGAAGTGGAAGCCGCCGCCTTTGTTTGGCTGCTCGATGGTCCATCCGGTGAATACTTTCGCCACTTCGGTGACGTCTTTTTGCGAGTATCCGCCGTTCACGCTGAGGGTATGCAACTCCATCAGCTCGCGTCCGTAATTCTCATTTAATCCGCTGGCCTGCTTTTTACCTTTGCCGTTCGGCCGATATCGCACACGGCCATAGGCGTCGCGCGCGTTCGCCGGAATGCCCAGTGCAACGTCAGACCGCGGGCCCACGCTCAGCCAGTTATCGAGATAGAACAACATCGCCGGACTCTTCGCCGTCGCCACCAGCAAATCCTCAAACTTGCCGAGCGCGTGCGGACGAATTACGTCGCGCTCATAACTTGTAACCAGGAAGCGATCCGCGCCTTTGTTGATGAACACATTAAAGTGATTGAACCAGAAATCGGTCATCACTTCTTCCAACTGGCGCTGGCTGTAGATCGCGCGCAGCAGCTTGGCTTGCGTCAATTCGTCGACCACAACCTGCTCGGGATTATTGAGGGCGCGCAGCGTCTCCTTCTCCTGCCCGTTCATGCCTCCCATCAACTGGTCGCCTTTGCCGCCCTTGGCGCGGTTGGCAATGGCGCGTTGCTCTTCGGGTGGGAGCTTCAGGATCTGATGGAAACGTTCGTCGGGCGGGAGGTCGAGTAATTCGAGCATTTTAATGCTGGCAGCCTGGCTCTCTTCGCGCCGCCGCTCGTGACCTTCATCGGCAACCATCGCATTATCGCCGTCGGCTACGGCATTCGTGGTCATGGCAGTCTTCGCCATCTCGGCTTTGCGGTCTTGCTTTTCTTCATACCGCTCAACCTGGGCTTCATAAACGGCGCGCCGCGTGGGATCCCGCGGCATCCCCATCTTCCCTTCCGCCACCTGCTTGATGATCTCGTTATTGGGAAAATTCTCGACGATCTCGCGCGTATTCATGCGCAGCGTGCGAAAGGACGCAAGGTGCGAATCCAGAGCCGAATCGTCGATTTTGTCGGGATGGAGTTGAAGTTCAATCCACTTATCCACACCCATTTGGGCGACGCGGTCGAAATCGCCGGGGCGGGGGCCGAACGTCAGACGATTCAGTGCATGTACGGCCCGCTTGCGCTCATCCAGCGGCGAGGGCTTATCTTTCTTTTTTCCGAGCGCAAATTGAGCCGCAGTCAGCCCGGACAGAAGCAGCATGGCTGCCATCAGCCTTCGTCGATGAAAACGAAAAAACATAAACGCCTGCGTCTCGTTGGATTCGGCCCGGTCGAGTGTTTCTTCGCCGCATAGCGCCTCGATCAGCCTTGCCTCGTTAAAATGGGAACCCCACCCGCCACAGGAAGTTGCGGATGCCAAATGCTTGCCTGGGAGGATTTTACGCCTTTAGCTGCGTCACATACGCGGCGCCGCTGTGTGCTTTGCGCGTCGTGTTCTCGATGAATTTGAGGAACTCCCGCAAGTGCTCTTTTTCCGAAAGTTCAGACTCGGAGAACTTCACCCGCACGCCGTAGGAAGGCGCGCTCCGCGTGGCAATGCCGCTGATGATGATACCCTTCACCCACAGCTTTCCGCTCGAAACCCACAATCCGATCTCTAGCGCCTTGCCGGTCGGCACTCCGGTGGCCGTTTCCACCATGCAGCCTCCGCGGCTCACATTGGAGAGATTCCCCCAGATCGGCTCCTCCACTCCTTCTACGTGAATCTCCACGGCGACATAGCACTTCACGCGGTGATGCACCCTCCGGTCGGAGCCGGGGAGTGCAGTCGTAAACAAATCCGGTTCAAACGGCGGCGTGACGGTAACAGGCTCGGGGGCCGGCAAAAATGCAGCTTCCGGGCTTGAGTCTGCAACCACGGTCGTGGACACTGGGGCGATGGATGCCGTACCTTCTGTCTTTGTCTTGCGCGCATCGCCCGCCTGTTCCTTGATTTTGCGCATCACCTGCAGCAACGCGGCTTCCCGCTGCTCGGGAGAAACCTCTCGATAGGTCTGGAGCAACGTTCCGAGATGGCTCACAAGGTCCGGATCGGTGAGCAGGCGCGTCCAGTCCGATCCCTTTGGTGATGGCTTTGTCGCTTCAGTCATAAGAGTATGGCTCTCCCAACCCGTTAGGAGGCGTTTATGTCCGCTCCTAGATTGGACTTTCAGTGGGGGCAGGGCAAGATGACCAAAGTCACCATTCGGGCTGTAAGCCTCATCTTTACAGGCCTTTCGCCAGTTCTAAGACCAAGTGCCGCATCGTGATTTTTTTCAACAATTTGCATCGCCCGGCCAGCATTTGCAATCGAAAGGGTTTACTATTTTTGCTTCCGCCCAGGAGCGTATCTGCCTTCGATGCTTCTTATAAATAGATTTCAGCCGTTTTTACGTGTTCTCTGTGGTTTGTATCTTGCTGTTATTTTTCTATCTTTAGCCCCGCTGTTGGCCCAAACCGCAATTCCTTCGACACCAAACCAGGTCCCTACGTCCGCGCAGAACCCCATTTATGGCAGCGTACCTGGGAAGCCTGAGCCGGGGTCATTGTCGATCACGTTCGGCAATGCCATCGACCGGGCGCTGCATCACAATCTCGCCGGACTGCTCTCCGAATACAACACCATCCAGGCGCGAGGCCAGAAATGGCAGCAATTGAGCGATCTGCTGCCCAACGTAACCGGCAACGCGCAAGAAGTAGCTGAGAAACAGAGTCTGGTGGCGCTGGGCTTCGGCAAAATCCCTCCGGGCACATTCGGCAGTAAACCGTTGCCTGACGTGATTGGCCCGTTTTCATATTTCGACGCGCGTGCCACCGCGACCGAGCAACTAAGTTGGAAATCGTTCCAGCAGTATCGCGCGTCCGTGCTCAACGAACACGCCAGCCGTTTGAATCTGAAAGACGCGCGCGACCTGGTTGTGCTGGCAACCGGAAATGCATATCTCCAGGCTCTGGCTGGCGCGGCGCGGGTTGAAACCGCACAAGCGCAACAGGAGACCGCGCGCGCCTTGTATGAAAAAGCGCTGGCGCAACAGCAGGCCGGGGTGGCTCCGGCAATCGATACGCTGCGGGCCCAGGTCGAATATCAGTCTCGCCAGCAGCAATTGATTTCCGCAGCCAACGATTTCGCGAAGCAGAAGCTCTCGCTCGCTCGCGTCATCGGCCTTGCCCCCGGCCAGGAATTCACCCTTGCCGACAACGCTCCCTATGAACCCTTTCCCATCCCCGATCTTGAAACCAGCCTGCAGCGTGCATATCAGCTTCGTTCCGACTACAAGGCGGCAAGCGATCGCCTCGCCGCGGCTCGACTTGACCACGATGCGGCCATCGCCGGCTATTTTCCTACCATCGGTCTGGAGAGTGATTACGGCGAAATCGGTGCCGCTCCCGGCAGCGTCCTTCCCACTTACCACGTGGCTGGCACACTCAGCATTCCTATTTTTCAGGGAGGCAAAGTCCACGCCGATGTGCTTAAAGCCGACGCTGCCCTCCGCCAGGCTGAGGCCCAACTCGCCGATGTGCGCGGACAAATCGATCAGGATATGCGCAACGCGCTACTCGATCTGAAATCCTCCGCCGATCAGGTGGAAGTCGCGCAGAGCACCGTCAACCTGGCCGAGCAGGCGCTCACGCAATCCCGCGATCGTTTCTCGGCGGGAGTCACCGATAACCTGGAAGTGATTCAAGCCCAGGAAGCGCTGGTGTCAGCGCACGAGAATCTGATTTCCAGTCTGTACTTTAATAATCTGGCCAAAGTGGCCTATGCGCGCGCGCTCGGCCGTGCCGAGGATGGCGTCCGCGAATATCTGCGAGGAAAGTAAAGTTTATGCCGACGCCCACGAACGACGCACCCACTGCCCTAGCCGAAACCCATCCCCAGGAACCTGCTCCGCAGCCGCCTTCCGACAGCGAAGCGCGCTATCGCAGCCGCAAGGAACTCCTCGGAAGCACCCGCGCCAAAGTGGCTCTCGGAGTGGTAATCCTCATCCTCGTGGTGGCGGCTATCTTCGCCTTGCGCTACTTTGCCAGCTATGAATCCACCGACGATGCGCAGATCGACGGCCACATCAATTCCGTGAGCGCGCGCGTCAGCGGCCACGTGGTCAAGCTCAATGTGGATGACAACCAGTATGTGGAAAAGGGAACCTTGCTCGTCGAAATCGACCCGGCCGATTACGAGGTCGCAGTGGCGCAGGCCCGCGCCGATTATGCGGACGCGCAGGCGCAGGCCTCCGCTTCCGATGTCAACGTCCCTATCACGAATGTAAATACATCCAGCCAGGTATCCAGCGCGCAGGCTGGCGTGGCGACCGCAAAAGCCGGCATTGCCGCGGCGCGCCAGCAATTCGAAGCGGCCAAAGCGCAGGTTTCAGAAGCCGAAGCCAACAATGTGAAAGCGCAGAACGATCTTGTCCGTTACAAGCAATTGATCGACAAGCAGGAAATTTCGCAGCAGCAATATGATCAGGCGATCGACAGCGCGCAGGCTGCCGCTGCTGCGCGAGAAGCCGCGAAAGCCAATGCCGATGCTGCCCAGGCGCAAATCGAACAAGCCCAGGGAAAACTGGCGCAGGCCAATGCCGACCTGCGAACCGCGCAGACCGCGCCGCAGGCCATGAATGTCGCGCGCTCTCGCGCGCTTTCCTCGCAGGCCAGCGCCGAACGCAAAAAGGCGCAGCTCGATCAGGCGCTCCTGAATCTTCAGTACACAAAGATCCTCGCGCCGGTTACCGGCATTGTCAGTGACCGCACCGTTGAGGTCGGCCAGAACGTCCAGCCCGGCCAGGAGATGATGAAGATCGTTCCACTCGAAGACATATGGGTGACGGCGGATTTTAAGGAGACCCAACTTCGCGATATGCGGCCCGGCCAGAGAGTCGACATCGAAGTCGACGCCACCGGCAAGACCTACAAAGGCCATGTCGATTCCATCGCCGGCGCCAGCGGCGCGCGCTTCAGTCTCTTGCCTCCGGAGAATGCCACCGGCAACTACGTAAAAGTGGTGCAGAGAATTCCGGTGAAGATTGTGTTCGAACCCGGCGAGACAAAAGGCCACGAGCTGCGCCCCGGCATGTCTGTGGAACCGAAGGTATGGATTAAGTAGCTGCGAGTAGGCGCCGGGCTGTAGTTAGCGGTAGCCAGAGCCCAGAGCCCAGAGCCCAAATTAAAACATGAGTGCAGCCTCCATCACGATGAACGACGCCGAGGCCTGGCGACCCGCGGTCAATCCCTGGGTTATCGCCCTCGCCGTCACGCTCGCGACTTTCATGGAGGTGCTCGATACCAGCATCGCCAACGTCGCGCTGCCTCACATCGCCGGCAGTCTCTCGGCCGGTCAGGACGAAAGCACCTGGATCCTCACTTCCTATCTGGTCTCGAATGCCATCATTCTTCCCATGAGCGGCTGGCTCTCTTCCATCATGGGCCGCAAGCGCTTTTACATGAGTTGCGTTGCGCTATTCACCATCAGTTCGTGCCTGTGCGGATTCGCTCCCAATCTTCCCATGCTGATCGTGTTCCGCGTTATGCAAGGGATTGGCGGCGGGGGCTTGCAGCCCAGTGAGCAGGCTATTCTTGCCGATACATTCCCTCCCGCCAAACGCGGCATGGCGTTCGCCGTGTACGGCATTGCGGTTGTTATGGCGCCCGCCATCGGTCCGACGCTCGGCGGTTGGATCACTGACAATTTCACCTGGCGCTGGATTTTCTTCATCAACATTCCAATCGGAATTCTCTCGCTCGTACTGACCTCGAGGCTCATTCAGGATCCCCCTTACTTCCGCCGCCGCAAGCTGAGCGAAACTCACATCGACTACATCGGACTCGGCTTGATCGCACTCGGCCTGGGTACGCTCCAGGTAGTGCTCGACAAAGGCCAGCGCGATGACTGGTTTGAATCGAACTTCATCGTCGTGCTGACTGCGATCTCCGTCGCCGCGCTGGTATGGGTCATCATCTGGGAGTGGTATCACAAGGATCCCATCATTGACCTGCACTTATTTCGCGAACGCACCTTTGCCACAGCCAACTTCCTGATGTTCATGCTTGGATTCGCCTTGCTCGGCAGTACGCTGCTGTTGCCGCTTTTCATGCAGACAATGTTGGGTTACACTGCCGAACGGTCCGGGATGGCATTAATGCCGGGTGGTTTCACGATTATGCTCTGCATGCCATTGGTCGGGTTCCTGCTATCGCGGTACAGCCCGCGCTGGCTCATGCTGTTCGGCTTGTCGATGCTGTCATTTTCGCTGTTTCACATGACGAGATTCGATCTGGCTGTGGATTTTCACACAATGACGATGGCCCGCGTCTATCAGGCAATGGGTCTCGCTTTCCTGTTTGTGCCTATCAACACAGCCGCATATTCCGGGTTGCCGCGCGACAAGAATAATGCCGCCTCCGGATTGATGAACCTGGCCAGAAATATCGGTGGCAGCGTGGGGATTTCGTTTGTCACCACCGGTCTGGCGCGTCGTGCACAGTTTCATCAAGTGCGTCTAATGGAAAACATGAGCGCCGCCAATCCCCAGTTCCGGTCCACGGTGCAGGGCATAACAGGCATTTTTTCCAGCGCTGGTTCCGGTCCCGGCTCCGGCTTGGGGACCGCCCAGCAACATGCTTATGCCCTCATCCAGGCAAATGTCATCCAACAATCGACCATGCTCGCCTATATCGATAATTTCTGGGTGCTTGGCGTCGTAATCGGCTGCCTGATCCCATGCGTATTTTTGATCAAGAAGGGAAAGCCGGCAGGGATGGTGGTTCACTAGCGCGGGCAAGAAACATTTTGCTCATACCCGGCTAGACAGTTTAAAAACTCGGTTTTGGTCTTGCTTTTGGGTGGCGCAGTGGTTTACCGCTGCGATAAACACCTTAACTTCACTGACGGCTTTAGCCGCTGAGGAAACGACGCGGGAGGCAAACTGTAAGGGGGTTCGCCATGTTTCGCATTGTCACCGTGGAACGCGAATTTGGTTGCGGCGGTGGCGGCATCGCCGCCCAGTTGGCACGCCGCCTGGGATGGAAGCTTTGGGACCAGCAGTTAACCTGCGAAATTGCGAAACGCGCCCAGGTTGCCGAAGAGGCTGTCGCCTTATGCGACGAGCGCGTCGATAGCCGCCTGTACCGGCTCGCCAAAACCTTCTGGCGTGGCAGCTACGAGCGCAGCCTTCCTCTTGCCGATTCGCATGCCTTCGATACCGACCGCATGATGACCATGATGAAGGACATCATCGAGAAAATCGCCATCGAGGGGAATGCCGTCATCGTCGGCCGCGGAAGTCCGTTCTTTCTGCGCGACCGCGAGGACACTTTTCGCGTCTTCACCTATGCTCCCCGCGACGAAAAACTTCGCCGCCTGCGCGAGATGGGCAAAAGCCTGGAGGAATCGGAGGAACTGGTCGATAACGTCGATCGCGAACGGGTCGCCTACATAAAACACTATTTCAATGCCGAATGGCCCACCCGCAGCCTCTATCACATGATGGTAAATACTTCGGTGGGAGACGAAAGCGCGATTGCCATGATTCAGCACGGCATGGGAGTTCTGGCCAATTCGCCAGCCGAACCAGCGCTGCGCAGCGTTCGCTGAATCTGCAGCGCTCCTGCACCGATCGTCCTGCACCCTTTCCGTCCCGGCGTTGGATGTGGTGATAGCCGCTCTTGGGCTGCTCAGCGGTTCACAGCTGCGATAAACGTGGCGCTTCCAACACGGCTTCAGCCGCTGAAGCCGCGACCCGCGCCTCCCTGCGAATCGCAATCAACCCAGCCACCAGGAGCGACCACATGGCCAGAGAAATCTCCACACTATCCTGATTCGCCATAAGAGCGACAGCAGAGCCGCCCAGTCCGGCAATCACAATCCAGCGCCCAACTCCATCCTTCCAACCGCGAATCGTCAACAAGACCATCGGCACCGTCACCGCCAGCGCGTCATATTGCAAAATGCGCGGGCTCAGCAGAATCGAGCCCAGCAACAATACTGTCATCCACGTGCGGGTCTCAATAATCCCTCGCCGATATTGCCAGCCAAACCAGACCAGCACGCCAAATAGCAAAGCGCCGTAGATAAGAAAGAAAGCCATTCCCGGGACTTCATACGCTTTTCCCCTCGCCCGCAGCGCCGCAGCCAACACGCCCGCGGCGCTGAAGCCGAACGACCAGAAATGTCCCGCGCTGTTTCCCAGCGCACTCTCTAATTTCACAATGCTCAGGTATTCCAGAAATTCTTTTGTCCAGATGAATCGCTGCATTCCGAATAAAGCCACTCCGCATGCTGCCACGGCAGCCGATTTCAGAATCTGCGCGCGTCCTGCGAATAAAGGAACCGCCAGCAGCACAAGCAACGGAGGTTTGAACAATGCCCCGGCCAGCACTGCCAAATAAAACCACCCCCACCGGTTCTTCTGCCAACCCGGCACGCTGGCAGCCAGCACCGCCCCATAGATGGGAATGGCCACATTCCCGCACAGGATTACTTCATTCGGCATAAAGCCGGGAAAAAAAACAACCACGGGTAGCACGAACTTAAGAATGCGCCGCTCCTCTGGCAGAGCCAGCTGGAATCCTGCCCACAGCTGGCACCCAAATCCGGCCGCATACGCCAGCCAATAGAGCACGCGCCCCGCAGCGGCAGGAACAAAGTTCGCAAGCTGCAAAAATTTCAGCGTAATCGGCGGATACAAATAAAAGTAATGCGGGCTCCCCGCGACATCCTGCCCCGCCAGCCGCGCAGGACCGGCCAGATAAGGATCAAGTCCCTCCCGCAGATCCTTCAGGGCTTGCCGGTATATCGCCAGATCCCATCCCACCGGAAGCCAAATCGCCATGCCCACAATCGAGCACGCCGCGCCCACCCACAAAAGCGCCGCCCACGGCCACCCCGATATTTTGGCGAATGTTCGCATGCTCTTCCGCTCTGCCGTTTCTCTGCCGCTCTCTCGTTATAAGATAGGCGAAAAGGATGACTGGAGCGAATTCATCTGTGCCCAACTCCGATGTCTTTCTCTCGGTGCAGGAGGAAGTGGCCAGCCTCGCGCGCCTGCCAGAGGTTCGCGCCGCCTGCGGCCGGTTTCGCTTCGAAGAGGCGCAAATCGCGCAATGGCAGATGGATGTCTCCCGCGTCTCCGCTCCTCCATTCGGTGAAATCCCGCGCGCCGAATGGTTGGCCATACGCTTTCGCGAAATCGGCCTCACCGGCGTTGAGATCGACAGCGTTGGCAATGTCTTCGGACTGCTCCCCGCCCGCGCCGGCCAGAATAATCGTTATGTCGCGCTGAGCGCGCACATCGATACCGTCTTCCCCGCCACCACTCCGCTCAACATCCGCCAGCAAGGCACCCGCCTCTACGGTCCGGGAGTCTCCGACAACGGCGCTGGCATCGCCGCCATGCTCGCGGTCGCCTCCGCGCTGGCCACTTCGCGCATTCCGCATACTCTGCCTTTTGTCTTCATCGGCAACGTGGGAGAAGAAGGCGAAGGCGATCTCCGCGGCATGCGCCACGTTTTCGAAACGCCGCGCTGGCGCGATTCCATTGCCTACAGCGTCGTCGTCGATGGAGCCGGCTCCGACACCATCGTCGCTGAAGCCCTCGGCAGCCGCCGCTTCGAAGTCATCGCCCGCGGCCCCGGAGGCCATTCCTGGAGCGACTTCGGCGCCCCCAATCCCATCATCGGCCTCGCCCGCGCCATTCAGATCTTCAGTGAAACGCCGGTTCCTGCTACTCCAAAAACTACTTTCAACATCGGCGTGATTCGCGGCGGCACGTCCGTCAATTCCATTCCCGAGTCGGCGAGCATGCGCGTCGATCTCCGCTCCACTTCAATGCTTGAGATCGACCGCCTGGAGCGCGCTCTGCGCATTGCTGTCGATCACGCCATGGATGCCGAGAATCGTCCCGCATCCCCGCGCGCGCCGCGCCGCCCTCACACCTTGCAATGCGAGTTCGTGGAAATCGGCAACCGCCCCGCCGGCGAACTTTCTCCCGACGCGCGGCTGCTCAAGGTGATCCGCGGCGTCGACGCGCTGCTCGCCAACACCGCGCAGGTGCAGCGCGCATCCACCGACGCCAATATCCCGCTCTCCCTGGGCCGCGAAGCCATCGCCATCGGCGCCGGCGGCACTGGCGGCGGCGCGCACACTCTGCAGGAGTGGTACGACTGCGCCGGACGCGATCTCGGACTCAGCCGCATCCTGCTCACCATGCTGACGCTGTCAGGAATCGGAGAATAATGCCGGGAATGCGGAAATAATGACACGACACTTCGGTCCACTGATTCTTATCCCTCTGGTTTTTCTATCGCTGTTCGCCGCAACCACAAACGCGCCGGCGCAAACTCCAACACCCAAAGCCGACATAATTTTCATCCACGCCAACATTTACACCGGCGTCGCCAATAATTCTTCTCAGGAAACCAGCAAACGCCCCTCAGCCCTCGCCATTCGCGGCGATCGCATCCTCGCCGTCGGCACGCGCGAAGAAGTCGAAAAATTCAAAGGTCCCAAAACAAAAGTTGTCAATCTCGATGGCCACTTCGTCATGCCCGGATTCAACGACGCCCACATGCACATGGCCAGCGCCGGTCTGGAAAAATTGAACGTCAATCTTGTCGGCACAAAAACGCTCGAAGAGTTGCGCGCTCGCCTGCGCGCAAAATGTGAAGCGGCATCCCCCGGCGAATGGGTCGTCGGCGAAGGATGGGACCACACGCTATGGCCGGTCAAAGTCACGCCCACGCGCCTCGACATCGACGACGTCAGCGGCAGCCATCCTGTATTTCTGATTCGCGTGGATGGCCATATCGGCGTCGCTAACACGCGCGCCCTGCAACTGGCGCAAATAACCGCCGCCACCCACGATCCCGACGGAGGAAAAATCGATCGCGATGAATCTGGCGCTCCCACCGGCATTCTCCGCGAGAAGGCGAAGCAGCTTATACTTTCCGCCATTCCACCGCCCACCCATGAAAAACGCCGCCGCGCCATCGAACTCGCCCTCGCCGATCTCGCCAGCCACGGCATCACATCCGCGCAGGATTTTTCGCAGTGGGAGGATTTCAAAGTCTACGAGGAGCTCGAAGCGGAAGGAAAACTCACCGCGCGCATCTCCGAATGGCTTCCCTTTGACCTGTCGCTCGAACAACTCAACCGCATGCGCACCTCGCATCCCGCATCGGACAACATGCTCCACACCGGCATGCTAAAAGGTTTCATGGATGGCTCGCTCGGCTCGCGAACCGCCGCGCTCTTCGCGCCCTATAGCGACGATCCCGGCAACACCGGCATCCCGCAATACGATCAGGCGAAGCTGAATGCGATGACAAAGGAGCGCCTGCTCGCCGGCTACCAGATCGGCTTCCACGCCATCGGCGACAAAGCCGTGCAGATGGCCCTCGATGCCTTCGCCGAAGCGGAAAAGGCCGCCGGGCAGGCCAGCACGAAAGAGAGCAATCAAGCCGGCGTCAAGAGTCCGTTACCAAACTCACTTTTCACACGCCCAGATGGCAAAGCGTCTTTGGAGTTCCCGCTCCGAAGTGTGCGTGTAACAACTTATCTCCGAGAGATACGGTGGTCCTGCAATCAACAACCGAGTCCCGCAGGGGCGAGCTACCCTCAACAATCCAGCCCCGCAGGGGCCAGCTACCCTCAACAACCGAGCCCCGGAGGGGCGAGCTACCGTAGCCCCGCGCTTCAGCGCGGGGTAAGCGGGAAAAGCAACCAAAGTCCCGGAGGGACGACCCAATTAAATGACGGACCCGCCCAGGCCACCGGCGAAATAAATGGCGCACCCACCGCTCACCCGGACTATCGCCTTCGCATCGAGCACGCGCAGGTCACCACTCCCGAGCAGATCGAGCGCTTCAAGGATCTCGGCGTCATCGCCTCCATGCAGCCCAGCCATCTGCTCACCGATATGAACTGGGTCGAATCGCGCCTCGGTCCGGAGCGCGCAAAAACGGCTTATGCATGGGCCGAGTTCCTTCGCAACGGAGTCGTGCTCGCCTTCGGCACCGACTATCCCGTCGAACCCGTCACGCCATTTCGCGGAATCTACTCCGCAGTCACGCGCATGAATGAAGATGGAAAGAAGACGTATCCCGGCCAGAAGTTAACGATCGAGCAGGCAATCGCAGCCTATACAACCAGCGCCGCCTACGCCGAATTCGCCGAGAAACAAAAAGGAACGCTAGCCCCAGGAATGCTCGCCGATTTCGTAGTCCTCGACCGGGACATCACCACCGTCCCACCGCAAGAAATCCTGGCCACAAGAGTCCTGCGTACAGTAGTCGGCGGGAAGACCGTGTACGAAGCAAAGTAGCTTTTTCGTGGAGGGACGGGCACCCAGCACGCCAACTAATTCGCAACGATTTTAAGCGACAGCTAGCTCTAAGCTGCTATCGACGAGGCAGTTAACGAATGACTTAGAATTTATCTTCCGACTATTGTCAATTCCGACGTATTCGCTCAAGACTGTCCAACGTGAACAGGCGATTTGCTTCCATTACCGTATTGTTGTTGTGGCTAAACTCGGGCGGCCTCGCTCGTGCTGAGCGCCCGCTTCCGCAGCGTGTATTGAAGGCTTACGCGCTGCATGAAAGTCCGAACTCGGCCGACATCTCCCCTGACGACTCCCTCGTAGTAACCGAGCTTAGTCGTCGAGAGCCGATGAACGACACGTCGACCAGCAAAGTGTCGGACTTAGTGCAACTCTGGGACTTCCGCAATGACAAGTTGGTTGCTGAGAATGTCCTTCGCGTGAAAACAAGCGAAAGACCCGAGCGGCTCCCATACCTACGCTCCGAATATGTTAGGTACTGGGCTGACGGAAAGATCGTAATCGTCTATCTCGATCGCTTCCTGTACGTCCTCAGCGCCATTGACCTACAAGAGATAAATCGGATTTCAGTAACCGGACCACCCGCAGAAGATTGGACACACAAGGGCAACCACGGAGTACATAGCTTTGCCATCGATTCGGAGGTCACAGGTCTGGAGTTGTCGCCAGTTCGACACGAAGCTGTCTTGGTTTGGTCAAGAGCATTTAGCAATTCTTGGATAGACGTGGTTGACTTCGACTCTGGGAAGCAAACCGTCTGGGATACCCGGGAACTCGGTTTAGGTGGGGTAAACGCAAAGGCAGTCAGTTGGACGAGCGATGGTAAGCACCTCGTAGTGGCCGTACCTAATGTAATTCGGTGCGGACGCCCATTGACCACTCCCGACGTGTTCGTGGTCGATCCGGCTTCCGGAACCATCGAAAACAAGCTGCGCACCGGATTGCTTGTCGGTGATATTGCCGTAACGCCAGACGGCCGGTTGTTCGCGGTGGATCACGATTGCGTTGGAGTGTTTGTGGACCACGACCCTAAACTGAGGGTTTTCGATTTGCGTACCGGCAAGAAGATAAAAGAACTGTCAGGTCGCGGCACGGGAGTGCGTTATGCCGTTTCCGTTTCTCGGAACGGTGAGCGCCTCACGGCCTACACCGGCATCGTAAAGGCGGGGTTCGATTGGAGCGACATGGTATCGTTCGACAAGCACATTGACGCGACGTTCTCCGTTTGGGACCTTGCAAACTATAAAGTGCTGGTCACCTCCCAGAACCTGGCAGAACGCAGCGCGGGGCGCTCTCGAGTAGACGGACAGATACCTCTACGCATGAGTCCGACAGGGCGATTCGTAATGCAAGGGGGAGCGATCTACGAAGTTCCCTGACGCAACCGTGGACAAATCCCCAATTCCACTCAAAATCCCCGGTCCGTTCCCATTCTGTGACCGATGCTCGAACCCCAACCGCTCGCCAAGCCTCCAACGATACAATTGACAATCGGATCGGTCACCCAATGACCCGACGCCCGATCATCCGATGCCTCTGACCGCCAAAGAACGCGAGCGCGCCTTTCTCATCGGAGCGCCGCTGGCCATCGTTCCGGCTTTGTGCTTCCTGCCGGCAGTCGTGTTCCTGATCGTCTTTCCGCGCGTGGCCCACGGCCGCCTCATTGGCTCGTTCGCCGTACTTGCCTGCGCTCTGATCGGAGGCTTCGGCCTGTGGAAACTGGCCTGGGGCGCCGTCCAAAAACCGTGGGGGATTTTCAACGTCCTCAACGTAGGAGCGCTGTTAGTCCTGCTGGTAATTGCGGGATACACCGGCCTCTTCCTTGCACTAATGACGTTAAAACTCTAATAAGCCCGCGACAAGCCCGAGAAAAGCCCGAGAAAAGCCTGAGAAAAGTAAGATACGACTTATTCCGCCACCAACCGGGGCGCAAAGGTCTCGACCAGGCACTTAGTTGCTCATAATAGCCTTTGAAAATTGCTGCTTCCAGCCGCACCGCTAATCCCTTCTCAAGTTTGTCATTCCGAGTCGTCCGCAGCCGCGCTTGCGCGGTGAGGAGGGCGAGGAATCTGCATTCCTGCGCCTCTCTCGCCACCTCTTGCAGTCGCGCCATAAGTTCTTCGATTGATTGCAGGCTACTAAGCCAGAGCATTTTTTCAACCCGCGCACACCATCAGGTTAATAACTTGACACGCCATGTTACAATAGAAGTAATCAGCTCTATAAGTGTTCTTACTCAGGCCTTTCAGGAGGCACAGCGGGTAGATAGGTCTTCGGAATTTTCATAACTTTGAGTTCTGCGCGAATCAAAAGCCCAAAGCCCAGAGCCTAAAGCCTAAAGCCTAAAGACCAGGCAGTAACTCCCGCCGAATCACGATTTTGCCTCTAACTGTTTATGGCTCAAGATTTTGAAAGGAATTTTGCCCTAAAATCTTGATTCGAATAGACCGGGGGAGGGGGGGAGGGTCCCCCTTAATCGCAAAGGGAACGGTAAAGCTATCCAAAATGCGCAGCAGATTCTACGGCGCAAGTTCTTTCCCAACGCTGTCGAGCACTCCGTTGATGAACTGCACCGACTCGGGCGTGGAAAATCTTCTCGCAATCTCGAGCGCTTCATTGATCACGATGGGCCGCGGCGTTTCTGGATAGCCAAGAAATTCCGCCACTGCTCCCCGCAACACATTGCGATCGACCGCAGCCATGCGATCCATCTTCCAGTGCTTTGTGTGGCGGACAATCAACTCATCGATCTGCGCCGACTTGTCGTTCGCCACGCGAAACAGATCGTCGGCAAAGCCGCGCACTTCGTCGTCAATATCGCTGCGCGTGGCCCAAAAAGTCTGGCGAACAGCATCCGGCGACTGCTTTCCCATGTCTGCCTGAAACAGCATCTGCAAAGCCAGTTCGCGTGATTTTCGTCGAGTGCCCATATATCGTTGTTGCTCGTTCGTCGCTGGTAATTCGGGATTCGTTCTTAGTGTACAGGGAGGATTGTACCGCGAGAGAAAGTTAGCGCTTCGGCCTCTTGCCCTTTGCGTTGCTCTTGTCTTTGCCAACGACCAACGACGAACGGCCAATGACAGCCCTTTTCAAATTCGCCATCTCAATCGCCGCCAGCGCCGCTTCCGCTCCCTTGTTGCCCATTTTCAGGCCGGCGCGATCAATGGCTTGTTCGAGCGTGTCGCAAGTGAGCACGCCAAACGCATGAGGAACACCAGTCTCCTGCGCCGACTGCCCGATTCCGCGAGTGCATTCATTGACGATGACATCGTAATGAGCCGTATCGCCGCGCAACAGACACCCGATGCAGATGATGGCGTGATATTTGCCAGTCTCAGCCAAAGTGCGCGCCGCCAGTGGAATCTCGAATGCGCCGGGAACACGAACCAGCGCAATGTGTTTCTTATCCGCGCCCGAACGCAACAGCGCATCGTAAGCGCTCAGAAAAAGGCGCTCGGTAATAAATGCATTAAAACGAGAAACAACAATGGCAAACCGTTTCCCGATCGCGCTCAAGCCGCCCTCGATAGCTGGAACGCGCGGTTCAGGCGGACGCTCAATTTTCAATTTGATCTTCGTAGCTTATGCTCCCTGACTGTGCAGCTCCGTGGTGAATTAGCAGTTGCTCCGTGAGTCTGCGTTCATCCGCTGCATCTCGGAAAAGACGGTTATTTTCCCTTGAAAGCTGCGGCCCGCTTCTCCAGAAACGCCGCGGTTCCTTCTTTCTTGTCTTCGGTCGCGCAGCAAACGCCGAACAACGAGGCTTCGAGAAATAACCCTTCGGCCAGCGTCATCTCCATGCCCTTATTGACCGCTTCCATCGCATACTGCACGGCGAGCGGAGCGTTCGCAATAATCTTTGCCGCAATCGCTTCCGCTCGCGGAATCAAATCGGCAGCGCTCGTCACTTCGTTCACCAGGCCGATGCGATGCGCTTCCTGCGCGGTAATCATCTCGCCCGCAAGAATGTGCTGCATCGCGAGGCCCTTGCCCACAAGTCGAGGCAACCGTTGAGAGCCGCCATAACCGGGAATAATGCCGAGCTTCACTTCGGGCTGTCCGAGTTTCGCATTCTCACTCGCGAGCCGCATGGTGCAGGCGAGAGCGAGTTCGCATCCGCCGCCGAGCGCAAATCCATTGATGCAGGCAATCACCGGCTTGCCCAGGTTCTCGATCAGATTGAGTACGCTCTGCCCGCGATGAGCATATTTCTTGCCGGTGACAGCGTCCTGTGTAGCCAGTTCGCTGATGTCGGCTCCGGCGACAAATGCCTTTTCGCCCGCGCCAGTCAGGATCGCGACGCGAATGCCGTCATCGTTCTTGATGTCATGAAACGCCGCTCGCAAATCTTCCATGGTGGCCATGTTGAGCGCGTTGAGCACCTTGGGCCGGTTGATGGTGACGTAGGCGATGGAGTTCTTATTTTCGAGGAGAATGTTTTCGTAAGTCATAAAAGGAGTCTCACGTGTAAAGCAGAAACATCTTTACAGCTTATTCGCCACCGGCTTCTCCGGGTTCGCGTAATCGTAGAAACCCTTGCCCGACTTGCGGCCGTACCAGCCTGCCATCACCATACGCTTCAGCAGCGGAGGCGATGCGAAGCGCCGCTCCTTGAACTCGTCATACATCACATGCGTGATGTAGTAAGTAGTATCGAGGCCGACGAAGTCCAGCAGCGTAAACGGACCCATCGGATAGCCGCAGCCGAGTTTCATTGCGCTGTCGATGTCTTCGATTGAGCCGACGCCTTCTTCATATGCGCGGATCGCATCCAGCAGATACGGCACCAGCAGCCGGTTTACGATGAAGCCGGTCTTATCCGAAGTGCGCACCGGAACCTTGCCCAGCTTCTTCGCAAACTCGTAAGCGGCCTCATATACATCGTCAGCTGTAGCAATGGTGCGCACGACTTCCACCAGCTTCATCAGCGGCACAGGATTAAAAAAGTGCAGGCCGATAAAGCGCTCCGGCCGCTTGGTCGCGGCCATCAGCTCGGTCACGGAGATGGAGGAAGTGTTAGTCGCGAAAATCGCATCGCGCTTCACGATGCCGTCGAGCGATTGATACATCTCGCGCTTCTGTGGCACGTTCTCGATGATGGCTTCGATCACGATGTCGCAGTCGGCCAGATCCTCTTTCTTTGTCGTGCCTTTGAGGCGCGCTCGGATCGCATCTTTCTGCTGTGCAGTTATGCCGCCCTTTTCAGGAGGCCGCTCGGCAAACTTCGCCAGCGATTTCTCAATCCCGGCAAAGCCCTTGTCAAGATACTTCTGCTCGACTTCGAGCACGGTGACGTCGAAACCGGCCGTCGCCGCAACCTGCGCAATGCCGGACCCCATCAAGCCACAACCGAGAACGCCAACTTTTTTGATTTCCATATATGAGTTCCCTTTCGAACCTCGAGCGAAACAATGCAGAGTTATGGATTCATCTAGACGAATGTTGACGCTGCAGGCAAGCGCACATTCTAAACGCAGCCAACGGGAGAGTACCGTAGGCAAATGTATTGACGGCGAAAATAAACAAGTATCCCATTGGAGTGATTCCCGCAAGCCACCCCCCGGTTGCCCGAACAATGATCAGCAGTCCGGGATTCATAATCAACTCGGCTTTCTCAAGTCCCAAGTGGGGGAGAGCAAACGGTATGGCTAGCTGCACGATGAATCCAACAATAAAGGCACAACGAACTGATAACCCGAACGTCTTCACCGGAGGCCAAAACTTACCTGCAAATTCGATCATCGGATTCCCTCCTTGCCTAAGGTGTTATTCAGAACTGCAGATCCCTCGCTCCGCTCGGGATGACAATTTCTAAATGGGCAGAGGTCTCCTACGTGCATCCGTGGCGAAAACTCAGTGAAAGCTCTCCACCACCATGGCAATCCCCTGCCCGCCGCCGATGCACGCCGTCGCCAGACCGTACTTCTTTTTCCGACGACGCAGCTCATACAGCAGAGTAATCACCAGCCGCGTTCCGGTTGCGCCCAGCGGATGCCCTAGCGCGATGGCTCCGCCGTTGACGTTCACTTTCTCGCGATCAAGGCCCAGTTCTTTTTCCACCGCCAAATACTGTGCTGCAAACGCTTCGTTCACTTCGATCAGGTCGATGGAATCCAAAGTCATTCCCGCACGCTGCAACGCAGCTTTCGACGCCGGAACTGGACCGCTGCCCATGATCTTCGGATCGACTCCCGCGATGCCCCAGTTCACAATGCGACCCAGCGGCTTAAGATTGCGCTTCTGCGCCTCTTCGAGCGACATCACAATTACCGCCGCGCCTCCGTCTACAATTCCGCTTGCGTTGCCAGCGGTGACGGTTCCGTTTTTGCCAAATGATGCACGCAGCTTGGCCAATCCTTCCATCGTCGTCTGCGGACGCCGATGATCGTCTTCGGTCAACTGTTCGCCGGTCGCCTCGCCCTTCGAGTTGCGCAGCGGCACCGGCGTCAGCTCTTCCTGAATGCGTCCCGCCTTGTATGCTTCATCAGCCTTCTGCTGCGAGCGCAGCGCCAGCTCATCCTGCGCCTGACGCGTGATTCCCTGCTGCTCGGCGTACAGCTCGGCAGTGCTCGCCATCTGCATGCCGCAATAGGAATCGAGCAGCGCGACCATCAGCGAGTCTTCCAGCTTGCCGCCGGGCACGAGCGTGAACCCGTCACGCCCGCGGATGGAAAACGGCGCCTGCGACATCGCCTCCATGCCGCCTGCCAGCACGATCTTGGCGTCGTCAGTCTGAATCATTTGCGCCGCCGAGACAATCGCCTGCATGCCCGAGCCGCACAACCGATTGACGGTCAGCGCCGGAGTCTCAATGGGCACGCCCGCCCGCAGCCCCACATGCCGCGCGCCGTAGAGGGCGTCGCCCGTGGTCTGCTGCGCGTTGCCGAACACGACATGGTCGATTTCTTTGGCATCCACGCCGGCGCCGTCATTGCTCGCACGTGCAATTGCGGCCTTCGCTGCGACCGCACCCAACTCTTGCGCAGTGTAGTCCTTGATTTTTCCGCAATACCGGCCAAAGGGCGTGCGCGCGCCGCTGACGATGGCAATGTCTCCTGGTTTCAACATAAGTTCACTTTGTATAGAAGAGTGTGCTGGCGACAGACCAACCTGTGAGTTTAGCAGGAGAATTTTGTAATTGGGTAATCCGGTGCACGGTAATTTCAGATCTTGGAGGAGGCGCTTTAGATCGACTGAAGATCAGATGGCCACAGGATACGATGACCCGATGCTATGCTACTGCGGCCGAGGCGAACTGCGGAGGCTGGCAGACTATGGTTCCAGGGCCCTGCAGAATTGCCATTTCCAGCGCGTGGTCGGCACGATTGATCACCTCGGTCACGATATCAATGGGATCGAAATTCTGACGCATGACAGCTTGCGCGAGGGCGACGCACAGCTCTAAGGGTTCCGGCTGTCCCGGAACGCGGATGTCGGCGAGCAGGCGGCGCAATTTTTCCACGGCGTGCATGGCATCCTTTTCAGCAGTATCGCCGAGCACAAGCGCGGCGGTGGTCTCGTCATAGCGAAAGGCGAGGTCGCTGGTGCGGATGTTGGCCGACAACAACTGCCCCGCCTGATCCATCAGGCGATTCACTTCGGCTTCGCCCATTTCCCTGGCTAGAGTGCGGCGACCGAAATGCATGAGCAAAACGGTGACGGCGCTTCCCTGCTGCAATCCACGCTGAGTTTCGGCCTGCAATAAATCGACATAGGACGCGCGTTTCAGTAAACCGGATTTTTCCTCGGTCACGGAGAGATTGTTGACCAGCCGCCGCAGACCCGCGTTATTGAGTGCGATGACAATGTGATCGCACAAGCTGCGAATCACAAGAATCTCCGACGGCTGCCAGACACGGCTCGCGTTCTGAGTAAGGATGAGCACGCCGATTTGCTCAGTGCCATCGGTAAGCGGCAGCGCCAATAGAGATTCGATTTGCAGTTGTTCGACGGCTTTGTGCACCTCAATCAGTTCGGGAGCGTGAGGGGCTTCGCGAATGGAGACCGATCCGCGCGCTACTGCGAGGTCCTGCAACGTGGTAACCAGGCTCACCATCGCACCCGGGGCGACGGGCAGTAATGCTTCGCCCTGATACTCCTGCATGCTGGTGACGGTCAGTCCCGGCTTGCGCAAAGCGGCGATGCAGCGCGTGCTGTGCCAGGCCTCACCGATTTCGCGGGCCGCGGTTTTTAGAACGCCTTGGGCGTTGCCATGGTTGTAAAGCTTGCGCGCAATTTCAGCGACTCGCGCCAGACTGCTGACGTCGGAAGAATCGGCAGCGGGAGCGGAAGGTTGTGGCAAGGACGCGGCCGGGCTGGCGCTCACTTGAGCGGGGGCGGCCGCGGGAGGCGGACTGACGTGCCGTTCGATCCCTGTGGAAAGATAAAGACGCTGCAAATCCTGATTTCGTTCTTCTTCGCCGGGAAACAATTCCTGGATGCGGTGCAGGCGCTCGATGGCCTTGGCGCGCATGCCGTACTGAACGAGGATTTCGGCTTGCAGCATCAGGTCCTGCAGCGTGGCCGCGCCCAGCATGGGCTCCGCCGTTTTGACCGGCTGCTCCATTTTCTTTTCCAGTGGCGAAATACGCGAGGCAATTAGATTGAAGCGGTGGGCGTCGATTTTGCCCTGTAAAGCATCCAGGCGGTTTTGATGGCCGGGCTCGTAGGGATCCACTTCAGCCGCGCGGTCCAGGCATTCACCGGCTTTTTGAAAGTCCTGCTTCGCGATGTGGAGATCGAACAGCTTGATGAGCGCATCCGCGTAGTCCGATTCGCGATTCGACGCGTTAAATAGTTCGGCGAGGAACTCGAGCATTTGAATTGAAGGCCGGCGCGTTGCAAGAAGCTCCTGCATGGTGCCGATGAACGATCGCCGCTCGCCGCGCCTGCGCTGGAATACTTCCAATTTTCGCGCCAGGACGACCGACTCGGCATCCAGCCCGGCGTCGATCATTTTGCCGATCAGATCAACGACCTGGGAGATGCGGGCCGGATTCTGTTCAAACATCTGCCAGACGATGGGCTCCGCATCAATAAAACGTCCTGCCGCGACAATGGCTTGCGCATAAGGACTGTGCAACTCCGTCTCGGGCCCACCCTTCTGCACGAACGGCTCGAAAATAGACACGGCCGTTGCGGCCTCACCTCGCGCCAACAGGCTCTTTCCATAGGCAAGAATAACCTTAGGATCCTTTGGATTTTCGCCGTAGGCGCGCTCGAAATACTGCGCTCCTGTTGCGGTTTCCGCCTGACCTGCCAATTGCAAGAAATACTGCGCGGCCAACGCATGCTGACCCAAAGCTGCCGAGTGCTCAGCTACCCGCAAATAGTTCGCTTGCGAGGGATCCAGGGTCACGATGCGCCGCAGAACCAGGAGTTCTTCTTCCTTTCGATCCTGCCGTTCCAGATCATCCAGCGCGCTCTCGTAGGTTCCGATTGCCAGCTTCTTGTTGGAGGTTTCGAGCAACCGCCCAAAGCGCACTTTTTGCTCCCACGTGGGGTTGGCATAGCGTCCGAGTTTCTTGTAAGTGAGGCTTGCTCGCGTCGCGTCTCCGGCGGCGACTTGCCTTTCAAACAGCTCGCCCAGCAACTGCACAGCCTGTGGTGTTTTGTTCACCGAGATACAAAGATCGGCGGCGATTTGCCGGACGTTGTCGTTGTTGGGACTAATTTCGAGAACCTGGAGATACTCGTTTAGCGCTTCTGGCGCTCTGCCTTTTTGCAGCAGCTTTTCCGCCTTCTCGATTCGGCGCGCGAGATCGCCACGATTGGAATTTTCAGGCATGGAGAGCGTCGGAGACAGAGAAACCCGCTCTCATTTTAGGTTTCAAGCAGAGTAGCGGCAACGCGCTTCGGCGCAGGCGGGGTTACTAAGGTCATCGATTGAACGAGCTAGAACTTCGTAACTTCAGTGAAGTTGAAATCTTTGACCTTCATGGCAGGCACGACCATATCAAACGACTCTTCACCGCAGGCGCGAACCGACTGGGCCATGGCTTCGACATTCGAGAGCATCGCGATCAGACTCTGGTTGAAACGGAAGTTGCGAACGCCGCATGTAATTCTGCCGTTCTCGATCAGGAATGTGCCGTCGCGCGTCATTCCAGTCACGATTTTTTCGTAGGGATCGACTTCGCGGATGTACCACAAGCGCGTGACGAGAAGGCCGCGCTCGGTGGAGGAGATCATTTCGCTGACTGTGAGTGGTGAATGCGCGCCGCCAATCACGATATTGACTGGCATCTCGCCCATTTCATTGGGCAGTGGGAAGCCATGGCCAGTGGCTTCGATGGGACCAACTTTGGCGGCGTATTCCGATTTTTTCATTCGCTCCGCGGTGCCGCGCGCGTAGACAACGCGCTTTACAACTCCATTTTCCACCAGCTGCACGCGTTGCCGTTGCATGCCTTCGCCGTCAAATGGGGGGCCTGCCTGCAAAGGATAAGCTGCATCGTCCCAGATATTGATGTTGTCGCCGAAGAGCGTTGTGCCGATACGGTCGTTGAGAAACGAACGCTGGTCGAGGATGGCCATCCCGCTGAAGTCCCAGAACATGAAGCCGATAATATCGAGCGTCGCGGAAGGTTCGAGAATCACCGTGTACTTGCCGGGCGAAATCTCACGCGGATTTGCGGATTCGACGGCTTTGCGGGCAGCCGTTTCCGCCAGTTGGCCGGCGTCAAGGTTTTGTACGTCAGGCGAGTTAAGTTTCTGCCAGCCGGAAGAATCGTCGCCGAGCATGGTGATGGAGATTTCCGCCAAAGTCTGCGGATGCCATTTGGCGATGCCGCGCGAATTGAAGATACCCTCCACCGTCTCCGAACTCGAATAGATACCGGCAGCCGTAAGCCTATGACGATTCGCGATGGCCACAATTTTCTGCACCACTCCGGCCCGCTCGCCAGGCGTGATTGCCGCTGTTTGATCGAAGAAACGTGTGGCGAAGACCTGCCCGGTGCGTGAGTCGAAGGGCCTCTCCTCCGCGGATTTTGCCTGGTTGGCTGTCGGCATCGGAAGCAGATCGGGATCTTTTTCTTGCACGCGTGCCAATGCTTCGGAAGCGGCAACCGCGCGCTTCAGGCTGGCGTCATCGAACTGATTCGCAGTCGCCCGCGCGGAACGGCCGTCAAAATTCGTGCGAATGGAGGCGACGCAGTTTTCGTCGTCCACATTCTGGTGGATTGTATTGTTGGCAAAGCGCGTCAGCGCAGAGCGCGATCCGCTGAATTGGACTTCGAGTTCATCGGCGGAGGAGAAGCGGCGGATCCTTTCGAAGATGTCGGCGGCTTGTGCCTGGGTCAGCATGTTCGAATCAGTCAGCTACCCTTATACGCCGACCCGACTCTAATCTTCCGAAAGCGTGCCGGGCTTGCGCCGTGCCCCGTGCCCATGACCTGCTGGGGCTGGCCTTTGCCGCAGTTGGGCGTCCCCCACAACACCCAGTCCTGTCGCGAGCAAATTGCATCCAGCGAATTCCAGAACTCGGTTGTGATTCCGGAATAGGAAGGATTCTTAAGCATGCGCGCGCGCCTGCCATTCTTGATCTCCCATGCGATCTCGCATCCGAACTGGAAGTTATAGCGCTTGTCATCAATCGACCAGGACTTGTTCGTCTCCATGTAAATGCCGTGATCGGTATCGGCGATCAGTTGCTCCAGCGTTAGGGGCTTCTGGCCGGGCAGAAGGCTGACATTCGTCATGCGAATCATGGGCAGGCGATTCCATCCCTCGGCGCGGACGGTGCCGCCGGAGCGCGCGGATCCAATTCTATGCGCCGTGTCTCGCGAACTCAGATAACCCGTGAACTGCCCGGCCGTGATAATCGGCGTACACTGCGCGGCGACACCTTCATCGTCGTAGGCGAAAGTGCCGAGACCAGGGCCATGTTCGTGGCGCGCATCGGCAACCACGTTTACCAGGTCGCTGCCGTAGCGCAGATTATTCAGTTTTTCCAAAGTCAAAAATGATGTGCCGGCAAAATTCGCTTCCATGCCGAGCACGCGATCAAGTTCTATGGGATGCCCGATCGATTCGTGAATCTGCAATCCCAGTTGCGAACCGTCGAGAATGATGGTGAACTCGTCTTCCGGGCATTGAGCGGCGCGGTGCAGCGCCACGGCTTCTTCGCCCACCCGGTGTGCGTTTTCGACGAGCTTCATTTCGGCAATGAGCTCGTAGCCGCGGTTCTGCCATTGTCCGCCAAACGAATTGGGATACGACCGCTTTTGAATCTCGTTCCCGGCAAACGCGTACGCCGTGTACCCAGCGCCGGTTGTGTATTTCGTCTGATGAATGTCAGCGCCTTCGGAAGAAAGAAACCAGGATTCCTCGCGCACAAAGTTCATGCCGGTTTCGGTGAGCGTGACACCCTGGACCGTGCGAATTTCCGCATCGGCCTTGAGCAGCAAGTCGAGATTCTGCTCGACCGAAGTTGCGAAGGGGTCGATGTGAATTGGCGTAGTCCAATCCGCAATTGCCGCCGGTTCGGGAGCGAGCCGCACATCTTCGCGTTTAACACTCGCCGACGCCCTCGCGATTTCGACGGCTCGCGCGGCCGCGGCCTCCACGGAGTTGCGGCTGAAATCGGCGGTTGCCGCAAAACCCCAGGCGCCGTTCGCAATCACGCGAATGCCAATACCGATAGAATCTGCCTCCGAGGCATGGCCGACGCGCCCATTTTTCGTGGTCAATGAGCGGTTGCGGATAGCGACGGCACGCGCATCGGCATAGGTCGCATGGCGCGCCACGGCGGTGTCCAATGCCAGTCGAGCAATGGTCCTCATTGTTCAGAACCGATCCGAGTCAAATCGTGCGAGTTGGAAAGCGGGAACCAACAAAGAAAACGAGCACACTTTCTTAATGCATACCGGGAGCTGCCGCCGCGAGCGGCGCATGGCTTCTTTTCACATCGAGAAGGAACCGGCCAGCCAGCAAACGATCGCTGTCTACCTCGTCCTTCGCGTGCTCGCTCCAAACGGCGCCAACATCGACACTTCCGTTGCCTTGGCCGGCAACCTTTGTCGGCTGACGCCGCTCTTTCTCGACGTATGCCTTAATCACTTGGGCCGCTGTGCGGGCAGCCAGGTATCCGTGTTCGCCCTCTTCCAGCAAAGTGCACACGACAATCTCCGGATTACGCCGGGGTTCCACGCCAACAAACCAGCCGTTATCCTTAAAGTTCTTCTTCCCGCTTTCTCCCAACCGCGCCTTTAAAGCATTACTTATGGTCTGCGCGCTGCCCGTCTTTCCAGCGAAGTCGATACCCTGCAAATGCGACAGGGCCGCCGTCCCTCCGGGATTCACCACCGCAGCCATGGCGTCGGTTATGATCTGCCAGTTTTCGGGATCAAGCGGCAGCCGTGTTTCTGCCGGCACATTCGAGGCCGGAATCACGTTCGGAGGTAGATCGGTGGGATCAATTACATGCGGACGCACCAGCAGGCCGCCACTCGCAATGCCAGCGATGGCGCGCGCCATTTGAATGGGAGTGGCCGCAACCGCGCCCTGGCCAATGCCCACCGAAATTGTCTCTCCCGCGTACCACTTTTGCTTGAAGTTTTTGATCTTCCATTCTTCCGAGGGCATTACGCCAGTGACTTCCTGCGGCAAATCGATTCCCGTTTTCTGTCCCAGCCCGAGCGCGGTCGCCCACTTGGCGATGCGTTCAATCCCGAGTTTCTCCGCCAGTGTGTAAAAGAAAACGTCGCAGGACTGGTAAATTGCTTTCGAAATGTCCACTGCGCCATGCACCCGGTGCTCGGCTACCACCCAGCACTTGAAGTAACGTCCGTAGAATGAAGCTCCTCCATTGCAGTTCACATGCAAATTTTGCGCAATTCCCTCCTGCAATCCCGCTGTCGCCATGATGATCTTGAATGTGGAACCGGGCGCGAGCTGGGCCTGAATTGCCTTGTTCAGTAGCGGATGATTTTCATCGGTCACCAGTTTGTTCCACTCGTCCTTCGAAATTTTTACGGCAAAGTCGTTTGGATCGAAAGTGGGCCGGCTCACCAGGGCGAGAATCTCGCCGGTTCTAGGGTTCATGGCAACGATGGCGCCGTTCCTGTCGGCCAGAGCCTGCTCCGCTGCAATCTGCAAATCGAGATCGACGGTCAGCTTGATTTGCTTGCCGGGCTCCGCAGGAGTTTCGTCCAGCCTGCCCATCTCGCGTCCGTGGCTGTTCACGATTGCCCGGCGCGATCCGTTTTTACCCATGAGCACGCTGTTGTACTCTTTTTCCACTCCGCTAACGCCGACCACGTCGCCGGGGTTATAGAGTTCGAACTGGGGCTGGTTGAGCATATCTTCGGTGACTTCGCCGACATAACCAATGAGGTGCGCCATGAATCCGTTGCGCGGGTAAAGCCGCCTGTGCGCCATGATTGTGTCGAGTTCCGGAAGTTCATTCTTATGCGACTCGATGAATGCGAGTTCGTCGGGCGTGATGTCCTCTTTGAGGAAAATGGGCTGATACTGCGGCATCCATGCGGCGCGGCGAACCCGCTGCCGTATATCGTCGGCATTCAGGTGCAAGCCTTTGGCGATCATCTCCGCATCGGCGTTCAAGTCGCGTGTGGAATCGCGCAGCAGCAGAGCTGAGAATGAAGGATAGTTATCGACAATAACGCGGCCTTCGCGATCAAGAATCTTTCCGCGTGGCGCAAGAATGGGCACGTTGCGAACACGATTCTGCTCCGCCAGCAATGAGTACTTGCCGCTCTGCATCACCTGCAGCCGCCACAAACCATAAGCCAGCAGCAGAAATATGAACAGGACGATGTACTGCACAGCGGTGAGCCGGTAAGGAGAGACTTTTTCTTCGCGGCCGAACATGAATCCTCGGTTTCAGCGAGCCCGTTCCTCATGGGAACTGAACCATCGGACGGTCGCATTTGCTTTCGTGCACCGAGCGAGAGTGAAGTACCAGGAGAACCGCTGAAAGGTTGAATCTATTCTACCCTTTATTCTTGGAGCGAAAAAATGCGCCAAAAACGAAAGTTTGGACGTCGAATACGTTCGTGAGTTTTTGCCCGGCGCGCAAGAAAGTGAGCCATTTCCCAGAGGCCATGTCCCACCGTGAATTGAAGCTGGCGCCCAAGAGGAACACAATATAAGTTGGCGTTCTGTCATATCGATCTGCCTTAGATCATTTGACTTTGAGCTCCTGACTGCATGCGAATTCAAAGCTTCATCATTGCGTACGCGCTCGTACTGGCCCTTCTGCTGTTCGCAGACCGGCGGCCCAAGTCTGTCCAGCAGGATCGATATTCGCACGTTGTCGATTTGACGGAGACATCCGGAGAGAATTTCGCTAGCCGATCGCGAACCAAAGTCGTTGCTCCGGACGCGCTCATTCGCGGCACTTGGACTGCGGGACAGATTCCCGCCGAGCGACTGATCGCGCCACTGGTGGTCATGGATCTGAATGTTGCGCCGCCTGCGCAAATTTCTCTTGACGACATTGCGACCTGGGAGACTCAGCATGGCGCCGTGCCGCCAGGCTCAGTCGTGGCCGTTCGTCGATCTGGCGCGGATCACTCGCAAAATAATTCCCCGCACGAAAGTTCTCCACAGGAACATTTTCCGCATGCCTTCCCGATGACCGACCAAGCTGCGGAGTTCTTGATGGACGCACGTTATACAACTGGCTTCGCGATCGAACAAAGGCCGGAAATAAGTACGGATCGCAGGCTGGCGCGGCAACTCGCACTGCATGGCAACTACGTAGTGGAAGGCACTTCGCGCCTGACAGCGCTGCCCGCGACGGGATCCCTCATCATCGTCGCCCCCGCCAAGGACCAACAGGTTCAGAATGCTTCGGTGCGGGTGCTGGCAATGGTTAGATAGTTCTCGGTTCTCGGTTTCTGGGTTTCGGCTCTCTGCTCTGTCCTCAGCTTTCACTTAGCTTTCCGGTTTTCCCTTCTTCTTACTTTCGCGACCTGTTTAATTTGCGACCCGTGCCGGAATCAATTCATCTAGTGGCGCATGAGCGATCCTCGTTATCCTATTGGAAAGTTTTCCTATACCGGCGCGGTCAGCGCCGAGCAAAAAAAACAATTTCTTGATGAGATCGAACAAGCTCCGACTCGTTTGCTTGAGGCTGTTCGCGGATTATCGGACGTTCAGTTGGACACGCCGTACCGAGACGGCGGTTGGACGGTTCGACAGGTGGTACATCATGTTCCGGACAGCCACATGAACTGTTACATCCGCTTCAAGCTTGCGCTGACGGAGAACGAACCCACGATCAAACCATACATGGAGGATCGCTGGGCGGAACTGCCCGACTCGCTCCAGCCCATCGAAAACTCGCTGGCAATGCTCGAAATTCTGCATCGCCGCTGGATGATCATTCTGCGAAACTTGAGCGATGCCGATTGGAAGCTAACTTTCCGCCATCCTGAACTGGGGCCGATGACTCTGGAAAAAACACTGGCCCTGTACGCATGGCACGGCCGTCACCACGTGGCGCACGTCACGAGATTGAAGGAGAGGATGGGATGGTAGGAGCTTTGAGTCGTGAGCTACGAAAATCAACGCTACCGCCGACTGGGAAAAAGGCGCTCGCGGCTCGACGCTCGTATCTCAGGGCTTCGTTATGACATGCCCGCTTTCCAAACCAGATAGCTCATTGCCTCGCGCACGACGGCCCAAAATCGCTCCCAGCGCGTTCGCGGACGCGATTCCGGGCGCGGCGCCACTTCGACCTCAATTTCCTCGTGCTGCAGCAAAGCGCGGATGCGAAACACGTGATACGCGTCGCTCACTGCAATGCAACGCCGCATTCCATTCACGCGCATAATCTTGCCGACTCGCTCGGCCGATTGAGCGGTGTCCGATCCCTGCGTCTCCGCAATCAGGGCCTTTTCCGGGATGCCCCGGCGCAGAAGATAATCCCGGCCGACTCCACCTTCGCTGAACTCGGGATCAAGGCCAGCGCCGCCGGTGGTGATTACAACAGGCGCCATTCCTTTTTCGAAGAGGTCGAAACCGTGATCGAGGCGTGCCTTGTAGACGGGCGAGGGATGACCCGCATACTGCGCGGCTCCAAAGATAACAATCGCGTCCGCGTTGCTGGTGGGCGATTCGCCGGCAGCGCGGACGATGTGCTCCGCGGTCACGCCCAAAAATAAAACCAAAGCTGCGAGCGCCAGTAGCAAGATCAAACAAACGGCGCGAAACCAAAAGGAACTCCTCTGACTGCATGGATTGCGATCTTCAGCCATCATTTCAGTGGTTCTAGGAATCGCAATGTCTGCACAAGCGGCATGTGCGTCCCCTGTTTCGGTGCAATGCGAACTCCGCCGCCGTTGAAAGCTTCATTGATCTTCCACTGGTCCGGATATTCAAATGAAAAGTTGAATCGTTGGTTGTGATACTTCTTGTCCTGGTACTGCTCAGACGCTCGGATGTCACTCCTGTCTTGGTCCCTTAACTTCGTGGCGCCGTTTGCGGGTGGCACGAAATGAAAGCCCACCATACGAAAAACCAGGCATGCCAGGAAAAGGAGACCACAACAGGCGGACGGCAACGCTCGAAATCTCATACAAACCGCTCAGTTGAAACTTACCTACGAGAGGGCTTCCACGATTTCCGAGGCCGGAATGGCGCCTTCGCGCAAAATCTGCCAGCTTCCGTCCTCTTTGAAGAAGACGATGGTTGAAGCGACGCTGCGAGGAGATTTCCCTCCGTCCACGATCATCGAAATGCGATCCTGCAACTGATCCTGCACCTGGTCCGCAGATGTGCACTCGGTGGCACCGCTCAAGTTGGCCGAGGTTGCGGTAATGGGAATTTTCAGCTCGCGAACAATGGCCAGCGGAATCGCGGAGGCCGGCACGCGCAGTGCTACGTTGCCCGTATTAGCGGTGACCTTGAGAGGCAAATGGGAAGCGGCGGGTACGATCATGGTCAGGGGGCCGGGCCAGAAGCGGCGCGCCAGCAGATGAAAGTCGCCGGGAAGCGGGCGGGCGAATTCTTCCGCCTGATCGACGTGTTCAATGAGAAGCGAGAGAGGCTTATGGCGCAGGCGAGATTTGATTTCGTAGACCCGCTCAACGGCGCGGAGGTTAAATGGATCAGCCGCCAGGCCGTAAAAAGTGTCGGTGGGCATGCCCAGCACCTGGCCGGCTTGAATCTGTTCGGCGGCATATTTAACGAGCGAAGCTTCCGGCATTTCGGCATGAATCTTGAGGATTTCCGCGCGCACTCGATTCCTTCCTGGTTATGAGCGTAGACTCTTTGGGCGTAAACAATGAAATGTACCATACATCGGGCTCTCACCGAAGCGCCGACCGAGGATTTCCCAGGGCACGGATTCGTATATCC
>JBAWBR010000076.1:0-1842 GCA_049589875.1 Terriglobales bacterium
CCTTCCGCCTGCAGATATGGCGTCGTGGCGGCCGGCGTCGCGGGCGACATGCTCGGGGGAGTCCCGGTGAGCGGGATAGCCGGGGACCAGCAGGCGGCGCTCTTCGGTCATGGCTGCTACTCGCCCGGCGATACCAAGGTCACCTACGGCACCGGAAGCTTCCTTCTCATGAACCTCGGAGGAAAGGCCCCCCCGCCGCCCGAAGGGTTGCTCACGACAGTTGCCTGGGATCTCGGGGAGCACGCGACACCGGGTGGGAGCGGCGGCTTCAGCTACGCCCTCGAAGGAGCGATCTTTTCTTCTGGCGCCACGATCCAGTGGTTGAGGGACGGGCTCGGACTGATAGACGCCGCGGCCGAGACCGGACCGCTCGCCGCCGAGATCCCCGACAACGACGGAGTGTACCTCATCCCCGCCTTTGTCGGACTTGGCAGTCCCTGGTGGGACCCGGACGCGAGGGGCACGATCGTCGGCATAACGCGGGGAACGGGCCGGGCACATTTCGCCCGCGCGGCCCTCGAAGCGATCGCCTACCAGTGCCGGGACGTCCTCGAGGCGATGGCCCAGGTCGCGGGTCGCTCCCCGAGCCGGCTGCGCGCCGACGGCGGAGCCGCGGCGATGGACCTGCTCTTGCAATTCCAGGCCGACCAGTGCGGCGTGACGGTGACCCGGCCTCGCTCGAGGGAGGTCACGGCTCTGGGCGCGGCGATGCTCGCCGGGCTGGCCGAAGGGGTGTGGGGCTCCCTCGAGGATCTGGAGAACCTCACAAGCGGTGATGGCGAGCTGTTCGAACCCTCGCCCCGACGAGGCCGGGCCGACGCCGACTATGCGGGTTGGCAAGGCGCCCTTGGCCGCGCGAGACATTGGGAGGACCCCGCCGAGCCCGGCAATGGCTAGCCCAGACGACAAGCTCGCGAGCGAGGCGGCCCCGAGGCCCGACGGTTGCCTTGGCTCCCCCTCAATGTCGCCCACGGCCGTGCCGATGTTTACGGAACATATCTGCCACCTGAGGACCATGTCGGAGCGAGGGAACGATGGCCGCGGGCGTGTCTACAAGCGCGAGAAGAGACTGGGCCGTCTGGGTCCCCTCTCTCGTCGCGACCTGCGTCGTGCTCCTCCTCGGAGTTGGGCTCTTCGCCTCCCTTGGCGCAACGAGGCTCAACGGTGCTGGCAGAGGCTCTGGGGCACTACAGACAACGGCGCCTGCGCGTCTCTCGGCGTCACAGAGCGTCGCGGTCCCCAGTTGGTGGAAAGACGGCCCTTGCGATCCGGGCACCTACCCGGGCTCCCATCCCCTCGGCGCCACTTGGCATGGTCTCGTTGCTTGTGGACCGGGGCCGACCCAAGGAGGCAGCGATCATGCGATTGCCTTCTTCCCGGGAGCCTGGGGTGAGCTCGAATGGGAATGTGTCGAGTTATCGATGCGGTGGATGTACCTCGCCTGGGGCGTGAACCCTTACCCCGCCGACGGATGGGCGGTGGTGGGCAACTACGGCCTCGCCAGCTACAAGGCCAAGTACAACCCGAACGGCCCCGCCTTGGTCGTCGTCGACAACGGCACACCGCAAGCGGTTCCCCAGCCCGGCGACGTCGTGTCGATCGCCCGTAGCGAGGCCAACCCCTACGGCCATACCGCGGTCGTGACCGGGAACGCCGTCGACTCGCACGGCGACGGGACGATCACGGTAATCCAGCAGAACGGCGGCGCCGGGAACAACGGTTGGGCGAGCTATCCCGTCAATCACTGGCTCGTCGGCGACGGAGTCAGCGCCTGGCTCCACAACCCGTCCTGGTCCTTCCAACGACCGCTCGTCGGCTATGGCGGAGCGGACGGCTTCGAGG
>JBAWBR010000077.1:0-1672 GCA_049589875.1 Terriglobales bacterium
CGCAGAAGCAGCTTGTGCGCGGCTTGACCTTCGGCGCGGTCAAATAAGCCGGCAAAGGGAGAATGCGACTATGGGCAGCATCCAACTGAAGTCGGTTCGCAAGTCGTTTGGCGCCGTCAGCGTCATCAACGGCGTCGATCTCGACATCAAGAACGGCGAGTTCGCCGTCTTCGTCGGCCCCTCCGGCTGCGGCAAGTCGACCCTCTTGCGGCTCATCGCCGGCCTCGAGGACGTGACCTCGGGCGAGGTCCTCATCGACGGCAAGGACGTCACTGAGGTCGGCCCATCGCAGCGCGGGCTCGCCATGGTGTTCCAGTCCTACGCGCTCTATCCGCACATGAGCGTGCGCAACAACATTGCCTTCGCGCTCAAGATGGCGAAGCAGCCGTCGGCCGTCATCGAACAGAAGGTGCAGAAGGCCGCCGGCATTCTCAATCTGACCGAGTATCTCGACCGCAAGCCGCGCCAGCTTTCGGGCGGCCAGCGCCAGCGCGTCGCCATCGGCCGGGCGATCGTGCGCGAGCCGAAGGCGTTCCTGTTCGACGAGCCGCTCTCCAACCTCGACGCGGCGCTGCGCGTGCAGATGCGGGTGGAGATTGGCGAACTGCACAACGCGCTCAAGACCACGATGGTCTATGTCACCCACGACCAGGTCGAGGCGATGACCATGGCCAACAAGATCGTCGTGCTCGACAAAGGTACGGTGATGCAGGTCGGTTCGCCGCTCGAACTCTACAACAAGCCGAACGGCCTGTTCGTCGCCAGCTTCATCGGCTCGCCGACGATGAACCTGATCCGCGGCGAGCCGGCGGCCAAGCGCGGCGCGGCGACGATCGGAATCCGCCCCGAGCACGCCGACGTGTCGACCACCGCCGGCGAGTGGCGGGCGGCGGTCAGGGTCGCCGAGCACCTCGGCTCCGACACCTTCCTGCACGCCGAGTCCGAGACCGTCGGACCGTTGACCATTCGCCTCGCCGGCGAAGCGCCGATCGCGCCGGGCGACACGATCTTCGTCACCCCGCGCCAGGCGCACGTGCATCGCTTCGACCAGGACGGCCGGCGAATCGCGTGATCGCGAAGCCGCGAAGACAGAAGAATGGGAATGCTATCATGAGCGTCAAACTTTCCGCCGTCGCGCTGGACCGGCTGCCCAAAGGCGTCGCCGCGCCGGGCTACGACCGCGCCGCCCTCAGCCCCGGAATCGTTCACATCGGCGTCGGCAATTTTCACCGCGCTCATCAGGCGGTCTATCTCGACGATCTGTTCGCTTCGGGACGCGATCACGACTGGGCGATCATCGGGGCGGGCGTGCGCGAATACGACGTCGACATGCGCGCCAAGCTCGCCGCGCAGGATTGGCTGACGACGGTCGTCGAGCAGGAGGCGCACGCGACGAATGTGCGGGTGACCGGGTCGATGATCGACTTCATCAAGCCGTTCGATGTCGCGGCGATGCTCGACGCGTTGTCGCGGCCGGCGATCCGGATCGTCTCGCTGACCGTCACCGAAGGCGGCTATTGCATCGATCCGGCGACGCAGAAGTTCGATCCGCGTCATCCTGAGATCGCCTATGACGCGGCGCATTTCGACGCGCCGAAGTCGGCCTTCGGCCTGATCGCCGCCGGCCTCAAGCGCCGCCGCCAAGCGGGCGTCGCGCCGTTCACCGTCATGT
>JBAWBR010000078.1:0-20765 GCA_049589875.1 Terriglobales bacterium
ATGTCGGCGCGCTAATGGTGATACTTAGATTCGCGCTCGCGGTTTTAGTTGGGCTTTCCGAATCCGTGACCGTGACAGTGAAGCTAACCGCTCCCACGAGCGGACCTGTTGGTTTTCCGGTAATTGCTCCTGTCGAAGAATTCAGAGTAAGTCCCGCTGGCAAGCTGCCCGTCGTCACTGCCCACGAGTAAGGAGTAACTCCCCCGGTAGCGGCCAGCGTTTGGCTGTAGTTCGTGCCCACCGTGCCGGACGCCAGCGACACAGTCGTTACCGATAGCTGCGGATTCAGCGTAATGGTCAATTGCTTGGTTGCTGTTTGCGCAGTTGGAGTCTCCGAGTCAGTGGCGGTCACGGTAAACGTTGCACTTGAACCCGTAGGCGTTCCCGAAATCACACCTGTCGAGGAATTAAGCGACAATCCAGTTGGCAAGCTGCCGGTGGTCACAGACCACGTGTAGGGCGAGACTCCGCCCGCAGCTTGTAAAGTTGCAGAGTAACTCGATCCATCGACTCCCGCCGGAAGTGACGACGTTGTGACGCTGAGAGGAGCGGCCGAGATTGTAATGCTTAGAGCCGCCGTTGCGGTTTGCGCTGTCGGAGTTTCAGAATCCGTAACTTTCACGGTGAAGTTGATTGGTCCAGTTACGCTGCCAGTCGGGGTGCCGGAGATGACGCCGGTGTTCGCGTTCAAGCTAAGTCCGGCCGGGAGCGCTCCCGCGCTGATCGACCAGGAATATGGCGCGATACCGCCTGTGGCCGCTACTGTCTGGCTGTAGGAGGTTCCCAGTGTTCCGCCGGGCAGGGACAAAGTAGTTACGCTTAGCGGCGGAGCGCTAACTGTGATGCTTAGGTTCGCAGATGCAGTTTTGGCGGAACTCTCGGAGTCGGTGACTGTAATGGTAAAGCTTATCGCCCCTGTCTGCGGCCCCGTCGGCTTACCGGAAATGACGCCGGTTGCGCTATTCAGGCTGAGTCCCGCCGGCAGGCTTCCCGTTGTAACCGCCCAGCTATAGGGCGTGATACCCCCAGCCGCCGTTAAAGTCTGGCTATAAGTGGTGCCTACCGTTCCCGCTGGCAAGGAAGTCGTGGTAATCGAAAGTTGCGGATTGACCGTGATTGTCAGTTGCTTTGTGGCGGTCTGCGCCGTCGGAGTTTCCGAGTCGGTGACGGTGACGGTGAAAGTTGTTCCGGCGCCGGTCGGCGTACCCGAAACCACGCCGGTCGAGGCATTCAACGACAATCCAGTTGGCAAGCTTCCGGTTGTAACCGACCAGGTATACGGCGAGACTCCTCCCGCTGCCTGCAGGGTGGTGGAGTAACTCGAACTGTCGACCCCGGTCGGCAGCGAAGATGTCGTTGTTGTTACGCTCAGAGGAGCCGCTGCAATCGCGATGCTCAGGCTCTTGGTCGCGGTTTGCGCGGTTGGCGTTTCTGCGTCAGTTACCTTCACCGTGAAATTGATGGGGCCGGTCACACTGCCGGTGGGAGTTCCAGAAATGACGCCGGTATTCGCGTTCAAGCTAAGTCCCGCAGGCAACGCGCCCGCTACGATAGACCAGGAATACGGTATGATGCCGCCCGTTGCAGCGAGTGTCTGAGTATATGCAATACCCAGCGTGTCTCCGGGTAACGATGATGTGGTAACACTGAGGGGTGGCGCGCTAACCGCGATACTGAGGCTCGCTGCTTGCGTGGCATGAGTCGGCGTTTGTGAATCAGTAACCGAAACCGTGAAGGCGATAGTCCCCGTCTGCGGACCTGTAGGCGTTCCCGAGATCACGCCCGTGGAGGCGTTAAGATTTAATCCCGCCGGCAGGTTTCCTGAACTTATGGACCAGGTATAGTTGGGGACGCCACCCGAGACTAAAACAGACTGGCTATATGCGGTCCCAACCACGCTCGCCGCTAATAATGAGGTAGAGATGGTGAGAGCTTGCAGTGGTGGGCCTACCGTCAGCGTTATCGCCTGGGTTGTCGAAACGCCCGCTGCATCAGTGACTTTGAATGTGTATGAGCCGCTGCCTCCGCCAGTGGGAGTTCCGCTGATTACACCTGTACTGGAGTTCAAACTTAATCCTGCAGGCAGATTCGAGGGAGTTACCGTCCAGGTAAACGGACTGGTGCCACCGCTCATGGCGAGGGTCGCTGAATAACTCGTCCCCGCATTTGCTCCGCTCAACGTCGATGTCGTGATAGTGGGCATCGGGTTGACCTTGATCTGCACGGTCGCTGACTTGGTCGTATCGCTTACCGAGGTGGCGGTGACGGAGGCTGTCATGGCTGTCGTCACCGAACCGGGCGGGTTGTAGGTGGCTGTCGTGGCGGTTGTATTGGTCAGAGACCCGCCTCCGCTCACCGTCCATGTAACACCCGCATTCTTCGAATCGTTCGCGACGGCCGCTGTAATATTGACGGTCTGCCCCTGATCGATCGCGGTGTGCGCCGAGGTGACGGCGACTGAAATGGACTGAGACGAAGTTCCGCCGCACCCAACAAAAAGAGACGTCAAAACCAGCGAAAGAAGAGCTGCAATCGTGCGAACGGAGGACGACATGACCTTAGTAACCTCGTGGAGTTTCCTGGCACTAAAGGTCGTATGTACTACCCTGGGACTGCATTCCCAAATACAAACGCCGCTCGCTGGTTACAGTGGTCACCAATTATCCGCACACGCGTTACAGGCTTTTGCGTGAATTAGAGAGGGTTTTAGGGTCGAACTTTGGGTCCTTACCTCCACGCCGCCAGAGCCTGACATCGTGAGTACGCGTCAGATTAAGCGCCTGCATGGTTGTTTTCACGACATTGCGGATTTAATCCTTCCTGGCGTGCGAGTTACGGAACCGCCGCCGGTGCCGGAAATTTCGAATCCGGCGCTGGCGTCTCCGTCCCCGATGTGATAGTTTGCGATGCACTGCCACGGGAGTGACTGTGCCAGTCTGCTGAGTCCTTATTTAAAGGTTGTGTTACGCAGCTCGTCAGAGCGGGCGTGCATCTGCTCCCCATCGTCAAAGACGAATCGCATCGCGTGGCCATCGCTGCATCAGCAGCTTTATTTTGGCTGCATATTTTTCTGGGATTGTCTGAGCCAATTTACCGGGGAAAATCGCTTTACGGGATGACGGGGGAACGCAGTTCGCCGCTGATTGGCTGGCTCTTTGATTGATTGACTCTTTACAGGATGCTTCAACGAGTTGGCGTTCCGTCGCGGTGAAAGAGCGCACGGTCGTGAATCACGTCACCCAACGAGGAGGTTGTTATGAGGACTCTTAGCAGGCAGCAACGGTTATTTGCGGCATTCTCATGCGGCACTCTTGCGATACTACTCGCAGCCCATCCGCTTCAGGCACAGTGGGTCAATACCACGCTGGCCGAGGCGGATGGTACCTACGCCGTGGCCGTGAACGAAGTGACCAACACCATCTACGTGGCCAATTTGGACGCCAATAGAGTCACGGCAATCGACGGGACCACGAATGAGTCAATCACCTTCGATGTGGGGACGGGACCGTTTGCTTTCGCCGTCAACGCGGAGACCAACACTACCTACGTAGCCAATTATGGCAAAGGGACCGTCACGGCCATACACGGGTTCAGCGGCCCGTTGACTACGATCCCCGTTGGGACCGAACCCTACGCCCTGGCCGTCAACCCAGTGACGAACATGATCTACGTGGCCAATTACCTGAGCAATACCGTCACGGTGATTGATGGGGCCACCAACGCGACCACCACCATCAACGTCGGGAGCCGTCCCGACGCTGTGGCCGTCAACCTGGTGACCAACACAATCTATGTGGCCAACTGCGGCAGCGCCTGTTACGAGGGCAGCGGCGGCGGCACTGTCACGGTGATTAACGGGAACACCAATGCGACCACCACGGTCAACTGCGGTATCCAGCCCTGGGCCCTTGCCGTGAATCCAGTGACCAATACCACATACGTGGCTAACGCCGGCAGCGGCACAATCACGGTGATTAACGGCGCCACTAACGCAACCACGACGATCACCGTAGGATCGGGACCCAGCGCTGTAGCACTGAACCCGGTCACGAACTTCATCTATGTGTCTACCTACGACGGTATTGCGGCGATTGACGGGGCCACCAACGCGACCACAACGATCAGCGCCGGGGGCAGTCCCGTGGCCGTCAACCCGGTGACCAACACGATCTACACGATCTCCGGCGATGGCGTCACGGCAATTGACGGTGCCACGTACGCTAGCACCACGATCGCCGTCGTGGATGCGGGCTCGCCGGGCAATATGTGTGTGGCCGTCAACCCGGTAACCAACTCCATTTACGTGGTCAATTTCTTAAGCCATAAAGTCACAGTGATTGACGGTGCCACCTACAGGACCGCTACAGTCGGCGCCGGGACCGAACCCTACGCCGTGACCGTGAACCCGGTGACCAATACCACTTATGTGGCCAATTTAGACTCTAAATCTGTCACGGTGATTGACGGGGCCAGCAACGCGACCTCCACCGTCAGTGTCGGGAACGTTCCCATCGCTGTGGCCGTGAACCCGGTGACCAACAACGTGTACGTGGCCAACTATGGCAGCGCCTCTGTCTCGGTAATTGACGGGGCCAGCAACGCGACTTCCACCGTCAGCGTTGGAAGCGGCCCCGCGGCTGTGGCCGTAAACCCGGTGACTAACACCATTTACGTTGGCAGTGTCGGAAATACCGTTACAGTCATTAATGGTGCCACCAACGCCACCTCCACGATTACCGTCGGAAGTTCTCCCCGCGCCTTGGCCGTCAATTCGGTCACCAACACCATCTACGTGGCCAACGACGAAAGCGGTACCGTCACGGTGATTGACGGGGCCACCAACAAGACCACCACCACCATTACCGTTGGGAGCTATCCCGGCGCCCTGGCCGTCAATTCGGTCACCAACACCATCTATGTGGCCAACTACGAGAGCAAGACCGTCACCGTGATTAACGGGGCCACGAACGCGACCTCCACGGTCAACGTCGGGAAGTATCCTGACGCCGTGGCCGTCAATCCAGTCACCAACACTGTTTACGTGGCCAACTCCGGGAGCAATACTGTCACCGTGATCAACGGGGCTACCAACAAGACCGACACGGTCAGCGTCGGCAGCGGCCCTGGTGCGTTGGCCGTAAATCCCGTGACCAATACCACCTATGTGGCCAACTATAACAGCGGCACCGTCACCGTGATCAGGACATGGCCATACGCGCAGGGCGTGCTCAAGAACGCGACCACCAACGTCAGCGTCGGAACAGAATCCGAAGGTATGGCGGTTAATCCGATGACCAACACAATCTATGTGACCAATCGCGGAAGCGACAACGTTACCATTATCCCCGAGCAGCAAGTCCAGACAAGCCCGCTTGTCACCCAGATCGATGCATTGCCTGGTAACCAGACCACCAGCCCCACGCCGACGTTCAGTCTCACGGCGGACAGTTCGTTCTTCCCGACGGCCCCGACGCCTCAGGCGGTGTGGTATCAGTTGGACACGTGGGAAGGCCCATGGCTCGCTGCGTCCGGCGCGGCACCGAATTTCACGCTCACGACGCCCAGCTTATCGTTGGGGACGCACATCCTGTATGCTTTTGCCACTGACGGCCAGGATGCGAACTCAACGGGAGTCGCGCAGCAGTTTATCGGCAGCATGGCGTCGTATCTGTTTGTCGTGCAGTAATACAGCGCTGCAACCGAAGTTTGCCGCGAGCAGTATTTGCGAGAACTGCGCGAGTAGTATTTGCGAGAACTGGAAGAGCAGAACCCGGTGGAAGAGCAAGTGCACGAGCAGGATCAGAATTACTGACGTGGGTCGGTCCGGAGGAAGGCAGTGCGAGTCTCAAGAGCCTGACGGCCCCTGGAGGGGCAGGCCGGGACCCGCCCCTTTTTCTCGGATCGCGAATCGCCCTCATGGACGGGACGGTTGCTTGAGGTCCTTCCGCCAACGGAATTCTTGAACTCCACCGATCCATCGTTGTCCGGCATATGTGCGAGCCTTCGGCGATGCCTCGCTTTCGGCATGAACGTCGTTCAATTCATCTGGCAAGACCATGATCAGGTGCTGATTCACGCTGGAGCGCCTTCGGCTGCAGCACAAAATATGTGTTCCTTCGGAGCCTACCCGAAGCGGCATGAGCCTGAAGGTGTCGCGGCGGGTGCCACAGGTCTCGCGTTTTTCGAGACGTGGGATTCCACGGCGGCATCTATCGTGTGATTTTGCTGGGATCGCCCAGTTATCGCGCCGCCAGCTCGTCCAGTCGCGCCATCGTATCCGGATACCGCTACACCAGAAGCACCAGCGCCGCCGCTTGCGGTTCGGATTAGCGCGCCCGCTGGTCCCATTTTTCCAGCGTTCTTTCCCAGCCTTCTCTCGTTGATGCGCAGCCTGCGCGCGAAAACTGCACGCGAGCACCGCAGCTTCTTCCCCGTATCCAGGATCGACGCAGCGAGGAATTCATCACAAATTGACCGTGTCCCCCATCACAGACTTGCACCATAATTGCTGCGAAGATACCTCGTCAGTGCACCATTGGGAACTGTGCCAGTCTCCAGAGACGAACACATGTTCGAACCCAAATGTTTCCTCGCTCTTTGACAACAAATGGCTCCGGCCGCACTCTCGCAAATGCACGCCAAACAGCAAAATTAAAGGCTAAGTCGAATCTTTTGAAGACTTTGCCTCTAACAATCCTGTTATCACCAACATAACTCATTTTGGTGGGGGGCCCCCCATACATTTCAAGAATTGGAAACCGGAAAGCCTGCCCTGCTCGATCCTTACTCCTCGGGATAAGCCAGCAAATCGAGCGCGAACACAAACGGAAAAAGCCTGCGAAAGCTCGCGCCCAGCGTCCGATGTGCACCATTCTCGATTATGATCTCCTTTAAGAACCCATGAGCATGATGCGCACAAACGGAAAGAGTGTCCAAATCGCGCTAGGGGTGTGCCGACTGGTGAGCCTGGGACTGACGCTGACGCTGATTCCGCTCCAGGCGCGCGCGCAACTACTGCAACCAGAACAACAGCAGCAGAAACAACAGCAGCAACAGCAACTGGTGATCCGCTTTGTGCGCGATCCCGATCCTGCGCCCGACCTCAAGATCAACGACCTCGATGGAAAAGAACTCACCCTGCAGACGTACAAAGGCAAAGTGGTGCTGTTGAACTTCTGGGCCACATGGTGCGGGCCGTGCCGCGCGGAAATCCCCAGCCTGATCCGAATTCAGGAAGCCTATAAAGACCGCTTGCAGATTATCGGCATGGATGTCGATGATGAGGACGCCGAGCGGCTACGCGCGTTCGTAAAAGACAAGGGCATCAACTATCCAGTGGCGATGACCTCGGTGCCGGTGCGCATTGCATATGGAGGCATCAGTGCGCTGCCCACGCTTTTTGTCATCAATCAGGAAGGCAAAATGGTGCAAAAGCATGTAGGGCTCTTCGATCCGGCGCTGTACGAGATCGAAGTTCGCGCCCTGCTGCATATGCCGATTCCGGCGACAATAGAAACCTTCGAAGACACCGGTGAAGTATCTCTGAAGCACGCCGACCGCGCGACCATGTTACCGGGAATCGATACATCAAAACTGACCCAGGAACAGCGCATGGCCGCGTTGCACAAGCTCAATGCGGAAGCCTGCGATTGCGGATGCAAATACACGCTCGCGCAATGCCGCATCTCCGATCCCGCGTGCAAGATCAGCAAAGAACGCGCCGCAGCCATCGTGAGCGAAGCCGCAAAGTCACCGGCCAGGAATCCGCATGGAACTACCGGCGCGCCGGCTTCTCCCGAGCCAGGAGCTGCCGATTCACCGGCACCGCCCGGGCGAAAATAGACTTGCACTCAAAACCAATTTGACGTCTTGTCCTGAGCCAACCAGTGAGAGTCGATTTGACTCTAATGCCTCGGAGGGACTCATCATGGGAGATCAGAAGGACGTTGTAAAGGAAGTGGTTCAGGTGTTGCACGATGGGCATAAGGGATTCATGGATCTTGCCGAACACACAAAAGATATTCAGGTGAAAAGCTTTTTCGTTAAAGAGGCGGGAACGCGCGCCGAGTTCGCCCGTCAATTGGAAATCGCCGCGAGTATTCCAACGGACGAATCCGGGACCACCATGGGCGCCGTCCGTCGCGGTTGGGGCGACCTCAAGGCGAAACTTGGCGGTAGTGATCACACGCTTCTGGAGACGGCGGAGCAGGGTGAGGATGCCGCAAAGGATGCCTACCAAAAGGCTTTGAATGAGAAGGAGATCACAGGGAACGTCCGTCAGACTTTGCTGATCCAGCAACAACACATTTTCAAATCGCACGACCAAGTGAAGGCTTATAGGGATAGCAAGAAAGCCGCGTGAATTTGCGGAAACATGAAGATGAACCATGGCAGGCGAGAGCAAGAACCATCAGCATGACGGGCCGTCGAGCGGCTGTTGCAGGTGTCGAAATAGAGTAGAGGAGTTTTCAAAGCGAAATAAGAGCTAACGTCCGGAAGGAAAGATTGCGGCCAATTCCTGAGGTGCGACCACCTCGAGTTGATCATAGGTGCAAGCTGAGGGCTTTTTGTCATGTCTCCAGCGCCGGAACTGAGCCGTATGACGAAAGCGATCTCCTTGCATGTGATCGTAGGCGACTTCCACCACCAGCTCCGGACGTAACGGTTCCCAGGACAAATCTTTCCCTTGGCTCCATCGGCTATGTCCACCAGGCATTCGATGTGGACCGTCGGCCCGTGCGTCGCCGGCCTCAGCTAGATTTTTCCACGGATGATTGGCCAGCGCGTTCTTACGATACGGCCTAAGAAACTCGGCCAGTTCGAGTCGTTGCGCATTGCTGAAACTGGCGCAGACTCCGACATGTTGTAACGCGGCGGAGTCGTCAAATAACCCAAGCAGCAAGGACCCAACCAAGGTACGCTCGCCCTTCTTATGCCATCGAAAACCAGCAACCACGCAGTCGCAATCCCGCTCATGCTTGATCTTCAGCATCACACGTTTGTCTGGCTCGTAGGTTCCGTCGGCAGCTTTCGCGATTACGCCGTCGAGGCCCGCTCCCTCGAAGCGCCGGAACCAATCCTCTGCGATATTCTGGTCACGGGTCGCCGGAGTGAGGTGAATAGGCGCCTGAGTATTCTTGAGCAGTGACTCCAGTTCGTGCCGGCGCAATTCAAAAGGTTTACCTGACAAGTTACGATCGCCCCTGCAAAGCAGATCGAAAAACACAATGGATGCTGGTGTCTGCTCCGACAGAAGCTTGACTCGGGTAGCGGCGGGATGCAGCCGGAGTTGAAGAGCATCAAAGTCGAGTTCATCGTCCTTCACAATGACTAATTCGCCGTCCAGCACACAACGCTTGGGCAAGCTCTGGCGCAGGGGATCGAGCAGCTCAGGAAAATAGCGATTGAGCGGCTTTTCGTCGCGGCTCTGAATCAGAATTTCGTCGTCGTCGCGAAACACTAAGGTGCGAAACCCATCCCACTTAGGCTCGAAAATCCAATCTCCCTCCGCCGGTAAATTGCCTACACGCTTGGCGAGCATCGGCGACACCGGTGGATTGACGGGAAGATTCATTCCTTGATGTTATAACGGGCACAGTTCCAGCACTTTTTTCGCGTCAAATCGCCAACTTCGTCACAACCGAACTTAATTCAATGGACTCCATCGAGTGTCAGTTTAGACGCCGTCGCCAGCCCCGCGGTTCTGAGCGACCGGTGATACGTTCGTGCGGATGGAGGAGAATAACGGAATCGCTCGTTACTCCTATATGAGCGGGTCAAACCCTCTGACCTGGCTAAGTAGGATTTAGCGATTTCATTTTTTAGTCTTCAACTTTTTAGCGGTAACTTCCAATCCCTGGCGGAAACATGCCCGGCGTGAATCCAGGCAAAACGAGTTATGAGTGATCCTGCAATTGCCGAGCAAGCCGCCCAGCGACGAAGCGAGTGGGACCTTCGCTTCCCCGAAAACAAACCAGCGATTCGCAAGAAAGTTGGAATAGGCCCCGAAAGCACTCCCCCGGCGCGCGTGACCAAACCGCTCGCACCATATTTCAGGGGATCGAGATGAGAATGCGAACGGCCCTCAATGCGCAACCCCTCCCAGGTCTCAAAGATAGCTGCGCCCAGGCCGAGCGCCTGCAATGCCCGGCTTTTGTGGCGTCCCATCAATTCGAGCATTCCCACCGCCGCGCCCACCCCCGAGGCAGCGAAGTGGAGCGGAAGGTCGGCGGCATTGCGATTCCATACCGGAATCGCTGTCGCACCAATCAAAACGCCGGTGTAATTCGAGAATGGAAGTCCGAAAGCAAGCGATGCAGCCTGTCCAGCATTTTCCAATACCCGCACAGGCAAGGAGGAACCATAGCGATCATGCAGGAATCCGGCGAACGCGGCCGCTGCGGCGCCGCTGGAAAATCCTAAAAGCGTCCAAACTCCGACTGACATCGGGCTCTGCGGCTTGAAGACCCGCAACATCGCAAGAAAGCGTTCGGGTCGGCCCAGGTCGGAAACAAGCAGGGCAGGCGAAAGCACGGATCCGGCGGCGGCGATCCAGCGAGCGTGTTTCACTAATTCACGATCGGCGCCGGTGTAATCGGCAATCGCGCCGATCACTCCAGCCGCCCCTGCGGCGCCGCCGACAAAGAAGTAAAGCGGTATTTCCCAGGTCCATGGTGGCTGCTTCAGCAATGGAATCCCGTAATAGCCGCGCTCGGGGCCAGCCTGCGGAAACGGCGCTCCCGGAGGACGCCTGCCTGTTCCGTCCAATTGGCCTCGCTTTTGCGCTTCGCGTCGGATTTCATCCAGCCGCCCTTCGCGCCCGGAGTCCAGCGGTTGTACGGTATCGGCAGAACCAGGCTCGCTCATCTCGATTGCCTCGCGTCGAACAAGAATGCCAGCAGCGTCCCGCCGAGAAGTAATCCTGCCGCCAGAGCGGAGGAGGTCCATGCTTTCTTCAGGTACACAGTTGGGACTTCGGGAGCCGGGGGGAGGTTATAGCTGCGGGGATCACCGCGCAGAATGAAGATGGCATGAGTCCCGCGCACACTAGTCTCCGTAGGATCATATAGGCAGGCGTCAGTCATCCCCCGGCTATGCAATTCTTCCAGCCGGTTCTGTGCCTGCTCTCGCAGGTGGCCGATCTCGCCGAACTTGATGGATTCCGTAGGACAGGCTTTTGCACAAGCGGGCTGCAAGCCGACTTTTTGGCGGTCGTAGCAGAAGGTGCACTTGAAAGCGCGGCCATCTTTCTTGTTACGCTCCACCACGCCGAAGGGACAAGAGGAGACGCAATATCCGCAGCCGTTGCAAATGTCAGGTTGAATAAAAACCCCGCCGAATTCCGTGCGCACGATCGAACCAGTCGGGCAAGCCTCCAGGCATCCGGCTTCTTCGCAGTGCTTGCAGACATCGGAAGAGAATGTCCAGGAAGCCTGTTCACTCGCGTTTCCGCCGAGTCCCGGCACGGGCGACTGCTCTACGAACTTCACGTGACGCCACGTCGAGGCTCCGACCGCCCCTGTATTGTCATAGGAGAAGCCGCTCCAATTAAGGCCATCCTCGCCCACGCCGTTCCATTCTTTGCAAGCAACCTCGCAGGCCTTGCATCCAATGCATAACGTGGAATCGGTCAAAAAAGCCGTAACACTCATGCGCTGTCTCCCAGATACGCGTGCAACTGCTGCAATGCCTCCGGCCCGCGAGCACGGCGTCCTGAAACCACGTTGCAGAGCAATGCCTTGGATTCCATGATTCGGACGTTAGGTTCTTCACTAATGGCGAGTAAGTCATTTACGACGTCCCCGGTCACTTGCCCGCGATATCCCCAATGGTAAGGAAGACCGACCTGATGAAGAAGGCGACCATTGATGAGGAGTGGCCGCATTCGCGGAGTGACCAGCACCCGCGCTTCAACCAGTGCTCGAGCCGTAACAACGGTGGCCCACTCGCCATGCTTCAATCCAATCTCCTCCGCGAGTTCGGGTGACACTTCCGCGAATAATTCCGGCTGGAGTTCGCTGAGGTGAGAAAGATGGCGCGTCATTCCCCCGGCGGTGTGATGCTCGGTAAGACGGTACGTGCTCAGGACGTAGGGAAAACGGGCATCGTGCAGGGCAGCATAAGGATTGTCGGGCCGTTTTTTTCGATCTGCCGCAGGATTGGTTTGCTGGTCATAGAGCGGATTTTTAATCGGCGATTCCAGTGGCTCATAATGGGCGGGCAAAGGGCCGTCCTTGAGTCCACTGGCAACATACAGCCATCCCACACCATCCGGATGCAGGGTGAACGGCCTGGAACCCCCGAGTGCATCGGTGCCGTGGCCTCCCTGAATATTTGCTGGACGATCGGGGGGCATTTCCTTGTCATAGTCAGCGTTATCGAGGCCAGTCCATTGCTTCTTCTCTTCGTCCCACCAGACGAGCTTTTTACGCTCGCTCCATGGCTTACCGTCGGGCCGGGCAGAGGCGCGGTTGTAAATAATGCGACAATCATTCGGCCACGCGAATCCCCAGCCGTGGCCGAGCAGATCCTTGGGATTTCGTTCGTGGGCGCGATTGTAATTTTCCTTGGGAAACACACCGCAATAGATCCACGCTCCACAGGCGGTCGAGCCATCATTCTTCAGGTCCTTGATGTGTTGAAGTTGCTTCCGCTCCGGCAGAGAGTACCCATTGATTTCACGCAGCACGTCTTCGACAACAGGCTCCGCATGCTGGCCTTCGGTGGAATACTGCCAGGTTAACGCCCGCAGTCCGTCATTGCGATGGCGATTGTCGTTCATCGCCTTCTTCTTCAAGCGCCGCCCTAGATGGTAGATGAACCACAGATCGCTGCGCGCAGCGCCGGGGGGCTCAACGGCTTTTTCGCGGAATTGCAGCAGGCGTTGCGTATTGGTAAACGTTCCGGCTTTCTCCGCGGTCCCCGCCGCTGGAAAAAGAAAAACCTCCGTGCCAATTGTTTCGGGAGAAAGTTCGCCGCGTTCGACTTCCGGCGATGCATACCAAAAGGACGCAGTCTCCGTTTCGACCATGTCGCGCACCACCATCCACTTCAGCTTGGCCATCGCTTTGCGTTCGAGACGTCCATTGGAAGCTCCAACTGCCGGATTCTGTCCCATTACAAAGAGGCCATCGAGCTTCCCGTCCGCCATGTCGAGCCAATAGCCGAAATGTGAATGATCTCCCGTCACACGCGGAATCCAGTTGAAGCCCCAGTCATTTTCCTTTGTCGCGGCGTCTCCGTAGTAGGCCTTCATAAGGCTGATGAAGTATTTGTCGAAGCTTGCCCACAATCCCGTCCGCGAGCTGTGCTTCGCGAGATAGTTTTTCAATCTGTGCGAGTCTTCCTCGAAGAGAGGCATGGGCATATAACCGGGAAGAATGTCGTACAACGTAGGAATGTCGGTGGAACCCTGAATCGAAGCGTGGCCACGAAGAGCCAAAATGCCACCGCCAGGGCGTCCAATATTTCCGAGGAGCAATTGCAGAATCGCCGCTGTGCGGATAACCTGCACGCCCTTCGAGTGCTGCGTCCAGCCGACCGCGTAGCAGATGGCCGCCGTTTTGTCGGTGCCAGATGCCGAGGCGAAGGTGTCGGCTACCTTAAGGAATAGATCTTTTGGGACGCCGCAATAGCGTTCAACCATTTCCGATGTGTAGCGCGAAAAGTGCCTTTTCAAGACCTGGAAGACGCAGCGCGGATGTTGCAGCGTCGGATCCGATTCCGGCTTGCCGACATCCGCGGCTTCACCGCCCCGATCCTTTCCGTGCCCGCCGCCACCCTCCGAGTGGCCAGGCTTTTCCCCGGTCCCTTTGCTGTGTGCGCCCTGGTAAAGCCATGTTTCGGGATCGTATTTCTGTTTGTCCGCGTCCCATCCAGAAAAGAATCCATTGAGATCCTCGGTATCGCGGAAATCGTCCCTAAGGATCGTCGACGCATTGGTGTAGTGCACCACATAGTCGCGGAACTCTTTCTTGTTCTCCAACACATAGTTAACCAGGGCTCCCAAAAAAATAATGTCGCTGCCTGCGCGCAGAGGGGCCCAGATGTCCGCCATCGCGGAAGTGCGGGTATACCGCGGATCAATGTGGATAATCTTCGCGCCTTTTTCCCGCGCGGCGACCACCCACTGGAATCCGACTGGATGATTTTCCGCCATCGATGATCCCATGATCAGAATGGCATCCGCATTACTCAGATCTTGTTGGGCCGTGGTGGCGCCGCCGCGCCCGAACGATGTGCCCAGACCGGGCACGGTTGAGCTGTGTCATATACGTGCCTGATTGCTGATGCAGACCATCCCCAAGCCGGCGCAGAAAAGCTTCTTGATGAGGTAGTTCTCTTCGTTATCGAGGGTTGCTCCGCCCAGATGAGCTAGACCCTTCGTCTGCATGAGAGACTCCCCGTCGCGCCTTTCCTGGAATGTACGATCCCGTGTATCCCACACACGATCGGCGACCATATCCATCGCCTTCTCGAGATCGATTTCCTGCCAGCTCTTCGAATTCGGCGCGCGATACTGCACTTTTTCTAGGCGTCCGGGATGGGTGTGCAATTCATAAGTATCCGCGCCCTTCGGACAGAGATGTCCACGCGAAATTGGGGATTGCGGGTCGCCTTCGATGGAAATTAACTTGCCGTGTTTGTGATAAACCAGCTGGCCGCAACCGACTGCACAGTAAGGACAAATCGAGCGCGCAACCTCAGCGCCATCGGTTTTCGGGCGAAGAGTGCGCGTGCGCTGACTCATCGCTTCCGGCCCAGTTCCGCGGGTGCCAGTTTCGAACTGCTGAATCAATGGCCATTGAGAAAGAAAATTCTTGAGACCCATGACGACCCCTTACACATTTGCCGCAGTGAGATTACCTCGATTGTGGCTGTCTGGAAAGCGCAGGGCTATACCATACTTCAGGTACTCGAATTCCAGCCTAACGAGTAAGGAGACATGGTATACCCCGAAGTTGCAGCGCGCTCTGATTGGATGAAGGCCCTGCTCTCGCTTGATCGCGCCCGCGGAAATCTGCTGGAGAAAAACAATATCGTATTCGACGAAGCGATTCGCGAACAGACACACTGACGCTGTTAATTCCCCGATCTTCCACGCGCGATCTAAAGTTATCACCCGATACATTTGCGCGCTGGTAGGTGAATAATCGCGGAACCGAGATACTCCAAGGGCGCAATCTCCCAGGTTGAATACTTGAGGGTTCCGCTTGGAGGGACAGCAAATTGAAGAAACACAATGTCAGCGATGAGGCTTCGAGTGTTGTTGCGGACGTCGAACAAGCTTTGCGAAATAAGAGCGATCTGCCAAAGGCTTCGTCCGAGTCGCAGGCCGCAGTCTCAAGGCGATCGTTTTTGGGCTGGGGCGTGGCTGGAATGACCACGGCCGTCACGCCCTGGTTGGGAAGAGCGAATGCGCAGCAAGGCGCGTCTGCTCCGGCGCCAACTCCGCCACACAGTGTCGGCGCTGTACCCGTGATGCTAAAGGTCAATGGCACCGACCATCGATTACACCTTGAGCCTCGCGTGACGCTGCTCGACGGGCTGCGGGAAAATCTTGCACTGTTCGGCACGAAAAAAGGATGCGACCACGGCCAGTGCGGCGCGTGCACAGTCCACATCAATGGCCGCAGGGTGAATTCGTGTCTAACGTTCGCGATCATGCACCAGGGCGACGAGATCACGACTATTGAAGGACTTATGAAGAACGGCGAGTTACATCCTGTGCAAGCTGCGTTTCTCGAACACGATGGATTTCAATGCGGCTATTGCACCGCTGGGCAGATGATGTCCGCAGCGGCGCTATTAACAGAACCATGCGGGCACGATGACGCTTCAGTGCGGGAATGCATGAGCGGCAACATATGCCGTTGCGGCGCGTATACGAATATCGTGGCCGCCGTACAAGAAGCTCGGCGGCGGACGTAATTCGGATCGCGACTAGTAATAATGAAAACTGGCTAAGAGCAGTGATCGGAAAGCGATTCTCATGCAGGCATTTGAATACGCAAAGATTGGCGGAATCGACGTTGCCGTAAAGTCGGTGGCGGCAGGTACAAAGTTTATTGCCGGGGGCACCACGCTTGTAGACCTGATGAAGCTAAACGTGGAGCGCCCGTCCCGCCTGCTCGACATCAATGGACTGCCGCTCGATCGAATTGAGAAGACTTCCGAGGGCGGATTGAAAATCGGCGCAATGGTTAGAAATAGCGACTTGGCCCATAATGCGCTGGTGCAGCAGCAATACGCTGTGCTATCGCAAGCGCTGCTCTCGGGAGCGTCTCCGCAACTTCGCAATATGGCGACTACGGGCGGCAATCTTCTTCAGCGGACCCGTTGCCCTTATTTTCGCGATACTAATTATGCATGCAATAAACGAACTCCCGGGGCAGGCTGCTCCGCGCTTGATGGATACAACCGCATACACGCGATCCTGGGGACCAGCAAACATTGCATCGCCACACATCCCTCCGACATGGATGTGGCGATGACAGCGCTTGAAGCTACGATTCATTTGCGTGGAAAACGGGGCGAGCGCTCCGTACCAATAAATGAGTTCTATCTCGTGCCGGGAAACACGCCCCAGCGCGAAACTATTCTCGCCGCGGATGAACTCATCACACACGTAACGCTGCCACCGCTGGCGAATGGCACGCGATCGTTTTACCTGAAGCGGCGAGACCGCGCGTCTTACGAGTTCGCGCTGGCATCGGCCGCTATAGTCATACACGTTGTGAGTGGAAAAATCGAGCGGGTGCGGATTGCTCTCGGTGGAATCGGCACCAAGCCATGGCGGTCTCTTGAAGCGGAGCGTGTTCTCGAAGGGCAACCACCGGACGATAAGGCTTTCCAGACAGCTGCAGAAGCCGCGCTAGAAGGCGCAAAACCCCTTCGTGACAATGCATTCAAAGTTGAACTAGCCAAGCGAACCTTGCAGCGCGCGTTGAAGGTCGTAACTAGTCCCGCATAGAGTAACTGAGATAACACACGTGTCCCAAGAATCGAAAAATGAAACAAACATGAGTAACTCAGGCGCCGGCCAGTCAATTATCGGGCAGTCCATAACTCGTATTGACGGCCGATTAAAAGTGACGGGGCGGGCGCAATATGGCGTCGACTATTCGTTCCCCGGATTGGTTTACGGCGTTGGCGTCGCCAGCACGATTGCCAGCGGCCATATTCAACGCATCGATGCGGCTGAAGCGGCCCGCTTGCCCGGCGTTTTGAAGATCCTGCATCACGGCAATGTAGAACATTTGTATCGTCCCGCCGGCCAACTGGAGGACCAAAGCCGCCCAGGTGAGAGCCGGCCTCCATTTGAAGACGAAAATATTTATTACTACGGACAGTTCGTTGCGCTGGTAGTCGCGGAAACTTTCGAGCAGGCGCAGGCTGCCGCCGCGCAAGTACACGTTGTGTATGAGTCAAAACCTCCATTAGTGCATCTGGACAGTGCTGTTACAAAGGAGAAACCATCCGCTCAAAAGACGCGGGGCGACGCGCAAGCCGCCATTGAACAAGCGCCGGTGAAAATTGCTGCGACTTACGTGACGCCGGTTGAGACGCATAACCCCATGGAGATGCACGCCACGATTGCGGTTTGGGACAAGGCCGCGCACAAATTCACTTTATACGAAACTTCACAGGGCATCGTGAACCATCGCAACGTCGCCTCGCAGGTGCTGGGTTTACCTCTGGAATCGGTGGAGGTGATCTCACGTTTTATAGGATCCGGCTTTGGCTGCAAGCTTTTTCCGTGGCCCCATTCCTGGCTAGCGGCGGTGGCGGCGCGGACGTTAGAGCGTCCCGTCAAGGTGAGCGTGCCACGCTCCCTAATGTTCACCACCGTGGGCCATCGGCCCACAATTCAGCAACGCATACAACTGGGTGCAACACAGGATGGAAAGCTTCTGGCGACGATCAATGAGATCAAGCAGGGAACATCGTTTGTGGACGAGTATCTGGAAGATTGCGCCGATCCAACCTCCATGCTCTATAGCTGTCCGAACGTATCGGCTATTCAACATGAGGCGCAGATGAATGTTGGCACACCGACTCCGATGCGTGGTCCGGGGCGAACTCCGGCGTTGTTTGCAATCGAGTCGGCGATGGATGAGTTGGCAATAAAGCTTAATCTCGATCCACTTGAAGTTCGCCTGCGCAATTACGCCGAGACGGATGAACAGGAAAATAAGCCGTGGTCGAGCAAGCGGCTCCGCGAAGCGTATCAGATCGGCGCGGAGCGGTTTGGATGGAAGCAGCGCAATCCTGTAGTGGGATCGATGCGCAAAGGAGATGAAATTCTGGGATGGGGCATGGCGACAATGACCTGGCCTGGCCATCGACAGAAAGCCCAAGTGCGTGTTCGCCTGCTGGCCGATGGAACGGCCCGAGCTTCCTGCGCTACGCAGGATATTGGGACGGGCACTTATACGATCTTCGCCGAAGTCGTCTCCGATCGCACTGGCATTCCGCTGAACAAAATTGATGTGGTGTTGGGCGATACTTCCTTGCCTCCGGGCCCGACTTCGGGCGGATCGTTCACGACTGCAACCGTGATTCCCGCCATTTACCAGGCGGCAGATAAGGCCATGGAAGCCGTATTCAAGGCCGCCGTCAAACACGAGGCGTTTGCGGGAGCCGATCCGAAAACGCTAACCATGACAGAAGGCCGCGTTCATCAAAAGGACAAGTCCAGTTCCAGCGGCATTGCTTTTCAAGAAATACTGCAATCGCAAAAACTGGCTGGTCTCGACGGAGAGGGCAAAGCCGAACCCGGCGACGAACTCAAGAAATACTCCATTCATTCTTTCGGAGCGCATTTTTGCGAAGTCGCATGGGACCCTGAGATTTTTCATCTGCGCGTCAACCGGTGGCTGTCAGTCGTCGATGGCGGCCGCATTATGAATGCTAAAACGGCGCGCAACCAGATTCTGGGAGCGGTTGTCATGGGAATCGGGATGGGCATGTTTGAAGAAACAATTTACGATTCGCGGACCGGACATCCAATCAACAACAACTTCGCCGACTACCTGGTTGCCGTCAACAGCGACGTGCCGGAACTGGAGTGCATCTTTCTCGATTATCCCGATCCAGTGCTCAACGAGTATGGAGCGCGAGGAATCGGTGAAATCGGTTTGACCGGCTGTGCATCGGCGCTAACGATGGCGACGTATCACGCAACTGGCGTCCGAATTCGCGAATTGCCGATTCGAATCGAAAAGCTGATGGCTGGACTTGAAAAAGGAACCGCGCAGACAGCCTAGCCGAAATGCTCACTGCGCGAGATGTTCCAGGAAATCGCAGATCTTCTTCGGGCAGATCTTTCTTCGGGCAGATCTTTCTTCGGGCGAATCATTCTTCGCAAACTCCTCCGGAACCAGAAGGCTGAGTGCCCGCGCTGCGCGCCGCAAGCCATGCCTGAAGAATAAGAACGGCCGCGATGCGGTCGACTGCCTGGCCGCGCTTGGCGATTGAGAGATCGGTTTCGCGAAGCAGACGATTGGCCTCGGTCGAAGTCCAGCGTTCGTCCCACAAGTGCACAGGCAGTCTGAACTGAGCGTGGAGTTCGTCGGCGAAGGCGCGCATCTTCTCCGACTGCGTTCCTTCAGCGCCGCTGAGGCGGAGCGGCAAGCCAACGACAATTTCTCCCACGTCATATTTCTTCAATACAGCGGCGAGCGCTTCGCGATCGCGGCGCTTGTTCTGACGGTGAATCGTTTCCAGTCCCTGCGCTGTAATGCCAAGAGGATCGGAAACGGCGACGCCAATGCGCCGCGAGCCAACATCCAGCGCGAGAACGCGGCGAGGCATCGAGATTGCCGATTCGTGCATAGAAGCTGAATCGAGCATAGAAGAATGATTGCTGTGCTTGTGTAGAAGAGTCAAGAGAGCAATGGTCAAGGAATTATGAAGAGTGATTCGTGCTTGAAATGAATAATAGATCGTGCGCGCTAAGAGGCCAGTTCGCCGATCTCCGGGAGGCGCAGATTACATTTTATGAGCGCTTTGGTGAGCGCTTCTTCGATCACGCTCTGGTCGCAATTTTTCGAGATGGCGATTTCGCTGACCAGCAGATAGCGCGCGCGCTCCAGCATTTTCTTTTCGCGGAAGGAAAGCGCTTTTTCCTGAGCAAGAATGAGCAGGCTCTTAAGCACGGCGGCGACATCGGTGAGCGAGCCGGTGCGCATGCGGTCGGAATTTTCCTTGAAGCGATTTTTCCAGTCGGCGGCGCTGATGCATTCTCCGGAGGAGAGATACTCGACGATCTTCTGCACTTCGCCGTTGCGTACCACCGGCCGGATTCCGACGTTGCCCACGTTGTGGAATGGAATTCGGACCTTCAGATTGCTGGCGGCAATGCTGAGCACGTAAAACTTCTCGACCTGCGCCCCTACCGTAAGGCTGGCAATTTGTTCAACGATCCCGACTCCGTGGTTGGGATAAACGACCTTGTCGCCTATGTGGAAAACCGGGCCGCTATTCATGAGAGGGGACCCCATCGCGGGGGTAGAAGACACGTTCAGTCTAGCTGAGATGGGGGAGGCAAAGCAAATTGGATTCCCAAAGATGACCGGCGGAGGCACGGAGAAGAACGCTTGCGAAGTTTCTTTTTTCATTTCTGGTTCCTCGGATCATTGATTTGGGGAACACGGCAATTGGAGTGGTTCTTACATCGCAGTCCCCCCCCTCCCCCCTCCCCCGGTCCAATGGAATCAAGATCTTGGCGCATAATTCCCGCCAAAATATTGAATGCATTATGG
>JBAWBR010000079.1:0-18971 GCA_049589875.1 Terriglobales bacterium
ACCAACATCATGACCGCCGAAGACCCGGTCGAATTTCAGCTTGGCGGCGTCAACCAGGTCCAGATGAAGGAGCAGATCGGCCTGAACTTCGCCGCCGCTCTGCGTGCCTTTCTGCGCCAGGATCCCAACATTATTCTCGTCGGCGAAATTCGAGATTTTGAAACCGCCGAAATTGCCATCAAGGCGGCGCTCACCGGCCACCTGGTTCTTTCCACGCTGCACACCAACGGCGCGCCCGAAACCATTACGCGCCTGATGAATATGGGCATCGAGCCCTTCCTGGTCGCGACCTCGGTCCATCTCATCTGCGCGCAGCGCCTCGTCCGCCGCATCTGCAAGGATTGCGCCGAGCCCGTCGAAATGCCGCCCCAGGCGCTGATCGACGAAGGCTACACGCGGGAAGAGTCGGAGACGGTGCAGATCATGAAAGGCAAGGGTTGCGCAACCTGCAACAAAACCGGCTACAAGGGGCGTACCGGCTTGTATGAAGTGATGGAAGTAGACGACGAAATCAGGGAACTCGTTCTGGTGGGCGCATCGGCGCTCGAGCTTAAGAAAAAAGCGATTGAACGCGGCATGATCACGCTGCGCCGCAGCGGATTGATCAAGGTTGCACAAGGCTTTACCACACTCGAAGAAGTGGCTCGCGAAACGATCCACTAGGCAAAGGAATCCAACTCATGTCACTTTCGTTAAGCGATCTGCTTCGCCGCATGCTGGAGATGAGCGGCAGCGACCTTCACATCACCACCAACTCTCCGCCGCAAATCCGGGTGCACGGCCATTTGGTGCCGCTAGACCTGCCGCAGCTCACCCCGGCTGAGACCAAACAGCTGGCCTACAGCGTGATGACCGATTCGCAGAAGCACCGCTTCGAGGAAAACCTCGAAATGGATTTCTCGTTCGGACTTAAAGGTCTCGCCCGTTTCCGCGCCAATGTCTTTAACCAGCGCGGAGCCACGGCCTGTGTCTTCCGTCTGATTCCATTCGAGATCAAATCGTTCCACCAGCTTGGGCTGCCGCCGGTGGTGAGTAAACTCTGCGACAAGCCGCGCGGACTGGTGCTGGTAACGGGCCCGACAGGCTCGGGCAAATCGACGACCCTCGCCGCCATGATCGACAAGATCAACTGCGAGCGCCACGATCACATCCTCACCATCGAGGATCCGATCGAGTTCATCCACATGAACAAGAATTGTGTGGTGAACCAGCGCGAACTGCACTCGGATACAAAGAGCTTTACCGACGCCCTGCGCGCCGCCCTTCGTGAAGATCCGGATGTGGTGCTGATCGGCGAAATGCGCGACCTTGAAACCATCGAATCGGCGTTGCGCATCGCCGAAACCGGCCATTTGACCTTCGGCACGCTGCACACGAACTCCGCCTCGTCCACGATCAACCGCGTCATTGACGTTTTCCCGGCCCACCAGCAGTCGCAGATTCGCGCCCAGCTGTCGCTCGTGCTCGAAGGCATCATGTGTCAAAGCCTGTTGCCAAAGATTGACGGCAAGGGCCGCGCCATGTGCATGGAGATCCTGGTGCCGAACGCCGCCGTGCGCAACCTCATCCGCGAGGACAAAATTCACCAGATTTATTCCGCCATGCAGTCGGGCCAGGACAAGTTCGGTATGCAGACCTTCAACCAGTCGCTCGCCACCGCGTACTTCCAGAAGCAGATCGACCTGGAAACCGCGCTGCTCCGCTCCAGCAATCAGGACGAGCTGCAGGAAATGATCTCCCGCGGCGCAAGCCTTCTGAGCCGCTCGACGACAGCTTCCATGCAAAAGGGCGCCGCGCCTTTAAAGAGATGAAACAGAAGCCGCACTGAGTACAGAACTACGAGTGCGAGCCGTAACGACGCAATAGAAATAAGGAGAAAGCACCATGCCGGTTTTTACATTTTCAGGCAAGACCGCCTCGGGGGAGAAAGTTCAAGGCGAGCGTGTTGCGCCCAATAAGGATGGGCTCGCCTCTCAGCTCCGGCGAGAGCGCATCACGCCGAGCTCGATCCGGGAGAAGGGCAAAGAATTTTCTCTGCCCACCTTTGGCAGTGGCAAGGTCAAGGTCAAGGAAGTGGCGGTTTTCTTCCGCCAGTTTTCCGTCATGATCGATGCCGGCCTGCCGCTGGTTCAGTGCCTGGAAATTCTGGGCTCCAATCAGGAGAATCCGAGTTTTCAGAAAACTCTGCTGGGCGTGCGCACCACGGTGGAGGGCGGCGCGACCCTCGCGAATGCCATGCGGCTCTATCCCGTTGTCTTCGACGATCTGACCACCAACATGGTTGAGGCGGGCGAAACCGGCGGTATTCTCGACATCATTTTGCAGCGCATGGCCATCTACGTTGAAAAAGCCGTCAAACTGCGGGCGGCCGTGAAGTCGGCCCTCATCTATCCAGTCGCCGTCGTTTCACTCGCTGCCCTGATCGTGGGCGCGCTTCTGAAGTGGGTGGTGCCGATTTTTGCCAATCTGTTTGTGGGTCTGGGCGTCGAGTTGCCCCTGCCCACCCGCATCGTCATCGGATTAAGCGCCTTTGTCGGACATTTCTGGTGGTTCTTCATTCTCGGTTTTGTGGCTTTGTTCTTCGGCGTGAAGCAGATTCGCAAGCATCCGCGCGGCCGCTATTACTTTGACGCGATGCTTCTCAAGCTGCCTATTCTCGGCGTGCTTTTGCGCAAGATCGCAGTCGCCCGTTTCACCAGAACGCTGGGCACGCTGATCACCTCCGGCGTTCCCATCCTCGAAGGCCTGGCAATCACCGCCCGCACCTCTGGCAACGCGGTGCTCGAAGAGGCGCTGATGAAGGTGCGCAAGGCCATCGAGGAAGGACGCACCATTGTCGATCCACTGCGCGAAAGCGGCGTGTTTCCCAACATGGTGACGCAGATGATCGGCGTCGGCGAAGCCACCGGCGCCATGGATGCGATGTTGCAAAAAATCGCCGACTTCTACGAGGATGAAGTCGACTCCGCGACTAAAGACATGCTGGCCATGCTCGAGCCAGTCATCATCGGCTTGCTCGGTATCAGCATCGGCGGCATCGTCATTTCGCTCTACATGCCTTTGTTCTCCATGATCGGCAAACTGGCGGGATAGGAAAACCTGACTGCGAGCCACGAGCAATCAGTTCTTGGTTCAAGCTCATGCTCGAGACTCGCAGCTCGCAGCGATTGCCCCGCAAACTACGCACTATCGGAACACACATGCATTCCATCACCGATGAGCGGAACTGGCTGACCTGGCTGGTGAAGGTTCGTATCCTGATCCTGCTGGTCCTGCTCGCCATCGAACTGGCCGTTATTCGCCTCACCCCCAGCCCCGTGCCGGTTGTGCCCTTTCTTACCGGGATGGTGCTTTGGTTCGTCCTCTCTTTATTTTTCCTTTTTCTCATCTCCGTTTGGACTGAGCACCGCCTGCAGGCCATTCTGCAGGTGCTCGCCGATCTCGCCATGGTGACGCTGGTTGTTCACCTCACCGGCGGCATCGACAGCTCACTCAACTTTCTTTATCCGCTGGTCATCGTCGTCGCTGCCATGCTCCTGCCGCGCGCCTGGGCATACCTCAGCGCGGCTCTCGCGTTCATCCTCTTCGGAACGATTCTGGAGTGCGATTATTTCGGCCTGATTCCTTCCTATGTAAACTCCCATCCCAAGCTCAAAGCGCTGCAGGTCGTGATCTTCGTCAACCTGTTCGCCTATTTTGCCATCGCTTACCTGGCCGGCCTGCTGATGACCAAGCTGCGCCAGGTCGATGTGCAACTCAAAAACGCCAGCGGCGCGCTCGAAGACCTGCAGGCCCTGCACGAAAACATTATTCAATCGATGAGCGGAGGCGTGATCACCACCGGCCCCGATGGCCACATTACCCTCGTCAACCGAGCGGCGCAGCAACTGCTCGAAATCTCCGAAGCCGAGCTCCTCGGCCGCTCCATGGCGGGAGTATTTCACGATCCCCTGCCCGATATGGAAGCCGGCCGCGCCGGCGCGGAGGTCCGCTATAGCACCGCCGGCGGATTCCGCAAAACATTCCGCGTGATGGTCTCCGCGCTCAATCTAAGCGCCAGCGGCGATCTCGGGTTTGTCTACAGTTTCGACGACCTCACCGAAATCCGCCGCCTGGAGCGCGAAGTCCGCATGCAGGACCGTCTCGCCGCGGTTGGACGTCTCGCAGCCGCGATCGCGCATGAGATCCGCAATCCGCTGACCTCGATTGCGGGCTCGGTCAGCATGCTCTCCGACGCCGCTGCATTAAGCCCGGAAGAAAAGCGCCTCCTGCAGATCGTGACCCGCGAATCCGACCGCCTCAACGCCATCATCACCGATTTCCTTGCCTACTCCCGCGGCAAGCAATTCCGCTTCGAGCGCGTCGACCTGATACCTCTGCTTGAAGATACACTCACCCTGCTTGAACATCGCCTGACCGCCGAGAACACGGGAATCCAGGTGCAGCGCGTCTTTCACGAGACCGAGGCATGGGTGCTGGCCGATGGCGACAAACTAAAACAGGTTTTCTGGAATTTTTGCGAGAACGCGGTTCGCGCCATGACGCCGCGCTCAGCGGCCACCCAGGCAATGGCAAAAACCGGAGGCACACTCACCGTCACCGTGGCCCGGCGCGAAATGGAGTGGGAGTTTACCTTCGCCGACACCGGCCCCGGAATGCCTTCGAATCAGACCGAGAAAATTTTCGAGCCCTTTCAGTCGAACTTTGAAGGCGGCACCGGTCTGGGCCTCGCCATCGTCTATCAGATCGTGCAGGGCCACGAAGGCAAGGTCTGGGCGCGATCCGAACCGGGCAAGGGCACCAGTTTTGTGCTGCGGTTGAAACGTATCGAAGACGCAGCCAACCAGCCGCTTCCCGCAACGCCAGGCACAGAGACGGCGCTCGCCGCGACAGGAGGCGCATCGCGTGGGTAACATCCTCGTCTGCGACGATGAGCGCTCCATCTGCGAACTGCTCGACATTGCCCTGCGACGCGATGGCCACAAGGTGGAAACCGTGACCAGCGGCGATGTTGCCCGCCGCAAAATCGATAGCGCTCTCTTCGATGTGATTGTCACCGACATCAAAATGCCCGGCGTCGATGGAGTCGAAGTGCTGCGCCACGCCCATCAAATTTCACCCGACTCCGCCGTGATTCTGATGACGGCGGTCGATGACTATAAGGCTGCCGTCGAGGCGGTCAAGGCCGGCGGCGCAACCGATTACATCCGCAAAAGCCCCGGCCTGGTCGATGAAGTCAAGCTCGCCATCGCACGATCGCTGACGCGGGTGTCCCTGTCCCGCCAGAATTTCGCCCTGCGCCGCGATGCCGCCGCGCGCAACTCGCTCGAAAACATTATCGGCATCGGCCCGGCAATCGAAAAGCTGAAGCAGACTATCCGCACCGTCGCCGGCACCACCAGCACAATCCTGGTCTACGGAGAAAGCGGAACCGGCAAGGAACTCGTGGCTCGCGCCGCGCATGTTTGCTCACCTCGCGCCACCGAAGCTTTTGTCTCCGTAAACTGCGGCGCATTTCCCGAAACTTTGCTGGAGAGCGAACTCTTCGGCTACGTCAAGGGCGCTTTCACCGGAGCCAATCAGAACCGGCGTGGCCTGTTCGAAGTGGCCGATCAGGGCACGATCTTTCTTGATGAAATCGGCGAAATGACCCTGCCCATGCAGGTAAAGCTGCTGCGCGTTTTGCAGGAGCGCACGGTGCGTCCTGTGGGCGGCACCAGTGAAATTGCGATCGATGTGCGCGTGATCGCGGCCACCAACCGCGATCTCGATAAGAAGGTCACCGAAGGCACCTTCCGCGAGGACCTTTATTACCGCCTCAATGTGATTCCCATCCGCGCGCCCAGCCTGCGCGAGCGCCGCGAGGATATTCCCCTCCTTGCGAATCACTTCCTAAAAAAATATGCGCCCGGCGCGGGAAAGAGCATCCACGGCGTGCAAGCCGCATCGCTCGACGCGCTGGCTCGTTATGAATGGCCAGGCAACGTTCGCCAGCTGGAAAATACGATCGAGCGCGCGGTTGCGCTCGAGCAAGGCAATGAATTACACGTTGACTTGCCCGTCGAGCGCCCCAAAGCTCGCGCCGTCGCTGCGGGAGCGGAAAACTCTTTTGGCCCCACCGGCTCGGTTCTGCCCGAAGGCGTCAACATGGAAGACTATGTTGCGCAGATCGAGCGTAACCTTCTGCAATCGGCGCTTGGCCAAACCCAGGGAGTCCAGGTGCGCGCCGCCGATCTTCTCGGAATCTCCTACCGCTCCTTCCGCCACCTGATGAAAAAGTACGATCTGTAGTTCAAGTATCGTCAACGGTCGCGGTCATTAGTCGTCGGTGCTTAGGCACGACTTTGCCCCGACCGCAAAGATTGCGGTTCGCGCTGGTCTTGCGCAGGGGACCAGTTTTAGCCGGAAAACTTGGGCTGCCATCGATTTTGGCTGGCACAACGGTTCATCGAATGCGATACATACCCATTTTTTGAATGCCCCTTCAGGCGCTGGGAGAATCTATCTTCTATTTTCTATTTTCTATTTTCAGGCGGGCCGCAAGTCTCCACTGCGACCGCAACTCCCGAACGACCGACGACCGCGACGTTACTGCTCCCCGCCCTCAGGCAGCGAATTTCCCTTGCCAAGAATCAGCGACTCGGCTTGCTTCTCCGCTTCAGGAAGATTTCTCGAAAGCCGCACTGCGCGCTGGAACATCTCCTTCGCCTTTTCGTCTTGGCCTTCCTGCTTCAAAGCGTGCGCCAGCAGCAGATAGCCCACATCGGAGGGCTGCCGCGAGACGGCCTGCGCATAGCGGCGTACAGCCGCCGGAAAATCTCCATCCGATTCCGCCATCAAGCCCAGAGTGACCAGAATGGCCGGCTGATCGGGCAAAAGCTGTAATGACGATTCGAACGCGTCGTTCGCCTTCCGCGCTTCGCCCGTCTGGCGATACGCGAATCCAAGATTGGCATACGCTCTTGCGCGGAAGCTCGGCTTGCCGGCGTGAGCCGCCACGAATTCATAGCGCTCGATCGCGCCCTGTAGATTTCCGTGCTCATGCTCGTATGCCCCAAGATTCAGGATCGCCACAAGGTCATCCGGCTTGATAGCGAGAGCCGCGCGATAATGTGCCATCGCTTCTTCCGTTCTGCCATGACTGCGCAAAAAGCCGGCCAATGCGCCATGCGCAACGTAGTTATCCTGAGTTAGCGCCAGCGTCCGCTGCCAGAATGCCTCCGGATCATGCCAGTAACTAACCTGCCTGTAAGTGAGAAATCCCAACGACACCAGCCATGCAATCGCAGGAACAGCGAGCCAGTGCCTGGAGGTTCCACGCTGGGCAGCCAACTCCGCAATCATCCACACGATCATCACAAACAGGCCAATAAATGGGATATAAGCGTACCGGTCGGCCATCGCCTGATCGCCCACCTGTACCAATCCAATCATCGGTACCATGCTCCCGAGAAACCAGAACCATCCCACCGTAAGATAGCGCTGCGCACTCGCCCGTATTACCACTACAGTGATCAGCACCAATAACACCGCAGCTCCAGCGGCCTGCCACATCGGATAGAGCTGGGTCGGGTGCGGATACATCGCCACCAGTTTCGCCGGCCAGAATGCTTTGCCCAGATAGCGAACGTACGAGACCAGCGCCGTCTCCAGCCGCAAGAGATAACTGTATTGAGAACTGGTTTTGACCGCTAAGCCCGCCGTTTGCGCCGACATCGTAATCGCGGCACTGGCTGCGGTAAGCAACAAAAGCGGGATCTTTTCCAGCACCAGCATCCCGGCGTGCCACTCGGACGCACGATCGCGACCCCGCGCCGACCTCCGCGCGCCGGCCGGCCATGCCCGCCGAAGCGGCCAGTAATCCCACAACAAAAGAAGAAAAGGAAATGTGACGCCCTGCGGTTTCGCCATCAGCGACAGTGCATAAAAACTCGCAACCGGAAGATATCGGCGCACTCCCGGAGCGCGCGCATAGCGCCCGTAAGCATAAAACGCGAGCAGAAAGAACAGCATGCTGAGCACGTTCTTGCGCTCGGCAGCCCAGGCCACCGACTCAACATTAATGGGATGAAGCGCAAACAGCGCGGCGACCATCAAGCTGCGCCAGCGAAATCCGGTTGCGCTTTCGAGCAACAAAAACAGCAGGACGGCGTTGGCCGCGTGCAACAGCACATTCACGATGTGCGGTCCCGCCGGATTCATCCCGAAAAGCTGGCAGTCGAGAGCATGCGAGAGCCACGTTAGGGGATGCCAGTTCGCTTCCGTGTCTGTGAGAAAAGCCCACTTAACCGTCTTCCAGGTCAGTCCAGCTGTTACGTGCGCATTGTCCGTGATGTATTGCCGGTCGTCGTAATTGAGAAACTGATTGTGAACCACGGGAATGTAAGCTACAAAAACCGCTATCACCAGCCCAAGGCAACAGTACAAGAGCATGCGTTGACGATCCGAAAACCGATCGGGCAAGAACAAATTGCCCGGCGGAGCTGAATCCATACGGGCTGCGGCCACTGCCTCTTTCGCGCGCTTATTTGCCTTAGTAGGAGAAGGAGAACTCATGGTTAGATGAATGAAAGTTCAACGAACGCAGCGACGGCAGCAGCAGCCGCGTTCCTGGAAGGCAATTTGGTCGGGGCGCGCGGATTTGAACCGCGGACCCCCTGCGCCCAAGGCAGGTGCGCTACCAGGCTGCGCTACGCCCCGACTGTTTCAAGATTATAAATGAACGGGATGTGATGACGCTGGCAACACTCCCCTAACGTGCCGTGCCTTCGGCTCAGCCGTCGGTTATAATTTCACTTCGAGAGTCATGTCCAGTTCACGCCACGCGCTGGTAACCTACGTCCGTAATCCAGTGGGAGAATTCGTTGAGAAGCTGCGCCGGGAGCTTCATCCGACTATGCCCCACATGCCGGCTCACCTGACAATTCTTCCTCCGCGCGAACTCTGCGGCAGCGAAAGCGCCGCCATGGAATTTCTGGAAGAAGCCTGCAACCACGTCGTCCCCTTCGATGTCGAACTTGGCGACGTCGAGACTTTTCTCCCCACCACGCCCACGGTCTTCATCCAGGTAAAGCGCGCCGCCTATCGCATGCGCGAGCTTCACGACCAGCTTAGCGGGAAAGAGCTGTGCTGCGCGGAGAATTGGCCCTACATTCCGCACCTCACGATCGTGAAGACCGAATTGGATGAAGAGGCGCGTACCGCCAGCGTTCTCGCCCGCGAGCGCTGGGAAAAGTTTGAAGGCAGCCGCGAGGTTCACGTGGACGAGCTGATGTTTGTCCGCGAATCGAACGGCCTGTGGCAGGATGTCGCTCCCCTGCATTTAGGCCGCGGGCAACTGTCTTCCAAGCCCTGAGAGTTCTCAGCAGCGGTTCGCCCGTGTGACCCTTGGTCTACTCTCTTCGCGCATATTCAACCGGAGTCTTGGCAAGAACTTCCTCACCCAGCCCCTAAGGTCATCGCCAAAATCCCACGCACGTTTCCGTTCGTTGCCATACTCCCGCAAAAGCCCTAAGAAACCGGCAACACACGCCCTGTCTCGCGGTACGTCCGGTCATGTACTTTCCGGCCGTTGCCAACTTCTATTGCCGCATTACCATGGAGTGAGGACGCACGCCCAGCACCGGATCCCAGGCTGCGGGTTATGGGAATTTCCGCTCAGGAAATCTCCAAGAAGAGTAACTATGCAAATTGGCGTTTACGGATCCGGCTACCTCGCCACCGTTATCTCGGGCTGCCTCGCCGATTTCGGCACCCCAGTTTGCTGTTGCCACGCCAACGGCGCGCGCTTGATGGATGCGCTGCACGGCAATATCCCATTCTACGAAAAAAATCTCGAGGAAGTGATTCGCCGCAACGAGCGCTCGGGCCGGCTCGTCTATACCTCCGATCTCGAAGATCTGGCGCGCAAGACGCAGGTAATTTTTCTCGCGGAAGATTCCGCCGAAGGCCTGGAGGAGTCCGTGCTTCGCCTTGCCGCCGCCGCCGGAAAATTCCAAATATTGTCCGTTGTCACGCCCGTTCGTGTGGGCTCGACCTCGCGCATCGAAAAGGCAATGCGGGCAAAAGGCCTGAAAAGCCTGCTGGTTTGCCAGCCCATGTTCTTCACCAACGGTTGCGCGGTAGAAGATTTCAATTGGCCGGATCGCATAATCCTGGGCACCCCATCGGGTGAAGCGGTTTCCGCACTGAAGCAAATTCTTCATCCCTTAGTGATGCGCGGAGTCCCCGTGGTGGTTACCAATTACGAAACGGCGGAACTGGCGCGCCAGGCGGCGACTGCATTTGTGGCAACCAAAATTTCTTTCATCAACGAAATCGCCAGCCTTTGCGAGCACGTTGATGCCGATGCCGTCAGCCTCTCCCTCGCTCTTGGGCTCGATAAGAAAATCGCGCCGCGCTGCCTGCAGCCGGGTGCCGGCATGGGAGGAATCTTTGCCCAGAGCGACATGGATTCACTGACCGAACTCGCCCGAGAAAATCAATCTGAATTGCGTGTGTTGAGCGCTGCGCGCGAGGTAAACCTCGACCTGGCGAATCAGTTGCTCCGCAAAGTAACGTCCGCCCTCGATACGGTCCAGAATAAAGAGGTTGGCATTCTCGGCCTGGCGTTCAAGCCGCACACAAATTCAGTGGCGGGATCGGCCTCCGTGCAGCTGGCGCACAGTTTGCTAGCTAAGGGCGCACGCCTGAAGGCCTATGATCCCGTCGCCATGTCGGAAGCGCGTCTGCACCTCAACGGCACCGTCAGGTATTGCGACTCTGCCTATGGAGTGGCCGAAGGCGTCGACGCCCTGGTGGTGGCAACCGGCTGGCCAGAGTTCCGTATGCTCGATTTCGCCAAGATTCGCCACCTGGTGAAGCAGCCCATCATCATCGACACAAAAAATCTGCTCGATTCATCCCGCCTCCGCGCTCTTGGCTTCCACTACATGGGCGTAGGGCGATAGGTCGGCTTTCCTTTGAAAAGTGCGGCCTGACCCGGTGTCCATCCCTGACGAAGCCGCGAGGCCCAACGCCCAAAGCGCTCTTTCCCCCGCAATTGCTATAATCGAAATCTGCGGTGGGAGTAGCTCAACCGGTAGAGCATCGGACTGTGGCTCCGACGGTTGCGGGTTCAATTCCCGTCTCCCACCCCAACTCCACAGAACTCAGCTCACCGCTTTGATCCGCTACTGAATCATCATTAAGGCCGGGACTGGAGTTCAGAGTCTCTTGGCCAAATTCGACAAGCCCACCGTCGCGACCATGCTTGCCGGCATGTGTACGTTCTTGGGCGTTTTTTCTTCTTGTCCCAGCAAGTAGTGTGTGGGAGCGAAACAGATAAGCAAACATGAACTGGCGAATAGTTTTTGCACATGAATCATAGCGACCTAAGTGTCTTCCAGGAAAGATGAGAACCAACTTCGACGTGCGCGGGTCTACAGGGCGATTGTCGGTTGAGCATCTTAGCGAACTCGGCAAAAGTGCCGTCTACGGCTTCGCCGGCTCAAACTTGGCGTCGCTCATAATGTTTGAGAAATCGCCTTTCAGCGCCTGCTTTTTATCATTGCCGTGGCCGCACAAGTCTGGACTCTTTTCCCCTTTAAAAAAAACATACTGCGAAGTGCCGAACGAGACGCTCTTGGCGCAGAACTCTTTCGGCAATGCGGAAAGCGGCATGGCCGCTTCCACGTCGCTGAAGATCTTTTCCGAAACAGAAGCCGGAATGCTTCCTTGTTGCACGGCCGGCGCAGTCTGCCCCGATCTCATTTGAAGCCGAGTAGCTCCCATTTGTTTGATCACGGTTCCAGAATGACGAACCGCATAACAAACCGCGGGAGTATTCGTCGAAGCAGTAACGACAAAGAAAATCACTTCCTCGTTCGTTTGTGAAGTTGACGCCGCCGATGGGGAGGATGGTGCAGGCGAAGACGCTGATTGCGAGGACGATGCTGCCGGGTCACATTGAAGCGGCACGTCCGCTGCGTAACTAACAATGCTCAGAAAGATAAACATCGCCAATAACAATATGCGATTCATGCTCATTTGCCTCCGCTCGCCCTTTGTTTTGGACTCACCCTCCGTGTACCCTGTGCTTCACGGTTTTTCGTGATGGCCAAAAGAAATCTACCTTGGCGAGTAACCCTGTTTTGCCGGCAGTCATTGACTGGTATCCCGCACCGCCCTCATCATAAATCAACGCCATGATGAAGCCTCCCCGCCAGCGCGGTCCATACTCCGGAAAGCCCGATCGCCGGCAACTTCGTCTACCCCACGGCCTGTCCATCCTCTATGAAGACGATGCCATCATCGCCCTCAACAAACCAGCCAAACTCCTGGCCGTGCCCGCCGAGAACTCCAGCGCGCACTCTGCCCTGTCACTTCTTTCCGCCGAACTCAGACACAAAAGGCAACGTGCCCTTGTCGTCCATCGCATTGACCGCTACACCTCCGGCATCCTGCTCTTCGCCAAGACCTGGCCTGATCGCGAAGCGCTGGTGCACCAGTTCCTGAAACACACTCCAGTAAGGCAATACCTGGCAGTCGTGCGCGGCCATCTCAAAGAAAGGGAAGGCACGCTCGTTCACCACTTCCGTCAGGAAGGAATGTTCCAAAAGTTAACGCGCGAGCGCGATCCGAAAGCCACCCGTGCCGAACTCCGCTACTCCGTCGAACGCATTCTTCGCGGCGCCACGCTGGTTCGCGTTTCACTTGTAACAGGACTGCAGAATCAAATCCGCGTGCAGCTTTCGGCACTCGGTCATCCCGTCATCGGCGACCGAAAGTATCACCCTGCGGAAGCCTCCGAGCGCCGCATCACCCGCGTCGCTCTCCATGCCGCGCATCTGGAGTTTGCTCATCCCCGCACGGGAGAAAAAGTGTCCCTCGATTGCGAGCCGCCCGCCGATTTTCAATCCCTGCTCAATGCCCTGAAGCCTTCATCCCGCCCGGCTCGATGAGTCATTCTGTAAGGCGGCAGTCAAAGGGCGAGTTGTCAAGCCTGTTTTGGAACTCGCAGGTGCTCGCCGATTGCGGCAAGTAAGTCGCCTCGTAACTTTGTCGCTGTGTTTATATTTTTTCATTTGCGTCTTGACAAACAATCAAGAGTTCTCTACTATTCGTGCGATCTTACACCTTGCAGGTGTACGTTTCCCCGAAGTCCCGATCCCGGTATCCCTTGGGCCCTAAGACCAATCGCAGAAGAACGCAAGTCAGTGAGGAGAGTTATGCACTTTGCGAATCTAGGGATCAGTTGCTCAGTTACATCTCCTGTTGAATTGAAATTCGGCTATATAAGAAACCACCGTCATTTTCGTGCTGCCCCTCTGCCTTAATTCCGGCTTAATAGTCGTGAGTTAGTGCACCGGAGTGTCGCGCATGCCGCTCAAGGTCGGGCGCTATTCTGCGCGTGGGCCCTGCTTCCCCAAAATATTTCGACTAACAGGAGGCTCTATGAAGACCTTTCGCCTGGTCACGTCATTTGTCGGTTTTCTCTTGCTCACGCTTACCTGGGTTGCAGCCCAAACCACGCACACGCGCGCGGATGCCGGCGCTCCAAAGGGATCTAGGCCAGAGTCTGTAAAACCCGAAGTCAGCAGTACATTGGTGCCTACCTTCGCCACCGCCGTCGAGTATGACAGCGGAGGCCTCGAAGCCAATAACGTGGTGATGGCCGATGTAAACCGAGATGGCATTCCGGACATGATCGTCTGCAATACCAACGGATACAGCGTATTTTTGGGCAACGGCGACGGCACCTTCACTCTCAACAACACTTACACGCCGGCCGGCACCGGCGCCAATTTCCTCGCCGTCGCGGATTTAACCGGCAATGGCTTCCTCGACATTGTCGCCACCACCAACTACAACGCCAACGGTACCGGTGGCGGCTTGGACGTGTTGATGGGAAATGGCGATGGAACATTCCAGCAGCCGGTCAGTTATAACGCCGGCGGCTTCGAGTCCTTCGCGATCGCCATCGGCGACGTCAATGGCGACGGCATCCCCGACGTAGTTATAACCAGCCGATGTCAGCTTGAGACTTGCCTCGACGGAAACATCATTCTCCTGCTCGGCAGAGGCAAGGCGCCTTTATTCGAAGTGCCCTACACAATTGTTGCCGCCGATAATGGCGGCCCCGTCGCCCTCGCAGACATGAATGGCGACGGCTATCTGGACATTGTCGCCAGTGGCGGCATTCTGCTCGGCGACGGAACCAATAACTTCACGCCCGTTAACACCACGCCAAATATCCCCGGTGGAGCAGTCTCCATCACCGTTGCCGATGTAAACGGCGATGGCAAGCCGGATGTCGCTGTGGCCACCGATCTCGGAGCCTATTTGCTGCTCGGTAACGGCGACGGCACGCTGCAGCCTCCCAACTATTACAGCAAGACCGGCGGGAAGTGGCCGCTTTCGGTAGCGGTGGCCGACATCAACCACGACGGATTCCCCGACATGCTCGTCGCCAACGAGTGCCAATTTATCGTCGAGACCGGCGGGCGATTAAAAGAGTGCAGCAACATAGGCACGGTTGGCGCCATGACCGGCAATGACGACGGCACATTCAACACGGTCGCGGGTTACGCTTTGGGTTACGGCTTCCTTTCTGGCGGACAATACACTACCTCCGTCGCTGTCGCCGACGTCAATGGGGATGGAAAGCCCGACTTGATCGTAACTAACTCGTGTTATTCGGCTACCCAGTGCACGCAAGGTGGAGATGGTGGTGTCTCCGTGCTTATTAACACTACGCATGCTGCCACAACCACTACCCTCTCTTCCGCGCCCAACCCATCGAATATCTACCAGTCTGTTCTCCTCACTTCCACAACCACCTCCGTCACTGCCATGGGAAGCGGAGATACGGTTACTTTTTACGATGGCCCCACCGCTCTCGGAACCAGCACAACAACCAATGGAGTGGCTACCTTCCCCACCTCGTGGACCTCCGCCGGAACTCACCAGCTCAAAGCCACATACGCCGGCGGCGTTTGGACCGCTCCCAGTTCTTCCGCAATGGTGAAGCAGGTAGTCAATCTCTTTCCTTCGACTACCACCATCACTGCCAGTCCAAACCCCAGCAACTTTGAGCAACCCGTAACAATGGTCGCCAAGGTCTCTTCCGCCGAAGCTGGCGGTCCTACGGGAACAGTGACCTTCAAGAACGGCGCTACATCGCTGGGAACGGAAACTTTGAGCGCAGGTCAGGCCATTTTGGTCAGATCGAATCTGCCCGTGGGTACCCTAACCATTACGGCAACTTATAACGGCGATTCGCAGTCGGCCAAAAGTACCGGGTCTACCATCCAGAACGTTAACTAAGTGCAACCAGAGAGGACGCTGGCGAGTTTTTCCGTCACGTCCTTTTTTTTTGCCATCGAGCATCTGTTGTTCACGTCACCTCGAAAGTGGTTATTGAAGACCCTATGGCGTTTCGGGCCCCAGTATTTTCAACCGAGCCCAGGTTACAGCTATCTCGTTTCTTACCGGCCCGGTACCAGAAAGACAAAAGATGAAAAACGAAAGTAGAAGATGGAAAATCGAACACGGAGGAAGTATGAAAACGAGATTAACGAGCTGTACTCTGGCGACTGTGTTGCTCCTGGCGGCCTTGCCTGCATTTGGTGGCACCCTCGCAGTAGGCCCTGCAAGTTGTGAACCGAGCTATGTACATTTCAGCACCATTCAGGCGGCTGTGAACGCTGCTCCTATGACCGGAACTACAACCATCACCGTGTGCCCCGGTATTTATACCGAGCAGGTCCAGATTATCGGAAAGAACATAACGTTAAAGGGAATCTCCTATGGTGGCTCCAATTCCGCGATTATTGAGCCGCCCGGTGGAGGCCTGGTCCCCAACGCAACCAGCACCTTCGGCGGCCCCGCGATTGAGGCAGCGGTCCTTGTGCAGAACTCAACTGCCGTCACCATTGAAGATCTAACTGTGGACGCCACTAACAACCTCACTCAGTGCGGCCAGGATCCCATTGGCATCTTTTATCAAAATGCCTCCGGCACCATCACCCGCGATAACGTTCTTCATGTTCAAGTTGTCAATGGATTTAGCTGTCAGGGAGGTCTCGGCATCTACGTGGAGAGCGGCGCTACCAGTGGCTCTCCTAATCCCTCGGAGGCAGCCCCTTCCACTGTCGCCATCACTTATAACAACGTGCAGGATTACGACAAGAACGGCATCACAGCGAATGGCACGCTTGGATCGCCAACCCAAGTCGGAGTAACAATCAAGTACAACACGGTAATGGGAGCTGGCATGGTTACCGACAATGCTCAGAACGGAATCCAGCTGGGGGGAGCCAACGGAAATATCTCATCGAACATCATCGATGGAGATTGGTACGTTCCACCGCCGGAAGCTACCGATTATGTCGCAACCGGCATACTCATCTTTCAATCCACCGCACCCTACGTCGCGAGCAATACCATCAGTAACACAAATGTGGGAATCTACCTTTGGAGTATCAATCCCGATGACACGGATAACGCGACGATAAAGAACAACACAATTACCGCCACTCACATAGACGACGGAATCGTGCTTTGCGCCAACCTGTCTACCGCGTCGAGCAACGTCTTTAACTTCGCCGATGAGTCCGGCATCAACGTCGCTGCGTGCGGCGACGCTTCACCTTCCAACACTCTGACGGATAATACGATTAACGGCGCTTGCGCGGGCATACTGGTCGCTCCGCCGGCCACGGCAGCGATTACTGCTACTGCCACCAATTATTACAACGTGACTACTCCGGTGTTAACCACCAATACCGACACCTGTGCAACTCCGTTGGTCAAGAAGCGCAACGAGAATAGGGCTCACCGAGCCTTAGTGAGTCCTGCAAGAAGAAAATTGGCTCAGTAGTGCCTTAGTCGCAGATGCCACACTCAAGCTTTCTTGGCTTGAGTGTGGCACTGTCGCTCGAGTGGAAATGTGCAGCGCGAGCGCCCTTGCCCCAGTTCCTGGAAGCGGTCAGGCCGCCGTCTCATTCCCGATCCGTCAGGACCAATTCCGGATATTCCCATCACTGTGTTGCCGGTGGGCATGTTGCCGCCAACAGTCAGTCTGGTGTCGCGGCCGCGCGAAATTCTGCCACGCGAAACGCCGCTCGCTGAGCAGTAGCAATATCTTCCCGATCCTCTTCAGAACTGGCTCTCCCGCTTGTCACAAAATCAACACAACCCCGAATGCCGACAACACCATCTCATTGATATCGGAGTTGTCCCTGTGTTGTCTGTCCGACTCATCACGAATTTCAGCTGCAAACTGCCTCCACGTTAGCATCGTAGCTGCAGCAAGCTCCGCCACCGGAGGGAAGCCCATGAAAGCCCGGCAACTGGAATCATCTTCATGGCGATACGTTCTTGCAGCGGCGATCGGAGTCGGTGCCGTTTCTTTTCTTGCAACCGAACTGATGCATTATTGGCTGGTGCCGGACCTGGGTCGCAGGCGTGAGCGGTTGCTCGCTGAAATTTTGTCGGCGATCATCGTCAGCTGTCTCGTCGGCAAGCTGGCTCAGATGGCGCGCAGGCAGCATCGCTTAACCATTGCCCGCATGCAGGTAATCGCCGAAGTAAATCACCACATTCGTAACGCCCTCGCGCCCATTTCGCTTTCGATGGATGCCATGGAAAATCAGCAGCTCATCCAAATCATTTCCGACGGTGTGGATCGCATTGATTGGGCGCTGCGAGAAATCCTGCCACGTGAAACGCCGCTCGCCGAGCAGGAGCGCTATCTTCCCCATCCTTTCCGCCAGGAACAGCGACGGCCAGCGGCTGCCCGCTCTCATGAGAGGTCCACGAGTTGAAACTGGAACGACCGAGTCCCGTAACATATTGATTCTGCACGGCAAATCGCGAGTGTAGTTCTTCTTCAGCCTCTCTGCCGCAACTGTGGAGCGCAGAATCCAGCCAATCGCGGTCATGGTCGCCTACCCTACTATCCTCCAGAAAATCCGGATTCGCCTGATTGGTTGCAGCATGGTTTCCGTTGATAGTTCAGACGGCAAGCTCTCTCTAAAACTATGTTGCGAAATATGCTGCGTAAAAAGCAGGTCAAACCCGATCCGGCTCAAGAAGTCACCACAATCACTACGCGCGCCGAAAAAAAACAGGTGGAGGAGCGCGTTGCCATCGGTGCCAATGTTGTTTACGAGACCATTCGCCGGGAGGGCGAAGATGAGCTGCATCGCACGGTGTCCGCGCTGGCGTGGTCGGCATTTGCGGCCGGGCTTTCCATGGGCTTTTCGTTTATCGCGGAAGGATTGCTGGCCTCGCGTCTGCCCGCGCAACCTTGGAGCCTGCTCATTTCGCGCGCTGGATACTCTATTGGATTCCTGGTCGTCATTCTGGGCCGGCAACAGCTTTTTACCGAAAACACTCTCACGGTCGTGCTGCCATTGCTTGTGCGCAAAGACCTCTCGACTTTGTTTCGAATGTTGCGGCTTTGGGTGGTCGTACTTACCGCAAATTTGTTCGGCACATTCTTGTTTGCGCTCTGCATTGGGAAAATAAATATCTTCGATCTGCATACCAAGCAATGTCTGATCGATATTGGCACCGCGCATCTTGGCTTGAGCTTTGGCCTGGTAATGCTCAAAGCGGTTTTTGCAGGCTGGCTGATCGCGCTGATGGTGTGGCTGCTGCCGGCGGCGGAAAGCGCTCGCGTAAGCATCATTATCATCGTCACCTATCTTGTTGGGATCGGCGGCTTCAACCATGTGATCGCGGGATCGACGACTATGTTCTACCTGGTGGTAATCAATGCGATATCGTGGAAGGTCTACGTTGGGCAATTTCTCATTCCAACTTTGCTGGGCAATGTCATTGGAGGAATGTCTCTAGTCGCCGCGCTGGGCCACGCGCAGGTTGTGGGCGGGAGAGACCAGTCCTAAGTGAGAGCAAAAGCGGGTAAGTGGAAATAAGCTGCGTGCACAAGAAAGCGGCCCAGGTTGCCCTGGGCCGCTATTGGT
>JBAWBR010000080.1:0-20931 GCA_049589875.1 Terriglobales bacterium
AGGTAGACATCGTGGACAAGAAAGAGATCCTGCTTGAAGCTGGGATAAATGCGCGGCAGCGTCTGCGGCTGGCCACTGGCTTTGTAGAAGCGGCGCTCGGGATACATGGTGGTGATGAGCTTGCCGCCGCGGAACACGTTGATGATGGCCCACTCGTTGGCATAGTTAGGATTATCGTCCTGCGTGTAGGACTGGCAGACGAGCGTGTAGGGGCCAATGTTCATCTTGTCGCCGAAGCCCATCTCTTTTTCGACTTCCTTGTTGAACGGCGTGCCCAGTAGGCCAATGATCACGAGCGCAACGCCGAAGTGGACGATGTATCCACCGTAGCGGCGGGTGTTGCGGCGCGTGAGTTGGAGCATGGCAGCGAAAATGTTCTGATCGGTTTTGCCAGCGATGACGCGGCCTCCGCGAACGAATTCGGAGATGACGGTGAAGATGACCAGCGCGGAAAGAACGGCGGCCATGACGGCGTAGAAGTAAGAAGGATCCTCCCACGGCTTGACGCCGAAAATAATCATCATTACGCCGACAGCAATCGAGCCGATGGTGGGATAAAGGAAATTCCGCTTCAGGCTTTCAACCGACGTTTTGCGCCAGGCCAGCAGCGGCCCGACAGCAGTCAGCAGCATCAGCAGGAGCGCGACTGGCACGGCGACTCGATTGAAGAACGGCGGGCCAACCGTAACTTTGTGTCCCTGTACCCATTCGGAGAGGATCGGGAAAAACGTTCCCCAGAGGACGGTGAAGCAGACAACAAGCAGCAAAAGGTTGTTAAACAGGAAGCTCGATTCGCGTGAGGCCAGCGATTCGAGTTTGTGCTCGCTCTTGAGATAGCGCAGATTTTTGACCAGGAAAAATGCGCAGACCGCAGTTGTGAGCGCGATGAAGACAATGAACCAGGTTCCAATCGACGACTGCGCGAACGCGTGCACGGAGCTGATGACGCCAGAACGCGTCAGAAAAGTCCCGAGCATCGAAAGCAGGAACGTGGCAAAGACCAGCACCATGTTCCAGACTTTCAGCATGCCCCGTTTTTCCTGCATCATCACTGAATGCAAAAACGCCGTACCGGTAAGCCACGGCATGAGCGAGGCGTTTTCGACGGGATCCCAGCCCCAGTAGCCTCCCCAGCCAAGGACGGCGTAGGCCCAGTGCGCGCCGAGAAAGACGCCGATGGTGAGGAAGCACCACGTCACCATGGTCCAGCGGCGGGTGATGTTGATCCACTTTTCGCCGGGGTAATGCATGATGAGCGCGCCCAGTGCGAAGGCGAAGGGGATAGTGAAGCCAACGTATCCGAGATAGAGCATGGGCGGATGGATGACCATCTCCGGATATTGCAGGAGTGGATTGAGGCCAGTGCCGTCTGGAGGAATGCCTCCCTGCTCGATGGCGAACGGGTGGGCGGCAAAATTCAGAATCGCTAGAAAGAAAACTTGAACGGCGGCGATGATCACCGACGCATAGGCGAAGAGCCGCTGATCGGTCTTATAGCGCAGGCGGAGGACGAAGCCATAGCCGGCGAGCAGCAGGGACCAGAAGAGCAGAGAGCCTTCCTGTCCGGACCAGAGCACGGCGAACTTGTAGGCGGCGGGAAGATCGCGATTGCTGTGGTGGTAGATGTAGGCGATGGAAAAATCGTCGTTGAAGGCGGCCGAAACGAGAATGAACGAGGCCAGCACGACGAGGATGAACGTGGCAATTCCAGCGCGTCGGGCGGTTTCGCCCAGGCGGGCGGAAGCGGCATCGCGTCCGAATAATGCGAGCAGGCCTGCGCCGAATGAGTACGCGCTGAGGCCAAGCGCCAATAGAAGCGCGAAGCTTCCTATTTGAGCCATAAGGATGTAATCCCCGATAGAAGCTATTTTTTCAGAGATATGGTGGGGATGCAATGAGAGGAGCGTCAGTCTCCGTTGCTAGTCGTCAGTTCCCAGTTCTTAAGATGGAAGGGGCTACACTTTACTTCCCCTTTTCCAGCGGATAGGACTTCTCCCGCCAGCCCCGAATTCCGCCGTCCATTGAGATCACGTTCGTGTAGCCCATCTTCTGCAGATTGTCGGCTGCGAGAGCGGAGCGGAAACCGCCTCCGCAATAAAGCACAAGCGGCGTATCAAGCTCGGGATACTTGGCCTCGATGTCGCGCTCAATCACACCTTTGCCGAGGTGGACAGCTCCGGGAATGTGGTCGGCTTCGAATTCGCGGTCTTCGCGGACATCGACGAGAACGAATTTGTCGCCGCGATCGAGCCGGCCTTTGATCTCATCCACGGTGGTTTCGCGAACGCGGCTGCGAGCATCGTCGACAATCTTGAGAAAACGCGGCGGGTGGTTATGAGCCATGGGATCTCCTCCGGAGGAAAATCTTAGCAGGTTTGGAAACAGGTCTCAGGTATCAGGTCTCAGGCAAACCAACATTTTGAGGCTTCCGGGGACTGAGATCCCCGAAGTGAGAGTTGACAGCTGAGACCTGAGATCTGAGACCTGAGAACCGAATAAGCACTTGCCTTCTCCCGCGCCTGTTATGCAAAGATAAAGAGACGCTATGACGCTGGTGATTCGGAAATCGTCCATTCATTCTTACGGTTGCTATACGACCAAACGCATTCGTAAGGGCACGCTCATCGTGGAATATGTGGGCGAGCCGTTGAGCCACGAAGAGGCTGACGACCTTTACGACGACTACGAGAATACATACTTGTTCGGTCTCGACGGCGGCAAGCGCATTGTAGATGGCTACGGCGTGGCCGCGTTCGTCAATCATTCCTGCAAGCCGAACTGCGAGACCGATCAGATCGGCGGCAAGATGTGGGTGATCGCGCTGCGCGATATTGAGCCGGGCGAGGAACTGACCTACGACTACTGCCTGTACGATGGCGAAGATGACGCTCCGTGCCGCTGCGGGTCGAAACGCTGTCGCGGAAGTTTGTATTCGGCGGCGCACCTGCGCAAGCTGAAGAAGAAGCGCGAGAAGGCTGCGGCAGCGCGGGCTGCGAGCTGAGGTGAAATGAAAGTTAGCGAAAAAGACGTTGCCTATGTCGCCGATTTGGCCAATCTTGAGCTGACGGCGGACGAGCAGGCGCGCATGCTCCGCGATCTGAATTCCATTCTTGAGTATGTGGATCGGCTGAGCGAATTGAATACCGACAATGTTGAGCCGATGGCTCAGGTCTCCGACCGCTACGGCGTCGATGTTTCGCGTCAGGGCAGCGAGCGCTTTGCCTACGCGGCGCGCGACGATGTGAAGGAAGGATTGCGTCCATCGTTGCCGCATGAAGAGGCGATGAAGAATGCTCCGGAAACGGATGGAACGTTCTTTTTGGTGCCGAAGGTGATTGAGAGATGACGGAATAATGCCAGTCGATTGCACGATTGATGGAATCCGGAGCAGCATCGCCGAACGCCGGACGACTGCAGCTGCGCTGACCGCCGAATTTTACGCGCGGATTAAGAAAGACGATGCAGAGATTGGCGCTTTCCTGACTTTGTCCGAAGATCGCGCACAAGCGCAGGCGGAGCGAATCGATTCGCTTGCTGCGGCGGGCAAGACATTACCTACGCTCGCTGGAGTTCCCGTCGCAATCAAAGATGTGATGGTCACACGCGGCGTTCGAACAACCGCGGGCTCGAAGATTCTCGATAACTTTGTTCCTCCTTATGACTGCACTGCGGTCGCGCGCCTCGAAGCATCCGGCGCGATTGTGCTCGGTAAGCTCAACTGCGACGAGTTCGCCATGGGCTCGTCGAATGAGAACTCGGCTTATCATCCGGTGCGCAATCCTCGAGACATAACGCGCGTTCCGGGCGGATCTTCGGGCGGATCAGCTGCAGCGGTTGCGGCGGGAATGGCTATCGCGACGTTGGGCTCCGATACTGGCGGATCGATTCGGCAGCCCGCTTCGTTTTGCGGAGTTGTTGGGCTGAAGCCGACTTATGGGCGTGTTTCGCGCTATGGTCTGATTGCGTTCGCTTCGTCGCTCGATCATATTGGGCCGTTTGCTACTTCGGTGAAAGATGCGGCGATCATGCTGCGGACGATTGCGGGCCGCGATCCGATGGACTCGACTTCGGCGGATGTTGCGGTTCCGGATTATGTGGCGGAACTCGACAAGCCAGTCAAAGGATTGCGAATCGGAGTTGCGAAAGAATATTTCGGCTCGGGTCTCGATGCGGAAGTGCGCGCGGCGGTTGAGGCGGCGATCGAGAAGCTGGCTTCGCTCGGTTGCGAGATTGTTCCGGTTTCGCTGCCGCATACTGAATACGCGATTCCAGCTTATTACATTGTCGCAACTGCGGAGGCTTCGGCGAATCTCGCCCGGTTTGATGGCGTTCGCTACGGATTCCGGGCTCGTGGCGCGAAGACGCTGGCGGAAATGTATCGCACGACGCGCGATGGCGGATTTGGTCTGGAGGTAAAGCGTCGCATCATGCTTGGCACTTATGCGCTGAGCGCTGGTTACTACGATGCTTATTACTTGAAAGCGCAAAAGGTGCGGACGTTACTAACTCGCGACTTCGATGAGGCGTTCAAGCGAGTGGATGTAATTGCCGCGCCAACTGCTCCGACTGCGGCATTTAAGTTAGGAGAAAAAGTGGATGATCCGCTGGCGATGTATCTCGCGGATATTTATACGGTAACTGCGAATCTTGCGGGCATTCCTGGAATTTCAGTTCCGTGCGGCGAGACGCGCGACAAACTGCCGATCGGGCTGCAAATTTTTGGACGGCACTTTGATGAAGCAACGGTGCTGCGAGCAGCGCATGCGTTTGAGAAGGCGATGTTGGTCGCGAGTTGTTAGTTGGTCGCTGGTCGTCGTGTTCTCGTTGTTCGATTAGTGCTTGCCGTTCGCTTCTTGCCAGGCGTAATTCAACTGTTAGTCTTAGCGTAAGATTGCTGTTCTTGACCTGTAATCCTCGTCCGTAACTCGAAGGCGCCTTTGTTTCCCATCTCGCCATTTCGGAGTTAGTCGTTCTAGCGAGGTACCCCCCCACCCCCCGGTATATTGGAATCAAGATTTTAGGGAGAAATTCCCGCCAAAATCTTGAGCGCACACGGGTTATAGGTAAAATCTTGATAACAAATAAGTTAGCATTGCGTTAGTAGCTCGAGGGCATGAGAACTGGTCGTCCCTCCGGGACTTTTGTTGCTCTTTCCAATCTACCCCGCGCTGAAGCGCGGGGCTAAGGTAGCTCGCCCCTCCGGGGCTGGATACTCTCGCGTTTCGTTCCACCGCGACGTGCGAAAAATGGATTCTCACCCACACTCTGAAGCCCGGCCTCTGTGTCTCCTCTCCCGCGCGGCTGAAGGCGCGCCCCGCCCAAAAACCGCTTCTTGAGGCCGGTTTTAGTAAGTTGTCCAAAAAGCGTAAGTTGTCAAAGATCCTAAGTCGTCCAATATCTGGTTACTGCGGTGCGCTGAGCACTTACTTTTATTATACCAGTGGTGTCAATAGGGATTTGACGAATCGGAATCCGTTCCGAGGAGACCAATCTTTGCCTTGGGAAGGAGGCTTTTCCTTCTCCGCATTGGGCGCAGACTATGCGGCGGTCTGACTTATAGCCGGGGAATTCTCGGGGAGTTCGGCGTCATGGGTAGAATTCCCTGCGGCGTCGCCGGCGGCGTTTGAGGGAGCAGGGGTCCTTCGACTGCGCCAGCGCGCGCTTCGTTTGCGCCGACTCCGCTCAGGATGACAGCGGGAAAGAAGCTTCAAGCCGATAGAGAAGCGAGTTGTGAGATATCAAAAGGGTTCGCCGTAGCGGTCGACGGTGCGGGCACGACGCGGCATAAGAGGTGGTCATCAGGCTCGGGGGAATTTTTGACATTGCCAACTGTTTGACTAAGATACAGTCACTGCATATAGGAGCGGCGATGAACATCGAAATCCGCGACCGGGCTCTTGAGGCCAGAATTCAGAGACAGATACAGGCGACCGGCTCCAGCGTGGAGGAGGTGTTACTCCGCCTGCTTGAGACGCAGGAGGAGCAAGACCGCTGGCTGCTGGAAAACCGGCAGGCGAATAACGCGAAGATTCGGCGCGGGATCGAGCAACTCGACCGGGGCGAGGGGATTCCGGATGACCGGCTGGACGCTTACCTTGCGGAGTTGAGGTCCAAGCCGGAATGAGCGTGCGCTACGTCCTCGCGCCGGAGGCGGCGCTCGATCTCGTGCAGATCTGGCGGTATATCAAGAAACAAAGCAGCGTAAAAGTTGCGGGCCGGGTTGAATCCGTCATCCGCGAGAGAATCGTCTTCCTGGCAAGGACGCCAGGAGCCGGACATTGGAGTAAGCATTTGACGGACGAGCCGGTGAAGTTCTTCCCGGTGTATTCGTATCTCATCGTGTACCGGCCCGAGACAAAGCCCTTGCAAGTCGCCTCCATCCTTCATGGCCGGGATGTAGAACGAATTCTCAAGAGCCGCTTCTAAGGGTGAATGCAGGGCGGGCGATCTACAACTGTTCGTAGTAACGCTCGCCAGCGCAGGCTTTGCATAGCACTCTTCCATTGCGCTCGACTTCGCGGTGGAAGTTGATGCCCTCTCCACATTGGGCGCAGACTATGCGGTCTGACTTATAGCCGGGGAATTCTTCGGGGAGTAACTCGACTTTGACCCATTGGACGGTGAATAAGTCGTCGTCGGACATCTCTCTGTAAGCCAGCATCTGTTGCTGGTTTTTGTTTTCTATCTCAGGGTACATTTCTCGCGCTAACTTCTTGGACGATTCTCTGGCGGCGATGCGAATGGCGCGGTACCAGTGGCCGGAGGTGGACCCACTCAAGCCAACGGCAGGCTTGAGTGGGGCACCCGGCTGGCCGCGAGAAGATGCAGATTCCTCCCCGTCCTCGCCGCTTCGCGGCTCCGGGCGACTCGGAATGACAAGATCAGAGTGTTTGGTGGCGAGATCGACGAAGGTGGCGGCCATTTTCCCCCAGTCGCGGAATTTCAGGGCGCGCTTGCCGAGGCGGCATCCGGTAACGACGGCGATGGCATCGGTAGCGCAGCGGTCGATTTCGACGAAGGTGACGAGGCGCTTGCGGTCTTTTCCTTTTGGATCCTCTATGCCGAGTTTGGCGAGGCCGAGCAGGGCGAGGCGGACGCCGAGGATTTGTCCGGCGCAGAGATGGCCGTGAGCGATTTCGGCTTCGACGAGATATTCGTTCAGGGAAAGCATGCGGATTGATTTTGTAATTTGGTAATCGGGTAATTTTGTAATTTGAAGCTCTAAACTTCCTACAACGAGGCCCCTCGGGCTCGGTACCCGGCGACGACGGGAATTGCAGATTCCTCCCTCCGGCCGGAATGACAAAAAACTACACGTCGGGACGACAAGGGTCTTAAGTTACCAAATTACCCGATTACTCAATTACACGATTATCTTACTTTCTTCTCCAGCGAACGCCTTCTTTTGTGTTCTCCACGATGATGCCGGCGCCGGTTAGTTCGGCACGGAGGGCATCGCTCGCTTTGAAGTTGCGCGACTTTCTCGCGGCTTCCATCTCGGATATTTTCTGATTGATTTGTTCGTCGGCTAACTGCGCGGAGCCGGCCAATTCTTCGAGTTCGGGACTGATATCTTTTTCGCGGCCTTCGGCTTTGGCCCAGTCGAGGATGGCTTTCATCTTGGGCTGGTCGTCATCTTTGAGGACTCCGAAGATGGCGTCGAAGCGGTCGAGCGTGGCGAGCAGGGCATGAATATCGCTGGGGCAGCCTTCGCCAGCATCGAGCGCGGTATTGGCTTTGCGCAACATGTCGAAGATCGCGCCCTGGGCTTCGGCGGTGTTGAGGTCGTCGGAGAGCGCGGCGGTGACGGCCGCGGCGGTTTCGCGGGCGAGCGTGGCTAGGGGGTTGGGTTGCGCGGGCTGTCCCTCAGCGGCTAAAGCCGCTTCAGAGGGAATGCCGTTTACCGCAGCGCTAAAGCGCTGCGCCACCCCAATTCCAACGTCTTTTGCGGCGCGCTCGAGGCGGAAGCGGAAGTTGCGCAGCTTTTCTACCGAGCTAGCGGCGGATTTGAGTCCTTCGAAAGTGAAGTTGAGCTGATTGCGATATGGCACCTGCGTGAGCAGCCAGCGGATGGACGAGGGCTTGTGGCCTTTGAGGACGAGATCGCGCAGAGTAAAGAAATTGCCGAGGCTCTTGGACATTTTCTGGCCTTCGACGAGCAGGAAGCGGGCGTGAAACCAGTAGCGGGCGAACTGCTGTCCGCTAAGCGCCTCCGATTGCGCGATTTCGTTTTCGTGATGCGGAAAGATCAGGTCTTCGCCCCCGGCGTGAAGGTCAAAGCTGGGGCCGAGCTGCTCCATCGACATGACAGAGCATTCGATGTGCCAGCCGGGGCGGCCGGGGCCGATGGAGGTATCCCACGAGGCCTCACCGGGTTTCGGCGCTTTCCAGAGGGCGAAATCGCGGGCGTTGTCTTTGTCGTATTCGTCAACGTCGACGCGCGCGCCATCGGTCATGCCGGCAAAATCTTTTTTGGAGAGCTTGCCGTACTCGGGAAATTTGGCGATGCGGAAATAGTAGGAGCCGTCGTCGGTGCGGTAGGCGAAGCCCTTTTCGACCAGCTTGGAGATGAAAGTGGCCATCTGCTCGATGTGTTCTGTGGCGCGGACGAGCGTGGGCTGGGCGATGTTGAGCAGGGCGGAATCCTCAAGGAACGCCTTGGCGTATTTCGCCGTGTACTGCTGGACGGTGACGCGGTCGCGGGCGGCGTTGCGGATGATCTTGTCATCGACGTCGGTGATGTTCATGACGTAGCGGACGTCGTATCCGGACTGGAGAAAAAAACGGTAGAGAAGATCGACGGCGATGAATGTGCGGAAATTGCCGATGTGGCCGTAATCGTAAACAGTGGGCCCGCAGGCGTACATGCGGACCTGGTTGTGATTGATGGGATGGAAGTCTTCGACTTTGCCGGAGAGAGTATTAAATAGACGAATCGACATGGATTAAGGATGAATTCGCGCTAACTCAGCGAAACTTCATTCTAGGGGCGCGCGAGGAATGGAGCAACGGCCAGAGTGCTTTGGGTGGGTACAAAAGTGATAAAGTTTGAGTCAGCGGTTTCGCGGCCCCGTAGCTCAATTGGATAGAGCATCAGTCTTCGGAACTGAGGGTTGGGGGTTCGAGCCCCTCCGGGGTCGCCAGGTCAGTTGTCAGTTGCCGTTGCAAGTCCCCTGATCGTCAGGGGAAAATACGCAGGTTAATTCAACGTTCGTAGAGATCGGACTCGGAAAGAACCGGCGCCCTTTCATCCATTTTCCTGGCGCGACGCGCGGCGGAGAACATCGGGCCGCGCGCCAGCACGACCGGAGCGAAGCGCAGGAATCCGATCGGCGGTTTGACGTCGTCGTAGATCGCTTCCATGCCGCCGGTCATCAGGTAAGTCTCGTGCCAGAAGCCGGTGCCGCCGGAATCCTTGAGAAATGTTTTCCACCAGTCGCGGTGAGGTTCCGAGCGCGTCCAGGTCATAAGCGAATCCATGTCGCGCCAGTATTGGCGGATGCCGACGTGGGGCGGAAAAAGCGAAAAAACAAACGTCTCATGCAGCAGAAGGCCCGCGGGCTGAGCGGCGGCCGACGAGGCTATCCTGGGTCCGAAGCCGAGGAGGGTTTTCAATCCGGTGAGCCGGTTCACGCGCATCCCAAGGTAAACAACGACGAGATTGGGATAGCCGGAGAGATCGACGGTGCGGCGATCGACTTTAGTCTGCATACGGGGAGAGATTCAGCGGCGGGCTGGGAGGATTCCAGAAAAGCAGCCCCCTGCTCTGTCCAGCGCGAAGTGAAAATCCAAGCGAGTGAATGAGTCGGGGTTACTGAGAGCTGGCGGCTGGCAGTTGAGAACTGCCGTCCTCGGCAGCGACCGCCGTGAGCTGCGAGTTTGCCGCGGGCTGCAGGCTGGAGAGGCGGGAGATCGCGGCGACCATCATGCCGGAAAGAAACTGCATAGTGGCAACGTCGTTATTGTCGAAGGCGCCGGGAGTTGATGACAGGACTTCGAATACTCCCAGCGTGCGGCGGAAGTGGCGCAGCGGCGCGACCAGAATTGAGCGCACACCGAGGCGGCGGCAGCTGGCGGAATCCACCCGGGGATTCGACTCGGCGTCGTTGCACAACAAGACTTCGCCGGTGCGCACGCAGTCGGCAGAGATGCCGCGGTCGGTCTGAAGGCGGATGCCAAGATCGGGGGCGGTGCGGCCGGTGCGGGCGCGGCAGACAATTTCATTTCCCTGACGCAGCGCGATGGCAGCGCCGGTTGCTCCGGTGAGGGCCTGCGCTTTTTCGGCGATGATGCTGATGCCCGGTTCGAGGTCGAGTTCGCCGGCATTGATAAAGGCGGGATTGAGTGGCGCGGGCCGCGTTCCACTGAGGCCGGAATGACGGATGCGCAAATGATGGCGGGAGGAAAAACCCGGGATGACGCTGGCTTCGCGCGCCGGATCCGCCTCTTCGGCATTAGGAACCGTGTGCAGGAGTGAACGAACGATGCGATCGAGTTCGGCATCGGCGATAAGGTGCGCCGTCTGCTGGCCGCGCAATGATCCGCCAAGAATGCGGGAAAGACTGAGCACGGCGGCGCTGCCACAGGCGAGGCAGCGGGGAGTGTTGTTAGAGCTGATGATTTCGCACTGCACGCAGAATACAGCCGTCTGCAGCGCTACAAAGTCGACGTCGCAAGCTCTGAAGGTACCCTGCATGAAATCGATTTCCTCCGACCCGTTCGAGGAAACACGAGAGTAAAGAGTCGTATGACTGTGAAAAAGTGGCAGGGCTGGTTCAGGCTGTGGATAAGTGTTCTCAGCGGAAAGCTGAATGCATTGAGCCGCGCCGGTCTTCGAACAATGCAGTGTGGGCTTGCCGCTGCACTTCGCAAATTGCCTTGCTGAAGCTCGAACGGCTAGGAGCATGCGCCTGGTGCCCATATAATGCCGGGTATGTCCCTTTTGCGCTTCCTCGTTCTGCTCTCCCTGGTGGTCTGGATTGGTGGCATCGTGTTTCTGGCTTTCGTTGAGGCCCCGACCGCATTCGCTCCCGGACTTCTTCCCACGCGCCACATGGCGGGATCCATCGTCGGCCACTCGCTCGATGTGCTCCACTACATGGGAATCGCTTCAGGATTCGTATATCTGATCGCCTCGATGATTTATTGCCGGGTAACCAGCGGACGGCTGAAGCCGTTTGCGCTTCGCCATCTGGTGATCGTGCTGATGCTGGCGCTGACGATGATTTCGCAGTTCGCTATTTCTCCCAAGATGCACAGGTTGCGCGCGGAGGCCGGAGTGATTGACTATCTGCCACTGAATCATCCTATTCGCATGGAATTTGACCGCCTGCATATCTGGTCGGAGAAGTTTGAAGAGGCGGTGCTGCTGCTGGGGCTGGTGGCGATTTATAAGACCGCGCAGGAATTTCGATAGGCCGGTACGGGGAGGTTTTCAGCCGACCGCGGCCGCTGCGAATGAGAACGAACTAGCCACAACCTTCGTCGATTGGCAGGCTGGCTTCAGGCAAGGTTGCCGCAACAATCCCAGAAACTCTTCCGCAACAATTGCGCGCCGATTCGAATGATTTATTCTATGAAGTTGTAGTGGACCGCCGGGAGACTCCAGCGCGCCATCCAATAGCTAGAAACTTAAAAATAACTACTGAGAGCTGAAAACCGACAGCTGAGAGCTATTCATGAAAACTGGCATTATCGGCCTGCCGCAGGTGGGCAAAACATCGTTGTTCCGCATATTGACCAAGGCGAATCTATCCGCTCCCGCGTTTTCAAATCCGCGCGAAGCGCACGTGGGGATGGCGAAGGTTCCCGATGAGCGGCTCGACAAACTGGCGGCGCTCTATAACCCAAAGAAGCTGACGCATGCGTCGGTGGAATACGTGGATGTGGGCGCGGTGGGCGAGGAAGCGCTGAAAGAGACCGCGTACATCACGCATCTGCGCAGCGTGGATGCGCTGATCCATGTGCTGCGGGCATTTGAGAGCGACGAGATTCCGCACGTTGGGCCGATCGATCCTCTGCGCGATGTGAAGAACGTTGAGTTCGATTTGATGGTGAGCGATCTGGGGCAGATTGAAAAACGGCTGGAGCGTCTGGAAAAAGACTTAAAAAAGATGAAGACGCCGGAGCTGGAAAAAGAAAACGAGCTGCTGATCAAGGCTAAGGCATTTCTAGAAACCGAGAAGCCGCTGCGCGAAATGGAGATGCCTCCAGAGGACAAGAAGCGCATTCGCGGCTTCATGTTCCTGAGCGAGAAGCCGATGCTCTATGTGCTCAATATCAGCGAGAGCACGCAGCTGGGGAAAGACCTGGACGCGGCGGTTGCGAAATTCAATCTGACCGAAGTGGCTTCGCGTCCGAATGCGGGAGCGAGCGCGATCTGCGGCAAAGTCGAAGCCGAACTTGCGGAGATGAGCGATGAAGATGCGGCGGAATTTCTGGGCAGTTATGGACTGACGGAAAGCGGCCTGTCACGGCTAATCCGCAAGAGCTATCACCTGCTGGGACTGATTTCATTCTTCACAGCCGGAGAAGACGAATGCCGCGCCTGGACGATTCCGCTAAACACGCGAGCGCAGAACGGCGCAGGAGCGATTCACTCGGATCTGGAAAAACACTTCATTCGGGCCGAAACGATTCGCTGGGACCAGTTGCTAGAAGCTGGTTCGGAAGCGAACGCAAGAGCGAAGGGAACTTTACGATTAGAAGGAAAGGACTACATTGTGCAGGATGGCGATGTGATGCATATCCGGCATAGCGGATAGAACAGTTCTCAGTTCCCGGTTCTCGGTTCTCAGAGAAACGGCACGCAGCGGTCATGCTTGCTTCTGGCGGGTAAAAAATTGGGCAAATGTGGGGGGCCCCCCTCCCCGGTACTAACCTAGTTGACGCACATGTACTTTTTGCGCTAATTTTGGTTGCCGTGACAGGGCTGCTACCACATATCATTCCCCTTTTCGCAGAGCGAAAGCTGTTTTTGAATCCTGTCGTACTTTACGCAAAACGTGGTCATTCCCCCTGGATTAAGCTGTTGCCTGATTGGGTCCAACCTACCGTTTGGCCCCCAATACATTACTTTTCCCCAAATAAAAATAAATTGCTTTCCGTTGATGATGGCGTCGTAGTTATTACGCACTTCATTGTGATCGGAGTCATCCATTGTAAGAACCAATTGGCTATAAGGACCAATCGCGCCAATCCTGTGACACGGTCCCAAATCTGCGCCTTGGTAGGGTCCATCAAATTCGATGGGCGTGACCGCCATACCCCAACATATCGTTCCTTCGCGGGATGGGGTCTTCCCACTGTTAGACAGAATGATCTGAGCCATAAACATCTCGTTCTCAGACATCTTAATGATGTCGCTTCCACGAACGCTAATCCAAGGCCTTTGATCCAATTGACTGGACTGGATAGTTGCGTTCAACGCATTTTGAGCATTCCTCGACGCTTCGTTGATCGCCTTCTCCGAGTCGTCGGCGGTCCTTTTAAGCTGTTCGACGGCTCCACTAGTGTCATTGCGGATGTGGCTAGCACTCGTGGAAAAACTCTCAGCGGCGGCGGCGTTTCTGTCAGAAGCATCAGCGATCTTCTTAGCCGCAGATGCTTGAACGTCAGCGGCGACTGCAAGATTGTGCGTATCGATTCCCCCGCTCTTTATTTCAGCAAAAGTATCTTCAGCAGTCTTGACATTTCTCCCAGCCAAAGCAACTTGGCCCCGATTGAGGTCAATACTCTGTTGATTTTGATCGAGCGAAAGTTGCATGGTATGCGCCTGTTCCCAATAAATTATGGCCTGGACTATGCCAACAAGGACAATTCCTCCTGTGAGGATAACCACAGATACATCCGCCCAATTTGGGCCGCCGTGATGGAAAATAATTCGTTTGCGCCACAACGCGTGCCAGATTCTTACCAAGACCGGGGGCTTTGGCAACTTGTCGGCGGTGCCGCTTGTATTCTCGGATTCCTGCTGTTGAATTGCTCCCGGCTTGCCTTCAGTGATTCTGTTCTCTGCGCTCTCTGGATTGCCTTGTTTGGCTTCGGTTTTTTGATAGGCGGCATCGCTTTTATCGCCCATATTTTCCCCTAGATGCGTCAAGTATCTTATTGTCAGTGCTAGACTCGACACATGAAACAGCGCGAATATATCGAAGGCCCGGAAGCACTACAGAATTTCGAGAAGTTTGCGACCGCAATTTTACAGGCTCCGGTGACAAAAAAGAAGCGGCCTAAGAAGGCCGCTGTAGAGTCGAAGCCGAAATCCGACAAGGACTAGAACGGTACGCTCTGGTCTGGCGTTTCCCGCGTCCCTGTCGTTTCGTGATGTGGCGAGTCACTCTTACCCGTGAGATCGCTGTAGGTGAGACGGTGACCAAGCACCTGAGCCATCACGGTAGTGAAGCGTTCGGAGTCGGTCATTTTGCGTTCACCGTCTTTGCGATGATTGAAGCGAAACACCTGTTCGTCAACGTAGCGTGAAAGATGAAAAGGCTCCACAGCAACGTAAGTTCCCCTGAGAGATCGCTTCAAAAGCGACCAGAAGTTCTCTACGCCATTCACATGCACGCGGCCCTTCACGTATGTCTGAGTCTTGTTGACCACATCATGCACGAATCGGCGCTGCATTCCGCTGTCATAGGCAACTGCCGCATCGGTGTAGACGGTGCTCCCGAACTTCACGTTCTTGAGAATCAAGTTCTGCAAAGTCTCCCGCCCCACATTCGGGACAACGGTAGCACGCACCTTGCGGAGATTGCGGTCGAGGATGCCTTGCACAATCGTCTTGTTCTTGTATGGGCCTCTGCCTTCGGCTTGTTCGCGGCGGCTTTTGTGCATGTTACCGATTCGGCCACCAACGAAAGTTTCATCGGCTTCGACCTCGCCGCCGTCGCCACCGATCTTGCTGGTCCACTTGCGCCCCTTCATCACTTCACGGATGCGCTGCAACATAAACCATGCCGTCGTTTGCGTCACTCCCAAAGCGCGGCCCAATTCGTGCGAACTGATACCGTTCTTCGCGTTCACCAGAAGCCAGAATGCCGTCATCCACTTATCAAGAGTGATCGGGGAATCTTCCATGATCGTTTTAACCTTGATGGTGAACTGGCGTTTACAGGCGTAGCAGAACCACAGCTTGCGAGTCTTGATGAACGAGTTTTTAGCGGCCCCGCAACGCGGGCAGACAATGACTCCATCCGGCCAACGCAGCTTGACGGCATAGGCAAAACAGCGGTCAGGGTCGGCAAAGTACGTGATGGCTTGCTGGAGTGTCTTAGGCTCGTTCACGAGACAAACGATACCACAAGAGCACATGTGTGTCAACTAGTTTATTACCCCCCTCCCCTAAATCAGGTTAAGTTGCTCACATTGAAGCAGTTAGAGGCAAAGCATTCAAAGTACGTGACTTAGCCGTAAATTCTGCGATTTGGCGTGCACTTGCGGGGTATCCTAATTTCTAGAATTAAGAGACTTTACACCGCAAAAAAACGCTGAGGAATCCGCAAAGGCCGCTGAGAAAAGCGGCCACAATTTAGGACACTACTTGTATTCGCGTAGGTGTCCGGCGCTGCCATATTTTGTCAAAGAGCGGTGGAAAAAATGGAGGGAAAATGGGTTCGTCTCTGGAGACGAGGCGAATTTCCCGATGGAACACGGTCGAGCAATGTTCGCACCGATTTGTAGTGCGGGGGCTGTGATGGCGGTACGGGAAAAATGTGATGAAAAAACCGGACTGCTGTCCGTCTCTGGACTGCCCTACTCAGGCCAAAACCAAGCTTGAATGGGCCACGAGCCCGCGAGCATCAAAAGCATGGGCCCACCCGTCACACATTCGGTCTTATCGCATGCCTACCTTTCGGCTCCATTGTCCGGGCAAGGGGTGGATACCAACCAGCGAGTAAGCCCTCTGATCAGGCTGGCAGTGCAGGTTCCTGTACTCCAGGGCAAAGGCCCCTTCGTAATGTAAATCGTTGTAGACGGCCACCAGTGCAGGTAGGTTACAGCTGTCGTCAGTAAACTTCAGTGTTCGGTTAGGCTGACCTAGGCCGTATTGCACGTCCACCATGTTGCTCGTGTAGATGTGAAGATACTCATCGGTGTACTGGCCGCGAACTTGATCCAGGTCGTCAGCCTGCTTGGCTACTATGCGTGGCAATACAGCCAACTTATCATCGGCATTGCCAGCGGCGAGCTCCTTGTCGCGGTTGGTGATGATCATTGCGATCAGTGCGATTAGTGCCATCAGCACTACCACCGTGCCGATTGCGGCTAGAGCAGTTTTCACAATTTGGACTCCTCTCGATCGACGAAGACCTGGCGGACCATTTCAGGGTTAACAAGCACCACATTTTATCAATCGCTTTCGCGTGAATGCAGCGTTATAGGCATAGGTGAGGCCTACTGCTTTTTCTTCGTAAGTTGATCAAACGCGAATTTGATTTGCCTCGCGGTTCCAGTACCGGCCCACCCCTGGTCCGGGAAAGGTTCGCCCCATACATAGTTTCGAACCGCCGCTTCAGCGGCGAACATGTCCCGCTTGTGACTGAGTCGGGCCGCGACCATGGGGTGGGCGCGCAGTTCTTTTTCGAGTTGTTCCAAATGTGCCGTTGTTCTTATGTGAAGTGCCATAAACTTTCCCCCTCCGCCTCATTATACACAACCAAACAACCAAACAACCAACTGCCAACTTGCTGGTTGACGGATCAGGTTGTATTCTTTTTGTATTCTTTTAGTTGGAATTTGGTTTTACGGGCTTGGGGCTCAAAGTGACGTTGATGGCTTCTGTGGCTGTCTCGTTTGGGGGAGTAGTAGGTCTCTCCGCAGCAGTTGTTTTAGCCGTGGAGGCGCGTATGAAAAACTCAATCGTTAAGCTGGGCGTTTGGTGTGGAGTTGCGTTGCTGTGGAGGCCTGGTGGTCTACTCCCCCAAACGAGAGCCAGCATTCAAGTCTAGGCGAATCACTTCCCAGGAGCAGCGCGGGAGGTTCGATTCCTCCCCTCCACACCTCACCCATAAACTCGTTGCGGAAAGCAGTGCGCGTTCAGTGAACGTGGAAAAATCGATCCAGCGCAAACATGCACGCTGCGCCGACGAAGACTAATAGCGCCATCATTACTCCGGGCTCCTGATTCACTTCGGGGATCAGGTCCGAGGCGGCCACGTAGATTGTTACACCGGCTGATAGCGGTAATCCGAAGCCTACTTCATTGTGGAATAGCGCCATCGTCATCACACCCGCGACGGTGGCTGCTCCCAGCATCACCGACGTTCCCCAGGCAAAGCTGCGGCTTTGGCCGCTGGCTAACATGACTGACGTGATGGTGAATCCTTCAGGAATTTTGTGCATGAAGACGGCGATGAAGATGATCCATCCCAGCCAGATGGAAACGATGAAGCCGGATGCGATGGCGATGCCGTCAAAGAACGTGTGAATGAGCAGGCCGATCAGCACCGAGTAACCTTTGTGCGTGTGGACGAATTGCTCGGAGTGCGTTTCTTCTCCGAAGTGAAAGTGCGGCGTGACGGTGTGCTCGAAGAAATGGATGAGCAGGTATCCGAGGAGAATGAGGAAACCGGCGCGCGGGCCGCGCAGCGCGATGCTCTCCGGGACCATCTCTACTATCGCCGTCGCCAGCATGAAACCCGCGCCCAGCGCGACGAAGTAGCGGAGGTAAGAACGCTCCCAATTCCTTTGAACGATGATGGCCCCGCCAAACACGTTGGCGGCAGCCGCGGTGAGACCGAGCAGCACACTGGTCAGGATGGGGGACATGAAAAAGGAAGGATATCAGGTGTGGCCGGTGGGCGGTGGGCAGTGGCCCGGGGTGGGGCGGCGGCCAGTTGTCAGTTCACAGCGCTTACGCCTGAAGGCGGTCTTTCACTTACTTCGGCGTCGTGGCTTCGGTGGTTGTTTCGGGCGCCGCTTCGGATGGTGCTTCGCCCGGGCACGCGCCGCCGGAGGAGTTCCTGGTGACCACCTCGGTTACGATTTCATAATTCGATGGCGGCTGGAAAATCGATGGGTCGGGATCGCTTTGGTCGATGCTGGTAAGTTCCTTCGTCCACTTACCCATCTGAGGATCGTCGACAATTTCGCGCACGATCAGCCCGTTCAGGCCGACGTTAACTGCCGTCCATCTTTCAGAGATGCTGGTTAACGGCGATTCATTTCCAATCGTGCCCGCAGGGATGGTTGTGGTGGTCCGCGTTCCGCGCGCTTCAAGGCCCTGAATGGAGGCGGTGCCGAGGTTTTCAACGACAGGCCGGGTGTGCGCGCCGCGCGTCGTCGAAGTCACGCCAAACGCCCTCGATCCCATTGAGTTTGTCGAACAACCGTGCTCTCCGGGAGTAGATATTGTATTTACAGTCGCCTGCTTGCCGGGAATACTCCAACGCGTGTTGGTGTGGGCGACCGGGTCGAAGACAAAAACGTGAGTGAACGGCGAGTGGTCGCCGGCGGGTGTCGTCGATGTAGTGGAGGACATGCGGCGTCCCTGTGCATCGATCGCCACTATCTCTGTTTCTTCATGCGTGATGGTGGTTCCGTCGGCGAGTAACCTGACGGTGGTGCCGTGGTACTCGGCGGTGTAGGGCGTTCGCGCAGCGGAGATATGACTTGTAACTGACGAGTGGCTGTGCGCAACCTGCGCTGCGACCGGCAATGCCGCGGTTGCGATCGCGACTAACACCGAAGATATCGCGACTAACATCCATGCTCTTGAGATACTGTTGCGCATAAGTTACCTCCGGCCGCAATGCAGGGGAACAGTGTGACATTGGAGGGGTGACAAAGCAACTGGCATTCCCGCTGGGGCTGCGGGATGCTTGTATTGCCTCCTGCTAAAATTCGCGGGTGCGATATTGGATTGAGCTAGTGGGATGGCTGGCATGCGCGGTTTATTCGACTATCCCTGCATTCTGGCTGATGATTCATCCGTTTGCGGAGCGCTGGCGGATGCGGCATGTTTCCGGGGGACGGTCGCCGTATCGGGTGCTCGTTCCAGCGTGGATGGCCATGTGGGTGCTTGCGGCGCTCGCGTCATGGCCGTGGCGGCGTGTTCTGCTTTACTCCTCCTTATGGGCGTGGGCTCCGGCCACTTTGCTGTTTTCGGCGGGACTTTATTTGTATGCGAAGTCGGGCAAGGGATTCAGCGCGAAGCAACTGGGCGGAGTGCCTGAGATCCACGGAGGCGGCAGCAATCAGCGGCTGGCTACGGATGGAATTCGCGCGCGCGTGCGGCATCCGGTGTACCTGGCGCATCTCTGCGAAATGCTGGCGTGGAGTGTTGGGACTGGGCTCGCCGTGTGCTGGGCGCTGACGGCGTTCGCCATCGCCACGGGCGCGGTGATGATTCGGTTGGAGGATACAGAGTTGGAGAAGAGATTTGGAGACGAGTACGCTAGATATCGTCGAGCTGTACCAGCAGTCATACCCTCGACCAAACATGTCTGAACTCGGGATTGAGAGGCCTACGCAGGAAGTGGAGCGGGAAGAACAGATCTCACATTTGATGCGGGATCTATTGACCGGTCTTCCCGATGGAGCGGCCACTGTCGGGGTTAGACATGATCGCAGTGGCGCCGTTTACTACCTCAAGCCATCGAATAACAAATCCGCCGAGTTCGGCATTCACTACGACGGTTGTGTGGATGTCTTCTTCGGCAAGTTCGGCACGACATTTGAAGTCGATTTTGGGTACGGATTAACGAATGCCGATTTCGAGGCTGCATTGGCCTTCGCTGAAAAGGTTGGGCGGGCGGTGATTGCAGGGAAATGCAAGGAACGTGCAGGCTTTACAAGCATACGCGGCACCGTCGAGGTCGACGGCAAGCCCTACCGCGCAACGCATTTCTTTTACTTTCGGTTATTTCCAAAGACAATCCGCTACGCTCCGTATTGCGCTGAATCTGCGAAAGCACAAGGAAATATCCTCGCCCAGCTATAATCCGCTTTGACTGAAAGCTGACGGCTGATAGCTGACAGTTGCTCCTCATGCGCTTCGAACTCTTCATCGCAACACGCTACTTGCGCGCCAAACGCCGACAGGCTTTTATCGGCATCATTACGGCGATCTCCATCCTTGGAGTTGCGGCGGGGGTGGCTTCGCTGATTGTCGCGCTCGCCATCAACAATGGATTCCGGCAGGACTTGCAGGCGCGGCTTTTGGGATCGACGTCGCATGTTAGCTTGCTGCGCGTCGAAAGCGACGGGATGAAGGATTGGCGGCCGCTGCTGGATACGTTGTCGAAGGAGCCGCATGTGGTGGCGGCGGCTCCGGCAATTTATGAGCAGGTGCTGATCTCGCGGGGGCCGCGGGCGCGAGGGGCGGTGCTGAAAGGAATGCTGCCTCGGTACGAGCGCGGGGTCAGCGATCTGCTGCAGACGGTGACGATGGGGTCGGCGGCGGCGCTGGATGAGCAGGCTGCCAACTCGACGGGAGGGGCGGAGTCATCGCCGGCGGGCTCAGCGGGTGCAACAGACGCGGACAAGAGTGTCCGCGCCACACATGCTCCGCAGGACGCGGGCGGGGGCGCCCGCGCCACACAAGCTGCGTCTCCTGACGATCTGGCTGGAGTGGCGCAGCGGGTGGCGGCTATGCCTCCGATTATTTTGGGCGGCGATTTAGCGGAGGGGATCGGCGCGACAGTGGGGTCGGTGGTGCTGGTGACATCTCCGCAGGGAGAGCTGACTCCATTTGGCATGGTGCCGAAGTACATACGATTTCGTGTGGCGGGAATCTTCAACTCCGGCTTCTTCGACTACGACTCGTCGTGGGCGTTCATACGGCTGGCGGACGCGCAGGAACTCTTCGGGCTGGGGGATGTGATTTCGGTGATCCAGTTCAAGATTGACGACATTTATAGAGCTGGCGAAGTGGGCAGCGAGATTGAACAGGCTGCCGATAGTATCTCGGGAAGTCACGGCTTTATG
>JBAWBR010000081.1:0-43308 GCA_049589875.1 Terriglobales bacterium
CCCGAAGCCTGCTCACCTCCTACCCTACTGCTTCTCGACTTAGGTGGGAATGGCTCCGATGGGCTATTGTGGAAAACTTCCCGGCCCAGAAGGACATGGCGGGAATAACACCCCGGATAAGTCCAGTTTTTTATGGTTGTATCGTCGTTTCCTCATTAAAAACCCTACATTTTATTGGCTTTTGCCCGTTTTATTCTGCTTTTTTGGGCCTATCGTTTGCCCAGCCGCCAATGCCTGCTCCGGCTTGCGAGTAAGCGTGGGCAGTGTTTATGGGACAAACTTCAGGGGCAAAACGTCTACTCTAGTAGGGGATACTTTGGTGGACTTTTGCAGGCTTTTCGGAGGGCACGAAAGTAGACAAAATGGCCTCTGAATTTCGTAGGTGTTTGAGCGGTTCCATGACATTCTATTGTATGGATCACGGGAGGGGCGGCGTTTCCCGTGCGACTCTCCTGTTACTTTCCCGATATCGTTTCCCCTGAGCGTGGTTAGGATTTCGAGGCGCGGACTGCGGGAAAGGAAAATCCCACGGTGCGATCAGTCTGCCTCCCAACCCTTCGACTCCGCTTAAGGCAGGCTCTTCGCAAAAAAAAAACCGAGAAGGAGGGGCACGCACTTTTGTGATTGTGCCAGGGGGAGTCTGGGCCAGCCGGCAGTTTGGGATACACACTCGTGCAGCGGCTAAAGCGGCGATTTTGGATACTTACGGCGGGGCTGAACGCGGTGCCCTTTCCAAACAAATGAAACGACCCACTAAGCGCCGCTTGCCAGATTTGGCCCTCAGGTCTGACACTGTCATTTATGCGAATATTCGCGCGCTTCCTGCTTTCGGCAAGCGATGTTGGCCACTTCCCCTCCCCGAGCCTGCCTGAGGTTGCATTTCTAGGCCGTTCGAACGTGGGCAAATCGAGCCTTATCAATACGCTTGTCGGGGGGAAGCTGGCGCGCACCAGTTCGACGCCGGGGCGGACCCGCAGCATCAATTTTTTCGAGATTCGCCACGCCGGCCAGCCCAGGGCCGAACTGATCTTCACCGACCTGCCCGGGTATGGATATGCGAAAATTTCACGCGAGATTTCACAGGAGTGGGCGCAGTTTGTGGATCCTTACCTTGAGCAGCGTCCGACGCTTGCGCTTTGCATCGCGCTTATCGATGGCAACGTGCCTCCGCAGGTAAGCGACCGCCAGTTGCTGGATTTTCTTTCCGCGAACCAGAAGCCGCATCTGATTGTCGCCACCAAGTCCGACCGAATGTCGGGGAATGAGCTGTCGCAGACGATGCGCAAACTCAGGCATGAATACCCCAGCGCTCCGCTCATTGCTTTCTCGGCGAAAACGGGAAGCGGGAAAGAAGAGCTCTGGAAGCAGATTCGCGAGTCGACCGAGAAGTTTGCCCACTCTAAAGACTTCTCCTAAATCCTCCGATAGCCTACTTGAGGGAATTATCTGAGCGAACCCATGCTCAGGGAGAAGCAATGGATTCACATGTCATAAACGACAAGCCGGGGTTTCTGCAATCGGAGAAACGGCGGCGCGAAGACCGCACCGAAGAGCGCGCCGCGCAGTCGAGCGAAGCTTCTGCATGCGCCGCTCTCCCTCCCTTTCCGCAGGAGAAACGCCGCTCGCCACGGTTCCAATGCTGTGGCAGCGTGGAATTCCAAGCCGAGGGCAGCGATCAGCAGATCCTGGGCAACCTTACCGACATCAGTCTGCATGGCTGCTATGCAGAAACGACGTGCGCGTTTCCGGTCCAGACTGCGGCTACTGTTGAAATTAAGGCACTCGGCGTTCATGTAAGGCTGCACGCAACGGTACGCGCTTCCTATCCGGGCCTGGGGATGGGTCTGTGTTTCTCGGAAGTCGATCCCAGCGAAAAACAAAAGCTTGAGCAACTGCTGCATGCCTTGATCGAACAAAGGGCGACTCTGAACCATTCACCCGAAGTGAAGGCGGGCGTGCTGAAGGTGCTGGCATCGGAGGAAGCCTGGTCTTGTCTCAAAGCCATTTCCAGCTATTTCGAGAGAAACGCAACGCTCTCTCGCGACGAATTCCGGGCGATCACGAAAAAGATTCGTCATGCTTAGACACTGCGCCGGGACCCTGTGCTTCAGGGCGTGGGGCTGCAAGCAGGCCGGTTGCCGGCCCCGAAAAAAGCCTTTCGGGCATGACCCAAATACGCTTTCGCGAGCCGCGAGGCCACATGTTACCGCGGTGCCATACGGTGCTGCCGGCAGTCCATTCCTCCGTTATCATTTAGCTGTATGGCCAAATATCTTGTAACGGGCGCGGCGGGGTTTATAGGATCGTCATTGGCGCGAGCGCTTCTGGGGCGCGGAGACCAGGTGCGCGGGGTGGATAATTTCTCCACTGGGAAAGCCGAGAACCTGGCCGAGGTTCGCGACCAGATTGACTTCCACGAAGCAGACATTCTGGACCTGGACGCGATGCACAGCGCGTGCCAGGGCATGGACTATGTTTTGCATCAGGCGGCCATTCCGTCGGTGCCGAAGTCGATTGTGGATCCGCTGGGCAGCAACCAGGCCAATGTGGACGGCACGGTGAACCTGCTGGTGGCAGCGCGCGACGCGAAGGTGAAACGCGTCATTTATGCCGCGTCCTCCTCGGCCTATGGAGACACGCCGACGCTGCCCAAACAGGAAGCGATGCCGCCGAATCCGATTTCTCCGTATGCGGTTGCGAAGCTGGCCAGCGAGTTGTACATGGTCTCGTTCTATCGCTGCTATGGGCTGGAAACAGTGTGCCTGCGTTACTTTAATATTTTCGGGCCGCGGCAGGACCCATCCTCTCCTTACTCGGGCGTGCTGGCGAAATTCAGCATGCAAATGCTGCGCGGGGAGCAGCCAACAATTTTTGGCGACGGCGAAACCAGCCGAGACTTCACCTACATTGATAATGCGGTTTCAGCGAATCTGCTGGCTTGCGCGGCTCCCGCGGCGGAATGCGCGGGCCGCGTCTTCAATTGCGCCACTGGCCGCCGGGTAACCCTAACCCAGACGTTTGAGGCACTAAAACCCCTGACTGGGTACACGGGCACGGTCAAGTATGCTGCCGAACGCAGCGGGGATATCAAACATTCTCTGGCGGATATTGCGCTGGCGGAACGGCACCTTGGCTATAAGGTTGTGGTGAATTTTGAAGAAGGTCTCCGGCGAACCGTGGGGTGGTATAAGACGCAGCCGCAGGCAGTGGGAGCCTGATACAGGCGGGTTGGAAGCTGTGGTTGAGGGGAACGGGCCGATGGCACGCTAATCTAGTGGGCCGCCAAAACCGGCTGAACTCAGGGCTGCTATGAGGCGGGGCGATTGGCGTGACTTTGACTCATTAGTTTGGTGCGATTGGCGGTCTCCCATGCGATCAACTCCTTCAGCTCATAACGAAAGGGGCCATACGCGTAGAATCCCTTTTCATCAAACAGGCGCTTGACACCGCAACTCAGGCAGACCTGGTAGGAATAGCCCTGAGCGCAAACCGGCCAGCTCATCTGGCGGTGCCAGCAGCCGCGAAGCGCCACAACTGTGGCCCCGGCGAGGCTGGTTGCTATTACGCCGAAGGGCCAAAACCAGGGGTCTTTCTTCTGCTGGGGTGGGGGTTCGGTTATGGCTTTGACTGGCAGCGGGTCTTTGGTTCGATGCTCCGTCCGGTCTTTGGTTCGATCCCTCCGGTCTTTGGTTCGACGTTCGGTTTGATCTTCTGTTTGGGCTTTTGTTTGGTCTTCTGTTCGATCTTCTGTTTGATCTTCTGTGCGATCTTCTGTTTGATTTTGGCTACTCATTCCATCGTCACTTTTGTGGTCGCCGCCCCGGTCAGCCATCTTCACCGCCTGCATTTCAGACTAGGCCGGATCGCTACACATAGCAAATTCTGAAGGGTCGTGGCACGCGCCCGAAGGACGGGCCTGCGGGCGGAGAGAGATGAAACTCCAATCCGGGCTGCTTTGAACCGCCATCAGGAGCCTGTACCAATGGCCAAAATGGCCCGGCACTATTGGAGGTTGCGAGGAGAATGTCCCCTTTATTACCCTAAAGGTCAGACGCGGAATGCGCGTTCCCCCCGGTTCAACGTTCTCTGCTATTTCGGCAAAATGACATCCAAGTTGGCGGGCGCGAAGGGCAGATTGTGCCATTATGTGGGAAGTAATGTACTGGGGATAAGGGTGGGTCATGCGCCCTGGGTAAGCGCCGAATATATGATAAAGAGAGGGCTGTTGAAGTTTCGAGGGCACTTCCGATTGCGCTTCTAATCGCGGACGCATGAGTATCCTTCCAAATCCGCTGGACCGGCAGAATTCCGGGGAATCGCGGGCACCGCTTCAACAGGGCGGGCGCGTTCTCTCGCTGATCGGCGATCGCGAAGGACTGCGCGCGCTTCGGGCGTTTGCGGGACTTCATGAAATCCTGCGGGACGCTACGTTCAGTTCCGACTCCGGTTCGGAATGGATTGATACCGAGCGGTTCATGCTGCAGGAGGTTTTGTATCTCATCTGCAGCCGCGCCCAGGAACTGACGCGGGCCGATGCCGTTCTGGTGGCCTTGTTCGAAGGCGGCGAACTGATTTGCCGGGCGGGCGCGGGGACACATGCCGTGCCTCCGGGAACACGTCTGAATCTGGAATCGAGGTTTCTTCAGGAATGTCTTGAATCGGGGAAGACACTTCTTTCCGACGAGGCGGGGAGCGACCCGGAGGTGGAGCACGACTTTGCGCGGCAGATCGGAGCGGGGTCCACGGTGGTGGTTCCGTTGCGCGGGCGAAGAGAACGGATCGGCGTGCTGCAGGCCTTTTCGGCGGAGCCCGGAGCCTTCACGGAATGGAATGCGCGCGCGCTCGATCTTTTCGGAGAGCTGATTCTGGGCGCGCTTAAGCCGAAGGATCAGGATCGGCGGCAGCGCTGGTTGACCGACACGGAAACGGAGTTCGCAAACGACCGGATTGGGCGGCCATCGGAAAAAATGCCATCGGATAAAAGCGGCGTTAGCAGCCCGGCAGAGCCGGCCGCGGTCCAGATTGGCGGATCGACGCCGCTTTCAGCGGAAGCGAATGCTAGCGAGCAAAGACAAAGCAGGCAAAAAAACGGCAGCGGCGAACCGGGGTTTTTGCATGAAGTGCTTTGGCCTTTAACTTCGCGGCCGGGACTTAGCGCGGTAGTGGCCATGGTGATGGTCGCGGGTTTGTTTTCGGCGGGAGTGTGGTGGGGCATGCAGGTTGACACTCATAATCGCGCCAAGAACGGGGCCATGAAGAATGCAGCGCCGAGCCCGGTTGCAGGGGGCCAGCCTTCTGCGAGCGTCGCGGCACAGGCTGGCGATTTGGCGGCGGCATCTGGCGCAGGCGCTGCTTCGGATGGCGTGCTGTCGGCTGTTCCGGAGAGCAAACTTGCGGAGTTGCCGAAAATCACTAGCGTCCGCCATTGGTCGTCCCCCGGGGGCAGCACGGTGGTGATCGATATGGACGACCAGGTGAATTACGAAGTGCACCGTCTGATGTCGCCCGATCGAATTTATTTTGATTTGCACGACACGGCGTTGCCGCCCGATCTCGAGGGGAAGACGATGGAGGTGGGCGACGCATCGCTGGCGAGTGTGCGAGTTGCGCAGCCGGTTGCCGGCGTGACACGGGTTGTGCTCGACACAAAAGATGGATCGAATTTTTCGGTGAGCATGGAGACAAATCCGTATCGTTTAGTAATTGAGCTGCACGAGGGAGCGAAAACACTGAGTGCTGGCCGCGTTGCAGCCGTGCCTGCGCCGCTGACGGCAAAGGTCAGCCGGCCTGAGCTGGCGTTGCCGCCGCGCAGCAGCAAGTTCAGGGTGGTGCTGGATGCGGGACACGGCGGTTGGGATCTGGGGACGGTGGGACGGCAGGGCTTGCTGGAAAAGGATTTAGTGCTCGATGTTGCGCAGCGGCTGGGAAAATTATTGCAGGCGCGAATCGGAGCGGAAGTGATGTTCACGCGCACGGCCGACGATTACGTTGCGCTCGATGAACGGGCCGATTTTGCGAATCAGGCGCAGGCTGATTTGTTCGTTTCCGTGCACGCCAATTACAGCAATGCGGCAACGGCGCGGGGCGTGGAAACCTACTATACGGATCTGTTTTCGGCGCCGGGGTTGAAGGAGATGGAGAAGCAATCGAATGCGATTCCGCTGCCGGCGCCCGTGGCGTTGAGCGCTCCGGAATTGCGCGAAAAGACGGAGGAATCGCGGCGGCTGGCGGCGAGTGTGCAGCGTTCGCTTTATGCCACGCTGGCGGCGAACAATCCTAACATTCGCGATCGCGGAATCAAGGATGCATCGTTTGTGGTGCTGACGGGCACGACGATGCCGTCAATTCTCACAGAAATTTCGTTTGTCAGCAGTCCCGCGGACGAGCACAATCTGCAATCGGAAGCATATCGGCAGCAGATTGCCGAGGCGCTTTATAAGGGTATCGCGCGCTATGAGGAAGCTTCTCCGCATACGAAAGTTGCACAACTGCATACGGGGGCAAGCAGCCGGTGAGCGTATCACTGTTTGCGTGACCGGAGTTAGTTCGATCCCACCTCGCCATACTTTGCCAGCCATTTCAATTCTTCGCGGACTTTGATTTTGCCGTGCCATGGATTCTTGCTGAGATCGTGACCTTCACCCGGAAAAATCAGCAGATTGCTTGGAACGCCGAGCGTGTGCAGCGCGTGATCTAAGAGATAGCTCTCCAACACGGGGACACGGATGTCATCGCCGCCGGCGACCAGATGGGTGGGCGTGCGAACTTTGTCGATCTGGAAAATCGCGGCCTCGCTGTCGTAGCGATCGCGCGCGGCCCAGGGCGTGCCACCCAGAAAATAGGCGTCGTCGAAGGTGGAGTCGTCGTTGCCCCAGTCGGCGACATTCTCCACTCCGCCAGCTCCGCTGACGGCGGCTTTGAAGCGCGTGGTCTGCGTGATCAGCCAGTTCGTCATATAGCCGCCATAGCTGTAGCCGCCGACAGCAAGGTGCTGAGGATCGGCGATTCCATCCTTCACGAGCGCATCGACGCCGGTGAGAATGTCACGGCCGGGGCCGGAAAAGACCTCGGGCACGATGGCGAGGGCGAACTTGTCGCCGTATCCGGTGGAGCCGCGATAGTTCGGTTCAAAGACGAGCCAGCCGGCGGTGGCGGCCAGCCTGTCCCACTGGTACCAGTCGGCGGAGAAGTGATTGCCATCGGCATCCTGGGGGCCTCCATGGATGAAGACAAAAAGCGGCAGATTTTTCGCCTCGAATTTTCCCGGCGGATACATCAGCATGCCTTCGATGGGAGTGCCGTCGCTTGAGGTCCAGCGGTACGGCTTGGCTTTGGGGAGATCGCGCCTGGTGAATAAATTGTTGAACGAAGTAATGGGGCGCGCGGTTGGAAGTTTATCGGCGGCATCGGAAATATAAATTTCAGTTGGACGCTCTATGGACGAATAAACAAATGCCAGGCGCGGCGAATCAAGCGCCGAGTCAGGGAGTTCGTACTCTCCGGGCCAGCCTTCCCTTTTTACGGCAGGGGCCTGTGGGCCGGATTGCGAATAAAACTGAATTTCCGTTCCCAGGCGGCAGGTGCAAAGGACCGAGCCATCGCGGAGCGCAGTGTACTTGACGACTTCGCCTGGAAATTGCGCGAACCAGCGCGTGACTGCGCCGGACTCGGCATCGACGGAATAAAGGCGGGGTTGCGGATCCTCATATTGCTTTTCGATGGAGCCAAGATTGATTTGGAAGAATAAATGGCGATTATCCGCTGCCCACTGCAAGTCGGATTCGGCGGCTTCATTTTGAGTGAGACGGCAGGGAGCGGCCTCAGAGCCGGCAGCGGAATTGTTCTCCGCGGGTAGAGGAATTGAAGTTGAAGGAGTATGCGCGCAGCGCTCGACCCTGGCGTTTGGCGCGGCTTCTGCGACCTGCGCGGGCGACAAGGTTGAGGTGTGCGCCAAATTGAGGAAGTAAATTTCAATATCCTCCATTTTTTCCTGGCGCTGCGACGCGGCATTGCTCAAGAAGGCAAGCTTTGTGCCGTCGCGCGCGACGGTGATCTGATCTATGCGCTGCGGCATGCGAGCGATCGCGGTCGCCCCCGGGGTAATGTTTGAATCTTTCTCGGCATCGGGTATGTCGCGCGCACCCTCGGCGCGATGCCGCGCGAGAGCTTCCTCCAAATTCAAACGAAATAGCACATCGCCGCGTTCGTCGCCACGATACTGGACCACATCTTTCCATTCCTTCTTGTGATCGTCGGTCTGCTCTTTTGACCAGGGCTGACGCGTGGAGAAGTAAATTGATTTGGAATCAGCGGCCCAGGCAAAGGAATGAACCTCCTCGCCGCTGGTGGTCAGCGGAAAAGCTTCGCCGCCATTGGGAGAAATCAAATAGAGCTGAGCGATTTCCTTGTCGCTGTCGTCGCCAGCGCTGTCATCCGACTTGGCCGATGCGGCTTTACGCTCGGAGAGAAAGGCGATCCATTGCCCGTCAGGAGACCAGGCCGGATCTTTGTCGCGGCCCGATTCTGTAAGTTGCACCAGGGTTCCGGATGTGCCGGAAATGCGATAAAGCCAGAGATCCTTGCGATAAATCTGCTGGTCCCAATCCGCAGTTTCGGTAGCAATCAACACGGAGTTGCCGTCGGGCGAGAGCTTCACCGAATCGAAGGCCACTGAGTTGAAGAACTCGTCGAATGTGAGTTTGGGTTTTGCATCCTGGGCTGCCGACAGCATGGAAGAAATGACGCAGGCAGCGAGAATCAACGATCTTCGAATGAACGATCTCCGAATGAACGATTTTCGAATCAACAATCTCCGCATCAACAATTCCCGAACGGATAATCTCCGCATAAATTGCCTCCTGATCTTCACCCCGACGAGATCTTTTTGTCCCTGAGCGATCTGCGCGCAGAAGGTTTGAACTAACGTAATACGCTCATAGGGTGCTGCCACTCTGCCGCGGTCCCACATGCCGGCGGGACACCGTAGTGTACATGGATTTCCCAGTCTCACTACACGACGCGAGGGATAGCGGGCGACGCTGCGCATATTTACAAATAGAAGAACGTTCATATACGAGGAGGACAATCTTTTATGCGGACATTTGGAAGTCAAACAACGGCGAAACAGTGGGCGAGACTGGCCCTGAAATTTGGACTTCTTCTTACCGACGCGAAGCTGTGGTCGGCGATCAACGATCAGGTGAAAGAACGGGCGGGCGATGTAAGCGACGTGATGAAACAAAAGTATGAGGACACCTCCGATCGCCTGGGGGATGTGCGCGACGCGTGGCAAGGCAAGACCGATTGGGTGGTTCCGGTGATGAGCTTTGTGGGCGGAATTGGCCTGGGAATTGGAGTTGGAATATTGTTTGCGCCTGTCTCTGGCGAGGAAGCGCGGGCCGTATTGCGCGACAAGGCCGAGGATGTGAAGAACAAAGTAAACGATATTGCCAGCGGGGCAGCGACTCGATTTCGGCCGGTGCCAGTCACGGGGACCGAAGGGTAAGCAATTCTCTGTCGCTGGCGCGTTTTACGTGGCAAGCGCGCCAGCCATTTTTTTCGGCAGGCCGCGAGCCTGAGCTCTTCACTCAAGCTTCATGACTCACTGATTCGATTTCAGGGCTCAAATTTTGAGGACTCTTCAGGACTCGACTATGAAAACATCTTTTCTGATTGGCCGTATATTGTTTGGCGGTTTTTTCATCAGCAGCGGCATCAACCATCTCCGGCACCGGAAAGAGATGGCGGAATACGCGGCTGCGAAGGGCGTGCCAGCTCCCGAACTGGCGGTAACCCTGTCGGCGATTCCTCTGATCACCGGTGGAGCCAGCATGTTGCTGGGCGTCAAACCGAAGTGGGGGTCGCTGGCGCTGCTGGGATTTCTGGCGGGCGTTTCGCCGGTGATGCATGACTTTTGGCGCAACGAAGATCCCGAGGAGCGCAAAAACAATATGATCAATGTGATGAAGAATGTCGCGCTGGCTGGCGGCGCGTTGGCATTGATGGGCGTGGATGAGCCGTGGGAGGCCAGCTTGCCGGTGGGCCAGCCTACGGTGATGGATAGAGTGCGGAAGATCGCGAACCAAATTGCCGCATAGAGCGGGAATCGATAAAATCGTGCGAATCGTCGCGGCAACGAAATGATGCGTGCGTGCGCTTGACTCAGGCGGCTTTGCGCATCGACTTCACCTTCGGCAAAACTTCTTTGCCGTAGAATTCGATTACCCGCTTCTGATCGGCCTGGCCGGAATGGATGTTTACAATCGTGGCCCCGCTTTCGAAAAGATCATTCACCGCTTTGATGTGTACCGCTGGATCTTCGCTTACGGGCCAATCGCCATAGACCTTTTCGAGGGGCAATTCAGCGTCGGCTCGATCCTGAATCGTCTGCGGATCGCGAACGTTGTAGTAAGTCTTAAAGGCTTTGGGGATAAAGCGCCATAATTCCGCGGACGCCCTGGCCTCTCGCTCTCCGCCCAAGACAACAAATAGTTCGACGAGCACAGGCATGTCATTTGCATTCTTGCCCGCCGCCCGTGCGCCGCTTTCGAACTCGCCCTTGTGCTCTTTCCAGGTTTTTGGATCGGTGATAAGGCCGTCGGCATATTGGCCAGCGCGCCGCATTGCCTTGGGGCCGTTGCCCGCCATCAGGAGCGGGATTGGTTCCGCGGGCGGATCGTAGAGCCGGGCGTTCACCGTGTAGTACTTGCCTTTGTGATCGATCTGCTGGCCTTTCCAGAGCTGACGGATTATCTCCGTGGCCTCGATGAGGCGCTCCGATCGTTCCTCCCAGTTCGGCCAGGTTCCGACTGCGGCCTGTTCGTTCAAAGCCTCTCCGGAACCGATACCGAGAAAAATGCGTCCCGGCGTTAAGAGCGAAAGCGATGCGAATGCCTCGGCAACGACGCCGGGGTTGTAACGAAATGTGGGACAGGTCACGGTGGGGCCCATCCAGGCGTGACGGGTTCGCTGGCCGAGCGCGCCCAGCGTGACCCAGGCTTCACCGGCGTGCGCCTCATTCGCCTGCCACGGTTGGAAGTGATCGCTGGTTGCGAGCAGATCAAAACCGGCATGCTCCGCGGCGACACCGATTTCAAGCAACTCGGGAACCTTGAATTGTTCGTGGGCGAGCATAAAACCCATTGTGCGATGGCGAAGTGACTGGCGAGGAGGGTCCTGTGAGCGCAAACTGATTTTAGATGGCGGGCCCGCGGCGCGGCCGCTTAATCCAAACGCGGAGGCTCCGACGGACGCCCCGATCAGGCCTGCGGCTGATTTCAGCATGACGCGACGGCTGGGCTGGCGCGACTCGTTTAATCGCAGATCGGTTGCCTGGCGACCGGTTAGTGGCCGAACGTTCGCGTCGCTTTTCGAACTAGCTGTTGTTTGCATGTCTGTTCCTGATTCCTGCGATTCTGGTAACGAACAAATCGGAATCTGGCCGATTGCATTGTTCCAGCGCCTTTCGACGTGAATTGAACGAGGGGAGTTGCTTTCCCATGACGCAGCGAATGCCCCGCGCCACAAGGGTGCGAATCAGGTCGGCGAACTGTCGCCGAACTATTGCCGAACCGTCGCCGAACTGCCGCCGAACTGCCGCCGAACTGTCGCCAAACTAGGGTCAACCAAGCTCGAGGAGCGGGCATGGGGAAAACCTGTCGAGTTGGGGCTTACGCGGCCCGCTGCTTTTGCGAAAACTCCTGTTCGGCCTGGAGCCAGTCCTCCAAGTCGCCACCTTCTCTATAGCCCCGTTGCTCGAATAGTTCATAGGCGCGCCGGCGAATGGCGTCTTGCCTGGCTTCGGAATTGGAATTGGAATAAGAACTTGAATTGAAATCAGAAGTGGGGGAGATATTTGATGACTGATTTGGGCGTTTCTCATCGATGCGTTTCATATCAAGAGTCCTTTCTGGTTGGGGCGGCGAATCGCAGTTTGCGCTGCGGTTTGCGCTCCGGCGAGTTCACATTGAGGCGGCGGATCGTCACCATGCGGTTTTATTCCAATCTACCTTCCCCATACTCAGCCGCCACTACGGTGATTGCTGTAGGACATTTCCAAGGCGGGCTCGCACCAGAATCACACACGATCTGCGCTGACATGACAGGTATTCGGTGCATCTGATGAAAGCGCAAATCCTGATGCGGTTGTTTTTGAAAAGAAAATCAGGCACTGAATCACTTATGAGCATTGCTTCTCAAAATCCAGATGCGCTTCCGATTTCGACATCGTCGCCGATGAAGCTTCCCCGGAGACAGGAGGCGCTCTTCCGCGAAGTTCTTCTTCTTTTCGAACAAGAGCACATTCCTTATGCGGTCTCGGGAGCGTTTGCGTTGCGGCAACATACGGGCATCTCCCGGTTCACGAAGGATCTGGACATTTTTCTTACGCCCAAGAATGTTTCGCTGGCGCTGCAATATCTGGGAGAGCGCGATTTTGAATGCGAGATTTCAGATCCGATCTGGCTGGCGAAGGCGCGCCGCAAGCCGTATTTCGTGGATCTGATCTCGGGAATGAGTAATGGCGTCATCACCGTAGAGCCGTCATGGATCGAACGTTCTCATCCGGCGGTGATTTTTGGCATGAACACGCGGGTGCTTGCGCCTGAGGAACTGATTGTGTCCAAACTTTTTGTGACCCGCCGCGAGCGCTTTGACGGCGCCGATATTGTTCATGTGATTTATGCGCTGGGAAAAGAGCTGCAATGGAATCGAATTCTGGAATTAGCGGGGGAACACTGGGAGCTCGTACTGTGGAATCTTGTGCTTTTCCGGTATATCTATCCGGCGCATAGCGATTACGTTCCACAGGCTTTGTGGGAAGAGCTGCTCGACCGGTTTGCGCGTGAGATTCAAGTGGCGAATCCGGGGTCGGGATTTCGCGGTGGGCTCATCGATCCAAGGATGTTTGCCATCGATATTGACGAATGGAAACTTAATGATGTTCTTGAGGACTACCAGAACCGTTGCACGAAGATTCGCAAGTTAGCCGTTGCAGGGCGCGGCACGCGCAGGAAGCGAGCGGCGTAAGCGGCAGCAGGAGTTTCAAGGACGGGCGAATACCTGTTGCGAACATTGTTGCGAACATTGTTTTTCGAGAATGGCTTTTTGAAGCGATCGTTTTTATGAGAATTGCGGCCACTGCCGACCTGCATTTCGTGCCTTCAGCGCATGCGGCTTTGCTCGACCAGCTGAGCAAGGCACGCGACGAGGCTGACGTGCTGGTTTTGGCGGGCGATTTAACTAATTATGGCCAGCCGTCGGAGATGGAGCCACTCATCAATGCGCTGGTCAGGCTGCGCGTCCCTACGATCGCCGTCCTGGGGAATCACGATTACGAGAGCGGCAAGGAACAGGAATTGATGCAGATGATGACGGCCGGCGGGATCAAGGTGCTTGATGGTACAGGCTATGAAAGGGATGGCGTGGGGTTTGCCGGGACCAAAGGTTTTGTCGGCGGCTTTGGCCGCGGAGTGCTGACTGCGTTTGGAGAACCGGAGATCAAGACATTTGTGAAAGCGTCGATTGATGAATCGCTAAAGTTGGAGCGCGGGTTAGCGCAGCTGCGTACGCCGAAGCGCGTAGTCGTACTGCATTACTCGCCGATTGCCGCCACGGTCCAGGGAGAAGCGCCTGAAATTTTCCCTTTCATGGGCACATCGCGGCTGGCGGAGGTCATCGATCGCCACGGAGCAGACCTGGTGGTGCATGGTCATGCGCATCATGGAGCGCTCGAAGGGCGCACCACGGGCGGCGTCCCAGTGCACAACGTTGCGATCACTTTGCTGCAGGCGCGCCAACCATCCTGCCCATACCGTGTGTTCGACATCTAGTTGTTCGATTCTTCCGGTCGCGTATTTCTCGTTTGGTGCAAAATCGATTTAGAGAGGAAAGGCGTGTGTTAGATTTGGCGCGGCGGCGAATTGGCATCTCGACGTTGCAGCTTCGGAGAACTGTTTGGCGATAACACGAAGGAGATTTCTCACACAGAGCGGAATGGCGACAATGGCGCTGGCTGTGCGGTCAAGAGTTGGATCAGCACAGGTTACGCATTCTGCTCCGGCCCCGGTTGCCAAACAGCTTAACGCCAGCTCGCTCGCGCAGTTTGTGGACGCGCTTCCGCTTCTACCAGTTTTGCGGCCAAGCGGCCATCGCGCAAGCCCTGAGAGTGCGAAAGTTAAACTTCCCTATTATCGAATTGCGATGCGGCAGTTTGAAACGAAGGTGCATCGTGACATGACGCCGACACGAATGTGGGGATACGGTGGCACTTCGCCGGGGCCGATTCTTGAAGCGCGCAGTGGCGAAGGAATGCTTGTGGAATGGGTGAACGAGCTGCCACTGAAGCACTTTCTGCCTATCGATCACACGATTCATGGTGCTGAAGCAGAAAAGCCAGAGGTGCGCGCGGTGGTTCATCTGCATGGCGCCAAGGCGGGGCCTGCAAGCGATGGTTATCCCGAGAATTGGTATGTTCCCGGCAAGTCGGCACTGTGTCATTATCCAAACCGGCAGGACGCGGCGATGCTCTGGTATCACGATCATGCGCTGGGCATCAACCGTTTGAACGTTTTCGCTGGATTGATTGGCGTATTTTTTGTGCGCGATGAATTTGAAGATGGACTGTATCTTCCGCAAGGCAGATACGAAATTCCGCTGGTGATGTATGACCGCATCTTCGATCTTGACGGGCAATTGAATTATCCGGTTTCAGGGAATGCGCAATCGCCGTGGGTGCCTGAGGTTGCCGGGGACGCAATATTAATTAACGGGAAGATATTTCCGTATCTTGAAGTTGAGCCGCGCAAGTATCGATTTCGGATATTGAACGGCTCGAACGGAAGGCCATTTAGCCTGACGTTTTCGAGCAGCAGCCAGGCGGCATGGTTTCCTGGATTTCACTTGATTGGCAGCGATCAAGGGCTGCTGCCGAGCCCGGTGGAATCGATGCGAGTACGCCTTGCGCCCGCCGAGCGCGCAGATCTGATTTTTGATTTTTCAAGCTACGCGGGTACAAATGTCTTATTAAGAAATAACAATTTCAACGTAATGCAGTTTCGCGTGGCTGCTAAAGGTCCACGGGATCAAAGCGCGCTGCCGCAAACGCTACGCCCGGTAACGAAAATCGCGGAATCGGAAGCGGTTCGCACGCGCATGCTGACCCTGGTCGAAATCGACGATGCAAATAAACGGACGCTTCGAACATTGTTGAATAACGCCCATTGGGGCGCCCCCGTCACTGAGAATCCTGTGCTCGATTCGGTTGAGATTTGGAGTCTGATTAATCTAACCAACGACGATCACCCGATTCATCTGCACCTGGTGAGATTTCAGATTCTTGACCGCCGGCCATTTAGCATCAGCGCGTACCAGGCGACGGGAGAAGTTAAGTATGTAGGCCCGGCGACGGCTCCGGATGCGGCCGAAGCGGGTTGGAAGGACACGGTCCGCGCCGACCATGGAACGGTAACCAGAATTATCACGCGATTCGAAGGCTTCCCAGGCCGCTATGTGTGGCACTGCCACATTCTGGAGCACGAAGACAATGAAATGATGCGGCCCTTTGATGTTATAGAACTACCCGCGCGATAGAGAACCATCCCCCTGCTGGTCTAATGGTGCACTCGTCTGGCCGTCAAGGCGAGTGGGTGACGAAGAAGATGTAACCAGTCCTCTAAGGCAATCCTCTTAAGGCCAGTTCTCTAAGGCAGTTCTCTAAGGCAGTCCCTCGTAGCAATCTCCCGCGCCGTCAGACGGAGGATTTTGCGGCGGAGTGGTCAAAGGCGGGTTTGCGAAGTCGAAGAAGTCGCTCATATCGCTTGTGCCCGACCATCCATCGCGAGCGTTGAGCGGTTGAAGGCTAAAGCGTTCCTCTACAAATTTCAGCCACGCCGTATAGTCAGTCGTTACGTGCGACACATAACCCGGTTTGGTGAAGGGCGAAATGACGACGAGCGGCACGCGGAAACCATAACGCGTGAAGTCCCCGGGAGGATCGTAAGGCGGTGAACTGTGAGTTAGCGAGGCGAAAGAACATCTCGGGTCTGACGCGCTGGTGCAGATATCCACCGGCTGAATACCATCTGGACTGGGTACGTCGGTTGGCGGGGTGACGTGATCGTATAAGCCGCCGCCTTCGTCGAAGGTGAAAATGAGAACCGAATTGCTCCACGATTTGCCATACATCACAGCGTTGATCAGTTGTTCGGTCTCGGTGACACCTGACTGCATGTTGTAACCAACGCCGTCGGGTTTTTCATCGGCATCGGGCTTTTCGATAAATGTAACGGCGGCAAGGTTGCCGTTCTGGGCATCGCTTATGAACTGCGAAAACGATGGATCCACCACGATGTTGCCGCTCTGGCCGTAACGATCCATGAAGCCGGAGAATACGGAAGCGTAGGTATATTCATCGGGGAGCTGGGTATAGATCTTCCAGCTAATTCCCGCGGCTTGCAAAGAATCGAAGATCGTCTTCGATTGAATCAAGGGCTCAGGCGGGGTGAGCGGATAAGCATATCCGCCGGAGGTGCCGCCCATCATGTAATAGCGATTGGGCTGGGTGCGCGTGGCAGCAGGAGAAAACCAGGTGTCAGAAGTGGCGAATTCAGTGGCGAGCCAATAGTGGTACGGCACATCGGAGCCGGTATAGAAACCCATGGCGCGAATACCGGCGGTGTCTTGTTCGCCATTGGCAAGGGCCGCGCTGGCGGCACTGACGACAAATCCATCTGGCGCATTGGTGGGAATACCGAGTGAGCCAGGAGTGTCTGAGCTAGGATTCTCCAAATCGAAATCCCAATGGGCGGCGATCCAATCAGGACTTAGCCCGTCGATGCAGGTTGTCTTCAGGTGAAATGCATAGATTGGGGTGGTGGGGACACCTTTTGAATTCGGGGACATATTCATGGCGCCACAGGCCACGGTCCAATCGGAGTTCGAACTGCTGCAACTGTCAGGCAAGCCATTGATGGCGGCGGTCAAATTAAACGGCGGCGCAGTGCGGTATTCGTTCAGCTTGCCAAAGTAATGATCGAAGCTGCGGTTTTCCTCGGCCAGAAAAATGATGTGCTGAACCTGGTCTATACCTCCGGTTGGTGGCGGCGTTGTTGTTGTAGTCGTGGAAGTAACGCCCTGGCAGCCGGTAAGAGCGGCCATGAAGACCAGTACAAGAAACGGTGAGACATGACAAAGCAGGGCGCGCGTGTTCATGTTAGAACCTCCGAGATACTCAGCCTCTTTGATGCGACTGTCGTTTGTCATTACTGCTACTCGTGTCATTTACTGCTGCCAGCGCCATTGCCAGCTGTGCTCGCGACTTGCGCCTCGCGATAACGGGCAAGATGAGGGATCATGGGCGTCACCTCGAAATCCATTTTGTCGCGCGCCGAAAACAGAGCCACCGGTTTGGTTTTATTGGCTTCGACGTGATCGTCCCATATATCGAGCTTGATGCGACTGCCCAGCGGGAGAGCGGCGATCTGAGTTACATCCGCGGGTTTCAAGGGGGGCGCGGATTGCAGCAGCGCACTCATTCTCAGCACGCTGTCGCCCTTCGCCATACGGCTGCCGAATTGTGGCGTAATTAAAGACGGCAATTCCTTTGAGCGGGCTTCCAGCGCGCGAAGGAATAGGCCGGCGTCGGCAAGCTTATCTTTGTAGGGCGAGTTCTGTAAGAACTCCACGGCCTTCCGGTCCGCTGCTTCTTCCTGCTGGGGATCGCGCGCCAGTTGAATACGGCGGAATGATTCTTCATCCGGAAAGACCATGCGATCGCCAAAGGCGTACTTTGTATCCAAACGGTGGCCGAGAACGATGTGACCAAGTTCATGCGCGAGCACCATGGCCAAAGCCGGTTCATCGGGGAGTACGTCAAGTAAGCCGCGGCTAACTACAATGGTGTGGCCAACCGTGAAAGACTCAAGCGGAGTAGTAAGGAGGACACGGGCGCGTACTTCGGGCTGTATATCCAGGTTATTAGTGATTTCAAGATTGTTGACGACAGTCTGGAGGATCTTTGAAACTTCGCCATCCGGCGCGAGTAAGCCGGCGCGCTGCAGACGATCGAGTACATCGTCCTCGGCCTCGCGCTCCCACTTATGTTCACTCTCGACCGGGGCGATCTCATTGGCGGTATCTGTCTGATCGGAAACGTCGGCGGTGGAGTCGACTTTTACCGAAGTGTATTCGTTGGTATCGGTCGGAAGTTTGAGGTTGTATCCCCAGAGGCGGGTTTGGCTGCGCATGGTTAATTTACGGAACAACGCATATTTGGCATCCGACTCTTCGGTGTAAATAAAGGCTGGAAGCCAGGTTCCGGGCTGCGCGTTAATGCGCCAGCTATCGAAATGGAAAAAGAAATTCAACCGGCGCTGGGGAAGGTAGGTCCCGTTAAAGCGAACAATTGTGTAGTCTCGATCCTCTACCCAAATGCGCCCCATGAAATGCGGCCCTTTGACTTTCGCCTTGGGCGAGACTTCAAACACCAGGGTGCGGACTTCGCCCAGGAATTCCTGATGGAGAAACTTGAGGTCATAATTGTGCTGGTCGAAGCCGGAGATATAGACCATCTCCATGAAGCCCAAGGGCACGTAACTCATTTTGTAGAATCCGTCGAGCTTTGACAGCAGGAGGCCAGGCAGCGATTTGGTGTTCTGCTGGAAGGAGACATCTTCGATTCCATTCTTCATTGTGAGGCGGCCCAGGAAATACTTGTCACTGCTGGGAACCTGCCCCAACTGGTCGTCACTTTTGAAGTTCTGAATGTAGGTCTCGACCATCGGAGTGTATGGTTTGAGGTCTCCAACAAACTTGGCTTCGCGATAGAAAATGCGGTCCGCAACTTCATTTGGCTTCAGCGAGGCCACGTTATCCGAGGCAGCATTAGTTGCGGGCGGGGTATCGTCGGCAGCCAAAAGCGAGCCAGCCGAGAGAAGCACACATGCCAGAGTAAGTACGTGAACCTTGTAAATACGCATGAAACGAATCCTCCGATAACACTTTCTGGTACTTCGCCCTGGTACTTCAGCCTGGTACTTCGGCCTGGTACTTTGCCCGAGCTCAACTCCACTTAGCCAACTGCAAATCACTTCGCCAATTCAAAAACGATATGGACAAGGGCGGCGCAATCGTATGGCTGGCCATCCTTCCGCGCAGGACGAAATCGAATACGCTGTGCGACAGCCAATGCCTGATCGTCCAGTCCATAGCCCAATCCCTTTACCACGTGATCGACATGTAGTGAACCCGCGGCGCTGAAGACCACATCCAGCAGCACTTCGCCTTCAACGCGCGACCGGAGCGCTTCGGCTGTATAAACTGGACGAGGTTTGTAAATGATTTCTACTGGCTGGACCTGCGACTGTTGCGCGAGATGCTGTGCGCCTGCGCTATTGTTGGGAGCGACGCGCGAGCCAAAACTGCTCGCCACGACTTCCCTGCCGCTGCCAGCGTGAGCAGCACCGGCAACTTCCCGGCTGCCGAACCCAGCGGTTTGCACCGCGGCTCCCGCGGTGGACGCGGCATTCCCGCTCTTCCCTGCTCCCGCCGACGATTGAAAAGCACCGACGCTGACCATCGTCATCGCGTTGCGCTTAACGTCGCTGCGGGTGGCTAGACCATTAGGATCCCCAAAACCGCCGGTCTTAATTTCCCTCTCTCTGCGCGGCATTTCTTTTTCTTCAGGCGGCATTTGTGCGCTTGCAAATGCTGGTTGATCGGAGTTCTGGGGAGGCGCTGCCACTGGCTTAGGCACGATCGGAAGGGGCGTTGCAGGAGCCGGCGCCACGGCCATCTTCGGAGCCTCCGGGGCAGGCAAGACTTGTTTCGATGGCAGGGGACGCTGCGGCGGGCTTAGCTTCAGCTTCAGCTTCGCGATAACTGGCAGCGTATCCGGAGGTGGCGCAGTAACAGGAGCCACGAGGACAACGTAATTACGATTCGATATGACGCGCGTTGCGACGGTGGGCATCCGCGATGAAACGAAGATCAGCACCACGATGCCGACGACATTCAGCGCCAGTCCCGCGAAAAAAGTGTTCCAGCGTGGCGCGCGGGAGATTTCGTCGGTGAGAAAGCTTGAAAACATCTGGTTTCTCCACATGCGCTAAACGGGATCTGCGAGGCACGGCACCGCTCTCGCGAACACTTCGATGTCCACTTTGATGTCAACACTTTTGATGTCAACTCTGCGTTTTTGCTTATGCCGTAGATCATGTAGGACGGGGGCGTCCTGTGGATATTGAGGGGCGGCCGATGGCTGTTGTTCGCGCGATTGTTCGCAGTCCGATTGATCGCACATATGGAGTGCACCGAATTCGTGCCGGCTTCTCACGGTGTGCTATTGATGAGAAAACTACTAAGCAGGGTTGCCACTTCGACGCGCCAGGCATGGAAAGCTAGCGCGTAAATTATGTGCTCCGGACAGCGCAGCGTGATTGCGAAAGGCTTGTCCATTGCGCTAAGTCAGCGCAATCGGTTGTAGTACGTAGTTGCACACAGGTATCTGCAGCAAATTACTGATAAGCCAACTCATAAGGGCTGCCCTGATTCTAAGTTGAGCCTGCAAGATTTACCGCTAACGAAACAGTGCGGGCGTGCCGCTTATGAAGAGACGTCTCGGAATTGTCGTAGGTACTCGGCCCGACGCCATCAAGATGGCTCCCGTAGTGTTGGAGCTTCGTAAACGCTCTAGCGAATTCGAGCCGGTGGTGATCTCCACCGGTCAGCATCGGCAGATGCTGGATCAGGTTCTGAAGGTTTTCGATATCAGTGTGGACCTGGAACTCGATCTCATGCGGCACAATCAAACGCTTAACGAGCTGACATGCAGGGTGCTGGCGGCGATGGATACGCTGCTGGCGGCAAATCCGCTGGATTGCCTGCTGGTGCAGGGAGATACGACAACGGCTTTCGCAGCGGCTCTCTCCGCGTTCTACAAGAAAGTGCCAGTTGCGCATGTGGAGGCCGGCCTGCGCACACGAGATATTTTTCAGCCCTGGCCGGAGGAAGTAAACCGGCGGCTGGCAGCGGTAGTGACGCAAGTACATTTTGCTCCGACTCCACTTTCGCGCGACAACCTGCTTGAGGAGGCGATTGCCGATAGCGATATCGTCGTCACCGGAAACACAATCGTGGATGCGGTAGAGCGGCTCGTCAATATGCAGACCATTGACTTTCCGCTTCCACAGGGCGTTCCCGACGATGGCTCACCGTTTGTTCTCATGACATCTCACCGCCGCGAATCCTGGGGGGTTGAGCTGGAGAATATCTGCCGGGCCGTCCTGGATCTCGTCGAAGAGTTCCCTTCTCTACGGGTGATTTATCCGGTCCACTTAAATCCGAACGTCTCCAGCACCGTTCAGACCCTGTTGGGTAACTGTCCTCGCGTGCACCTGATCCCGCCGGTCGACTATTTTGAATTTCTTTCGCTCTTGCGCCGCTGTCATTTTGTGATGACGGATTCCGGCGGGGTACAGGAAGAAGCACCTATCTTTCATAAGCCGGTATTGGTGTTGCGCAAAGTAACTGAGCGGCCGGAGGCGTCGCTGCTGGGAATGGCAAAGATTGTGGGGACATCGCGGGAAGCGATTGTGGGCGAAGCCTCGCGGCTGCTGAAGGATGAACAAGCGTATCGGAGCATGGCGGCAGGCGAGTGTCCTTATGGCGACGGACAAGCGGCACCCAGAATTGCACTGGCTTTGTCGCGCTGGCTCGAGGGTGAGTGGCCGATCCTGCTCGAATCCGAACAGTTTCAAGGAGCGGGGAAAGAACAACCGTTGGCTGCTTGAGCCGGTATTGCCGGACCAGGCGTTTGAGAGGGTGGTGACGGGATATGTTACTGGACCTGTTCGGCGCAACTCTGTTCCTGATTTGTGTTTATACAGCGCGCCATTATTGCTTCACGCTCAACCGGATCTTCAGCCGGCAGCGTCATCCCTACGTAGATGTGCAGACCGCGGCATGGCCCGCGGTTACAGTGTTGGTGGCAGCGCACAATGAAGAAGCGGTTGTCGCCGACATTTTGAAAGCGTTATTGGAAGTCGATTATCCAGCCGACCGTCTCACGATTATTCCCGTCAATGACCGGTCCACGGACCGGACTCGCGAAATCATTGACGGCTTCGCGGAACAAAATTCCCGAATCGTGCCCTTTCATCGTTTCGGCGGCAAGCCGGGTAAAGCTGCCGCATTGAAAGATGCGATGGCGTATGTAAATACGCAGGTCATGCTTGTTTTCGACGCGGATTATATTCCGGGCAAGGCATTGATCCGTCAGTTGGTGGCGCCCTTTTTCGATCCTGAAGTAGGGGCGGTGATGGGACGCGTGGTGCCATTGAACGTCGGCAAACGATTATTGACCCGGTTGCTGGATCTGGAGCGCTCGGGCGGATATCAGGTCGATCAGCAGGCCCGCATGAATCTGCATGTTGTGCCGCAATACGGTGGAACGGTAGCGGGCGTGCGCAAGTGCGCGCTGGATGAGATCGGCGGCTGGAATGAGAATGCGCTCGCCGAAGATACCGACCTGACTTATCGTTTGCTGCTGGCTGGTTGGAAGACCGCGTATGAAAACCGCGCCGAGTGCTATGAAGAAGTGCCGGATCGCTGGCCTGTGCGCGTGCGCCAGATCATGCGCTGGGCCAAAGGGCATAACCAGTCGATGGCGAGTTATATGGGAAGTACCGCGAGCGCTTCCACGCTGAGTTTGCCGGAGCGGGTTGACGGCGTGCTGCTGCTGGGCGTTTATCTCATGGGTCCCGCACTTCTGCTGGGATGGCTGCTGGCGGTGGTGTTGTTTTATACGGGCGTGCAGATTGGCGGCGGACTGCTCGTGCTCGCGCTGGGAGCCTTTACGACGCTGGGAAACTTCGCAGCATTCTTCGAGATTGCGGCGGCGGCGCGCCTGGATGGATCGCGGCAGCGCATCCGTTTATTGCCGCTGACCCTGTTTGGATTTTCTGTCAGTTTAATTAGCGTGTCGAGAGCGGCGTGGCAACAGGCACGCGAGCGTTTCCTGGGAAGCGCTGAGCTAGTGTGGCACAAGACAGAGCGGTCTCGCACGGCGCCAGTATTGGACGATGTACGATTGCCCATTCTCGAGGAGTCGCGGTAGTGGAGGCCCTGGCCCCATTTGCGCTGATTACGGCGACTGCCGCTCTTCTGGTATTGCCGGTGTTGCCCGCGCTCGATGAGTTGAGAAAGCGGCGCGACGCCACTCCCCTGCCAACCTCGCGCCATGACGGCCGCATCGCCAATCTTGCCGAGGCGTTCCAGGCGCGAATTGAACCTCTTCGTCCGCAGTTGGAACAGTGCCGCGAAAAACGCGAGCTGCGCAAGGTGACTTTTGATGGAATGGAAGTGTTGCTCGTCGGCTGCGAAGCATTTGGTTTCGATTCCGCAACGATGAAAGGCGTGAGCACCATTCTATGCACCGCGGGGATGGTCGTTCCCCGGTCAACTGTGGTGGATGCGGACGCATACGCCGAGGGGACTTTGGATTTGGGAAAAGGTTCCGCGCTGCGCGCCGCAGTGAGCAACGGCGATACCACGCTCCGGGAGGAAAGCACTATTCTGCGCTGGCTTCACGCGCGCGGCAGCGCTTACTTGCGCAGAGGAAGCGCGGTTTACGGACGGCTCTCGGCGAACGATTCAATTCTTCTGGAGCAAGGCTGCGGCTTCGAGCGCATGCAGGCTCCGATAATTTTTGCCGTCGACGGAACCGACGAGGCCAGAGAAGAGCCGTATTCTTCGGCCTGCCCTCGGATCGACAGAGATTTTCAGACTGACAGCGATGGTGCCGATCTGTTTGAGCCTTCTCGTCCACGCCTTCGTATTCAGGGCGATTTCGCAGTGTCCGCAGGCGACACTTTGAACGCAAATGTTATCGCGACCGGTGAACTGCACGTCGGAGCAGGCGCCAGCGTGTTGGGCAATACCAAAAGTTATAAGGACACCATTGTAGAGGCGGACGCTCAGATCCATGGAAGCGTTGTCAGCCAGGCTGGCATCAGGCTTGGACCCCGCTGCTATGTGGCGGGTCCACTGCTGGCGGAAACGGAAGTTGCTATTGGACGCGGCAGCCACATCGGGCGCATGGATGCGCCTACGACGGTTTCGTCACTTCGGATACGGATCGCAGCCGGATGCCGGCTGCACGGAACGGCTTGGGCACGCGAGCGTGGAGTAGTGGAGGGGTGAAGCACTACGAACCGAAGCAGCTTTTGATTGCACTCCTGACGCTGCTCGTCTGCGGCGCAATCCCTGCCGGGGCGAGTGCGTTTGATCCAGCCACGTTTCAGACACCCGACGGGGCAATTGTTCTCAATCCGGGAGGCAATTACGTTGAACCTTATTTCGCCACGAAGGCGCTGATCGTGGCTTCCGATGGAGGGTTGGACATTCGCGAAAGCGGCGGAGCATGGATTGGGTGGGCTTTGCCGCGACAACGCAACAGCGGGTTATTCCGGCGGTTCTGCCGGGTCAATGAAGAATGGCGGGATTGCGCGCCCGCAGATGCGGACGATTCCATGCTGGCGCTCTGGATGCAATTGCTTTATCGCATTGCACCCGATAGCGGCATACCCGCCGAATGGCAGCGCAGTCTTGCGCTGGCGGCCGCACAACTGGAAAAACTGCACAACCGGCGGCTGGGTGTCTATCACATTTCGCGGCGCAACCACGTCGCGCTGCTGATGGACAACGTTGAAGTTTATGCCGCGCTCAAGGATATTGCGAAAGCGCAAACGCGATTGCACGATCCCGCGGGCGCCGACACCGACGCGCGGGCAGACAGGCTTGAGGCGGCGATCCAGCGGATTTTCTGGAACCGCCGCAGCGGGAGCTTTCACTCGTCTATGCAGAAGACGCCGACCGCTTTTTATCCGGATTATGTGGCGCAGGTTTATCCATGGATGGCGGATATGAGTGGGCCGGGGCAGGATCCCCGGCAGGCATGGATCCTATGGAGGCGCGAATTTGGCGCGGGCTGGATTGAGCGCCGCTATGACAGTCATCCATGGGGACTGGTGGCGCTGGCTGCCGCAAAGCTTGGCGATACGGCGTCGGCAGTCTGCTGGAGTTCGCAGTCCGATTCGCTGCGCGGGAGTAGCAGCTGGAATGTACTCGAAGAGGCGGTATGGCAGGCTTTGAGAGCGCGCTTTTCGCAGTCTGAGTTACTCGATCCCGGGGCCTGCAAGGCCATTCTGGCGCAGCCATGAAAAGCGTATCCATGAAAAAGCAGGCAAGGTACATATACCTGGCGGTGGTTGCACCCCTGGTGCTGTTTGGAACTTTAAGTTATGTCCACCGGCACGAGCAGAAACTTGCGGACTCTGCGACAGATACGCTGCTGCTGCTGCTTCCCGATTCCGTCGACTCAAGTACGCCACTGGTTCAGGAATGGCTGGATGCCGCGAGCGAAGAGGGTCTGCATCTAAAACCGATTCATGACTCGGAATTTCTTGATCCGCTCTCCACCAAGCGCGCGATCGGGGTGATTGTTCCGGATCAGATTCATCGTTCCGCTAACGACGTGCTGGTCGGCGAACTCTACCGCTATGTGCGCGAGGGCGGAAATTTAATGGTGATCTATGACGCCTGCACATGGGATTTGAACGGCCGCTTTCCGCCGGGAGATTCGCGGCTTTCCGGGCTTGTGGGCACTCGCTATGCCCTGTATGACCGCTATCAAGCGCAGACGATGGAGCCTGAGCAGGTAACCGGATCGTCCGACGCCATGCGCGACCTGGGTATTCCGCCGGGAAGCTTCGTTCCTCTCGACGACAAAGGCAAGCTGGCGCGTTGGCGTCCCATTGCCGAACATGATAGTTCCAGCACCCGATACGCATTCGCGACCTACCTTTATGGGGCCGTCGATTATCCCCTCTTTCGCACAGCGGGCGACTTCGATGGAACCGTGTTGCTGCGGTCGAAACGCGGGATCGCCGCGGGATACCGGCAAGAAGGGTTAGGACAAGTACTCTTTGTTAATTTGCCGGTGGGATATCTGGCCTCACGAACAGACGGCTTGTTAATGCACTCATTTCTGCATTTTTTTGGAGTCCGCATGATCGGGATGCCTTACATGGCGTCGGTTCCCGATGGCGTGGGAGGACTGGTATTCAACTGGCACATCGATGCGCGGTCGTCGTTGCGTCCGCTGAAGACGCTTGCGGACGCCGGCGTTTTCGACCATGGCACATTCTCCGTGCACTTTACCGCAGGGCCTGACGTCGATGCTTTTGGAGACAAGAAGGGTCTGGATGTGGCGCACGATGCCGAAGTGCAGAAGTGGATCCATTATCTGCTTGTGCGCGGCCAGGTTATTGGCAGCCATGGCGGCTGGATTCACAACTATTTTGGCTACCACGTCAACGACACGAATGAAAAGGAATTCGAACCGTACCTGGCGATGAACAAAGAAGCCCTGGAGCGAGTTACCGGCAAACGCGTTACTGAATACTCCGCGCCGGTCGGCAACCATCCAGCCTGGGTAACGCGGTGGCTGGAGCGCAATGGAGTGGTTGCCTATTATTTCACTGGCGATGCCGGACTGGGCCCGACCCGGGTCTATAGAAGCGCGGAGCGCAACGGACCAGACATCTGGGCTTTTCCAATTCTTCACATGGGAAAGGAAGCCAGTCTGGAAGAGATGGGCTTTGACGACGTGCCCATTCCCGCAGTGCGCGATTGGATGCTAGCGGTAACGGACTTCACTGTGCGGCAGCACACGGCGCGCCTGGTGTATGCGCACCCTTATGGGGCGGAAAAGTTCTTTGGCACGATTCGGACCTGGCTGGACAATGCCGACAGTTTGAAGAAGGAAGGCCGCTTCCAGTGGTACACGATGACGGAGCTGGCCGACTTTCTTAATCAGCGCGAAGCCGTTCGCTGGAGCATCTCGCGCACGGGCAACGACAATGCTCAGGTCACGCTGAACGCGTCGCATCCAAAGACGCTTGCTCATCAGACATGGATCTTTCCACAGGAATATTTTCGTGACGCGCGAGTGGTGGAAGGTCTTGCAAATGTGCGCATTCAGGACGGGATGATATTTATTGCCGCCGAAGATGGACGCGAGTTGAGCGTCGATCTGACTTCGCAGCGCGGCCCGGGAAAATCGACAACAGGAACGATTGAGGCCAAACGATGAAGCTTCTTCTTGTTCGACGTTTATTGGCCGCACATTTATTGGCCACGTGTTTACTGGAAGCAACAGTCGCTGCCGCGCAGACACAGACGAGCTCAGTTCCGGCAGCGGCTCCCGGGTCGAGCCTGCCGGGATTGGGTGCGCTCTCTCTGGGACTGGACGGGCCGGGCTATATTGAAGTCGGAGGCGGTCACAGCGCGCTCAGCACCAACTATCCCAACTGGACCGACTTCTATCTTCGGGGTGCAATGTCGGGAGGGCGCAACGTTTTCAATCCGGAGATTACGCGTGAAGATCGCTTTGGAGACAACGGCTGGTGGGGAGATCTGGCGTGGACACGAACACTCTCCGAAGACTGGTATGGGCAAATTTCGGCGGGCGCCAGCGTGGGCGGGTTTTTTCTCAACCGGTACAGCGCGACTGGGATCATCAACCGAAAGCTGCTGCCACGGCGGCAGCTGGTCCTGAGCGGTGGCGGAGGTTTCGATCAGAGTAAGACTGTAAATAAGGACGCGCGCGCGCAGGCCGGCGCCGCCTATTACTTCCAATATCCGGTCGTGTTGCAGGGAGGTTTTTTGTGGACGCACACCGATCCGGGCGGCATTCTGGCGCGCGTTCAATACCTGGCGGCGACTCAAGGCCATGAGAAGGAACATTTTGTTTCCTTAAGGTATGAGTGGGGGCGCGAAGGGTACGAGGTGATTGGCGCTCCGGTGGCTGGTGCGCCAGCCTACAATGTGCTTTTCAATTTTCCAGAGCATACAGCGACCGGCACCTACCGGCAATGGATCGGGCCAAACTGGGGGCTCAATTTCAACATCGAACAACACCAGGAAACCTCGTACCACCGCCTGGGAGGGACCGTTGGTGTGTTCATCGATTTCTAACGTAGAACGGGATCAACGGCTGCCGGCGGAACTCGAAACCATGCGGCGCCGAGGCTGGCGCGGGGGCATCATCCGGCAACATCGTGCCTTTGCGCATCTTCGCCTGGGACCGCGCCGCATTGTGGAGAGCGCAGCGCTTGCCTTGCTGGGCATGGGATGCTGGATGGCAGCGCTCCCCGCCGTGGGCCGCCTGTGGAGCCGAATCTTCGTATTCTGGGGGGGATGGCTGGCGCTGAAGAGTGACGTTCTTCTTGTGCCACAACAGAGCTTGAGCAGGCATATTTACTTCGCGCTGCCGTGCTTTGGAGTGGGCGCGGGAGCGGCGAGCGGCATGGTCTGGTGGATCACGACGGCGGTGACTGTTTTGGCTTTTGGCGGCAGCTTCCTGCTGGGCGATGAGGCTACACCCTGGGTCTACCTGATTCGCGGGCTTTGCCTATTGCAGGGAACCGCGCTTGGGTATTTTGCCGTCGCATCGGCTCGCTTTCCTCATGACCTTCCCGGTTATACAGTCAGCATGCTGGTCTTCAGCTGCGTGCTGATTGGGCTTATACCCATTCTGTACGGATTTACCTTTTACATTCTGAACTTCAGCCTGGCGCAGAAGCTTTTTCTGACGCTGATCACCATGGTGCACCTGCTTCTTTTCGTGCCGCAGCAATATATGCTGCATGTCTATCTGCTGCACAAGTCGGTGCTGTTCATGCCGATCCTGTATTTCGTATTCGGACCATTCCTCGATGTGCTGGTTTTCATCGGCTTCTACTCATGGGGAATGAGCTGGCGAGCGCCCCGATCACTGGAGAGCTAGTCACCGAGCAAAATTTCTACATTGGGATCTTTCTACACTCCAAAGTAACGAGCCGGCAACCCTTCGAGCTTCGCGTTTCCCTGTAAATTCGCGTAATGTAGCGTATCCAACCCTCATCCCTTAGAACTTTTGATTTTGCGTTTCTACATGAATCACTGTAGTTTGGCGACACTTACCCAGTAGAAATGTTTTGCGTGCTTCCTCTTGAAGCACAAAATTCCATTTTTCTCTGGTATTTCGCACTACGGAGGTTCGTTTTGCCAGTTAGTTCCCGTGTTCTGCCTGCCCCTGCCCCTTCTTTGAAGACAACTCTAAACTACCTTCTTTATATGGCTGCAGTTGCAATTGTTCTGGCTGGCGCCGCCCACGCCGAAACCGGTGTAAACATAAGTTCTGGGACTGAGGGGAACTCGAAGGGCGGAATCACGATCGCTTCGCCCTCACAGGGCACTGAAGTTGGTTCACCCGTGCAATTCATGGCGTCGGCTAGGCCAGCGACCGGGCGCGTCATTAAAGCTATGCGCATCTATATCGACAGTAAGCCGGTTGACAGTAAGGCGGCCTACACAACCTATGCTTCGAACCTTAAGACATCGCTTTCACTCTCGACTGGTACTCATAACATCAACGTGCAGGCTTCGGACGATACCGGCGCGATCTATGCCAAGATGGTGAGCATTAAAGTCTCCACCCCGACTGGTGGATCGCAGTACGAGTCGAACTTTAATGCGACTTCGGAGTGGCTGTCCCATTCCTCGGCTGCCGATGGCGCCATTCTTTACACGCCGCAGCAAATCGACCCGTATTTTGCGAACATCGCGGCCATCGGAATGACTAAGGATGCAAATCGAATGCCGCAGGTGGTGGCCTGGATGAACTGGTACATCGGTCACCTGAACTGGCCCGACAGGTGGGGTTTGTATGGCACGACTTATAACTACACCGTCACTAATGGAATCGAAGTATCTACGGAAGACGCCGATTCCACCGATTCCTACGCCGCCACGTTTCTTACGCTGGCATGGAACGCATGGCAAAACGGGGATGCGAGCGTTCGAGCCTACATTGAGAGTCTCTCGTACCAGCTGGATGTGATTGGCGGAGTACTGATCCAGACACAGCAGAGCGATGGCCTTACGTGGTCAAAGCCGGACTATGAGATCAAGTATCTGATGGACAACTCAGAAGCCTACCGTGGCCTGCGCGACTTAGCGTCCTTATATCAGGCATTCGGGGCCCAGACAAAAGCTGAGTACTATACTGCCGCCGCAAACGAAATGCAAAAGGGCATACTTGGAATGTGGATGAACGGCACATGGGCCGTCTACAAGAACGACATTGGGGGCCTCGCAGCGCCCAGCCTGGGCACGTGGTATGCCGATGCCAGCGCGCAGGTTTTTCCCGTGCTCATGGGTGTGGTCGCGTCTTCCGATTCACGAGCGCAGCAGTCGTATTCGGCGCTGAATGCGGCATGGCCGGGCTGGCCGACGCTTTCGTACAACTCTCAGGATTCGTTTCCGTGGTGCCTGATGGCAACTGCGGCCGCAGCAATGGGAGACAAAACGCGCCTTGCAACCTACATCAGTACTGTTCAGACCAAGTACGTAAGTACAAACTTCCCATGGCCCTTTTATGTCGCCGAGGGTGGGTGGTTTTTGCGCGCTAATAACTACATGATCGGAAAGGGCTACTGATGGGTGGGGTCCCCACAAACAAGACTACGCCAGCGCGATAACATCCGCGCTGGCTTTTTACCACGCGTCGCTTCGCTAGCAGGACCTGCCACGCTCCGCTATTTCGGCGGGAAGTGATCGAGCATTTTGTCGACCGCCTTGTCCAGTTTCTTTTCGTTCTTGTCCGGCTTATCCGAAAGCGTGTCGGTGGAAACGCCGCGCCAAATCAGCTGTTTTTGATGGGCGTCATAAAAGTCGAGAACGAGTGAGCCGACCTGGTAATTTTGCACCTCAGTCGTGGTCTCACCGAAGCCACCCCATCGCCATCCACCCATGCCATCGTAAAAGGTCTGGTATTCCTGCTGGTTCCTGGCGCTGCCCACGGCGGTGATGGCAACGTCGCCGCCGCTATCGACGCGCTGCCAGCCCTTGGATTGAAGGGCATGATCAACGGCATCCTGAATGCGGCTCTGCCACAGAGGATCCGTGGTCTTTACTTTTTCCCATGAGTAGGTGTGGTATTGCGCGAAATTCACATGGTGGTCATAATCGGTCTTCACGTTCTGCGCTAATGCAGAAGTGGAAATGACGGCCATGGCAATCGAAACCGCAATTAATGTGCCCAGTTGTTTCATAAAAATTCTCCTAATCTTATTTTTATGCCCGCACCGGGAGGCTGGTTTGCCGTCACAGCTTTGAGCATTGATCTGATGCGTCAAAGAAGAGGGCGGATGGCCCCTTGAGCCTTCCGCTCCTATACCGAGGTATTCGAGACGTTGCCGGACCTGACGGCAGGCTAAACCCCTATATCACCGCCGGCCTATTGCGATCCCGCATTCGACGCAGACATTTTTACTTGAGGTTCAATCCTTTCTGCCTGGTGAAGATGATCCTTTAGTATGGGAAGTGTTTTTGAAGCAAATGCCTTTACTTGCGGATCCCCTCCGCTCTTACTCTCGCGGATAAAGTCGGCCACGTCCTGCTTGTGATCCTTCACCATGCTCTCCATATAGGCTCGATCGAATGTTGCTCCGCTAAGCTTGGAGAGGCGCTCTTTGAGCATTTTGTCTTTGGCGTTCAGGTCGGTTGGCAGATCGATGCCCTCCTTACTGGCTACCTGCTTGAGTTCGTCGTTTGCCTTGGTGTGGTCGTCGACCATGCGCTGCCCGAACTTTTTAACGTCGTCGCTCGAAGCTTTCTCAGTCGCCAACTGACCCAGTTCCACTTCTGCGAGGCCGCCCTGCGCGGCGTCGCGCATGAACTTCTTGTCGGTGGAGGTCACATTTGCCGGCCTATCCTGCTGATCCATGTTGGACTGAGCCATGGCCGCCAAGGATAAGCAGGTGAGGGCGGCACCCAAAACAAACTGCCATTTTACAGACGCTTTCATTGAGCAATTCTCCTTACTTTAGGTCACCTTACTTTTACTTTATGGATACGGCAGAGAGAGAGAAATGGATATCCGCCAAATGTCGTAAATGCCGGGCCGGGAAACTGTAGTTAACGGCGCGCCGCCCAAGAATGGGCAAGTCAAATCCTCTGTAGGTTGTTAGACAGGACTCGGGGACATACCGCTGTATCCAGGTCAGCGGAACCGATGGAACATGAGGCGCGATATGAGGAAAAGAAGGTATTGTTGGTCGGCCTTCGAACGGGCAGAATCGTTTCTGGAGAATAAAACATATGGGACCATTTAAATTGTTCAAGCCTGGCGACAAAGTTCCGACTTCCGGAGTCTACGCGGTGCTCCACAGCACACCACACCGGCTCATCGAACATGAGGCCTATATCGAGGGTCGCCAATTTCGCGGTTGCCGCGCTTGTCCGCTGGGCGTGTGGTACCGGCTTGATGAACAATGCGTTCCTTATGCGCCGATCCCTTTCAGCATGACTGGGAGACTGGCAACGGCGATGTAAGAGTTATCGCGGCTGAATCATTCGTCCGGCTGAATTATTCGTTACAAAGAAAAGTAAAAAGGGACGATATGCGTTTGCAATCGTCCCTTGTGCTTGAAGCAATCGTTGGTTGTGAAGGTCCAGCGGTAGTTAAAATCTGATTACAGGTCCGAAGGTAGCCTTCAAATTGTTCCTGGTGCCATTATCAAAGTAAATTTCGTCGCCGACATCAGCGCGGAGTCCGACCGGGCCCCAGAAACCTTCCAGTCCCACACCAGGATAAAAGGCGGCACGAGTGTTTCCGCCGGTTACGCTCCCTACACTGCTTTGAAAGCCCGATGGCGCATTTTGAGTGGTGGTGGAGAAGTTAATGAAACCGCCTTTCACCGTGGCAAAGGCGCGGAAAGGACCGGCATTGGTCTGGAACTTGGGACCAAACATTGCGGTAAGTGGTCGAGTTCGGCTTTGTACAAAGTCTGTAGACACGCCATTGGAATAAGTGTTGGTGAAATTCCGATCGAAGTCATAACTCATTTCGGCTTCGAGTTGTACGTACCGCTGAACATTGAAGCTTACGCGGCCACCTACTCCAACGAAATTGATATGCGGCGCTGTTTGGCTGAAGTTCAGGTAATCGGCGAAGGCGCCGATCTCAATGTGGTCGCTACTCTGTGCCCAGAGGACCGCGCTTCCACACAATAAGAGTGAGGCCAGGAATCGAGCTGCATTGTTCATCACCATTGTTTCTCCATTGCGTCCTGTATATCTTTTCCGAATCAAGCCCGCGGGACGAAGCGGGCGATCGTCTGGGGAGGATGCGCGCACGTTGCCGGCTAGCTCCAATTCACGCTAGAACCAATTCACACCGTCCCGTAGTCCACCATTCGATGCTAGAAATTCCTCCGGTAGCCGACCGGGTAAATCCTGCAAGCCGGTGTGGAAGGCAGTGTAGATTGGGCGGCGTAACTTCTGTTTAACCAACCCGGTACAACTAAAACGGCAACTAAGTGGGCGGTTGGAAGTAATGACTGCCGTTAACGGTAGATCGCGCGAATGCGAAGGAGCGTTCCATGTCCACAATTCTCATTGTCATTCTGTTGTTGCTACTCATCGGAGCATTGCCTACGTGGCCTTACAGCACGGGTTGGGGCTACTATCCAAGCGGAGGTCTCGGCCTGGTGTTCGTCGTGGTCGTGGTGCTGCTACTGATGGGAAGACTTTAACAACGAGTGCATTTAGTTATAAGTGAGTCCAGTTAGCCGGGCCGGACCGGGACAAGTGGATTTAACCCGGTCCGTCTGACTAACCGCCTTGGCAAATGCCGGGCCCGCGGGCTGATAGGAGCATGCAATGCGCCGCACCGACCTGATGAAGCCAGACTTATTGAGTGAGATCGTGCTGCTGGGGAGCGGCATCGCAATTTTCATCCCGCTTCTTCTGCTTTTCCTGATTGCGCTTACGCGCCTCGCGAGCCGGCATTAGTGGAATTCCTAGTGGCTCCGGCTGCGATCCTCGTTCCTGCACCCTTTCTACTCCCCCTGCTACTGCCCTCTTGTTGTTGCACCTTGGTGATGTGGACTGGCTCTTCGCTGGGACGTAAGCATCCATGCACCCAACGAGACGAGTATCCAAGCAGATGTTGCGACTAGTAACGCAATCCAAGTTCGAGTATCGGGAAGCAGCAACCAAACGATAGCTCCAAAAATCAACAGGCCGCATGCGCCGCGGCAAGCACCCGATGCATCAAGGGCAGCTTCCTTACGCCCGCGCAAGGTGCCGCTTCCCCCAACATTCCGTTTGCGTTCCTTTGCGTGTTTTTCAATTAAGGTGGCGCTGGCCGGAAAGATGGCTGGAAAAGCGAGGAATAGCGCCAATGCCTGGGCCCCACTTGTTGGCGATCAAGCCGGCAATTGCGGTAGTTGCGCCGCCGATAAGGAAGCGCGATGCATACTCATACCAGCGAATACCCTTGAGCGCGGAAGGATTCAACGAGACTGTCATCGCAGGAATACCCTCCATAAGGTGAACGCGGCGGCGCCCCAAACCACAAGCGTAGTGGCGCTCACACTAAGAGTAGACCATTTACCCTTCCATAAAATCCGGCTAACAATGAATGCGTAAATGAAGAAGGCTATGGCGCCGGCAATCATTGAGCGCCCCTCCAACGCGGCATAGGCGCGCCCGTCTCTAGATACGGTAAGAACGAGAGAGGCCAGGGCAATGGAGGGTGCCGCGCTGAACAGGCCGGCGAAGCTTTTTGGCCGCAGCATGTCCGCTAATGCTGCGAAAAAAGAAACCGCGACGCCACCGACGAGGATGCGAATCAGGATATCTGTCAGCATTGTCAACTCGCACCTCGCGAGGAATTAACCAAGTAATTCAACAGCAATTTCGGCCGTCGTGGATGGGAGGGACGAAACCACTTGCGCCTAACTTGCCGGCTGCAATCGTATCTTCACCTTTCGAAGAATCAGGCAGCTTCTCCCGAGGGAGACTTGGTTTGTACGGTTCCGGGCTTCTTGTGAGCCGGACGGCGAATTTCCTGGCGCTTAGTGGGCCTGATTTTTTCAAATACGTTGGATGGCAACTCGGGCAATGGCACGGTCTTTCCGGTCCTGGCCGATTCGTAGATCGCCTCTACGATTTGCACATCGGCCAAGCCCTCGTAACCCGAGGGTTCGGGTTCCTCATCCTTGAGGATGCAGCCGGAAAAATACTCCAGCTCGGCAGCAAACTGATCGCGCTTCGCGAATCGCCTGGTCTTTGTTTTTTCTCCGATGGTCAGCGTGTGCCTAATCCCACCGGCATATTCATAGGCGGGATCCACTGTTAATAACCCTTTTGTTCCAATCAGGGTGTAGCGGCTCACGTCCGCAGCACCAAAGCTGCAGGTAAAGGTCGCGATGCGCTCCTGGGGAAAACGCATGGTCACGGAGGCCATTTCCTCGACCTTTTCAAATCTCTTTTCTCCGTTGTTCGATGTGGCGGCAAATACTTCGATGGGCTCGTCGCGAAATAGATAGCGGGCGGCGTTAATGCAATAAACGCCCATGTCATAAACCGGGCCTCCTCCATTCGCAACGTCCTGCTGTACGCGAAGGTTATCTTCGACCACTTGCTGCGCGAACTCGGAGGTAAAGATTCTCAAGTTTCCCAGTTTTCCGGTCTGGGCCAATCGGACGGCTTCGAGATTTCCCGCCTCGAAATGAAGGCGATACGCGATCATCAGCTTGGTGCCGGCATTTTCGCTGGCATCGATCATGGCATGGCAGTCGTCCACCGTCACCGCCATCGGTTTTTCGCAGAGGACGTGAACTCCGGCCTCTGCCGCCCGGACGGTGTATTCGCGATGGAGATGATTGGGGAGCGCAAGATACACCGCATCCACTTCGGAGAGGGCACGGTCATAATCCTCGTAGGAATAGGTTTGCTCAACCCGATATTTTTTGCCGACTTTTTTTCGCTTGCCGGCATTTCCGGAAACAATTGCTGTCAGGTGCGAGTGTTTTGCAGTTTTGAAAGCGGGCAGAACAGCGACCTGCGCAATGTGTCCCAGTCCAACCACGGCATAGCGAATGCTTTCCGACGATTTACCAGGGCTGGCCATGATTTCTCCAATTCCTTTTTCGTTGTAGCCCGATGTTGCAGCCTTCATCCCAAGTGCGCGAGTATGGCTCGCTGCGGCAGCCGTTTCTCACGCTGCTGGTTTCTTCGGGACCTTCGCGCCCTTCTTGCGGGCTTCTGAGAGCCCAATTGCAATGGCTTGCTTGCGGCTCTTCACCTTTCCGCCCTTGCCCGCTTTGCCCGACTTAAGCGTGCCACGCTTTTTTCGGCGCACGGCACTGGCGACGCTCTTATTTGCACCTTGGCCATATTTACGGCTTGAGGACTTCTTTTTAGCCGCCATCCTGAAATTCCTCCTGTAGAACAAAAGATTCTTATCTGCGATTCAACAGGGCCGACGGGATACGTTGCCTATACCGCTCAACCCTGTGAAGACACCCATCTTCCATTCACTCATTCACTCCGATGAACTTATCTTGAACTAGGTTGCAGTGGGCGAGACCGGAGCGCAAACTGAATTGGAGCAATCGTCATCTCACGTCTCACGGAGTGTCGTTTACTCGGCCATACTCCTCGCCCATACTCTCGCCCATACTTTAGGAGTCTGGTGGACAGCGCCTGAAACGATAGGCGCATCTACTAAAACGTGCGGTCCACGAGACAACGGTTCTGAAAGGAGTATTTATGACGACCAGCAAGAAGTGCGCTCATCCCTCATGCAACTGCCAGGTAACGTCAGACGATAAATATTGCAGCCAATTCTGCAAAGACGCTGGCGCGGATGAAGTGGAGATTGCCTGCGACTGTGGCCATGACATCTGCAGCACTGCGCTGCATGGGTAAACGCGAAACTGGAACGCGAAGCGACACCGACATAACGCAGCCGGCGGGAGTGAAAACTATCGAGCCCGCGGATTGAACAATCCAGATTAGTTAAGTCAGTACCGGAAGGGGGATATCAGCGGGAAGGCATTTCAGCTTGCAGCAACGCAAACTATGGGCAAAACGTTCGACGGTTTTTGGGATTCGGCGCACTTGATGGCGAACCACATGGTCGCGCGTCTGCCTTCGCTGATCTTTGCGGTTGTTGTCTTCATTTTGTTCTACATCGCGAGCTTTTTCTTGAGCCGCGTAATCCGGCACAGTACGCGGGGACGGCGCGAGAATCTAGGCGTTGTTTTTGCCCGCTTGATCGGCGCGGCAACGATCCTGCTGGGAGTTCTGGTTGGGGTTTCCATCGTTGCCCCGTCATTCCAGGCGGCCGATCTCATCAAGATTCTGGGCATCGGCGGGGTGGCAATCGGTTTCGCCTTCCAGAATATTCTGCAAAATTTCCTCGCCGGTCTGCTCCTGTTGTGGGCCGAGCCGTTTCGCGTCGGCGATGAAATCCGAATCGATCCTTTTGAGGGAACGGTGGAGGAGATTCAGACGCGAGCGACGATTATCAAGACTTATGACGAGCGCCGCGTGGTTATCCCGAACGCCGACTTATTCACGCACTCTGTTGTCGTCAATACAGCTCATAACATCCGGCGGTGGCAGTATGACTTCACCGCAAACCCCGGGTTGGATCTTGCGCATACGAAGTCGAGCATCTCGACTGCCGCGGCTCAGGTGGAAGGTGTGCTCTCCGAGCCAGGCCCGGAAGTCCTTGTGGTCGATTTGGTCGATGGCAATCCCAACGCAGTAAAGCTGCGCATTCTGTGGTGGACTAAAGCGCCCCGGCAGCACCAGATGCTGATTTCGTATGACGCAGTGTTGACCGCTATTTCGCGAATTCTCAGCGAACCGGGGACAAGGCAAACCCAGGGGACAAGGCAAAGTCCCCTTAATCAGGAAGCAGCCTAACTTACAGAGCAGGTCAGCTAGAGCAAGTCAGGCAGAGCAAGTCAGGAACAGCCGCGCAGGATTTACAGCCTCGACCCGATAGACCCGGCCTCTCACAAGGCAGTAGCGTCTTTGAATGAGCACCCACCCAGAAAGGAGTTATACCCGAATGAACAGACACAGGTTCACTCGTCCCACCCTGGCGCTCGGAATAATGGTTTTATTCCTAGTCAGCACATGCTGGTCAAAAGACAAAGACAAGGACGAATCTGACATTGCCAAGCGCATTGACGCTTCGGCCAAGGTGTTGGATGAGATTATGTCCACTCCGGACAAAGCCATACCGGATAAGGTTATGAGCGATGCGAAGTGCATCGCGGTGATTCCCTCGATGGTAAAAATCGCGGTTGGTTTCGGAGGCAGTCACGGCAAAGGCATTGCGACGTGCCGCACACCGCACGGCTGGAGCGCACCGGCTCCCATCACGATCACCGGAGGAAGCTGGGGATTGCAGTTGGGCGGCCAGGCAGTCGATCTTGTACTGGTGGTGACCAACGACAACGGCATGCAGCATCTACTTTCAAGTAAGTTCAAGATTGGCGCGGACGCTTCAGCGGCTGCCGGCCCGGTAGGAAGGGACGCGGGGGCCGACACGGATTGGAAAATGAGGGCCGAGGTGCTGACTTATTCGCGTGCGCGGGGGATTTTTGCGGGAATCGATCTTAATGGCTCCGCTATCACTCAGGATCGGGACGAAACCCGCATCCTTTATGGGAGCGAAATTCCATTCGCCGACATTCTCAATGGATCCACGCCGCCGCCGAGCGACAGCGAACCATTTCTGGCGGTAGTTCGAAAGTACTCCATGCAAGCGCGGGGAGAAACAAGGCCGGGCAACTAACATTTTGCGTCCGGCGTCTTTCGCGACGGTCACATTTATCGGCCAGTTAAAAGGGCCCGGCTTCCAATATGGAAACCGGGCCGTTTGGTTCTATAGAGAGCAGGACAAAATGCGGGCGAATGCAGGACCTACGCTACTTTCCTTCTGCTGGCCGACACCTTTTCTGATCCCGCGTTCTTTTCTTTTTCTGATCCAGCATTCTTTTCTGCGGTGACGTTGATCTCTTCGGCAAGTTCCGTGAGTTTTGTGTCGGCTTCCTTTTCCTCGTTGAGGGTCTCCTCGAGCAACTGGCTTGCCTTCTCCTCGCCCAAGAGCTCGGCGAAAGTTCTTGCGGTGCCATAGCCAGCCATCTCATAATGCTCCACGCGCTGGGCAGAAGCGATGATGGCGGCGTCACGGACGTTCGCGTCTTTGACCTCACCGACCAAGTCGCTTCCCTCCTGAAGCACGCCTTGCATGCCCTTGCATTTATCGCCCTTCGGTTTTTCGCCCAACGGTTCGAATATCTGTTCCAGCCGGGTTGCCTGCTTCCTGGTTACTTCCAGGTGCTCGTTCAGCGCATCTTTAAGCTCTTCTGAAGACGCCGCATCGATCATCTTGGGGAGTGCCTTGATGATCTGTTGTTCGGCATCGTAAAGATCCTTCAGTTGTTCCACATACAGCTCCTGCAACGAATTCGGTTTCATTTAATTTGCCTTTTCCTTTCGGTTTGAAATTTGAAATGACGTTCTTGTGGCTCATGCTGGCGAAGTGGCGTCCGCTCAGCCGGTCTAAGCGCGAAATTCAGCGAAATTACGCGGCCCTTCGGGTGCGCGCGGCTTTCACGGCGGCCGCACTACGGGCCCGTTTACCTCGTTTGGCAGAACTCTTTTTGGCTTGCTTCGAAAGCGCCTGCTTGCTTGCGGCGCTTCTGGATTTTTGTTTGAGCGCGCGGGAGGTAGCCCGGGATCGCGTGCGCGAAAGTTTGCGGCGTGGATGTTCCCCCGCCTCACTATCCTGCTCGGCCTTCTTACGAACTGAGGCAGGCCCCTTCGGAGCGCCTAACTTCACGCCGGCACGACGGGCTTTGGAAAGACCGATAGCTATCGCCTGCTGTGGCGAACTCGCGCCATGCTTGCCCTCGCGTATGTGATGGATCTCCTCGCGAACAAATTCTCCGGCTTGAGTGGATGGCGACTTCCCTTCGCGTTGGTCTTCGTGAACTCGCTCGATTGTTTCCTCGTCCGGCATGAATCAAGTCTCCTTTAAGACCAAGTATCGAATCCATGTTCTTGAAGCGCAATCCGAAGTTCACTGTACGAGGACCGACCACAGGCATGGATGCTCGCGTCGAAGTCTCGGGATGAACATTTGTGAACGGTAATGTGTGAACGGTAATGCCAGGGGAAGCTCGAAAGAGTAGCGTACCCAATCAGTTAAGATTGTGCAGTGTCAGTCCCCGAGGTTATCGAGCAAATTCATACTGTCAGTTTAGGAGAAGACGAATGCGCTTCAAGAGTACTGTTGGAACTTGTTTTGCGCTGGTTCTGACGCTCGGTCTCGCGGTTGGATCTCTCCGCGTCAGTGCTTTTGCCCAGGGTGCGCAAACAACCGCAACCGCAGGATTACCTGTAGGACCGCAGTACGACACTACACATGTCTACGTGGCTCCGGACGATTTCGATCGTTTCGTCGCCAGTTTTGTGGCCACATTCGGCGGCGCCACTTCTTCCAAACTGGACGCCTCCAATGTGACGCCAACCCCAAGTAGCACCATATTGCAGATAGTATTTACGCCCGCAGGGACCTTGTCAGTATTCGGTTTCAAGACACCGGTGCCTTATCCGTTCGGCGCGGAGCGGACCGGATATCTGGTGACTGATCTCGATGGGGCGACCCGAGCCGCGATCGATGATGGGGCGGACGTACTCGTCAGTGCCTTCAACGATCCAATCGGGCGGGACGTGGTCGTCCAGTGGCCGGGCGGAGTGAATATGCAGTTTTACTGGCATAAGACCCCGCCGTCCTACGACCCGCTCCGGACGATTCCTGAAAACCGTGTCTACGTGTCCCCCGAAAGGGCGGCCGAATTCATTCGGAGCTTCGTTGCCTTCTCTCATGGCAAAGTCATCTCAGATGACGCGCATGCGCCCGGTGTCGAGATCGGGCGCCCGGATGACACCTATCGGCGAATCAGGATTGAATCGAACTTCGGCCGTCTGACCGCGCTCGTAACGGATGGTCATCTTCCCTACCCCTACGGACGAGAGATAACTGGATACGAGGTCGCGAATCTCGCGGATACGCTTGCCAGGGCCAAACTCGCCGGAGTCCAGATTCTGGTCGCCCCTTATAGGGCCGACAAGCGGGATGCGGCGCTCGTGCAGTTTCCGGGGGGGGTATTTCGCCGAGATCCACTCGCCTGCGAGCAAGCAGGGAACGCCGCAGTGAGAACGGCAAAGCGAAACGCTCGCTGAGGATAAGGAAAGTTCGTTTAACGCAGGCACGCACCGTAAGTGGTGCGCTTGAGCTTTGCGGACTTTGAACGTCTCGCGTAGCCCGTGTTGCTGATTTTGGCGGCAAAATCGACGGCTGCGCATGCGGCCTGAGCTCGCCTCGGCCTGGGTGGATGCTGAAGTGGGACATGCCTGTCTTTTTTCATACAATGTTCACAAATTGCTGTGTTAGATTTGGCCGTTACGCATTAAGCGTCCGCGGAGGAAAATGAATTGGGCAAGGACATGGTTCCGAAGAAGATCTTCTTCACGAAGGGTGTGGGAAAACATCGCGAGCGACTGACTTCTTTTGAGCTTGCCCTGCGCGATGCCGGCATCGCGGCACAAAATCTGGTGCGGGTTTCTTCCATTTTTCCTCCGCAGTGCAAGTTGATTCCGCGCTCGCAGGGGCTTAAGTATCTGCATCCGGGTGAGGTCGTTTTTGCTGTCGTTGCGGAAAATTCAACCCACGAGCCGCACCGCCTGCTTGCTTCTTCCATTGGCGTCGCCATTCCCGCCGACCGCAATACCTACGGATATCTCAGCGAGCACCACTCCTTCGGCGAGACCGAAGATGCCGCCGGCGATTACGCGGAGGAACTTGCCGCCGAAATGCTCGCGACCACGCTCGACGTCGAGTTCGATCCAGATCGCTCCTGGGACGAGAAAAAAGAGATTTACCGCATCTCAAATAAAATCGTGCGCACCGCCAATGTCACCCAGTCGGCAGTCGGAGACAAACGCGGCCTGTGGACCACAGTGATCGCATCGGCGGTCACGATCTTCGACTAAGCGTCACGCTACCACTCTGTTCTGCTAAGCGAAGACGGGGCTTCACTGACGAAGCCTCAGCCGGAGAAGAAAAATCTCCACCTCTTCCGCGTCGCTCTTTTCTCTTTTGTCCGCGGCACAATCCAAACCCGCGCGATACGGCTACAATGCTGCTTCAGGCACCGACGCCCATGTCCATAGCCGCCTCGTCTCTTGATCGCCAACTCGCCGAGCTTGAAGCCGGCCGCTACTGCTTCAATCGCGGCGATGGAGCACGAATCGAGAAACTTCTGCGCGCTCTCAAGGAAAGCCAGTTCCTTAATCCAACCTCTCTGATTCGCTTTCACGAGGCACTGATGTTTGTCCGGGCCTTTCCCCAGAATGCGAGCGTGCTTCGCTTGACGGAGCGCATTCTCAGTAATTTTCATAAAAAAGTTAAAGTTTTACGCGAATCCGGAGCGGACATGGAGGCGTTCGACACGTTCGAAGTCGGCGGCATTGCCGGCACGCAAATGGAAGATACACTCAGCTTCGATGTCGCGCGCTGGCTAATTCGACGCATGCCGGGGAGGGTTGAGATTGCCTGGGACAACTATGAACCCGGCCGCGAGCTGGGAACCACGGGTCCGCGCTTCATGCCGCTGCTGGAGGACGATGCGTACGTGGAAGCTGATACTCCATTTCGCCAATGGCTGGAGACAGCGGCGGGCCTAGCCCATACGAACGCCTCGCGAAAGAAGAAGGCCGCCGAATCTTCGCGCTTACCTGCATGGCTCATCAAGCGCTGCGAAATGCTTCCTTTGCCGGCGCAGCAAAAAGCCGAGTTGTATGAATCCCTGCGCATTCCTTTGCGCTGGAATCTCGTCAACTCTACGATTTCGCGGACGCGCAACTGGCGTCCGGTGCGCAGGATTTTCTATCATGCCGGGCCGTTGATCAGCCGCAGCCAGGTTTCGCTCGCCGATGAACTCGCAAAACGTCCGCCGCGATTCGCGCGCCTCTCGTTGAAAGAAGGCGAAGCCATCGCCGACATGATCCGCGAGGTCATGCTGGTGCGTTACCGCGAACTTTACGGCACGACGCTCGCCGACCCTCGTTCGGTAATGCGAGCAAAATTGGGCGGGGGATCTGGCATGAGCGAAGCTGACCGCGGCATTGAAATCTACGTTTGGAACCTGCCTCCAGCGCGCCGTTTGCCGTTGCGCGCTTATGTGGCCGGCTTCACGCTGAAGAACGGAGTGCCCATCAATTACATTGAGGCCATCGGCCTTTGCGAATGGATGGAGGTTGGATTCAATACGTTCTATACTTTTCGCGGCGGCGAGGCGGGATGGATTTACGCGCAGGTTCTGCGCTGTC
>JBAWBR010000082.1:0-53313 GCA_049589875.1 Terriglobales bacterium
TTGGATGATTGGAACCAGTGTGTATGGCGCCGTGGGCGACCGGCGCGAATTTGGCAGCGCCCGGACGAAGTCTGCGCTCTACGGAATTTGGAATGTGGATGAGCTTTCAATTGACGGCCAGATTCGATCCCCGCTGCTGAACGATTACGGCCGTTGGCGGCGCGCAATCTTTGATTTTCCGCAGACGATGAGTTTTCAGCGGATGGACGATTCCCTCGCCTCCTATGGCGCTTCCATCGATATGGCAGCTCAGACCATTGCGCTCACAAAGAGCAGCGACAAGAACTGGAAAGGAAAATTTGCCTTCCAGCACCCGGTTGCTGATCAGCTCATTCTCGATGGCGAAATGGATGGCCACAAGACGCATATGCAGCTGCATATCATCGACCGCAATAAATTCCTGCTAGTGAATCGCGGCTTTCACTGGGTTCAGGAATACCCGCTCAATCGTTGAAAGATTCGTGAGTCGAAGCCCTCGCAGCTCAGTAGGAGTGTCCTTGCCGCGCACAACACACCGCGAACTGCGACTTATAGCCCGGATTTCTTTTCGGCTCGCTGTTCCGCAAATACCTTCAACTTTTCCATCACGCCCGGCCAGCCTCCGCTGTAGTCCTTGCGTGCCGCCGGTTCCTGCGCCAGGCCGCTGTGTGTGACCTTCACATGCGTGCCGGCCGCAGTAGGAGTCAGATCCCAGCGCACGACCGTTTTTCGCTGGTTGTCGACATGCCAATTTGCAATCCATGTGTAAACCAGGAGCCGTGGCGGATCGAACTCCAGGATTTCTCCCTGGCATTCGAAAACGCTAATGCCATTGACTTGTGAATTTCCCTTCTCGGTCGCATAGCTGTAAGTGCCGCCCTTGCGCGCATCCATCTTCCAAAACTTCACCGGACAAGTCGCACCTGTGAACCAGCGCACCAGTTCACTCTGGTTGGTCAGCGCCTCAAACACTCGTGCCGGAGGCACGGCGATCTCAATCTCACACGCCAGTGCATCCTGATCGTCAGTTACCACGACTCGCGGATTCATGCTGTTTTAGTTCCTCTCAGAGCATCACTGCCAACGATCGCATTCCTGATATCTTCCAGAACGCCCGGCCATCCGCCCTCGTACGCCTTCTTCGCCTCCGGCTCGTATTTCACTGTGGGTGAGCTTCACATGTGTGCCCGATGCGGTCGGCGTCAGTTCCCAACGAACAACGCTTGATCCGCCCTGCGGATGTCGCGAGGAACCGATCTCCAACAGCCAGCGTCCGCCGAGGCGCGCGTCCATCTCATACACGTCGAGAATAGGCGCCCGTCGGCAAACCTCCTCCGGATCGTGGATGGCTTTCAAAACCCGTTCTGGCGGCGCCGCGACATCAATTTCAACAACGATCGAATCTTGATCGGAGGTAAGAATTGAGTTTGCCATGCGGTCCGCTTTTCAATTGCTCACAACTCCGTTTGTAGTGCGCTTAGCGGTAACCGCCGGCATCTTCCACAAAGTGATATTCCCCGTCGATTACGCCGGAAGCCGACGCTGCTTTCGCCGCTTCGGCGTCGCCGATGAAATTCCGCGCCTTCTCCATGCTGGCAACTTCAAAACTGAAGAAAATGTTATTCGGGTCTCCGACCTCCCGCGCGAGATTCACCAGCCGCAAACCGGCGTTGCGGTGCGCCGCTTCGTGAGAGGCGAAGATGTTCTTCCAACGGGTAAAATCCGCGACGCGATTGCGGCAAAGCATGTGAATCATCGACTTCTCCAATGTGTGACGAGGCGGCCCGCTCGCGGTTGCCGCCCCTTTGGTTTACTTCGCGCGCTCCAGGGTAAACACTTCCTTATGCTCGGTTCCGTGATCCAAAAACACCCATTCTTCGGTGTGGTGAGCCGCGTCTGGCTCCGTGAAGGTGACATGTTGCATATGGCCTGCACCGGGACCAATGTTTGTGCCGTCCATAAATTCAAAGCTGACCGACTTGGCATCGGACGAAACCACTTTCATGCGCGGCTGGTTGCCCGCACTACAGTAGTGAGTCATCAGCAGCCGGTCGCCATCCATGTGAAACATGGTGATCATGTTTTCCGCGCCGTGACCGTGAATCTCACTCATGAGCGCCGAGCCGCCCGCAGTCATGCGAAAGCTCACCTCGATGGGCTGCCCTTGGGAGTTCTTGCCCGTCCAGTTCCCTTCCAGGCCTGCGAGTTGCTGAAAAGATTTCTGCGCGTCGGACTCGGCCGCCACCGCCGTTGCGGCGAACACCAAAGCCAGAACCGTAATGCAAATGGTGAACATGTGAAGTTGCTTCATTGCATCCTCCTGAAGTTTATTTTTTTCTTCCCAGGGACCTGCCCGATTCACAGGCATATTCGGTTTCCACAAAAACCTTCAAGTTTGCCAGATTCATTTGCCAGAATTGCCGGTAATTCTCGAGCCAGGAATCTACTGCCTTCAGCGGCTTGGGATTGAGCCGATAAAAACGATGCCGCCCACTGCGATGCTCCTTGACCAGATGCGCCTGGCGAAGATGCCGCAAATGCTTGGAGATGGCTGGACGCGAAATCGGAAACGCCTCGGCGATCTGTCCAGCCGCCTGCGGGCCGGTGCGGAGAAGATCGAGCAGAGCGCGACGCGTAGGATCGGCCAAAGCGCTAAAGGCAGCTTCTGTGGCCTTACCGGCAGCCCGATGTGTAACCACACGGTTCCGCATAACGCGTAACTATAGAGTTACGCATTTACCGTGTCAAGTGGAAAAACAAAAAACAAGAAGGTGCCTGAGGATTTCCCGGCAGAATACCGAGCCGAATCTGTCAGTCCGCTTTCTGTGAGCGCCGGCGACTGGCGGTTCAGTTCTACGAAGGCGCCTCGGCGAGCGGCGGAATACTACGTCGCATCCAGCGGAATATTCGGATTCCCGCGCCCCAGCCGCTCGCTCAGGTGATTCGCGATCAGCTTCCCGTGAAAGCGCCCATTCTCAATAAAAATCTCATTCGTCCGCGAGCCTGCCACGATCACTCCGGCAACGTAGATCCCGGCAACGTTCGATTCCAGCGTCTCCGGATCGCAAACCGGACGCTGCTGCTCCGTCGCCAGTTCCAATCCAATGCTTCGCAGAAAATCGTAATCGGGATGATACCCAGTCAGCGCAAACACAAAGTCATTCTTCACCCGCAGCGAACCATTGGGCGTCTGCAGCACCACGCAATCCTGGCCAATTTCCTGCACCGTTGTGTTGAAATATGCTCGAATCTCGCCGGCCTTAATGCGGTTTTCAATATCTGGACGAACCCAATACTTCACATGTTGATGCATCTGCGAGCCGCGGTGAACGAGCGTGACCCGCGCCCCGTGCCGCCACAAATCCAGCGCCGCTTCGGCCGCCGAATTCTTGCCCCCAATCACAATTACATCCGTGTCGTAGTAAGGATGCGGCTCCTTATAGTAGTGAAAGACCTTCTCGAGATCCTCGCCCTGAATGCCAACCCTATTGGCCAGATCGTAATAGCCGGTGGCGACCACAATTTTCCGCGCGCGATAGTCGTGTATGGCGTCGTGCCGGTCGGTCGTGGTCACGCAAAACTTGCCGTCCTCCCCGGTGATCGTCTTCACCCACTCATATTGCCGGATGGGTAGACGATAATATTCCGCGACGCGGCGGTAGTATTCGAGCGCCTCCAGGCGGGTTGGCTTCGCAAGCGAAGTTGTAAAAGGAATGTCGCCAATCTCCAGCAACTCCGGCGTGGTGAAAAACACCATGTTGGTCGGATAGTGATAAATGGAGTTAACCAGGCAGCCTTTATCAATGATGAGCGGCTTGAATCCGGCTTTTTCCACCTCGATCGCGCAAGCCAAGCCGGTGGGCCCGGCGCCCACGACAATTACATCGGGGCAAGATTCCGGCCGCGAATGTGCCTGAGCCCGCGTCAGTGTTTCAGGTACGCGTTCGTCATAAGCCTGAACCCCGGTTTCGAACTCGGCGACAGATAATTCGGGAGTCTGTTTCACAGGCAAGAGTAAGAGAGCCTTCGTCGCCAAAAATACGACCAGCTATTTTAGCACCGCTGGCAATTGTGGCATTCGCCAGTCGTCTATCCGAAATGCATCGATTTATGCGCCGCAGGCTAGAAGCCCATTCGGCACTTACACGGCTTGGACGCTGGCCGGCTTCCGCATTCGAATAATGCTGTAAAGATAGCAGAGCAGAACGACCGCGCTGATCGCTGTTGCCTTATACGGGATCGGTGCGAAGAGATAAGCGATGTAGCTGAAGACTGAGCGTGCAATTGCATGTTGCATACCGACGCGATCATTTGCCGCCCATCCATAAGGAATCCAGATAACCCCCATCAAAATCGCGCCTCCCAGCACGATTAAATTGCCATCGTGAGCCTGTTGTGCGCCAATAATCACTAAAGGCCAAACCAGGACGACAAGCGCCAGCGATTGCATGAAAAGCTGCACGACCGGATTCTGCGTACTCGCCCGTTTCATTCTTCGGCCGGTCAGGCGATCGATGATTACACCGAGCGGAAAGACCATCCCGCTCCCAAACAGCACCATGTAAGCGAGCTGCTGCGGCTTAACATAAAGGGCAGCCGCACCAATCACAGCCCAGAAGATCATGCCCGCAATCGGCATTGATTGCGTGCTTGTACCCAGGAAGTCATCCCTGAGCTCGCTCAGCTTGGAAGTTTCATCCATCCAACATCTCCGGCTTATTATTCTTCGAGCGCCATGCAAATCATCTGTCGCCGCTTTCGGGCAAAAATATGTGTACGCCCTACTTCTTTATGCATACGGCTACGCCGTCGCGAATCGGCAGAATGGTCGTAAATAATTCCTTCGACTCGCAAATCAGCCGGTTGAATTCGATAATGGATCGCGTCTGCTCGTCCGGATTCGGCTTGCGCAGTTTTCCACTCCACAGCACGTTGTCGGTGATAAACAAACCTCCGCTTTTCAGTTTCGACAAGGCCAGCCGGAAAACTCGCGGGTAATCCGTCTTATCGACATCGTTGAAGATAATGTCGTACGGTTCCTTTTCCTCGGAGAGAATCTCAAGCGCATCCCCTACTCGCACATCAATGCGCTGGCTCACGCCTGCTCGCTCAAAATACCGCCGCGCTTTTTCGGCGCGCTTTGGATCGCCGTCCGTGTAGATAACCTTCCCATCACCCACCGCCCTCGCCCACCAGATGGTCGAATAACCGATGGCCGAGCCCATCTCAAAAATCCTTTTGGACCCGCTGATCACTGCCAACTGATACAGCACGCGCGCCACCGCCGGCCCAACGATCGCATAATTGTTCTTGGCCGCGTCCGCCTCCATCTCCGCTAAGACTTCATCGCGCGGCGGCAGCATGGAGTAGATGTAATCATCAACTTCCGGAACCGTGATTCCTCCCATTCGCCAATCCGGCTTTGCATCCTGGTTCGCCATTTTCCCCACTCCCTTTCCCGATCTTGATGGAGTTGCCGGTTTTAGTTGCACAGCGCATCGGCAGCGCAGTAGTAGCGTGCTCTGTTACGGCTCGATAGTTGGCAGAAAAAAAGACTTCGATTGTGTTTGAAATCTTGTTTGGACAAACGCAGTTTCTAGCTACGCCAAAAGTGTTGCATAATCCGCGCCGATTTTCAGCCGCTAAAGATAAAAGATATCCGACCGCGCAGCACAGCTACAAGATCGTCTGTCCCGGTTTCATTTCCACCACTTTGACCTCGGGCGCAAGCTTTTGCAGTTCGCTCGGCCGCCCCGTCAGCAACGGGAACGTCCCGAAATGCATGGGAATGACAAACTCGGGCTTGAGCAATTTGCAGGCGTATGCGGCCTCGCGCGGCGACATCGTGAAATGATCGCCAATCGGCAGCATCGCAATGGTGGGAGCGTACAGCTCGCGAATAATCGTCATATCGCTGAACACATTCGTATCGCCCGCATGGTAAATTTTTACGCCGTTTGAAAATTCGAGCACATATCCGCAAGCCTCGCCGCCATATACGATCTGATCGCCATCCTGAATTCCACAGGAATGCACGGCGTGAACCATGGTGATCTTTACATCCGCGACGGTCTGCGTTCCCCCTTTGTTCATTGGCGAAGTCTGTTTCGCTCCCTTTTTCTGCAGCCAGGCGCACAGCTCAAAAATGCCGACTGTTGTTGTTCCATCGCGTTTGCCGAGTTCCACTGCATCCGCAATGTGATCGAAATGTCCGTGCGTGCAAACCAGAACATCCGCCTTCTTGACCTTCTTCTCACTCTCCGGACACATGGGATTCTGAGCAATCCACGGGTCCAAAAGAAAAGTTTTCCCTTCCGGCGTCTCAATGCGAAATGTCGCATGCCCAAGCCAGGTTATTTTGATTCCTTTAAGATTCATACATCCCCCCAAAACGCTTCTGTGACTCGTCTATGACCGTTTTCGAATCCGTATTCTAGTTATGCCACTTGAGACTATGCAATGACACCAAAATAGAGCATAAGCCCGAGCACATAGGCTTGGCGTCAGGAATCTGCATCCTTGCTCCAACTTATGTATAAAATTGCTTCCGATGCCTGACCTTAAAGTTCTGTTGTCCCGCGATCAAATTGCCAAGCGCGTCCGCGAACTGGGAGCCGAAATCACCCGTGACTTCCAGGGCCAATCGGTAATCTTCGTTGGCGTTTTAAAAGGCGCCGCGATTTTTCTCAGCGATCTTGCCCGCCACGTTCCGCTGGATGCGACCTTCGATTTCATCGGCGTCTCCAGCTACGGCAACAGACCCTCGCTGAAGGAGGATCCCGCGGGCCACGCGGCCTGGGATTCGTTGGGAGAGGTTCGAGTCACCAAGGATATGGATCAATCGCTCGCCGATCGCAACGTGATTCTTGTCGAAGACATTCTCGACACCGGGCTCACGCTCAACTACATTTCGAAGATTGTGCTGGCCCACCAGCCGCGCTCGCTCAGCATCGCCGCCCTTCTCGACAAGCCGTCCCGGCGCAAGCAGCCCGTGAAGGCGCGTTACATTGGCTTCAGCATCCCCGATGCCTACGTCGTTGGTTATGGCCTCGACTATGCCGAGCGCTATCGCAATCTGCCGGATATTTGCGTGATCGAAAATCCGTAGGGGATTTGTGATTTGCAATTTGTAAATGAAACGGCGCTCCCAAATTGCAGATGGGAAATTACGAATGTACGAATTCCCCGGCTGCTATGATAGAGCGCTGTGAAATCTCCCATCTCACGAACCGTTCGATCCTTTGAGGTGGAACCTCTCCTGCTCGAAGTTGCGGACGTGGTTAATACCACACTCGATCTGGAAACCACGCTTCGCCGCGTCGCAGAACTCGTCCGCAAGGTCATCGACTACGAGATTTTTGCCATCCTCCTCCTCAATGAACAACGCCAGGAACTCTACGTCCGCTTCCAGGTAGGGTATCCGCCAGATGTCGCCGAACGCATTCGCGTCAAAGTTGGACAAGGCGTAACCGGCCGCGCCGCCGAAACTCGTCAGCCCGTCTTGGTGGCAGACGTAACTCTGCCCGACTTCTATATTGACGCGTTGCCCAACGTCAAATCCGAATTGGCCATTCCTCTGATCGTCAAGAACCGTCTCATCGGGGTTATCGACCTTGAAGCGCGCGAGAAGGGTTGCTTCACCGATGAGCATAAGCGCGTGCTCACGCTCATCGCCTCGCGCATGGCCGTCGGAATTGAAAATGCGCGGCTGCACACTCGCATCACGCGCCAGGCGCGCACTTTGGCCCTGCTCAATGAAATCGCGCGCGAGCTCACTTCCATTCTCAATCTCGACGAACTGCTCAAGCGCATCGCCGAAATGCTGCAGCGCCTCATCGATTACCAGATGTTCAGCATCCTCCTGCTGGATGCTACCGGCGAAAAACTTCAGCATCGCTTCGCGCAGCGCTTCGAGCAGCGAATGCACCTGAAGCACGATATCCCTCTAGGTCGCGGTGTGGTCGGGCACGCTGCGCAAGCTAAAGAAGCGATCCTCGTGCCCGACGTCGCAAAAAGTTCCCTCTACATTGCCGTCAACCCCGAGACCCGCTCCGAGTTGGCTGTTCCTCTCATTTATCAGGAAAAAGTAATCGGCGTGCTTGATCTCGAGCACACGCGCCGCAACTATTTCACTGAGGATCACAAACGCACCCTGACGACGCTCGCCGCCCAGTTGGCAATCGCCATCGAAAACGCCCGCCTCTACGAGGAAATTGCCCGCCAGGAAAAACGCCTTGAACGAGATCTCGCCCTCGCTCGCGAACTGCAATTTCGCCTTCTGCCGCATTCTCTGCCCCAACTGCCGCACCTTGAAGTACAGGCAAAGTTCGTTCCGGCCCGAGCTATCGGCGGTGACCTCTATGATTTTGTTCCCTACTCGCTCTCGCGCCTTGGAATCGCCATTGGCGACGTCAGTGGGAAAGGCGCGCCAGCCGCCATCTATGCGGCGCTGGTGAGCGGAATACTGCGTTCGCATGCTCCCATCGAACCGGGTCCCGCCGAAATGCTTTCCGCCGTAAATATGTCGCTGGCCGAGCGCCGCATTGCCGCTCAATTTGTCTCAATAATTTACGCGGTTTGGGATGACGCGGCCCGCACGCTCCTGGTTGCGAACTCGGGCTTGCCGCTCCCGCTATATTGCCACGATGGCAAGATTGAGCGCATCGAGGCTACCGGCCTGCCTCTTGGATTATTCGACGAGGCTGACTACGACGAATTTTCTTTCAAAGCCAAGCCCGGTGACATGTTCGTTTTTTTCAGCGATGGCATCCCCGATGCGCGCAACCGCCATGGCCATTCCTTCGGCGCGGAACGCGTCGAGGCAATCGTCGCCGGATGTGCCGAACAGTCTCCGGATTGTGTTGTCTCCAATATTTTTAGCGCCGTGACCGAGCATGCCGCTGGAGTTGAAGCCTTCGACGATCAGACGGTCGTGGCGATCAAAGTCAAAGGCGGCGCCGTGCGGCGCAAGTAATGATTGGCTCGACTCACGCGCCTGGGAATGATTTCGCCTGGGAAGGATTTGTTGTGAGGATGAAAGGTGACTGAGAATGAGGATTTGTATCTGGGTGACGCGGCTTTTCAAGCGCGGCGATGTGCATTCATAAATCATCGCGGCTTTGCCGCCAAGGTAGATTCGTTCACTCATGCAAAAGGTGATTCCCAAAGGCTTCGCAATCATGCTGCGCCCGCCCGGCTTTGCCTTCCGGCGTTCAACGGCAACTGGCGCACTCTCGCTCTTCTGTGAAAATGCCCATCTCGCGCACCTGGCCACTCGCTTCGGCACGCCTCTTTACGTCTATTCCGCGGAAATGATCCGGACGCGCCTTCAGACTTTCCACAAGGCCTTTCGCACAATTCCGCACACCATTTGCTACTCAGTAAAAGCTAACTCCATGCTGGCGGTGCTTCGTTTGATTGCGGCCCAAGGCGCCGGTTTTGACGTCGTTTCCGGAGGAGAACTTGATCGCGTTTTGCTCGTGACTCGCCAACGAGCTTCAAACGTCGTTTTCTCTGGAGTAGGGAAAACCGCCGCTGAAATGGAACTCGCGCTCAAGGCAGGCATTCTTCTGTTTAACGTCGAGAGCGCCTCGGAGCTACAAGCGCTAGCTGCCACCGCTGCCAGGCTCAAGAAAAAAGCGCGCATCGCCATACGCGTAAATCCCGACGTTTCGGCCAAAACTCATCCCTATATATCCACCGGTCTGCATGAGCATAAATTCGGCGTTCCTATTCCAGAGGCTTTCAATCTTTACGCTGAAGCGGCGAAGAATCCCTATCTGCGTGTTGGCGGAGTGAGCGTGCACATCGGCTCGCAGATCACGGACTTGGGTTCATTCACCGGCGCTCTCACGCGAGTAGCCGCGCTGGTAAATGATCTGCGCCGCACCGGACACAAAATTCAATATGTCGACGCCGGCGGCGGCTTAGGAATCCCTTATCACCAATCGCAGGAAACGTTTCCCATTCAAGTTGCGGATTATGCCAAAGCCGTGATCGCACCGTTGCGCAAGCTAGATGTGCATCTTTTACTGGAGCCGGGCCGCTCGATCGTCGGCCCTGCCGGCGCGTTACTCACGCAAGTTATCTACCGCAAAACAAACAACGGTAAACGTTTCCTCATTGTGGATGCAGCGATGAACGATCTGCTGCGCCCGTCCCTCTACAGCGCTTATCACGAGATTGTCCCAATAAGCTATTCGTCGACTCCATCCCTTTGTCATTCCGAGCCGTATACAGCCGCGCTTGCGCCGCGAGAACGAGGGAGGAATCTGGACTCCGCGCCTTTAGCCTGTTGGGCCAACACCGAACTTACCGATGTCGTCGGCCCCATCTGCGAAACTGGAGACTTTTTCGCGCGCGATCGCGAACTCCCGGTAATGCGAGAAGGCGATTTGCTCGCGGTCCTCGACACAGGTGCCTACGGATCCGTGCTGGCATCGAACTACAATACACGCGGCCGAGCTGCTGAAGTCTTGGTTGAAGGGGCAAAGGCGCGCCTGATCCGGAGGCGCGAAACTACCAGCGATCAATTACGCCTGGAGTCCAAACGGTGAGAATGCGGACGAAACCCCGCCGCAATAACGAGAATCAGCCAGCCCGAGAAAGCGCAAAGCTCGCATCTCGAAGCTCACAGCCGCCTTACAACGATTCCAGGAAATTCGTCACCGCGCGCAGCACCGGCTCGGGCTGCTGAATAAATAGTGCGTGCCCCAGATTGCGAAAGCGGACATGCGTGTGATGAGCGAGCAACCGCGTTGCCAGCGCAACATCCGCATCCGACATCAAGCCACCCAGCTCTGGAGTCCCTTGCAACAGCAGTGTGGGGCATGCGATGCCGCGCAATACTGTTTCGCCGTCCCAGTTCTCGAGCGCCGATCCATTCAAGGTCATGTCGTACACATCGGCATCCGCCTGCTGCACGCAGCGCGCCCATGAAAGCAAATATGCCTCATCGTTTCCCGGCAGCTCACGAATAGAAACAGACTCCTCGGTGCCGGGCACTGGCAACACAAGTTTGCCGATGCCTGCAGCGATCATATCGACCGGACCGCCCTTTCGCGCCAGGTCTCGGAGCCCGCTGAACAGCGCCGTGTACATGGGATTGCCGAGCCGGCGCGCAATGATCATGTTATCGCCAAGAACCAGCGCCCTCACAAGTTCTGGATTATGGCTCGCGGCCCACATGGCCAGCATGCCGCCAAGTGAATGCCCGAAAAGTACGGACGGCCCCGGCACGCGTTCGCGCATCAGGTGAACAATATCTTCGGCATAATCTGTACCGTGATATCCGCGCGCTACACGTCCCGATTTACCGTGCCCACGAAGGTCAACCGCAAAGATATGCCAGCGCAGGCTGAGCGCGGGAATGACCGGTAGAAAAACTTGCCAGCGCCTACCCAGGCCGTGGAGGAGCACAAGGGGCGCGCCGTTTGCTGGCCCTTCAGCATAGTTCAGCGTGACTTGCCCGGTGTCGAAACTATGCTCGGTAATCCCGGGCTGGATATCGCCTATGCGGTCAGAAGCCATCTTTTGATTTTATCGTTCCTGGAGGCCGGACTCGTGTCCACAGGGTCAGATCGCCTTCCACTAGATAAGTAGCAGAAGAATACCGTTTTAAACCATGCCTATAGGGCAAGAATCGCGTGCGTAGGCGCTGGCAACGAGCATCAATCACCGTTCGCCCCACTTTAGCTTCGTCGAGAGTACTTCGAAAAACGTCTTCTGGAAGCGCAGCAATTTGGCGGGATGTTCCGCCTTCACGCAGCGCACGCGGTCGCCGTCCTGAACCGGCATGCCCACCTGCCCATCCAGGCTGAGGTACGCCTGCTCCTGTCCGGTATTGACGCGAATTTCAATCACCACCGTATCGCGCACCACCACAGGCCGGTGCGTCAAACCGTGCGGAGAGACTGGCGTGATAAGAAACGCCTGCACATCCGGCTTCAGAATAGGCCCGCCCGCGCCCAGCGAATATGCTGTCGAACCCGTTGGAGTCGCAAGAATCAGTCCGTCGGCTTTGTAGTTGGAGACAAACTCGGAATCGACAAAAAGCTGAAAAGAATTCAGTCGTGCAATCGCGCTTTTGCTGACGACTAAATCATTAAGCGCGACATGAGCAGTTAGCGTCGAGCCATTGCGTATCAGCGAACAACTCAGCATCGACCGGCTGTCCACAACGTACTGGCCCTTCTCAATCGCGTCGAGCGCTGGGTAGAGCCCGGAAAGCTGCACTTCGGTCAGAAAGCCCAGGGTGCCGAGGTTCACCCCGAGAATCAGAGTTCCGGAACTCGCCACCGCGCGCGAAGCCGAGAGAAGCGTTCCATCTCCGCCCAGCACCAGAGCCAGATCCGGCGACATCTTCGCAAACTCCTCCCGGGAAACCGCCGGCGGTCCGGTGAAGCATGCGGCGCTCTCATGGTCCATGAAGACGTTATAGCCGCGATCTTGCAGCCACCGGCAAAGCGGCGGCAGAACCTCAGCCAGTTCCGGCCGGTCCGGCTTTGAGACAATGGCCACCGTCTTAATTTTCAAAGGCGTCGAGACTCGATGCGGCGCGTCAGGCATGAACTCAAGATTGTACAGCGGGATCTAATGGTTGGATGACTCGCGAGCACAAATTGCGTCGGGCCCGGATCGTAAACTTCTTCAATCTGACTTCATACTTTCCGTTCTCTATCATCTAGGCTCCGCCTGGAGAACGAGCTTCAGCCCGAAAACTCACCATACAGCAGAAACTCGCGATTCCCTTCCGCCCCCAATATCGGCGAATCGATCCACTCCAACCGCAATGCGCCCAGTGCCCGCAGCGAGCTCTCAACTTTTTTTACCGCGTCCATCTGTGCGGCTTCGTCCCTTACAATGCCACCCTTCCCCACCAGTTCTCTACCCACTTCAAACTGCGGCTTCACCAACACTACGATCGTTCCGCCGCGCGAGTCGCCGCTCCCAAACGCCGCCTCCACTACCGCCGGAAGCACCATCGTCGCGGAGATGAACGAGACGTCCATGGCAATGAAACTAATCTTCTGTGCAACGTCTCGCTCGTCTTGACTCTCGCCAATTAACTCGCGAGTCAGGTAACGAGCATTTGTCTTTTCAAGAAGCCGGACGCGCGGATCGTTCCGCAGCCTGAAATCCATCTGCCCATAACCGGTATCGACCGCAATCACCTCGGCCGCTCCATGCTGCAACATACAGTCGGTAAAGCCGCCAGTCGAGGCGCCAACATCAAGGCACACTTTAGCTTTGACGTTTATCTCCCAATATTCAAGCGCCTTTTCAAGCTTCAACCCGCCGCGGCTAACGTAGCGAAGATCATCGCCCAGCAGTCGGATCGCGGCCTCAATATCGACCGCCGCGCCCGCTTTTTCAACCTTCTGCTCGTTGACGAGAACTTTACCGCCGAGAATGAGCGCCTGCGCTCGCTCGCGTGACTGCGTAAGTCCGCGCTCCACCAGTAATTTGTCGAGACGTGTCTTCAATGAAGTCTGAGAGAACTCTGCGAATGACTAACCCAGGCAGCTCATGCCGCGCACCACCTCACGATCCTCGCACTCTATACAGTGCATTATGTAGAAGCGATTCGTTAAGAGGAGGTTACAAGAGTAAGATCCGCTTTTTCCACAAACTTTTCCTCAATGATGTTGAAAACTTAGGCAAACTTGTTGCAAAACATCCGTCATTAAGACAGCCAGGCAGAACAAAGCCGCCCCAGTCGGGCGGCCTTGTTGAATTCACAGCGGCAATATGCTTATCCCGCCACTTCCTCCAGCACCTTCTGATCGATATCGAAATTCGCATGCACATTCTGCACGTCTTCGTTATCTTCGAGCGCTTCCATCAAGCGGATCATCTGTGCCGCCTGCTGTCCTTCGAGTTTGATATAAGTGTCCGGAATCATGGTTACGCTTGACGAAGCGGGCGTGATGCCAGCTTTCTTCAGCGCCTCAAGCATCCCTTCGTACGCGGAGGGCGCGGTCAGAATTTCCCAATTTTCGCCGTCGTCGATCGGTTCATCCTCGCCACCCGCGTCAATAATGATGTTCATCAGATCGTCCACTTTGGCAGCCGATTTTGGGATTACGATGTCGCCCTTTTTATGGAACATATATGCGACCGCGCCCGCGGCCGCCATGTTGCCGTTGTTCTTGCCAAACACATGCCGGATTTCACTGACCGTGCGATTACGATTGTCGGTTGAGATTTCCGCCAGTAGAGCCACGCCGCCGGGGCCATAACCTTCGAGCGTGAACTCTTCATAGGTCAAACCGGGCAACTCGCCCGTTCCGCGCTGGATGGCGCGCTTGATGTTATCGGCGGGCATGTTCTCCGCCTTCGCCGCCAGGATGGCCGTGCGCAGGCGCGGGTTCATGTCGGGGTCGCCGCCGTTCTTCGCGGCCATGGCGATTTCCTTAATAAGACGGGTAAAAATCTTGCCGCGCTTTGCGTCAAGCGCGCCCTTTTTATGCTTGATTGTGGCCCATTTTGAGTGGCCGGACATGGCTATACCTCGTATCGAAATATCTTAAATTGCTCTGATTCTGTGCGCTCTTCCGCGCACGATGAAAGCGACTACGGATTCGCCTACGGAGGAAATCATTGGAATAAACGACAGCCTCGACGGTAAAGCCTCAGGCGAAAGAAGATTATATCAGACGGGTGACCACCAGAGCCTTCTTTCCGCTTGTGCGACTAGGTTCTCTGTCATCCTGAGCGGCGGGAGCGCTTCGCTTCGCGAAGTGCGTCCGGAGTCGCTCTTCGGTCACTGGTTCGCCCACGCGCGGTTTTTTTATTCCCATCAACTCAATCGCTTTGGCCGCAATGTGTTCCGCCGAGACCTCAAACTCCTTGATCAGCTCCCAGGGCGCTCCGGAGTCGCCGAAGCGGTCTTTCACGCCGATTGCACCGGTGATAACTGGCGTGCCATAGAGCTCGGGCGACTCCGTGATCGTGTTTGCCACCGGCCAAGCGAGCGCGCCGATCTGATGCTCTTCGGCAGTCAGAACCACGCTGGTGTCCCGAGCCGCGCGCACGATGGCTTCTTTATCGAGTGGCTTAAGAGTGTGCATATTGAGGACACGCGTCTCATAGCCAAACTCCGACTTCAGGATGTAAGCTGCGCGCATCGCTTCCGGAACCATCGGTCCGCAGGCAACGATGCTAAGGTCCTCGCCTTCGTCCTTATATTCGGATTCAAGTCTGGTTTCGAATGCCTCCATGAAGTTTGCCGACTCGCGACGCAGGCGAATTGCATTTGCCTTGCCGAAGACAAACGGCGTTTTTTCGTCGGTGACAATTGGCGTAGCCTCGCGGGCAAAGCGAATATATTTTGGCCCCACGTGCTTCAGCAGTAGATAGTCGGTCGCCTTGCGCGTTTCAGCCATATCGCAGGGCACCACGACGTTCATGTTGGGGAGTCCGCACATCGCAAAACAGTCTTCGAGCGCCTGATGTGTGGCGCCATCTGGGCCAACGCTGACACCGCCGTGCGCTCCTGCAATTAGTACGTTGAAGTTCCCATAGCAGATCGAGGTGCGAATTTGGTCCAGATTACGCGCTGCCGCGAACGTCGCATAAGTTCCGAAGACAGGCAGCTTCCCTTCTTTTGCCAGTCCAGCCGCGGCGGATGTCGCCGATTGCTCGGCAATGCCCATGCTGATCCAGCGCGGCTTGCGCTCTGGCTTATTCGCATAGAACTCGCTGATGGTGATCGAGCCCGAGATATCAAGCCCGAAGCAAACTACGCGCGGATCGTCTCCATTGGCGGCTAGCGACTGCCCGAAGCCAAGCCGCGTCGGCTTCATCTGAACCTTCATATTGTCCGCGGCATTCCACCAATAATTGCGATGAAACTTCGGCATTTTGGCATCAAGTTTGCGATCGACCTGGGCTTGATACAGCTTGGCATGCGCGAACAGTTCGTCGACAGGAAGTTGGCCGTCGAGGCCCAGTTCCTTCAAGCTTTTGTTCAGCTCTTCCAGGTTCGGCGCTTTGCCGTGCCATCCGGCGATATCTTCCATAAAACTGACGCCCTTGCCCTTGACGGTGTCGGCGATGATGACTGTCGGCTTGCCGCAGCAAGCCTTGATGTTCTCCAGCGCCGCGACCACCTGCTTCATATCGTGCCCGTTGATCGTCACAACATTCCACCCGAAGCTGCGGTACTTATCTTCGAGAGGTTCGACGTTCATAACATCCTTCACCCAGCCGTCGATCTGCAACCGGTTGCGGTCAACGATTCCGACAAGATTGTCGAGCTTGAAATGGCCCGCTTCCATCGCGGCCTCCCATATCTGGCCTTCCTGCTGCTCGCCATCGCCCATGATGCAGAACACGCGATGATTCCTGTTGTCGAGCCTGGCGGCGAGTGCCATGCCAACGGCAATGCTTAAGCCTTGACCGAGCGATCCGGTAGAGACTTCGACGCCCGGCAGCTTAACCCAGTGCGGATGTCCCTGATAAGGCGAGTACAGTTTGCGCAGAAGCGCCACATCTTCCTTTGGACAGAAACCGGCGAAGGCAAGACCCAGATACAGACTCGGGGCTTTGTGGCCCGTGGACCAGACAATGCGGTCGCGATCCGGCCAATTAGGATTCTTGGGATCGTGATTAGCGACGCGCAGATAGAGCGCGGCGGCGATGTCCATGATGGAAAGCGTACCGCCAGCGTGCCCGGAAGTCGCGGCGCAAAGCGCGACCAGATTGTAGCCGCGCATCAGCTTGGCCTGCTCTTTCAGTTCGTCAATGCTGTAAGTACGCAGAACTTCGCCGGTGGTTGAATTTTGGATAGACATGGGGTAGCTCCTTGGCAGACGCTGGGCTTTAGGCAAGGCAAGAGGCGCATAGCTTGCAGATTGAGCGTAATCCGGCATGTCGCAAGGGGCAGTGAGAGAAATCACAGGTGGGAGTGATGGATGCCAACTGACACTCTTCCAGGCCTGCGGTCTTTCTTATTCTTAAATTTAGGCAAGAGATCTCGGGCCCGTTCACGTAGAACTGATTTCGTTGAATAGCGATGAAGGACTGCTACTAGCCGGCAAATTCGGCTCCAGTTACTTCTAGGCCCAAGAAGTCACGGGCTCCTTCGGAGTGATTAAAGCCGCGGGAGTTTTACCGCGCCGACTTGAAGATCGCGAAAACCGCGCCCTGCGGATCGGCGATGATCGACATGCGGCCGACGCCTTCCACGCTCATCGGCGGCAGCAGCAGCCTCGCTCCCATTTCTTTTGCCTTGTTGGCGCTGACATCTACGTCATCGACGACAAAATAACTCAGCCAGTGCGATGGCGCGCCAGGCTGCATATGCTTGGCTGGAGGCAAGCCTCCGATGAAGTGCTCGCCATTCTTGATGTGAAGATAGCCGGAGTCATCCTTTTCGCTGCTCGTGAATTGCCATCCGAGCAGGCCAGAATAAAAGACAGCCGCGCGATCAGGAGAGGAGGTGCTGAGATCGGCCCAGCACAAAGTCCCATGAACGGAGTGAATGCCGATACCCGCGCTCTTATTCGACTGCCACAGGCAAAAGTGTGCTCCTGTTGGATCCCGAACAACCGACATGCGGCCCGCATCCATGACGTCGAATGGGCCCATAATCACGGTTCCACCCAAGGGCTGCACTTTGGAGGTTGAGGCATCGACGTTATCCACCTGGATGTAGATCATCCAATGAGGCGGGACATTCTGCGCGCGCTGGTCGGGACGCAGCGTATATGCTGCTGAAGTGTCGCGGCTATCGAGACGAAAAATCGTGTAGACGTCTCCGGGACCCATCGGCATGTCATTCGGCGTCCATCCGAATAACGCGTTGTAAAAATTCTTGGCGGCGGGTTGATCGGTGGTAGCGAGTTCAATCCAGCAAAACGATCCGGCGGCATGTTTCTCGATGTTCGTCATGGCGGTGGAAGTTTACACCAGAATGATCGTAAGAATGCGGTTCTTACAGATTCTTCGCTGTCCACGCCCCGATCTTCGCTAAGGCTTTATTCAGATTGTCCAGAGAATTGGCCACGCTGAAGCGGAGATAGCCTTCGCCGAATGCGCCGAACGCAGTGCCGGAAAGGCACGCGACTCCTGCTTCGTCGAGCAGCGCATCGGCCAGCTTTTTCGAGGGCCAGCCTGTCTTTGTGATATTCGGGAAGGCGTAGAACGCGCCTTTCGGCATGCGGCAGGAAAATCCCTTGATCTTATTCAATCCGGCGACGAAGACATCGCGGCGGCGCTTGAACTCGTCGTTCATTTTGTCGACGGAAGCCTGATCGCCGCGAAGCGCTTCAATGCCGGCCATCTGCGTAAAGCTGGCCGTGCAGGAAATAGAGTTTGTATTGAGCCTGGAGAATTGCGTCGCCAGGTCGGCGCGCATTACGCCATAGCCCATGCGCCAGCCGGTCATCGCATACGTCTTCGAAAAACCATCGAGCAGAATGGTGCGGTCTTTGAAGCCGGGCACGCTCATGATGGAGAAATCTTCTCCCTCGAAGATGAGGCGACTGTAAATTTCATCAGAGAGCACCATGATGTTGCGATCGCCGATGGCCTCGGCTACGGCCAGAACGTCCTTTTTAGTCATCACGCCGCCGGTTGGATTGTGCGGCGAGTTCAGGATGATGAGCCTGGTGCGGTTGGTGATCAGAGATGCAAGCTCCTTGACGTCGAGGGAGAAATCGCGATCCTCACGCAACGGAATGGGAACGGCGCGGCCGCCCACATAGTTGATCATCGACTCGTAGATCGGGAACCCGGGATTGGGATAGATGACTTCATCTCCTTCATCCACCAATGCGAGCATGGTAAAGAAAATAATTGGCTTTCCGCCGGGCACAACCACGACCTCATCGCTTGTCACCGGAACTCCGCGGGTGCGGCTGACGTAGTCGGCAATGGTCTGGCGCAGATCGGGCAGGCCGGCCGCTGGGCCGTAATGAGTCCAGCCCTTATGAAGCGCGTTCACTGCCGCGTCAATGACATTCTCCGGGGTGTCGAAATCGGGCTCACCAATTTCGAGGTGAACAATCTCTTTGCCCTGCTTTTCAAGGGCGCGGGCGCGGTTCAGGACTTCAAATGCGGTTTCGGTGCCGAGACGCGACATGCGGCTGGCGAGATGCAGATCAAATTGCGTAGTGGGCATAGCGATTGGCATTGTAGAGCCTCAGGTTCACATTCGATGCGATCATTTTCTACGCATCATTTCTACGAGATCATTTTCTACGAGATCATTATCGGAACGATCATTCTCAAATGATTGTTTTTGATGCAATCGTTCCATGCGATCCTTCGTTCAATCCTTCGATGCGATCACGGATTCCTGTACTCCAAAGCACGGCGAGATCATCGCGGCAGGATCGGACGAAAATTGCTGTTTACTACTATGCAACGGTAACCCCCCCCCCGGGGGGGGTCTATTTGAATCAGTGCTTTAGCGCGTTTTTCCCGCCAGATCCATGAAGAATAAAGAGTTACAGGCAAAATCTTGAGCGATAAGGGCTTAACTCCCGATTCTTGCTGTATGCGGCTTGGGATTGCGATTTTGCGGGCAGGCTTGACGGCTATATGAGCCAGGTTTGGCTCTGCAAAAGCCTTTCTCATTTCGGCCACTCTGGGCGGTTACCCAAACTCTATCATGTTACTGCTACGAGTGTCACTGCTATCTCTATCTATTGTCTCGCGGCGATAGGGCAAGGGTCAAGGATTGAATGCACGGAAGCATGTACGCGCGAACTTATTCCGAGATTGTGCTCTCTTCGCTCTGGGCGCGGAGGATGCGGTCGACCGAATAAGGCGCGCGCTGCGCCGGCTCATGATAGTGGCGGACCTGCATTTCTCCCAGCAGACCGACGGCTAGCATGTTCAGGCCAGCTAATAACAGGACCATGGAGAAGACCATCAGCGGGCCGTGCTGGTACATGATGTCTGTGTGGTGCAGGATTTTCTGCACAATCAGCCAGAAGGAGACGGCGCTGCCGGCAAAAATGCTGACCATTCCGACCGTGCCGAAGAAGTGCAAAGGACGCGAAAGGTACTTGAGCAGGAAGCGAATCGTCAACAGATCGAAGAATACGCGGAAGGTGCGCGAGATGCCGTAATGCGAGACACCGCGTTCGCGGTTCACGTTCTTGATGGGAACTTCGATGATCGATGCGCCATGCCAAGAGGCAAGCGCGGGAATGAAGCGATGCAATTCTCCGTAGAGCGGCACCTGGCCGAGTATTTCGCGGCGATAAGCTTTAAAGGTTGTGCCGAAGTCGTGGATATCGACTCCACTCAATTTCGCCATCAGCCAGTTGGCGCAACGGGAGGGGATGCGCCGGAGCCAGAAATTATCGACGCGATTTCTGCGCCAGCCGCTGACAATGTCGTAGCCCTCGCCAATCTTTTCGAGGAAGAGCGGAATATCGGCGGGATCGTGCTGCAGGTCGCCATCCATGGCGATGATGTATTCGCCGCGCGCATGATCGAAACCGGCGGCCAATCCGGCTGTCTGGCCAAAGTTGCGGCGCAAGCGGACGACGGTGACACGGCTGTCGACGGCGGCAATCTCACGCAACAAATTAAACGTGCCGTCAAGCGAGCCGTCATCGACCAGCACCATCTCGAAGGTTTCGCCGCTGGCTTCCATCACAGCTTTAAGGCGCGCGTACAGGTCGGTGACGTTCTCCTGTTCGTTGTGGAGAGGAACTACGATTGAATACTTGAGCACAGTGCTTTTCATTATAAAGCAGAGCATGCTGGCGCACAGTGACTTACGTGAATCCCCGGCGACAGCGCTCCGTTACTCTCCATCGGTGCGTGACTCAGTCGGTGCCTGACTTAATAAGAGGCTGGTTGGTTGGATGCTCCGACGGCGGGAATCGGCCAATGCGCGCCGCATGGCTGATTTGGGCCGCATTATCTGGCGTGAGATAATCGGGCTGCGCCGCGCTGGCCCCGTAGCTCAGATGGATAGAGCAGCGGTTTCCTAAACCGTTGGTCGGCGGTTCGACTCCGCCCGGGGCCTCCACCCGAAACTCATGGGGTTTTCGACGTGGGCTTCGTCTTTGGTGGAGGATTCTGCGCTGCGCCCGCCGTTCTTTCAAGAATCCTCAGGTAATTTATCGTCCCCATCAGATAGGGCTGATACTGGCTCGGGTTCTTTTGGGCGAGTTGACGGTAAATTGCCAGCGCCTCCATGAAGTGCTGGCCGGCGACGCCGGGGCGATTCTGCATGGCATTTAGAATTCCGAGGCCGTTGAGAGTCATCCCCAGCTTCGGCAGATAGGCCTCGGGATTTTCCTGGGCGAGCTGACGATAGATTTTCAAAGCATCTTCGTAGCACTGCCGGGCGTCGTCGCCGCGGTTTTCCTGCGAATCCAAATTACCCAGATTGGTTTCTGAGGAGGCGATATTCGCCCGGTATGCGACGGGATCCTGCTGCGCGAGTTGGCGGTATATCTTCAGCGCTTCTTCGTAATCCTTACGCGCTTCGTCTTTGCGGTTTTGCATTCCAGCAACCACGCCGAGGTCGTTCAGGGACATCGCCATATGGGGCAAGTTGGCGTCGGGATTTTTCTGCGCCAGTTCCTTGCGAATGCCTAATGCTTCCTCGTAATGGCCGCGCGCCTCATCGGCACGTTTCTGCGGCGTGTCCAAGCCGCTCAGTTCGGCAACCGAGCCAGAGAGCGCGGGATTCATAATGGCAGCGGCCATGGCATCCTGGGCGATAGGATTGTGATCGGTCACCTGCAGGGTGTGCGCCCACATCGTGTATTCGTTCTGCCAGTATCCAAGCTGGCGGGCAGTGACTGCGCCCAGCGCAGCCAAGACGCATAACGCGGGAGCGAGCCGCCAGACTCTCCCCAAATTCCGGGAGTCGGCCCAATCGGCGAAGCCCCAAACGATCATGGTGAAAATGCCCAGCAGCGGGATATAAGCATAGCGATCGGCCATGCTGGCTTCACCGACCTGTACCACTCCGATGACGGGAACGAGAGTTCCGAGGAACCAGAACCATCCAACCAGAAGGTAGGGGCGAGAGCGGAAGCGGATAACGAGCGCGGTGACCCCGATCAATGCCAGCGCGGATAGAATCCACTGCCACGCGTGAAGCGAGGTTCCGGGAAATGGATAAAGCATGGCCAGACGGGATGGCCAGAAAGCCTTCTCCAGATAGCGGACGTAGGAGACAATGGCATTTTCGAGTCGTAAGCCGAAAGGAACCTGCTGCAGGCTGCGCAAGGCCTGGCCGGAATGCTGTACCTTGAGCGTGATCCAGGCGCTGGCGGCCGAAAAGGCAAGCAGAGGGACTTTTTCAATCACCAGATGTGAGAAAGCGAAGCGAGGCGGGCTATCGTCCTCTGGATTTTGACTTCCTTCCAGCGACATTCTTTCGAGGGGCCAGTAATCGAGCAACAGAAGCACGAAGGGCAGCGTGATGACCATGGGCTTGGCCATCAATCCCAGGGCGAAGAGCGCGGCGACCAGCAGGTATCGAGCCAGGTTCGGCTTGCGCACGTACCAGCCGTAGGCGGCGATTGAGAGGAAGAAGAACAGCGCGCACAGCACGCTTTTGCGCTCCGCTGCCCAGGCCACTGCCTCCACATTCAGCGGATGCACCGCGAACAATGCGGCTACCAGCAAACTGGGCCAAACACGTTTAGTTCCCCATGCCAACAGCAGGAACAACAAAACTGCGTTGATGGCGTGGATGAACACGCTATCGAGGTGATGGCCGGCCGGCTTCAGGCCAAACAACTGGTAATCGAGGGCATGTGACAGCCAGGTCAAGGGATGCCAGTTGGCCGACTGCGTCGAATTGAATGCCCATTTGACGGTGCTCCATTTAAGGCCAGCCTGCACGTGAGAATTCGCTGTTACGTAGTCGGAATCATCGAGCATGACGAACGAATGCTTGACGACCGGGCTGTAGAGCGCGATGGTTACGACCGCGATCAGAAGACAGAGGAATACAGCCTGCTTCGTCCCCGCGGGAAAAGTACCGGCGGCGAATGCTGTTTCATTTCGCCTTTTCGAGGCCTGGGTTTGGGAGTTTGAAGGGTTCCGGTCGAGGGTCATTCCGCTCTTGATTGTACACAGGGTAGCAAGCGGATTGAGGCTCGTGGAGCAATCAGATGAGGCGGAAACACAAAGGGAATGCGACGCAGGCTGGCCGCGGATTGAGCATGGATTCCGTGGGCAGGCCCGGGTACACCAGCATCAACCTCCGGTACAATGGTGCAGACTTGGCGAAATTCGGCCACGCTGAACCCGTGCCGCCCGCGCGTTCCGGAGGCAATTTCAGGTCAATGAATTGGGATCGAGCCTCTTAGGACATGCCATCTTCCCGGACCAAGTTATCCCGAAAGCAACAGGACAAAAAGCGGCAGGGCGGACGGGCACCCGCTCCCGACAACTTCCGCTTGGAGGAATTTCTGCGCGCCCATAGCAGTCGCATTGTTGCGCTGCTCTGTGTTTATGCAGGCTTGCGGATATTGGTCTTTGCTTTGGCTTTTCCTTTATTCAACAACGTCGATGAACAAGCGCACTTGATGTCGATTCGGATGTACGCGCAAGGGCATTGGCCAGGCAAGGATTTGCCTCTTCCCGATGCTGAGACGGCCAGACTTTTCTCCCTTTACACAGCGCCGGAATACTTGACTACAAAAGTGCAAATGGAGGAATTCCATCTTGACGATCCTCTATACCATGTTTCACGGGAAAACTATCCTTACGTTGCATCCAGGTTTAGAACATGGCTAAAAAGTCCCAATTTCGAGGCCCAATCCACGCCGCTTTATTATCTGGCGGCCGCGGGCTGGTATCGCGTGGGAGAGGCTTTGGGGATGCAGGGTTGGCAACTCGCTTACTGGATACGGCTTCTCAATCCGGCCGCGTACGTTCTGTTGGTATGGGCCTCGTATCGCTTCGTGCGGATCGTATTTCCCGGAAGAATGTTTTTGTGGCTTGGCGTGCCGGCGCTGCTGGCCGTTTTTCCGCAGGATGTTTATTTTGGTATCAACCGTGACGTATTTTCAGCGCCGATCACTGCGCTTACGCTGTTATGGATGGTTAAGGCGGTTGAAAAAGAACATGCAGCGTGGCGGTTGGCCGTTGCAGCTCTCCTGGTCGCGCTCGGCTTTCTGGTCAATGTTTCCAATTGCGTGCTTTATGCGGCGCTCGCGGTGACGTTGTGGTTCTGGGCGCGCAAATCTGCGGCCAAGCCGTTAGCAAAAATCGCGATCGCATCGGGGGCACTGTTCGCATCGCTTGCATTGCCTTTGATCTGGATGCTTCATAACCGCGCCGCGATGGGCGATCTCACCGGATCGCGCGCTAAGATCGCGGCCCTGGGATGGACGATGAAACCTGTGGGTGAGATCTTCCATCATCCCCTCTTCTCTTTTGGCGGGCTATTTTATTTTCTTACAAATCTGGGAGAGAGATTCTGGCGCGGAGAGTATGTCTGGCATCTGCAACCGATGCGCTGGCCGGTGGCGGACTGGTTTTATCTGATCTCTTCCGTGGTTCTGGTGGCTGCGTTCGCAGTGCAAGTATTTCGCGACTGGAAGGACGGCACGCCCACGCAGCATTTCGCGGAGATTACTGCGCCGATGTTGGTTGTCACTTCGATCCTGTTTATGGCCGCGATCTCGCTGCCTTTTGATTTTCATCAATGCTTTTATCCGTCACAAGAGCATCCTTTTTTTCTCTCGGGGCGAATCATCTCGGGCGCCCTGCTGCCATTTGTTCTGATGTATGCGAGCGGAATGGAATTTCTGGTGAAGCGGGTTGGCAGGGGCGCATCTGCGGCGGCGGTGCTGCTTTGCCTGATGGCGTTCATCACCATCACCGAGTTCAGCATGCGGGAAGCAGTATTTTCAAGTCCCTATAATTATTTTGCGCTGCGCAGCGCGGCACCGGCATTCATTCCTCCGCCGCCGACGAAGTGAACGATCTCCAACTGATCGCCATCTTTTAGTTGTGCCTGCGGCCAGCGGTCGCGGGGAACGATCTGGCGATTCAGTTCAATGGCGACGCGATCTGGCTTCATGCCCAGCTGCTCGATGAGCGCGCTCAGAGTTGGCGCGGCGAACTCGCGGCTCTCGCCATTGATGGTCAGGGTCATGGGAATCGAAATGCTCAAAATTTAAGAAACATGTGGCGCTCTATCGGCTGATAGTACCCGCCTGCGTTACCCGGCCGGCCGCAGTTGAAATTTGCGCGTGACGGTGCGCCCCTCGAAGCTGAGTTGCACAAGCACGGACGCAGAGGACAGAGACGCTTCATCTACCTGAACCCTCATCTCGGCATTGCCCGCGGCATCGGAGAGAACCTGCGCATAATAAGGAGCTGTGTTGGGGCGCAAAAGCCGCAACGTCAAACGCGCACCTTTGACCGGAGTTCCGGCCTCTGTCACCTTGATATTCATGATCAGAGATCCTTCCGAATGCACGGAGTCCGCATTGGTCCATTGCAGGTCCAGTTCCTTGATCGCCGCCAGCGTTTCCGCGGACTCGCGCTTGTCGAGAATGGAATCGAGCCTGCCTTCGCGAATTGCCTCGAGGACTTCGCGGTGCAGTTCGCGGAGCATCTTTTCCTTTTCCTGATCTTCGCTTTGAACGGAACTCTGAGCTGTGTTCTGAACGGCGCCCTGAGCAGCGGCGGAATTTGGATTTTCCTGGGGGATGATGTGCTCGGCGGTATCGGCATCGGCGGGATTCTGGCGGACATGTCCGCTTTCCGCGATGGCAGCATAGGAAATGGCTCGTTTGCCGATGCAGCGTCCGCGAACAAAAACCTGCGTCTGGAGCAGACGCTCGCTCTCGCGCGCCTCACTCTGCACATGGTAGATGGTGTCGTCGTGGCGAACATCCGTGTTGAATCCAAAAATCATGCGACCCGGCTTTCCCTTGCTCTCCGCTGTTGCAGTTTCAAGAACACAACCGCGGTTTCAACGCGTACAGCTTGACACTCCCAGCAACCAGTAACTAATCTAGAGAGTTTACTGGTTGTGCTTGGCGCGAATTATATATAGCTCTTCTTATGCCAGACAATTATTTCGCTCGCTACCTGCCCCTCCTGATGCATTTCGGCATCGCTACGGGACTTGCTGCGGCAATTGTGACGCTTTCCTGGCTAATCGGCCAGCACAAACCAGGCCGCGCGAAAATGTCTCCCTATGAATGCGGCGTGCAGCCTATCGGCGATGCGCGCGGACGGTTTTCCGTAAAGTTCTATCTGGTCGCCATGCTGTTCATCCTGTTCGATGTTGAAGCGGTCTTCCTTTATCCCTGGGCAGTGATTCTGCGCGAACTGAAGATGTTTGGCTTTTGGGAGATGATTGTGTACATCGGCATCGTCCTGGTTGGCCTTTTCTACGTATGGAAAAAAGGCGCGCTTGACTGGGGATTGAGCCATCCCAGACGGGGAGACATTTAGTGGCTCTCGCTCCCCCGATTACCGATATCGAGCAGCTCAGGTCGCATCCCGCGCTTGCCCGGATGCTGGACTGGAATCCGGCTGCGGTGCCCGAGGCGAAGTTCGACCGCGATGAGCTGACGGTATGGCTCGAGAAGGCCTTCATCCGGGAGGCTTGCGCGATTCTGCGCGACGATGACGATTGCCCTTTCAATTATCTTTCCGACCTCACCTGCGTAGATTGGTATCCGAACGACCCCCGGTTTGAAGTTGTTTATCATTTGCTGTCGATTGCGAAGAAGGAACGTATTCGTTTAAAAGTTCGTCTGGATGGTTCGAGCCCGGCAATTGAATCGGTGACTTCCGTCTGGCCCTCGGCGAATCACTACGAACGCGAGGTGTTCGATTTGTTTGGCGTCCGCTTTACGGGACACCCCAACCTGAAACGCATCATGATGCCCGATGACTGGGAAGGCCATCCCTTGCGGAAGGACTATCCCGTGGAAGGCTACCGGTAAATCATGCCCACCCCCGCCAGCCTTGCCCAATCGAACCAGGACACGACTGTTGTCCTGAACATGGGGCCGCAACATCCGTCGACGCACGGAGTGCTGCGGTTGGTCCTCGAAATTGATGGCGAGACTATAGTTCGGCTGCGGCCGGAGATCGGCTATCTCCACACTGGCATTGAGAAGACTTGCGAAGCGAAGTTCTATCAGCAAGTGGTGCCGCTGACGGACCGTATCGATTATCTTTGCCCGCTCACGAACAATCTGACGTACTGCCTGGCGGTGGAAAAGTTGCTAGGGCTGGAGATTCCTCCGAAGGCGCAGTGGATGCGGGTTTTGATGAACGAACTCACGCGCATCAATTCGCACCTGGTATGGCTGGGCACGCACGCCATGGACCTGGGGGCGATGACGGTCTTCTTATATTGCTTCCGGGAGCGCGAGGATATCCTGCGCTTCTTTGAAATGGTGAGCGGCCAGCGGATGATGACCTCGTACTTCCGCATTGGCGGGCTGGCCCTGGAACCGCCGCTGGGCTTCTTCGAAAAGGTAAAAAAGTTCGCCGACCGATTCCTGGGCAACGTCGACGAATACGAAGGCTTGCTGACAGGGAATCCGATCTTTCTGATGCGGACGAAAGGCGTGGGGCGGTTGAGCGCGGAAGACGCGATTGCGCTGGGCGCCTGCGGCCCAACTTTGCGCGCCAGCGGAGTTGACATCGACTTGCGCCGCGACGCTCCGTATACGGGCTACGAACACTTCAAGTTCAAGGTTCCTATTCAGGCGGAAGGCGATGTATTTGCACGATATGTTTGCCGGGTGCAGGAGCTGCGCGAATCGATTGGGATGGTGCAGCAGGCGCTGGCCGGCATGCCCGAAGGACCGATAAAAGCCGATGCACCAAAAGTGGTGCTACCGGATCGCGAGAAGATGAAGACGCAGATGGAAGCGCTCATCTATCACTTTAAGATCATTACTGAAGGTTTTGCGGTTCCGGCGGGCGAGGTTTATCAGGCGGTGGAATCGCCGCGCGGCGAGATGGGCTATTACATTGTCAGCGACGGCACGGCGAAACCGTATCGCGTGCACATGCGCGGGCCCTCGTATGCGAACCTGCAGACGCTGGCCAAAATGTGCGAGGGTGCGCTGATCGCCGACGTGGTTGCGGCCGTGGGCAGCATCGATGTTGTGCTGGGAGATATTGACCGGTAGAACATTTGCAATTGGTAATTTGTAATTTGTAATTGAAAAGCCTATGACACCCGAGGAATTGCGCTCTCGGACGAAGGCATTTGCGTTACGAGTAGTCAGGCTGTACCGGTCGCTGCCTCATACCGCCGATGCGCAGGTCATGGGTAAAAAGTTGTTGCGATGCGGCACCTCGGTCGCGGCCAACTATCGAGCCTCTTGTCGAGCTCGATCGAAGGCTGAGTTCGCTGCGCGAATTGGAATTGTTGTTGAAGAAGCGGACGAAACAGGTTTTTGGCTGGAAATGCTGGGAGATGCGGAGATCGTCAAAGTGGCGCTCCTGGCAGAATTGATGAAGGAATCGAAGGAACTGACGGCAATTTTTACGGCGACGCTGGTGTCGGCGAGAAAGACGGCATCGCGAGCTTAGAGTTTTCAATTACAAATCAGAAATTGCAAATTACAAATCATGAGGTTTTCTGAAGAATTCGAAACGCGGTTCGCGGAGATGCTCACGCATTATCCGACCAAGCGCTCGGCGCTTGTACCCACGCTGCTCTATGCTCAGGATGAGGTCGGGCATCTCAGCGACGAGGTGATCGCCGAGCTGGCGCAGCGGCTGGGCCTGACTGAACTCGATGTGCGCAACGTGATCAGCTACTACTCCATGCTGACCACAAAGCCGCGCGGCAAATACAACGTGCAGGTGTGCACAAATATCGCCTGCATGTTGCGCGGAGGCGAGGAACTTCTGGACCACTGCAAGAAGAAGTTAGGCATCGGCCACAAAGGCACCACGCCCGACGGATTATTTTCGCTCGAAGAAGTCGAGTGCATTGGAGCCTGTAGCTGGGCCGCGGCCGCGCAGGTGAATTACGATTTTCATGAGAATCTGACGCCGCAGAAGATGGACAAGATTTTGGACGAGTATAAGAAGAAGGGAACGCAATAACATTTTGTGATTTGTAATTTGCAATTGAAAGGCACAAACCGCTTGTGCATTTGAAGGTTGCGGTTTTCAATTACCAATTAGAAATTACCAATTTCAAATGGCTTACCTGGTTTCACATCCCGATGAAGTACGCGTGATCTCGAAGCGCTTTGGCCAGGGCGCGACGAACATCGACCGCTACCTTGAACTGGACGGCTACAAAGCCGTGCAGAAGGCGCTTGGCATGGGCGCGGACGCGATCATTAATGAGGTCAAGACCTCCGGCCTGCGCGGGCGAGGCGGCGCAGGATTTTCGACCGGGATGAAGTGGTCGTTCGTTCCCAAGGAATCAGCCAAGCCGAAGTACGTTTTGTGCAATGGCGATGAGAGCGAGCCGGGGACATGCAAGGATCGCCTGATTTTTGAGCACGACCCGCATTCCGTGATCGAGGGCGTGATGATCGCGGCCATCGCGGTCGGATCGCATAGCGGGTACATCTACATTCGCGGCGAGTATCGCTATCTCTCTGTGATTATGCAGAAAGCGATCAAGGACGCGTACGCGAAGGGATTTCTCGGCAAGAATATCTTCGGCAGCGGCTACGATCTCGATATTTTCTGGCATGGCGGCGCTGGAGCGTATGAAGTGGGTGAAGAGTCCGCGCTGATGGAATCGCTCGAAGGCAAGCGCGGCATTCCGCGCATCCGGCCTCCCTTCCCTGCCGTTGTCGGACTGTGGGGCGGACCGACGGTCATTAATAATGCGGAGACTCTGGCTGCTGTTCCGCACATTATTCTTGGCGGAGCCGACTGGTACGCGAAGCTGGGCACACCGAAAAACGGCGGCACGCGCCTGTTCTGCCTCAGCGGGCACCTGAACAAGCCCGGCGTTTATGAGTTGCCCATGGGATACAACCTCAAGAAGATGATTTACGAAGTGGGCGGCGGCATTCCCAACCATCGCGAGTTGAAGGCGGTCGTCCCTGGCGGATCTTCGACTCCGGTGCTGCTGCCGGAAGAAATCGATGTGGCCATGGATTTCGATTCGGTGGCGAAGACAGGATCGATGCTTGGCTCAGGCGGAGTGGTCGTACTCGACGACACGACATGCATCGTGAAGTTTGCTCTGCGGACGATCAAGTTCTATCAGCATGAAAGCTGCGGCTGGTGCATTCCATGCCGCGAGGGCACGGACTGGCTGAAGAAAACTCTGACACGGTTCCACGCCGGCGCCGGCGTGAAGAAGGATATCGACAACATTTATTACCTGGCAGAGAACATGCTGGGCAAGACGTTCTGTCCGTTGGGAGACGCTGCCGCGATGCCGACGATGGCGTTCGTAAAAAAGTTTAGAAAAGAATTCGAAGATCATCTGGAAGGCAAGCCGTGCGCGTTTGAAAAGGCGGCGGAGCCTGCGCTGGCGTAGTGCCCGCGGTATGAGCATTTTGTAATTTGGTAATCGGGTAATTTTGTAATCTGTGAACCTGATGCCGTCGCAACAAGAGCAGCTGCGAGATCGGACAAAAGCTTTTGCGGTTCGGGTTGTGGTGCTTACAAGACCTTGCCGTACAAAACGGATGCGCAGGTTCCTGGAAAGCAGTTGCTGCGAAGCGGAACAGGAGTGGCGGCGAATTATCGAGCCGCTTGCCGGGCCCGGTCGAAGGCAGAGTGGATCGCCAGGATTGGTATCGTAGTTGAAGAAGCGGATGAAACCGTATTTTGGCTCGAAATGCCTGGCGATTGCGGGATCGTCAAACCGAGGAAATTGGAACTGATTTTGGCGGAGGCCCACGAATTTAGCGCGTTGTTCACGGCATCGCAGCGTACGGGCCGGGGAGTAGGGCGGTAGTCAAATTACAAAATTACCCGATTACGAAATTACCAAATGGCTAACGTAACTCTCACTGTCGACGGAAAAAAGCTCACGGCTCCGGCCGGATCGCTGCTCATCGACGCCTGCAAGAACGCGGGCATCGAAGTGCCCTCGTTTTGTTATTACCCCGGCCTCTCACTGCAAGGCGCGTGCCGCATGTGCGTCGTGAAGATCGAAAAAATGCCCAAGTTGCAGACGGCCTGCACCACGGTCGTTACCGAGGGCATGGTTGTAGCGACTGACAGCGACGAAGTCCGGCAGGCTCGCAAGGCGATGGTCGAATTGCTGCTGGGCAACCATCCGCTCGATTGCCCTGTGTGCGATGCGGGTGGCGAGTGCGAGTTACAGGATATGGCGTTCTCCTACGGCGCATCCGAATCGAAGTTCACCGAGGTGAAGAATCATCGCGAGGAACAGCAGTGGTCGCCGGTGGTTTACTTCGACCGTCCGCGCTGCATTTTGTGTTACCGCTGCGTGCGCGTATGCGGCGAGGGCATGGATGTGTGGGCGCTGGGCGTACAGAACCGCGGGGTGAGTTCGATCATTGCGCCAAATCAAGAAGATCATCTGGAGTGCGAAGAGTGCGGCATGTGCATAGACATCTGCCCGGTCGGCGCTCTTACCTCCGGCGCGTATCGCTATAAGACGCGTCCGTGGGAGATGAACCACGTCGATACCGTCTGCACGCACTGCGGCGACGGCTGCAAGACCACGCTTGGTGTGCGGCGCTGCGATACCGGCATGGAGATTGTGCGCGGCGACAACCGCGACAAAAGCGGCATCAATAACGATTTCCTCTGCATTAAAGGACGCTATGCGTTCGACTTTGCGCACAGTACAGAGCGCTTGACGCAGCCGCTCATCCGCAAGAATGGCAAGCTCACTCCGTCGACGTGGGAAGAAGCATTGGAAACGATTGGCAAGCGCTTGCGCGAGATTCGCGACGAGCATGGCGGCCAGTCAATCGGCGTAGTCGGATCGACCCGGACCACCAATGAAGAAAATTACCTGCTTTCAAAATTTGCGCGCGTGGTGCTGAAGACCAACAACATAGATCATCATCGCACCGCCGACTTCCCTGCCCTGGCGGCGGCGTTACATGGCAAGCCGGGTAAGACCGCGTCGATGCGCGACGTGCTGACGGCGCCCGCGATTTTGTTGATCGGAAACGATCCGACGAACCAGCATCCACTTCTGGGCTGGCAGATTCGGACCAACGTCCGCCTGCGCCGCGCGAAGCTTTACGTCATCAATTCCGTTCCAATCAAGCTGCGCCGTCAGGCTGCCGCATTCGGCATGCTCCCAGCGGGATCGGAATCGAAAGCGGTCGCGTTCCTCGCTGGAGACGACTCGCAACTCGACTCGCTGGTCACCGATGTTACCAATCGCGAGGCCTGGATTTCGTTGCGGGACAAGGTCAAGGCCGAACAGAATCTCGTGATCGTGTTCGGGTCCGAACTGCGCGGATCTGAAATCGAGAAGATCGCAACTTTTGCTTCGTCGTTTGCCGGCACCAAACTGATCTGCCTGGCCGATTACTCGAACTCGCGCGGTGCGAGCGACATGGGTTTGTATCCCGATCTGCTGCCGGGTTACGAGCCGGTCGCAAATCCGAAAAAACTCGCCCACGAGTGGGGCGCGCTCCCTGCTGAAAAAGGGTTGACCTTGCCCGAGATGATCGATGCTGCAAAAGCGGGCAAGCTGAAAGCGTTCTATGTGGTCGGCTCGAATCCCATCGGGCGGTTAGGGGTCGATCCCTTCGCATTTTCGAAAAGCTTCGTCGTCGTGCAGGACATGTTCCTGACTGAAACCGCGAACATCGCCGACGTGGTTTTGCCGGCAGCGAACGCCTACGAAAAATCCGGCACCTGCACCAATACTGCCGGCGATCTGCAATTGGTGAAAAAAGCGGGCGAGATCAGCGGCGTGAAGGCTGATTTCGAGATGATCGTCCGCATCGCCGATGCGATGGGCTTTGACGTTCACGGCCTGGTGCCGTTCGGCGGCGGAACACATTCCGACATGGGGCAAACGCGCGGGGCGCAATCCGGCGAAGCGGACCAGCACGCGGTTTGGCTGGAAGCGCATAATCTCGAACCGAAGATGACTCCATTCGACCCGATGGCGATTCTGGATGAAATTCAACGCGTGGTCGCCGGTTACGATGTGTCGCGCGTGAATTTGCTGGCGGGCAACGACCAGCACCTGGAAGTTGCGTCTTGCGGTGCAAGCGTGCGTCACGATCCGAAACTCATTTCTCCGGCGAACGACGATCTGTTCAGCTCCGGCACGCTGGGGCGGTATTCGAAGACTCTGAATTCGGTGATGGAGAATAAACCCGCGGAAGCGGAAGTGGCCGCGGACTGAAGCAGGTTAGGTCAAAGGCACGCGGGCGAGGGCGCCCGCGCCACACGAGAACAAGGAAAGAACGGACGAGCCGTTGAGCATAACTTTATTTTTGATTATTTCGGTCATCAAGTCCGCGGTCGTGATTGGCATACTGCTCACGGCGGTGGCGTATAGCGTATGGCTGGAGCGCAAAGTCTCCGCCCGCATTCAGAACCGCTGGGGACCCACGCGGGTCGGCCCATTCGGCCTGCTGCAGCCGCTGGCGGACGGCGTGAAGTTTATTTTCAAAGAAGACCTGACACAGCCGCACGTGTACAAGCCGATTTATATTGCGGCGCCGATTCTGGCGGTGGTCTTCGCCATCACATCGATTTCGGTGGTTCCGTTCGGCAACTCGCTGAACACGCCCGCAATCAGCGTGGGACACTGGTTTACGATTCCGGCGATTGATACGCCTTTTCAAATTACCGATCTCAATATTGGCCTGCTTATCGTCCTGGGTATCACGTCGATGGGCGTTTATGGCGTTGCGCTGGCGGGCTGGGCCTCCAATAACAAATACTCTTTGCTCGGCGGCCTGCGCGCGAGCGCGCAGATGATCAGTTATGAAGTTTCTCTCGGCCTGTCGCTGATTCCGGTGCTGATCAAATCCGGCAGCTTTAGCCTGCGCACGATTGTCGAATCGCAGGCGCATCTTCACTGGAATTTTTTCTACTTTCCGTTTGGGACGCTGGCGTTTTTCACTTACATAATTTCAGCGTATGCGGAAACGAATCGCACTCCGTTTGATCTGCCGGAAGCGGAATCGGAACTGGTTGCCGGCTATCACACGGAATACAGCGCGATGAAGTTTGCCATGTTCTTTATGGCCGAATACGCCAACATGGTGACGGTGGCCTGCCTGGCCACGCTGCTATTCTTCGGGGGATGGCTCGGCCCAATATTCGGTCCGGCCATCTTGCAGATGGTTTTGCCCATATTCTGGTTTTGCCTGAAGGTTTTCTTTTTCATGTTTCTGTACGTCTGGGTGCGCTGGACATTGCCCCGCTTCCGCTATGACCAACTTATGGCGTTTAGCTGGAAGTTCCTGCTGCCGGTAGCGGTTGGGAACATCGTGATTACAGCGTTGTATGTGGCGTTGACGTCGTAAAGGCAGTAGTCAGTGGCCAGTACTATCTCTGAGTACTGGAGACTGAGTACCGGGTACTTAGCAAAGAAAATGCTGCACTTAATTCTATTTCTATTTTTCGGCACGATTTGCGTAGCGGGCGCGATCAGCCTGCTGGCGCAGAGCCATCCCATCAACAGCGCGCTGTCGCTGATCGTGGTGATGGCATCGCTCGCGGCCGAATACCTGTTGCTCGGCGCGGAGTTTGTTGCGGCGGTGCAGGTCATCGTCTATGCCGGCGCCATCATGGTGCTCTTCATCTTCGTCATCATGCTGTTGAATGCGGGGGCTGAAGATCGCACAAAGGGCAGCCGGATTGCGATCCTTCTCGGCGTTCCCGGCGTGCTCATCGGCGCGGTGCTGGTTGCGTGGGTATTACTTTTCCGCGCGAACACCAGCTCGGTTGCGATCGGCTCTCTCTATGGCGGCCCGCAGGAGATCGCACGCCTGCTCTTTCGCCAGTTTCTGCTTCCCTTTGAAATCACATCCGTTCTGATTCTGATTGCCATCATGGGAGCGGTGGTTCTCGCAAGCAAGCCGGAAGCGATTGCAAAGCGCCAACCGCGTGAGACGCGGCAGGAAGCGCCAGAACTCGTTGGCGCAGGAAAGGAGCGCTAAGGGAGATGGTTCCTCTTTCTTATTACCTGGTGCTCAGCGGCATTCTGTTCACGTGCGGAGTGCTTGGCTTTCTCATCAAGCGCAACATCATCACCATTTTTATGTCGATTGAGTTGATGTTGAACGGAGTGAATCTTTCCTTCGTGGCGTTCGCCGCGCAGTGGCATTCGCTGAGCGGGCAGATATTTGTCTTTTTTGTGATGGTGGTCGCCGCTGCGGAAGCGGCGGTTGGTCTCGCCATCATCATTGCGGTCTTCCGCACGCGTGAAACTTTGAACGTCGATCAGGTGAACCTGCTCAAGCTATGACGCCGAACAAGTATCTCTGGCTCATTCCGATTCTTCCGCTCGCCGGGGCGGCGATCAATGGCTTCTTCGGACGCCGGTCGTCGAAGAAAGCGATTTCGGCGGTCGCGCTCACTTTTTGCGGCGCGGCATTTCTTCTGGCCCTGTGGATCGCGCTCGGATTCTCTTCGGCTTCCGCTCCTTATTACTTCCACCTCGCGCATTGGCTGCGGTCAGGCAGTTTCAGCGTCGATTTCGATTTTTACCTCGATCAGCTTTCGCTGGTAATGATGCTGGTCGTCACCGGCGTCGGCTTTCTCATTCATATTTATTCCGTCGGTTATATGTGGGATGACGAGAGCTACTACCGCTTCATGGCGTACCTGAACCTGTTTATGTTCTTCATGCTGACGCTCGTCCTGGCGAAGAACTACCTGATGATGTTCATCGGCTGGGAGGGCGTGGGCCTTGCGTCGTATCTGCTGATCGGCTTCTGGTTCACCAAGGATTCGGCCGCAGCCGCGGGTAAGAAGGCATTCATCGTCAACCGCATTGGCGACTTCGGTTTTCTGATCGCTCTTTTTTTGCTGATCGAGCATTTTGGCACGCTCGACTTCCCTGCTCTGTTTGCAAAGATTCAACCGCTTTCGCCTGAGACGGCTGGCGCGGGCTTGCTGACCGCGATTGGCTTGCTGCTGATGGTGGGTGCTTGCGGCAAATCGGCTCAGATTCCTCTTTATGTCTGGCTGCCCGACGCCATGGAAGGCCCCACGCCGGTTTCCGCTCTGATTCACGCAGCTACGATGGTGACGGCTGGCGTGTACATGGTGGCGCGTTCGCACGTGATTTTTGAACGCGCGCCTTCCGCCCTTACGGTCGTGGCCATCATCGGCACGTTGACCGCGCTTTTCGCGGCGACCATCGGCATCGCGCAGACCGATATCAAGAAAGTTCTCGCCTACTCCACCGTCTCGCAGCTCGGCTATATGTTCATGGCTTGCGGCGTGGGAGCCTTCTCGGCCGGCATCTTCCATCTGATGACGCACGCGTTCTTCAAAGGACTGCTTTTCCTGGCGGCAGGATCGGTGATTCACGGCGTCGGCGGCGAGCAGGATATGCGCAAGTTGGGCGGCCTGCGGCTCTACATGCCGTGGACGTTCACCGTCATGGGCATTGCGACACTGGCTATCGCCGGCATTCCGCCGCTGGCCGGGTTCTGGTCGAAGGACGAAATTCTCGCCCAGGCATTCGGAGTGAGCTGGGTCTATTGGCTGATCGGCGTCGTGACTGCCTTCATTACCTCGTTTTATATGTTCCGCCTGATGTATATGACTTTTGGCGGCGATTACCGGGGAGGTCCCTCGGTCCATGACGTCAGGCGGCAATCGGCGGACGCTCACGCGATGCACGACAAACATGCGCACGACGCTCACGGACATGACAGTCACGGCCACGGCGAGCCGCATGAAAGCCCGTGGGTGATGCTGGGACCACTGGTTGTTCTCGCCATCTTGTCTGTGTTTGGCGGCTTCGTTGGATTAGGGAATCGGTTTGAACACTTTCTCGATCCGGTATTCAAGGCCGGACTCAACGAGCCCGTTCGCGAGGCCGGTGAAAAGTCGACAGAATATTTGTTGATGGCTATCTCGGTAAGCGTTGCGGCTCTTGGCTGGCTGCTGGCTCATCTACTCTATAGCAGCCGTCCGCAACTGCCGGCGCGTATTGCCGAGAAGCTTGGCGGCCTTTATAAAGCGGTCGTCAATAAATATTACGTCGATGAACTTTATTCCATTTTGTTTGTCCGGCCGCTCATCGATGGCTCGACAACCATTCTCTGGAAGGGCGTGGATCAAGGAATAATCGATGCAGCCGTCAACAATTCCGCCGACGCCGCGCGCGAGGTATCCGACGAGGCTCGCCATATGCAGTCTGGGAATTTGCGGTCCTATGCCGGCTGGGTTGCCGCTGGTGGAGCGGTCGTGATCGCTTATATGGTTTGGATGGGAATTCGATGAACACGGCGGCCTTTAATCCGATCATTCTTTCTCTAGTCACCTTCATTCCGGCGATTGGAGGAGTTCTTATTCTTCTGATTCCTCGTCGGGATCGCGACATCAAAGTATTCGCGCTGGTTATCACGTTGCTGGCATTTGTGGCTTCGTTGCACCTGCCCGTGCATCTTCACCGCAATGAGCCTGGCTTCCAATTTCAAATCGATCAGCCTTGGATCACGAGCCCGAACATCCATTACCACATGGGCATTGACGGCATATCCGTCTGGCTCATCGTGCTCACCACGTTCCTCACGCCGCTCTGCGTGCTGATTTCCTGGACTTCGATCCACGAACGCGTAAAGGAATTTTTCATTCTGCTTTTGTTGCTCGAAACCGCGCTGATCGGCGTATTTACGGCCCTTGACCTGTTCCTGTTTTACTTCTTCTGGGAAGCGACGCTTATACCGATGGCGTTACTCATCGGCATGTATGGCCACGGACGCAAGGTTTACGCCGCGGTGAAGTATTTCCTCTTCACCATGATCGGGTCGATGTTTATGCTAGCTGCAATTCTTTGGCTTTACGCGAAAGTCGGCAGCTTTGATTTTGTGGTCATCCAGAGCGCGATTCGCAACGGGGCGGTGCCGGGCTTCGCCTCAGCTGCGCAGTGGCTGTTTCTTGGATTTTTTGTTGCTTTCGCCGTCAAGGTTCCACTGTTCCCTCTTCATACGTGGCTGCCGGATGCTCACGTTGAGGCGCCCACCGCGGGCTCGGTGCTGCTGGCTGGTGTATTGCTGAAGATGGGCACCTACGGCCTGCTGCGCTTTAATCTGGGCTTATTTCCCGAGCAGGCACACCGCAACGCGTCCTGGATCATGGTTCTCGCTCTGATCGGCATTATCTATGGCGCGCTGGTTTCGCTGGTACAGCCGAATCTCAAAAAGCTGATCGCCTATTCTTCAGTCAGCCATCTGGGATTTGTGGTTCTTGGAATCTTCAGCTTTACCACGGCCGGACTGAACGGCGCGATGTTTGTCATGCTCGCTCATGGCGTCGCCACCGGCGGCCTTTTTATGCTGGCGGGCATTCTCTACGAGCGCCGCCATACTTATACAATTTCCGAGTTCGGTGGCCTCGCGACGCCCATGCCGAAATATGCGGCCTTCTTTCTTGTTACCGTTCTTGCTTCAATCGGACTGCCTCTGATGAATGGCTTCATCGGCGAGTTCCTGGTTCTGAGCGGCGCATTCCAGGCTAAGCCCATCTACGGCATCCTGGCCGCGACCGGCGTGATCTGGAGCGCCGGCTATTTGCTCTGGATGTACCAGCGCGTCTTCTATGGACAAGTCACGCACGAGGTCAACAAAACCTTGCCCGACCTTAATCTGCGCGAAAAAACGGCGCTAGTGCCGATTGCCGTTGCCGCACTAGTTATGGGTGTCGCTCCGCTGCTATGGCTGGGAGCGATTGACCCCGCAGTTCAGGCGGCGCTCGCTCCGGTTGCGCAGCTCGCGGCTAAGGTGGTGGGACAGTGACAGTAACAATGATGACCGTATTCCACTTCCTGCCTGCCCTTCAGCTTCCCATAAGTATCGTCGCGCCACCGGTTGAAGATTATCTCCGGATTCTGCCCGAACTCGTTCTCTCCGTGTTCGGCATCATTGTCATGCTCGTCGACCCCCTACTGGACGAAGACCGCAGCCAGAAGCCGCTGGGAACCATTGCGTTGATTGGCTCGCTGGGCGCGCTCCTCTCCACGTTCGTGATGGCTGCTCACCAGGGACTTGCTTTCTCCGGCATGGTGAGCGTCGATGGCTTCAGCGTTTTCTTTCATGTTCTTGTGACCGCGATCGCCGCAGTGGTGGTTCTGAGTTCCTACGAATACATGGCCGTGCAGCGGATTCGCGCCGGAGAATATTACGGGCTGATTCTTTTCTGCACGGTGGGCATGTGTCTCATGTCGTCGGCGGTGGAACTGGTTCTCGTCTTTATTGCGCTTGAGATCTCGTCCATCTCTACGTACGTTCTGGCTGGCTTCCGACGCCGGGATGCGGCCAGCAGCGAATCCTCGCTGAAATACTTCCTGCTCGGTTCGTTTGCGACCGCATTCTTTTTGTATGGCGTCGCGCTGATGTTTGGCGCTACAGGATCCACGAACATCGCTGTGATACGCGAATCGCTGGCGTCCGGCAATCATCAGCTTCTGCCTTATGTGGCGGTCGCTTTTATGTTCATCGGCCTGGGATTCAAGGTTGCGGCTGCGCCATTTCACGTGTGGACGCCCGACGTTTACGAGGGCGCGCCCGCTCCCATCGTGGGCCTGATGTCCACTGGTCCGAAAGCCGCGGCCTTCGCCGTGTTACTGCGGGTTTTGATTGAAACAGGCGCTCCCGGCTGGTTCTGGCTGATTTGGATTTCAGCTGTACTTTCCATGACGATCGGCAATCTGGGCGCATTGCTGCAAGACAACGTCAAACGGCTGCTCGCCTACTCTTCCATCGCGCATGCGGGATATTTGCTCGTCGCCTTCGCAGCCAATCGCGAACTCGGAGCTTCACCGGCAATGTTCTACGCCGCCTCCTACGCCGCGATGAACGTGGGAGCATTCGCCGTGGTCAGCCACTTCGCGAATGCGGAAGAAAAATATGTGACGCTCGAGGATTACGCTGGGCTAGGGAAAAAATCGCCTGTCCTGGCCGCCACGTTCACATTTTTCCTGATGTCGTTGATCGGCATCCCGATCACCGGTGGCTTCTTCGCGAAGTTTTATGTGCTGAATTCGGCCCTTAAATCGGGACTGGTTGGCCTGGCAATCATTCTGGTGCTGAACAGCGCACTCGGCGCTTACTACTATCTGAGGATCATCGTCATGATGTACATGCGCGAGGCGCGCGGCGATGTTCCGGTGACGGCAGTTCCGCCTGCCGCGGTTTTGGCCATGACAATTTGCGTGCTTGCCACGCTTTATCTGGGAGTGTTTCCCAGCCGGGTCGTCGACTTCACTGCGCGAGCCGCGCAGCAACTGGTTCAGACAACATCTGTCGCGGCACAAATTCCGCAGGGCCAATAGCATACAAATAGCCCGTGGCGGAATTGTGCGCCCGCGCCATTTGTGTCGTTTTCCCTGCGGTGGAAATCCTGTGACTTCGCCGTTTGACAACAGGAATTGGAGACGGCATTATTACTGCATCGGCATGATCGCTACGCCACTACGCCAGCTAGAGATTCTTGTCTAAAACCATCCGGAGGCTGTATGTTGTTTAAATTTTTCCGCGAGATCTGGTCCGACGAGCGTGGCCAGGACATCGCCGAATACGCCGTGATGTTAGCTGTAATACTGGTGCTGGTGATCGGGACCGTGCGCCTGATTGGAAGCAACGCCAACACGGCGTTCTCTCAAGTGGCCAGTTCTTTGTCGCAGTAGCATTCGGTTTTTCCAAGGATTGCAAGGTTCTCCTCGTCTCGGGTCTCCTCACCCGCTCGAGAATTCTCCGGCCTAAATTCAGAACATGGTCGGATTACGTCCGAGACCACACGTCGCGTTGAAGCAAAGACAACGGCACCGTCAGTTCCACGGTAGTGGCTTCAGCCACTACCTGTTCTACTTCTTAATATTCCGGTAACAATAGATGAATACGATCCTCGTTTTGCGAGCGTAGAACAACTTCTTTCCATGGAGGCTGATTGCCGGTTCCAAACAGTTCCAACGTGGTTCCCCTGTTCGCGCGAAGGCTCCAGCGTTGGCGGGACTGGCGCAGCCCCATCGCCCTCCCCGGCCGCAAGAAGCCCGCATATCTGATCTATGACGTGGATGAAATTCCACCCATGGGGATCCAGATCGCTGCAGCCACGCAGCATCTTTTCGCAATGTCGGTGGGTTGGATTTACGTGGTGCTGGTGGTAAGCGCGGTTGGGGGCACGTCGGCAGAGGCGCAAAGCCTGATACGCATGTCAATGATCGCTTCCGGCATTGCAACCATCGTCCAGGCCAGACGTGGCTTCGGCAACGGCTATCTCTGCCCCCTCACTTGCAGCCTCACCTATCTGCCGCCTGTCATCGCGGCCGGGCTTGCCGGAGGCTACTCTCTGATGTTCGGAATGCTTCTGGTGGCGGGCATCGCTGCCATGGGCGTTGCGCCTGTGGTGCACCGGTTACGCGTGCTGTTTCCTCCAGAAGTGACGGGTTTGATGGTCGCCATGTCGGGATTACAACTAGTGGCACTGGGGTGCGTGCGCTTTTTCGGATACTCTAAGGCCAATCCGGTCCCGGACCCCCGAGCCCTAACGGTCGGCGTGGTCACGTTGTTCGCAATGATCATTCCGACGATCTGGACCCGGAGCAAGCTGCACTTGTTTCCCATGCTGATCGGCGTTGCAGCCGGCTATGCCACCGCGGCATTCGCCGGCGAGCTCCACTCTTCGCAGTTGATGGCGCAAATGCCAGCGGCGTTTGTGAGCTTCCCTCAACGCGCCGCGTCCGGGCTTTCGTTCAAATTAGCGCTCTTGCCTGCGTTTTTGATCGCCGCGCTCACTGCAAGTTTGAAAACCGTAGGCGATACCACGCTTTGCCAAAAGGCCAATGACAGCGGATGGAAGCGCACGGACATGGGTTCCGTAAGTGGAGGGGTCTTCGCCAACGGACTGGCAAGCGCCATCTCCGGCGTGCTGGGGGGCATTGGCCAGAACACATCCTCGAGCTGCATAGGAATTTCTCTCGCGGCAGGCACCACCAGCCGCGCCATAGCATTACCTCTTGGACTTCTGGTCAGCGCGCTGGCATTTTTTCCAAAAGCAGCAACTGTTGTAGCCGCATTGCCCAGCCCCGCGATCGGTGCGGTATTGATTTATTCCGCCTGCTTCATAACCATGGGTGGACTTCAGCTGCTTACCTCACGAATGCTCGACGCACGCCGCATTTTCGCGGTTGGGATCGCGTTGATTTTTGGCCTGAGTGTCGAAATCGTGCCGGACATTTACCGAACCATGCCCGGAGTCTTGAAGCCGATCTTCAGTTCGTCCACTTCGGTTGCCACCGTACTGGTGGTGATCCTGAGCCTGCTGTTTCGTGTGGGGCTCAAGAAACATCGCAGCCTGAAGTTGCAGGCCGGCCGCGATCACTTCGATGCCATCACCCAGTTCATGGACGACCAGGGCTCGGCCTGGGGTATGCGGAAGGAAATCGTCACCCGCTCCACCGATGCCGCTTATGAGGTGGTCAACAGCCTGAGCCTTCTGCCACTTCGCTCGCCCGACATCACGCTGCAAACTTCATGGGATGAGCTTCGGCTGGATCTGGAAATCGAATATGCCGGCCCCACAATTGAGATTGCGGACTCCATGCCCGCAGTGGAAGAGCTGGGAACGCAAGCTGGCAGCGCTCAGCTTGCCGGATACCTGATTCGACAATATGCCGACCGCGTGCGGATTCGCGAAAAAAATGGCATTTGCCGGGTACAGTTGCACTTCAATCACTAAACTACATCCGCGAGCGGAAAATTGGTTTGCGGCAAGAATTGGTGGAACGGCGGTCTGAAATGGTGGGCAGTGCAGGACTCGAACCTGCGACCTCCTGCTTGTAAGGCAGGCGCTCTAACCAGCTGAGCTAACCGCCCTCTTAGAAATCGAGGATGGAATAGGCCTCGTGGAGCTCATGCGGCGCGGCCTTTAGTGAGAATAATGGACGCTTCGCCGCCGGTCAAACCCACCCTTCCTTTTCGCTGTTAAACTTTCCCAGTGCGGCAGTTAATCGTTAATGCGGACGACTTCGGCCTGACGGCGGGCGTGAATCGCGCCATCATAGAGGCTCATCGGGATGGAATCGTATCGTCCGCCACGCTGATGGCGAACGGCGCCGCCTTTGACGATGCGGTGCACGCGGCTCGGAATTTTCCCAAGCTTTCGGTGGGCTGCCACATTGTGCTGGTCGATGGCTCGCCAATCGCGACGCCTTCTGGGCTCGACACGCTGCTTGCCATCCGCTCGGCCGAGCCCGAACAGTTTTATTCGAGCCTATCCGCGTTTGCCGCGCGGGCCATGCTTGGCGGCTTCGACCGGGAGCAACTGGTGGAGGAGATCACCGCCCAGATCAAGAAAATTCAGGCAGCGGGAATCGAAGTAAGCCATCTCGATTCGCACAAACACACACATATTTTCCCCGAGATTCTGGCAGCCATGCTGCGCGCCGCGCGCATTTGCGGAGTGCGTATTATCCGCAGCCCTTTTGTACCGATCAAAGCGATCGTGGCGCAGCAATTCGCGGGCAAGCGGACTCTCCTTAAACGCTATGGGCAGGTGCGTGTTCTGAATAGCTTCGCGCGGCGGTTTCGGCGTCAAATGGAGCGCTCCGGGCTGCGTTCGCCCGACGGCGTTATTGGAGTCATCGAAACCGGGGCCCTCGACGGCGCGCTGCTGCGGCAGGCGTTAACCAGCCTGCCCGAAGGAACATGGGAATTGGTCTCCCATCCTGGGTATGCCGACCAGGATCTGCGAGCCGTTCGGACTCGACTGATAGAATCGCGCGAGCGGGAGCGCGCCCTTCTGACCTCTCCGGAACTAAGGGAATTCCTGAAGGAGCAGAAAATTCGTGTGCTCAGCTATCGTGAGTTTGCCGATCAAACTCCTTGACGTCAAAGATTGCGTGTCCGGCGGCCAAGTCGCGTCTACTATGTCATTTCGTAGATACACCAATGGCGGTATCATCTATGATTAGAGCGACATAGGTGAGTCAATCCATCTGAGCTATGACTGAACACCACGTTGAACCCCGAATGACCGTCGATTTACCGGTGCGTGTCTGGGGCATGAGTCTTGACGGTCGACCGTTTAATCAGCATGCCCGGGCGCAAAATATCAGCCCCGACGGCGCGCTGCTCACCGGTGTTGAATGTGCGCTTAAGGTGGGCGACGTGATCGGCGTGCAGTGCGACGATAAGAAAGCGCGATGCAGCGTGATCTGGGCCATGAGCACCGACCTGACCAAGAAGAATCAGGTAGGGATCAAACTTCTGGCCGAGCAGGAATGCCCGTGGAAAAACTATCTCCCGCTCGATGGCGCGACCGTGACGTTTACACAGTCCAATCGCCGCCATTTCCATCGCCACAAAATCAGCCTGCCGATTGAGCTTCGCGACGAGCGCATCAAAGCGCCCACCCGCATCAATGCCACCGATGTGAGCGGAAACGGCTGCTATGTTGAATCCATGTCGCCGATGCCGGCAGGCACGGTGGTGCGGCTCGATTTCTGGATCGACACCTACCACATGAATATTTCGGGGATTGTGCGGACCTGCGATCCTGGCGTAGGTAATGGCATCGAGTTTACGGGCCTTCCGGCCGAGGGGAAAGCGCGCTTGCAGTCTTATCTGGATGCGACTGACCCGAGGATTGGGATCTCATCGACCTCGACCTAGACGTTTTGCTTCAGTCGTGATCGGCGAAATCTATGCCGGCCCTTCAGCGTAACGCGCGAGTACAATCGCACGTATTAACCCGCCCATTGTGAACTCGCGCGCCTCGATGGCAGTTGGCAAATGCAGTTCGGCGAGCGTTGCCGATGTAACCGGGCCAATCGATGCGAATTGAATGCCCTTCAGAGCCGCGCCTTTTGCGGAACCGAGAAGGGCGGCAAAATTTCGCACTGTCGACGAACTGGTAAACGTGATCACATGCGGCCGACGATTCTTATCTTTCATCAACTCCCGCAGGCGTGTTTTCGATTTTACTGGCACGACCGTTTCGTACGCTTCCACGACATCTACGTGCGCACCAGCCTCGCGCAATGAATCTGGGATCACATCACGCGCCACCTTCGCCCGCACCAGCAGAACGCGCTTGCCACTTACTTGATCGCGGAGCCCCTTCACCACGGATTCCGCAACGTATTCCTCGGGCATCATTTTGACCTTCAGCCCATGTTTCACAATCGCTCTTTTTGTGGAGGGCCCAATGGCCGCGATTTTCAAACGGCTCAACTTGCGGCGCGGAATTCGGAGTTTCCGCATGCGTTCCCACATCGCTTCCACGCCGTTGACGCTGGTAAGAATCAGCCAATCGTAAGCCGTAAAGTTCTTCAGTGCCTCGTCCATGGCAGCGAACGACTTCGGCTTGCGAATCTCAATGAAGGGAATCTCGATGACCCTGGCGCCGAGGCTGCGCAGGCTGGATGATAAGCTGCCAGCTTGATGCCGTGCTCGTCCAACAAGAATGCGGGTTCCGGTGAGAGGATGATTTTCGTTCGCTTTGCGCATGAATCGTTCTCAGTTCTCAGTTTTCATTTTAGAAATGAAACGTTCTGCCTTGATTGGGGAAGGGACTGGAAAGATACTTTCTTTAGCACTCGTAGACTCATTGTCAGGAATGCTTAAGTACTGCGCTACTCGCTTCGACCTGCGGGCATCGAGACTGAGAGCCTCGAAATGAAGGCTCAGAACCCACTCATGGTTGCTGCGGCAGCGCGAATCCCTCTCCATACACCTCTTCGAGAATAGCATCGCCGCCGCGACCCAGAAGCGTATCGCCGACTTCTTCGCCCAGATGCACAGGATCCTCTCCATCGCGCGTTTCGCGCAAAACCTTCGTGCCGTCGGGATGAGCGACCAGAGCGTTCAAATGAATCTTGCCGCCGCGCATCTCCGCAAACGCGCCAATCGGAACCTGGCATCCGCCGCCGAGTTTATTGAGCAATGCGCGCTCGCAGGTGGTGGTGGCTCGCGATGCCGCATCGTCTAAGAATGCCAACAACCGACGCGTAGCACTATCGCCGCGCCGAATTTCGATCCCTAATGCCCCTTGCCCTGCCGCGGGCGTCATGATCTCCGCCGGGATCACCTGGCGGACAAGTTGCGTTTTACCCAGCCTGTTCAATCCGGCAGCCGCCAGAATGATCGCGTCATATTCGCCCGCTTCCAGTTTACGCAGCCGCGTGTCGACATTTCCACGCAAAGGATGGATCTGCAAATCAGGGCGGATCGCCATGAGCTGCGCCTGCCGCCGCAGGCTGCTTGTGCCTACATTCGCGCGCGGCGGCAGCTCTTCAATTCCAGCAAACTTCACCGAACAGAAAACGTCACGCGGATTCTCGCGCGTAGTAATGGCGGCAATCTCAAATTCGGCAGCCAGTCCGGTCGGCAGATCTTTCAGGCTGTGCACCGCGAGGTCAACGCGATTTGCCAAGAGCGCTTCCTCAATCTCTTTCGTAAACATGCCCTTGGTGCCGACTTTGGCCAGCGCCACGTCGGTGATCTTGTCTCCAGTCGTTTTGATGATTTCCAGTTCGACAGTATGGCCCTGACCCCGTAACAAATCGGAAATATGATGGGCCTGCCACAGTGCCAGTTGCGATCCTCTTGATCCAATGCGCAAGAGTGCCATTAGTTTGGGCCCCCGGGGCGCGACGTAGTACGAACAACCGCTTCTTGTTCAACGATGTCTTTCGCATGAGCGCCATCTTGGGGAGAACCGGAGCCCGGCTGCTTGCCATCCTGCAAATTAAAGAGCCGGCGGACCAACTCGACCACCGTGGTCGATTCCGGATCGCGGGCCGCCGTCTTCAGAGTGCTGATAGGAGTATGCATGATTTTGTTAACGATCCCTCGGGTTAGAGCTTCCACCGCCATCTCCTGCTCGGTGGTCATTGAACCCAGGCGGCCGCGAACACGGTCGATCTCGGCGGTGCGAATGGTTTCCAGGTGATCTTGCAGGCTGACGATGGTCGGCACGACGTCGAGAGTTTGCAGTCGCACATGAAACTTTTCGACTTCGCTGTTGACGATGGCCTCGGCCTTCTCCGCTTCCTTTTTGCGATCGGCAACGTGCGAACTGACCGCCTGCTGCAGGTCGTCGATATCGTACACGAAGATGCCGTCCAGCTTGTTCATCTCCGGATCGACGTCGCGAGGCACCGCAATATCGATAAAAAACATCGGACGATTGCGTCGGCGCGAGAGAAATTGCCGACCGTGTTCCGGGTTGAAAATAAAGTGCGGCGCGCCCGTTGAAGTAATAACGATGTCGGCGCGATCGCAAGTCTCGTAGAGGCGGCTAAACTCGATTGCCTGTCCGTCGAATTTCTGGGCAAGCCGGATGGCGCGGTCATAGGTACGGTTGGCGACGAAAATGGATGCCGCGCCATGCGCCAGCAGATGCCGCGCCGCCAGTTCGCTCATCTTCCCAGCGCCGACCAGATACACGCACTTGCCGTTCAGGCTGCCAAAGATTCTTTCCGCCAACTCGACGGCGACCGAGGCAATCGAAACCGAAGACGATCCGACGGCAGTCTCATTGCGCACGCGCTTGGCTACGGCAAATGCGCGCGTGAGCAACTGATCCAGCTGCGCCCGCACGGCGCCCACGGCTCTGGCTGTAGCGTAGGCTTCCTTGACCTGGCCCAGAATCTGCGGCTCGCCCACCACCATGGAATCCAGGCTTGAAGCCACACGAAAAATATGCCGCACCGCATCGTCTTCACGAAACTCGTAGAGATGGCTGGCAAACTGGACGGGGTCAACCTGAAAATAATCGCGCAAAAAGTCGCGCAAATCGCCGGTGCCATTCTTCATGTTGGCGATGAATTCCACACGGTTGCAGGTTGAAACAATCATGCCCTCGTTCACGGCCGGATGTTCCGCCAGCTTCTTGCAGGCTTCCGCCATGCGCGACTCGGGAACGGCCAGGCGCTCGCGCACTTCGACCGGCGCGGTCTTATGGTTCACGCCAATGAGTTGAAATTTCATGACGCGATAAACCTGTGCATGCCACTAAAGTAGTTCGCAATCCAGGCAACGATGGCCGCCACAAACGCCACGCTGGCGAGCATCGCCGCCCTGCGGCCGCGCCAACCCGCATTGAGCCGCGTGTACACCATGAGAAGGTAGACCGCCCACATCAATATCGAAAGGAGAATCTTCGGATCGAAAAAGTCGACCTTCCCATACGCCGATTCGGCCACCACCGATCCCGCGATCAGGCCCAGGGTCATGAAAGGAAAGCCCAGCATCAGAGAACGGTAGCCGATATCGTCGATTACCTGCAGCGATGGCAAACGCAGAAACAGTCCGCTGGAGCTTTTCGATTTGAGCGCGCGCTCCTGCATCAGGTAAAGAATGCTGGCACCGAAGCTCAGAAACAGCGCGGCGTACCCGGTGAAGATCATCAGTATGTGCAGTACCAGCCAGCCGCGGCGCACCACGAGCGAGGCGAAAACCAGCGGCTGCTGGCCGGTCGCGGCGACAAATGTGAGTAGAAACACGAGCGGAAAAACTACGATGCCCGGCGTCGTGGTCTTATAAACGATATAAGCAATCATGAAAACAACCATGATCAGGAAAGCCAAAAGCGACTCGGAATTATGGATGGAGGCGGAGGCGAACTGTCCGGTTGCCAGGACTGCTTCGGTCAACGAAACGAAATGGAAGACCATGCCCAGATAGGCGGCGTGCAAGGCAAGTTTGCTCAGAATTTCCGAGGTGCGAGTGAGAGCCACCAGCGCGTAGAGCAACCCTACGCCATAAAAAATGAGCGCAACCCGAAGCCAGATCAGTGTCATATCGTTTGAATTACCGGTCGGAGACTACCCCACCCCGCCGTGGCAATTATAGTTTGCCGTTCGCAGCGCGCCAGGCGAAACGGACCGCGTCACAAGCCACTGTGATCCGCATCACATGGACTATTCCACTGACTATTCCACGCCTAGCCCGGCCAGCGAATCCTCAAGAAATGCCGCATCCACCCATAGCGGCCCCGCCGCGCCCATGTCCTCTACATCGTCAAAAGCGCGAAACAGGCGCATTTTGACGGCGGCATATTGCTCCGAATCGCTCAATGTACGTCCATGCGCCTCCGCCCACGCGCTCGCCGCCGCGCGCGCCAATAAAATACTCACAGGGTAGGTCAGCTTGCGATCGGAGGTGACATCGAAAATATATTCGGTGGTATTCGCGTGGCCAACCGCGGGCCGCTTCCCGGCGAAGTAATACTGGTATGCATATCCCTGGGAGCTGGCATAGGTTTTGAGGCGGCGGATGGTCATGCGCGTACCGTTTCGCATGATACGACATCTAATCGTATTCTGGACTCAGGAGAAACATGAGCACATCGAATCTCAATTCATCGCGCCCCGATCCCCTGCATCTCGATCCCCTGCACCTCGATCCGAAGAAAACGGCCCTCGTCCTGATCGATCTGCAGAATGGAATCGTGGCGATGCCGACGGCTCCCTACCCCGCGGCGGAAGTCGTGAAAAAAGCAAAGCTGCTCGCGCAGACCTTTCGCGCAAAGGGAGCGACCGTGGTTTATGTGCGCGTGGATATGGCGAACGTTCTGCAACTGCCGGCCGATCAGCCGATGCGCGATCCGAATGCGCCTCCGCCACCGGCAACCGCATCGGAGATTGTGCCCGATGCTGGATATGAGCCGGGATCGCCCAGCGATTCTTCGAATCATGATCTGCTCATTACCAAGCGGCACTGGGGAGCCTTCGCGGGCACGGAGTTGGAACAACTATTGAAGCGGCGCGGAGTGGACACGGTTGTGCTCGGCGGGATCGCGACCAATATTGGAGTGGAATCGACGGCGCGACAAGGCACAGGATTGGGATTTGCATTTGTGATCGTTGAGGATGCCTGCACCGCGCGTGATGCGGAGGCCCACCGGCTCGCATTTGAAAAGATTTTTCCGCGCCTGGCAAGGGTGCGAAAGACAGATGAAGTGATCGCGGCGCTGAATGAGAGTTAACGGTAATAGCTACCGGCTCGGAGCCGATCTTACCTCTTGCGATACTTTGCTCTTGCGATACTCGCCCAGAAGCTCGGCAAGAATCCATGCGGTGCCGGCAATTGCGAAGGTCTCAGCGATCTCGCTCCAATTCCTATGAGTATGTGGATTCGAAAGAACTAACGGCACCCACACGACTACGCCAAAGATCACCAGCATGGTTGTCAGCAGGCGACTCGCGAGAAGCGCTATTCGATTGACAAGAAGCGCGACAGCTGCAAGCGCAAAGAAAGCGGTGGTTGCTTCAGCCCAGAACATCTGGCCCGGTGGAATCCACTTAGGAACAAGACTGGCGGTTGATGCAAGATAAAATGCCTGCTCGAGCGCAAACGACGCGGTGCAGAGGCCAAAGAAAATGCGCCCGAAGCGACGAATGGTTTGCGGCGACCCTATCGATGACGTGCTCGCATAAACGAGCACGGCTCCGGTGAGGAGAGAAAACTGCTCGAAGAAGTTGCCCCAACTATTGTAGATCCGGGGTTGAGAGACGATGCCGGGCAGGCAGAGTAAGACAAAGACAAGATAAGCCGCGCACAGAACAACTGCCCCGGTTTTCGCGGACCATTGCAACAAAAGCGCAGCGCCGCCGAAGATCTGCGCGGCGGCCGCGGCCAGGACAATGTAATGCAGATGATGAGAATCGCCATGCCAAATCAGCGTGCTCAGGCCGGTGACGAAACTGGCCACTCCAAACACATAACGGCCGAGTTGCAAACCACGCGGCGATAGGCTCATTTATTTTCACTCCGGCCGGCGGGCTTTCTTAACTCCGCTCCCAGTACAGGACCGGGCCCGTCCTCCTGGATAAAGGCAACGACTCTGAGGTTCCTGGGATCTTCATCAGGGTTCAGTTTCAGCTGAACTTCCTGGTCAAAGTTTTTCCCCTTCGGCAGCTTCCCCACCTTGACCATCTGTCGCACAACAGCGACGTGAACCAGATGACGTCCGCCATTCTCTCCGCGCAAAACCTGCGACTCAACACGATCAAGCGCGAGAGCGACGTAGACATTGGCTCCGTGCTTGCCGAAGTTATCGCCAGTTCGAATCCGTGCCCGTAGAACCGCTGGATTGGCGGCATCAAAGTTCAGATCATCAATGGTAACGGGGACTTTCGGCGTGTCGCGCGCTTTCTTGAGAGTCTCATCCATACGTTGGGGATCACCCTGGCGCAATTCAACGTGGCCATCGACAATGAACTGGGGCGTGTATGGGCCTTTGACGCCAAGAGCGGCCTCGTACGAATTCTGGCGTTCCGTGAGTGACGACGAAGAGTTTGGATCCTTCCAACCATCATGGTCCCAATAATCGACGTGCTCGCTGAGGACAATAAGCTGTGCGCCGGCAATGGGCTGGAAGGCATCCATCTTTTCGAGCAGAGCGTCAGCGGGAGGACAGCTGGAGCAACCTTCCGAGGTGAACAGCTCGACGAGGACGGGATGAGTGTCCGCGCTGGCGGTGGTGGCTGAATTCGCGCCTTGCAGAGGTTGTGCACCGCTGCGATCAGGCTGCAAGAACAGAGAGGGCACGCACAGCGAGCTCAGAAATAACAAAGTATAGACAGGCGACCGGCGTATGCTACCTCGAATGCGGATCATAACCCCACCCGACGACATTCTACGCCAACGGGTCTGACTCCCATTTGGAGCGGCTACTTTCGCGGATTGCGGATACCTGAGGCGAAACCAGGGTTATAATCCCACGGGAGAAATTAATGAAGCCAAGATTAAGGATAGGCAAAATGATCGCACTCGGAGCCTTTGCGCTGGTTATCGCGCTCGGCGAGTGCTGGCCAGCAGAAGCACAGGACCCAAAGGCACCGTATGCGAACATGGCTCCGCTTGATCAATATCTAATGGCGGATCGAAACGCCGAAATTGCTCTGGCGCGAAGTGCGGCACCGGATGCCATCTCACGCGATGCCGAGGTCCTTGTTCTTGAAAGGCATGGTTATGAAACCGCAGTCAAAGGCAAGAATGGTTTCGTGTGCCTGGTGGAGCGGGGATGGATGGGCCCATTCGATGGCGAGGATGCGGCTAATTTTTGGAACCCTAAAATTCGAGGCCCGGTCTGCTACAACCCGCCCGCAGCCCGCTCCGTTCTACCGTTGACTTATAAGCGAACGGAGATGATATTGGCCGGTCAATCGAAGGCTGAGATCATCGAGGGCATCAAGACATTCATGAAGCAAAAGCTGCCGCCGCTGGAGCCTGGAGGGATGAGCTACATGATGTCGAAAGACCAGTATCTTAACGATGGCAGCCGCCACAATTGGATTGCTCACCTGATGTTTTACACTCCACTCATGGACGGTGCTGTTTGGGGCGCAGATCTGGCCAATTCGCCCGTCATGCTGAATCCACAGTTCGATGGCCATCCGGAACCGATCGACGTATTCATGGTTCCCGCAGGCAGATGGTCGGATGGAACGGCAGCTCCAGTTCGATAGTCGGCAGCGCGCAAGAGCCTGGTGCCTTGGAAAAACCGTGGTGCGCGGGAACACATCGCCAATTGATCGAGGCTGATAGAATGGCCGCCTTACATCCAATGGGCCAAGGCCCGGAAGAGGCAATCATGAGCGTACTGCGTCTGGTAGACCGTGAGTCAATTACTGTTCCACCGCAAACCACTGCCGCTGCCGCGATCCAACTGATGCTGGATCGCCGCGTGGGCTCGGTTGTAATTGTCGAAGACAGGAAAGTTCTGGGTATTTTCACCGAGCGCGATGTGCTGCGAAAGCTGGCGGTAAGTGGATGCGACCCGGGACAGATTCCCGTGTCGGAGTTAATGACCTCTCCAGTCAAGACGGTGGACCCAACGGCAAATCCGACCGACGCGTTGGCCATAATGCTGGAACATCATTTCCGCCATTTGCCCGTGGTTGACGACCGCGGCCGGCTGCGGGGAGTCCTCTCGATTCGCAACCTTCTGCAGGAGATGATGGAAAAATACCGTCACCAACTCCATTCTCTGGAGCAATACGTGATCGCTGAGGAGCCGGGCGCAACCAAAGCGCGCGGATGATGAACGGGCTGGGATGAAGCGTTGGGTTTTCGCCGCTTTCGCAAGAAAGCGACCTGATCGACGCCAAAACCGAGCTTGAAGCGGACCCTACGGTTCAACTCCGTCGTCCTCTGTTTGGCCCTCGACATTCGTAATTTGATGACTTGCGTCGCGATGCTACAATAGTGATGTTTGGCAAACAGCGTACCGACTGGCAATTTTGCCGAGCCCCGCCTGATTAGCGGGGCTTTTGGTTTTTGTGCG
>JBAWBR010000083.1:0-43233 GCA_049589875.1 Terriglobales bacterium
GCGCCACACCGTGTCCCGTCCACGACAACACTGCCGTGATCGTAACCGGTGAATTCGCACCGAACTCTTCGCTCGACGGGCTCACGCTGGTCACATCAATCGTGGTCGCGATTCCGCCTGTAACTACCTGACTTACACTGCCCGATGCCGCTGTGTGGTTGCTGTCACCCGAGTAAGAAGCAGTGACCGTGTCCGTTCCCACCGGCAAGTGCGAAGCCGACGAGGTGGTACAGGTTGCTACTCCCGGATAGCTGCCCGAGAGAGTGCTCGCGGCGCAACCAGTGTTCACACTCCAGGTCACCGTTCCGGTTGGCTGCATCGGACTCATGCCGTTTTTCTTGCGGCTCGTCCGACCCTTGACATCGCCGGTGTCGGTGGTGATCGTCGCCGTAAACGTTACTTGCTGCGCATACGTCGACGGGTTCTGAGAGGAGCCAACGGACATGCTCGAGTTGGCCGAGTTTACAACCTGGCCGCCCGACAACGTTCCCGTCGCGCCCGCGTTGTTAGTGTCGCCCGAGTAAGTCGCCGTCACCGTGTGCGTTCCCGCCGTAAGGCTGGAGGTACTCGCCGATGTCGCCGATCCCGAGACCAGTGTTTCCGTATCGAACGGATTGCCGTCGATATTGAACTGGACTGTTCCGGTTGGCGAATTACCCGACACCGTGGCCGTAAAGCTTACCGACTGGCCATAGCCCGAGGGGTTGAGTGTGGACCCGACGCTCACGCTCGAGCTCACTGCCGTCACCGTCTGGCTAACTGAACCGGAGCCAGCGTTGTGGTTGGCATCGCCCGAGTAAGACGCAGTCACCGTGTCGCTCGCTCCCACCGGGAGGATCGACGTTGTACAGGTCGCTGTTCCCGGATAGCCCGAGACCGTCGAAGTCGAGCAGCCCGTGTTGGCGCTCCAAGAGACTGAGCCGGTCACAGCAAACGGCTTCGCGCCCTTGCGCTTTGCCATTCCGTTGTCGCCAGTTACGGTCGCGGTGAACGTCACCGACTGGCCATACGTTGACGGGTTCAGACCCGAAGCGACGCTGACGTTGCCGTTTGACGCAGTGATCTGCTGGTTCACCGTTCCCGAGCCCGCGTTGTGGTTGCTATCGCCAGAGTAGGCGCCAGTGATGGTGTCAGAGGCTGCAACCGCCAGAGCGGACGTGGTACAGGTGGCCGTTCCAGGATTGCCCGAGGTGACCGTGGTGGTGCTCGATCCGGTTTCGGTACAGGTCAGAGGACCGTTCGAGTCGCTCCAGGTCACGGATCCAGTCACGTCTTGCGGCCGGATGCCGTTCTTGCCAGGCTTGCGGCCCTTTACCAGCCCGTTCGCGCCGCTAATGGTAGCGGTGAACGTGACCGACTGACCGTAGACCGATGGATTCAGACTGGAAGCAATGCTTACGCCCGCGTTGGCCGAGGTGACTACCTGACCGCCAGCCAGCGTGCCCGTGCTGCCAGTGTTATTTGTGTCGCCAGAGTAGGTCGCCGTCACCGTGTGCGTCCCAACCGCGAGGTTGGAGATGCTCACCGATGCCGCCGAACCCGATACCAGCGTTTCCGTGTCGAACGGGTTGCCGTCAATGCTGAACGCTACCGTGCCGCTTGGCGATACGCCGGTGACTGTGGCCGTGAAGCTGACTGCCTGACCATAGCCGGACGGATTCAAGCTCGACAGGACCGCTGTGGACGTGCTGGCCTGAGTCGCGTTGACCGTGTCGGTAACCGTCGGAGCCGCAGTGAAGTTCGTGTTGCCCGCCTGGTTCGCGATCACCGAGCAGGTGCCGGAACTCGCGGTGATGGTGTAGGTTGCGCCCGCGTTCGTGCAAGCGCCCGAACTGGTAAACGATACCGCCAAGCCGGAGCTGGCCGTGGCTGCAACGGTGAAGTGGCTGCCGTCACTCGCGCTCGCCGGAGGCGGCGTTGTGAACGTGATTGTCTGGCTACCAATCGTCGCGGCCGTCGTTTGTGTGACTTCAGGCGCAGGACCGTTGCTGCTATTGCCCTTTTGGTTGGCAATCACGTAGCAGGTTCCGGTGCTCTTAGTCATGGTGTAGGTTGCGCCGGAGTTCGTACACGAGCCGTAGCTGGTGAACGCTACCGTCAAACCAGAGCTGGCCGTGGCTGCAACCGTGAAGTTGCTGCCGTCGCCCGCGCTGGACGGAGCGTTGGTGGTGAACGTGATGGTCTGCGAACTGCCAACGGTGATCGTCTGCGAGTTCGAAGCCGAAGCCGAAGCCGCGTAGTTGGTGTCGCCCGCGTACTTCGCGGTGATGGTGTGCGTTCCCGCAGCCAGCGAACTGGTGGAGAACGACGCCGAGTAGATGCCGTAACCGCCATAAGTTGAGGACGACGAGACGCCCACAACCGGCGTGGAAGAAGTACCGATCAGGGTTCCGCCATCGTAGAAGTTCACGTACCCAACTGGTGCATAACTCGAACTGGTGCTGCTGGGCACGATCGCGTCCGTAAACGTAATGTTGGTGCCGGTTGGCAGCGGCGAGGTCGAGACCGTCTCGGCCGTCAGCTGTTGCGTCACCGTGCCTTGAGTCATCGCTTCGGTCATTGTGCCGGTGCTGCTGGCGTAGGTGGCGCTGCCTGAGTACACGGCGCTGATGCTATGCGAACCCCCGGTGAAGGCGTAGGAGGTCGCGGGCTTGTAGGTCGCGGTGTGGGCGCTCGTGCTGATGGTCGAGCTTCCCATGTAGTAAGTGCCATCGTAGAAGGAGACCGTGCCAGTGGCGGCGGTCGGACTCATGGTGGCGGTGAAGGTCGGGGCCGAGGCGAAGGTCGCCGGGTTGGGGCTGGCAGTCAACGTGGTTGTCGAAGCTGTCAGTGTGCCCACCGTCGTCGTCGCTGCCGTCGAGGTGACGCTCGCCCAGTTGCTGTCACCGCTGTAGGTGGCAGTAATGGAGTTCGCGCCCGCCTGCGTAATGCCAGTCGTGGTGGCCGAGCCTCCGGACGAGATGAAGGTGGTGATTCGGGTCAGCGGCGCATAGTGCGTCACTGTGTTGACGGTCGCCGTGCCCAGAACTGTGGACGTGGTCGTGTCGGTGAAGGTAATCGTTCCGGTCGGTCCAGCCGTGCCGGTTGACTGACCGGCGGCGGGCAGGCCGCCGAGGGTTGCGCCGAGCTGAACCGAAGCACCGGAGGTGATGTCCGCAGGAGCGGTCAGCGTGATCGTCGGAGTGAGCTGGGTTACGGTGAAGGCTGCAGGACTGGAAGTCGCGCCGCTAAACGATGAGTCGCCCGAGTAGGACGCCGTGAGCGAATGCGAGCCAGCCGGCAGCGTGTTTTGCTGCGACGGCATGTAGTCCCACAAGCAGCTGTTCGAGGTGGTCTGAATGCCTGAGATCGCATAGGCATGTCCGTTGGGATCCAGAGGCAGCGTGGCGTAGGTATTGCCATCCAGGGTCAGAGTTACTGAACCGGTGGGCGTGCCGTTGCCATTGCCATCGCTGACCTGCACATCCAGGATGATCTGTGAATCATACGTGAACGTGCTGGCTGGCGAGATCGTGCAAGCCACACCGGATAGCGCGTATGGGGTGAGGGTAACTGTGGCAGTGCTGCCACCCGCAACCGTGACCTGCACAGGTGCTGAGTAACTTGAACCGTAAGTAGAGTCGCCGCCGTAGCGCGCGGTCACGTTGTAAGTGCCGCCGGGCAGGTTGGTCAGGTTGAGCGAATAAGATCCGCCGCTCAAAGTCGTGTAGGAAACCGGGCCAACGAGGTAGCCGGTCGTGGGATTGACCGGATCGTCAATCGCGCCCTGGCTGACGATGAAGGCCACATCGCCGGTCGGTGTTCCGCCGCCGGAACCCGCCGCCACCGTGCCGCTCAAGGTGACCGATGTGCCCTGGGCAAAGCTGGTTGAGGAGAGGCTCAGCGTGGTGACTGAGCTATTGAACACGACCGAGCTCCATTGCGAAGCCAGGTTGGCAACGTTGGGCGAGCCCAAGCCGGTAGCGAGGTCATAGCCAGCTCCGGCGGCGAAGCCCATGCGGGCTGTCGTCCCCGAGCAGGCAGACGTGCCGCAAACTTCGTTGTTGCCGGTAGTGATGTCCTGGAAGGCGCAGTTGGAACCGGCGGCGGGAGGCGTGGAGGAGTTGCAATTCGCCGTATTCTGCGCGGCAGCCAGTTGATAGTAGATGTAACCCGGCATGCCCTGACGGCCGCCGTTAACCTGATTGATGATTGCCTGGACACCGGCCATGCTGGGCGCGGCTACCGAGGTTCCACCAACTAGGCCGGCATTCACCAGCGCGGGCGCAGTGCTGAATTGACAGACGCCTTCAGCGCAGTACAGCGTGGCGTCATGGCCGGAGGCCGCGTTCAGCGCGACGTCTGGGGTCAAGCGGTGCGGAACTCCGCTAACGAGCGGCGGCGGTCCCTGCATCGGTCCAACGGTAACGGTCGCAGTGGCGGTCGTTCCGCTTGTGGGCGCACTGAAAGTGAGAGTGGGAGCCGAGGTACAGCCAAAGCCGAGGCCGGTCTCGAGGGTGCCTCCCTGCGTGCCGAAGTTGAAGTTCAGCGCCGTCACCTGACCGCCGCTGATGGTGACAGAACCGGTGTTACTTCCGCCTGTGGCGACGCTGGGTTCGTTGATGCAGCCGCCGCCGGCGAAGGCGACCGTGGGAGCGGTGGTGTAACCGCTGCCCGGATTTGTAATCGTGTAAGAAGTAACCCAATTGCCACCCTGCGTAAGAACGGGATCGGTGGCGTTATTGATACCAGAGCCGGTCTGCCAGGAAGGCCGCAGATAGTAGGCGCTGACGCCGCCGCTGCCGGACCACAAACCGCTCAGGTCGGCCGAGGGGCTGGAGGTGGGGCTGGCACCCTTGGATTCGTTCCACGGATACTCCGGCATGTACTTGAGGGCGGAGCTGAAATTAGTAGCGGTGGTCGCGCTCCAGTAAGTGGTGCCGTTATCGTTATAGAACTGCGTGCCGCCTACGCCGATGCTGTAGGGAGTGGAAGCCTCAGCGCCAGTGGCGTAGCCCAGGTTCTCCCAGCTGTCGTTTTGATCGTCGCAACCAGCCGCGGCATTGTCGCCCGCCGCGATGAAGATGCTGATGCCCTGCGCCGCGCCCTGCTCGAACATCTGGGCGTTAAACGCGTTACCGGACGATCCTTCGTTGGCTTCGCAATCGCCGTAGCTGACGCTCATGATGTCGGCGACGTTGTGTTCAATGATGTACTCGGTCGAGTTTGTGATGCCGTCGACGAGGAAGCTCGGCGTACCGATTACGAAATCGATGGTGGCGCCTGGAGCCACGCCGCCGGATTGTTCGACGTCGAGATAGGATTCGCCGTCATCGCCGGGGAGAATGCCCTGATCCTGACCTGCGTGAATGAAAACGGGATCGTTGGCAGGCAATTGGAACATCTGGCGATAGGTTTCAACATCGCTCAGGTTGATGTCGGAACGGCCGACGATGGCGATGGAAGAGCCGGTGCCGTTGACGCCCGCAGCCAACAGAGGCGCGGTGTTATAGATGGTGGCAAAATCGGCCGGCGCCACATAATGCACCGAACTGCTGCTGGTGTACTTGGGGCCAAGCCTGATTTTTGCGGTCTTGCCAAATTGGCTGTGCGACTTGCGGAAGAAGTTATGCAGCGTGGGGACGCCGGCAACTACAGGAGCCAGGGCGGTGGGAACGGTGATGTCGCGGTCGTTCGAGACATGCACTTCGCCGTTGGACATCAGGTAGTAATGCATCTGCATCTGGAAGGCCTGCTCGAGCTGGGAGACGGTGCCGGTGAAATGAATCGCGCGCTTTGACTTGGCGACGTCTTCGACCTTGAAGCCCTGGGATTTCAGCCAGGCCTGCACTTGCGCGATATCGGAATCGTGAACGCCGAAGTGGGCGCCGAATTCTTCGGGCGTTACCCACTGGTGATAATTCACGGTGCGCGCATCCTGCTGTTCGTCAAGGATTCGGCGCAACTCGTGCTTCTGGTTCTCATCGGATTTCATTACCAGGATTAAATGCTCGGCGAGCTTGCTGGGCTCAACCCTGCCCAGATCTTGCGCGCTGCGCAAGGCCGGAGGAACATGACCATAAAGAGTAGTGCGTTTATTGTTATCGATCTTGGAATTGATTCGCGCTTTCGGCGATGCCGTGGTGTGAACCGCGGCGAGCAATGTTGTGGTTGAAAATGCGACGAGAATCAACAGAGTGAGGAAGAATGTAACGAAACGCGAAACAAGCCTCATAGGGCCTCCAAAATTAGATACACGTCCGGGAGCACGCACAGAACGGAGTACTGCGAGATGGGCACAACTTTGCCGATTGGGTTTTTGCGGGGAAATTGACAATTTATTTGTGCTTCTTTCAGGAACCAAAAAACTTCACTTTTTAATTTTTTTTTAACTTTTTTACGAAGCATTCGCCGGTAGAGAGGGATTCATCCGGCGATTACTCTCCGCGCGTGACGTTACAGGGGTGTGTACACATTGTCAAGAAATATGTGGGGGCATGGACAAAATATTTTTGATGCCAGAAGCCGCGCGGGGTGCGGGAAGTAAACCGACCAGTCGTTTTTTATCCGCAGCGATATGTATGACCAGCGGCCACACACTATTTATTCATTGAATACTGACCCCGACAACACTTCCCTGCTGTCGCTGCTATCCACATAAGAAATAAGACTTCAATCAATGCGGAGGATAGGATTTCAATTTTCTATTTATGGACGAGCGGCAGTCACATGCCGAGGCGAGGGGTTGAGATATGCGAGAAAAAATATCGATCAGAATGAAAGATCCGTCGAGGCGGCTGCCGTTTCGAGGAGGCGTGCGATAAACGCAGGAATTTGCAGTGAAGCTACGATTCGCTTCGCAACGGCTTGCAATTTCCCTGACAGGAATTTGCGGACCATGCCACGCCGAGCGAGTGAAGAATGATGGCATCACCGACGTTGAGGGCTGAGGGATCGATCACAATTTGATATGCGTAAAAGACGTCGGGATGAAGAGTGATGCACCAGGGTTCGTGGCGGACGACTCCGTTGCAGTGCTCACACGCGGCTTGCGCGCTGTAACGGTTACTGTGATACCAGGTAGTTTGAACTGAAGACGGCATAGATGCACCTGCTGCGCATGATGTAAGCGCCGCAGCCAATTTCGAGCGATGTTGGCACAAGACTGACGAGCCGCGAATAGCACGATTTGGCTGGCGAATAGCGCTTTCTGACTTCATCGTCTACCTTGCGCGGCATCAATGCGATAGCCCGAATCACAGGGCGTTGTGACTCCGGTCACAAGTTTGACTTTTCAACGGAATGTCTCTGGCGGGACCAAAACTGAGCTTGAGATGCGGGCTTCCTTTGCGCGGGGAGCGGCATCGAAAGATCGTCATAAAACCCAATCAAGACAAAGGAGGAACTGTGAAGACCATTAAAGTACTTCGAAATGTGATGGGAACAGCAGGACTACTATTCGCGGGTTACATTTTTGTGGTGGCATTTCCGGACCTAAAGCGCTATGTCCGTCTGAGCACCATGTAGCAAATCCGGAAGTGTGGGCTGAACACGAATCTCAGGCTTTGACGGTGTCGGACGCAACGGGCAGCCGGGAACCGGGCAATTGGGACCGAAGATAGTGCAGGAACCCGGCCATACCCTCCTGTGATTTTGCAGAAAGCCGAAAGACTTGCATTCCGGGCCGGACGGCTTGGATATTCGCGATCGCGGCGCCCTCATCGAATTCAACAGCTTGGGCCAAATCCATTTTGGTGAGAACCGCGACATCCGCGCTGTTAAAGATTGTGGGATACTTCAGCGGCTTATCCTCGCCCTCGGTCACCGACATTAATACGCTACGCAGGTTCTCGCCCAAATCATAAGATGAGGGGCAGACCAGATTCCCCACATTCTCGACGAACAGGAAATCGAGTTGGCTGAGATCCCAATCTTCGAGAGCGCGTTCGACCATCGCGGCTTCGAGGTGGCAGACGGTGCCGGTGACGATTTGCTTTACGGGCGCGCCACTGCGGGCGAGGCGAAGGGCATCGTTCTCAGTAGCGAGATCTCCGACTAATGCTGCGACGCGATAGTTGGCGTGAAGCGAGGTTAGGGTCTTCTCCAGAAAAGCTGTTTTGCCGGCGCCGGGGCTCGAAACCAAACTGACGACGAATACGCCGGCGGCGCGAAAGCGCTCGCGCAAGGCTCGGGCAATTACATCGTTCGCCTTCAGCACGTTTTTTCGGACTTCGACAAGACGGGGTTCATTCACGATGTTTGAATCTCCAATGCGGTGACTTCGAGTTCCTTACCCTCAACAATTTCGGATGTGGGAGTTCCGCACTCGGGACAGGCGAACCACTGCGCGGATGCGATTGGCCGGCGCTGCTGGCATTGGCCGCAGAAGACCACGATCGGAATCTCCTTGATGATTAATTGCGAGCCAGCGAGTGAAGTGTTTTCACAGGCCATTTCATAGGACGAGAACAACGCCTCCTTTACTACGCCAGAAAGCGCACCGAGTTTGAGATGAACAGCGGAGACGCGGCCGGCGTGGCGTTCGGCTTCTTCTTCGGCCATTTCAACGATGCTCAGGGCAATGGAAAGTTCGTGCATGAGTGACGATTCCGGCGCTCGTGTTGCTCAGCTTCGAGTTATTTACGCTCAACCATTTTGTCGTCAAACACGTGGGCGTTAATCATGTCTGCGTTAACCACATCGGAGTTAACCACGTCGGCCTCCACCATGCAGGCTCGGCCCTGCCATCCGATGCGGATGATTTTGTTGTCTTCGATGAGCACGGGCACGCTGCGCTGGCCTCCGCTCAGTTCGCTTAGGCGGCGGCGCGCGGCTGGATCGGAATCGAGATCGTACTCAACGAAATCGCGCCGCTCCCACTCCAGCCACTCGCGCATTTCTCTGGTATAAGGACAGCGTGATGTTCCATAGAGTTCAAGCCTGGCCACGGATCAGTACCTCCAGCATCTCGCGGATGATGTGATAAATCGAAGCCTGCACTTCCTGAATTCGCGGAATGTAATCGCAATTGACGACGATGGGGAAATCGACGAGCGCGCGCCGGCGGATTTCGCCGCCGTCATAGCCGAGCAGGGCGATGGTGAGCAGTCCGCGTTTGCGAGCCTCTTCGAGCGCCATAATAATGTTGCGCGAGCCGCCGCTGGTGGAAATGGCGATGGCGACGTCTTCGGGGCGAGCTTGCGCAATCAACTGCCGCAAAAAGATGACATCGGTGCCGACGTCGTTTGCGACTGCGGTGATGTTTGCCGGTTCGAGTGACAACGACACAGCGGGGATCGGCTGATATCGATGAGGCGGCAAAACGCAATCAATTGCCCAATCATTGGCGTCTGTCGCGGAGCCGCCATTGCCGAAAAGGATCAATTTGCCACCGCGGCTCAGGCATTGCTCGATGGCGTGGGCTGTTGCGCTGATGGGTTCGGCCTGATCGGCGGCCACACGGGTGCGCAGCGCGGCATCGTCGGCAACTTTCATCTGGATGGATTTCGCAACTTCGGCGATCAGATCGTCGGTGCCTTGCTTCTCGCGGCCCAGAAACGGATATAGAAACTCAGTCTCACCGAGATCGTGGCCAAGTTCACGGTGCTCGAAGAAAACGTGAACGGTCTCCCATAGCGTGTGGTAGAGGATCTCAATCATCTCCTGGTGCATGAACGGGTCGTCGGTCGCCGGCTCAAGCGTGTAGGAACCTTGCGGGCCGGGCAAGGCAAAGGTCATCGCATCGCGCTCGCTTGCCTCGCGCAGCGCGGCCCAAACAGTGGGATCGCCTTCTGGCGGACCGAAGCCCATGACGATGTCTTCGGGGCGGACAATTGCTTGCAGCCAAGGCTCAAAGAGAATCGAAAGATCAAGCGCGGGGAGCGCGCGCTTGCCAACGATCACTGGATGTACAAATTCCACGGAGACATGCTGGCCGTCTGTGGCGTAGGGCCCGCGGCCGAAGGCGAGAAGACGGCCTCCGCGAAGAAAGCGCTCGGACATTTCGCGGCAGGCGAGGGCCAAAGGCTCCGCCTCGCGAGCGAAGAATGCCTGGAAAATTTCATTTCTTTTCAGCAGCCGTTCTTCGACGAGAGTCGCGAGTTTGTACGTAGTCGCCATTTGCTCTGGTAAATCAAATTCCAACTAGCGCCCCCTGTCCGCGCCGAACCAAAACGCGCGAACGACAGGGTTGCACGGAAGACCCTAGGCCTAGCAGATTCGCGGAAGCGGATCTCCGACGAGCATATCGACGATGCGGCTGCCTCCATACGATGTGGTGACCAGCACGGCGCCGGCGGGCTGATCGTTGACCTCGCCGATGATTTCCGCCCGTTCGCCTCCGGGGGTAAATCGTAGTGCATTCAGCGCAACGTCGGCGCATTCGGGTGCAACGACTGCCAGAAATTGCCCTTCGTTGGCGATGTGGAGCGGGTCGAGTCCAAGCAGTTCGCAGGCTCCGCGAACTGCGTCCCGCACCACAACTTTTTCCTCGTTGAGCACGATGCCGAGGCCGCAGTCGCGGGCAAGTTCGTTCAGAGAGGTGGCGACCCCGCCGCGAGTGGGATCGCGCATCCAGCGAATGCCGGGCGCAGCGGAGGCGGCCATCGACTGAACAAAGGGAAGAACCGAGCGTGTATCAGAGGAGAGCTCGGCCACCAGATCAAGTTCACCGCGCGCGAGCAGAATGGTGATACCGTGATCGCCGATTGGGCCGGAGAGCAAAACCTTATCGCCGGGTTTTACGGAGGCGGGGTCGAGGGTCAGGCCGGGTATTGGACTGCCGACTCCCGTTGTCGTTATGTACATACGATCGGCTTTGCCATGTTCAACAACCTTGGTATCGCCGCCCACGATTTTTACGCCCGCTTTGCGCGCGGCGCTCGCCATGGCGCGGATTTGCTGTTCGAGATCCTCTGTGGGCAAGCCGGCCTCGAGAACACACGCGACCACGATCATTTCGGCTCGGGCTCCGGAGACAGCGAGATCGTTTACGGTTCCGTTGATGGCGAGATCGCCGATAGAGCCACCAGGAAAATTGATTGGCTTCACAACAAAACTATCGGTGGTGATGGCTATGGGCGCGCCGCTAATTGAAAAATGAGCGGCGTCGCTGAGCGGCTGTGGGGATGCGCCAAACAATAGCGGCGCAAACAGGCCCTCGACCAACCTGCGGCTGGCTTTGCCTCCGGCGCCATGCGCCATTTCGATTTGCGGATCGCGAAAACGTACGCGCGGCGATGGATCTTCGGCGGTAACGGCGGGACTCAAGCCGTTGGCCGTAGGATGTTCACCATTTCCGTTTTCCGGTGTTCGTAGTTGTAATAGGCTGCGCATGATCCTTCCGACGAAACCATGAGTGCGCCAATGGGATGCTCCGGCGTGCACTCCCGGCCAAACAATTTACATTGATGAGGCTTCAGAACGCCTTTGAGCACTTCACCGCACTGCGCTGCCTTGGGATCGGTGACGCGCACGCCCGGAACCTCGAAGCGCTGCTCCGTGTCCCATTGCGCATATTCGTCGCGGATGCGAAGCGCGGATTGAGAAATGAAGCCGAGACCTCGCCACTCGAAATACGGCCGCAGCTGAAAGACGCCGGCCATGGCTCGAAGAGCGGCGCGATTCCCTTCCCACGGGACGACCCGCTTATATTGGTTCTCAACTTTCGCCACGCCACTTTTCAGTTGACGAAGCAGCATCACGACCGACTGCAACATGTCGAGCGGTTCAAATCCCGAGATGACGATGGGCTTATGTTCATCCTGAACGATCCATTCGTAGGGCCGGCAGCCGATGACGGTGGAAACGTGGCCGGGACCGATGAAGGCGTCGAGGCGCATATCCGGCGAATCGAGAATTGCGCGGATGGCGGGAATAATCGTTACGTGATTGCAGAAGACGGAGAAATTGCGGATGCCCTCGGCCTTGGCGCGCATCAAGGTGAGCGCGGTTGAAGGAGCCGTGGTCTCAAAGCCGATTGCGAAAAACATCACGTGACGATCGGGATTCGCTTTGGCAAGTTTCAACGCGTCGGAGGGCGAATACACGATGCGCACGTCCATGCCGCGAGCCTTGTGTTCGAGCGGGCTGCCATTGGTGCCGGGGACGCGCATCATGTCGCCAAAGGCGGCGAAGATGACATTGGGCTGCTGGGCGAGAGTGAGTGCATCGTCGATTCTGCCCATCGGCAGAACGCAAACGGGGCAGCCGGGGCCGTGGATGAGTTCGATGTTCGAAGGCAGAAGATCTTTCAGGCCGAAGCGGTAAATGGCATGAGTATGGCCTCCGCACACTTCCATGAAGCGATAGTGGCGGCGCGGGTCGGCGAGGCGGCGGACTTCGTCCGCGGTTCGGGTGATCAGTTCGGGCTCGCGGAATTCGTCAACGAATTTCATGATGGCATCAAAAGCTTCACACTAATTTGGGAGAGTCGGATCTTCTCCCAAGCCGTACCCTTCCACTTCCTGCATCGCAGCTTCGGTCTCGCCTAACGCGCGAAGCGTTTGCATTTGATCGAGCGCGTCCTGCTCGCTGATTTTGCTCATGGCGAAGCCGACGTGAATCAGAACCCAGTCGCCGGGCTGGGGGCGATCATCCTGAAGCAGGCCGAGATCGACTCGGCGGCGCACGCTGACCACGTCGACCAGCGCCGAGTCAGGATTCTCGGGAGAAATCTCGACAATTCTTCCCGGTATAGCGAGACACATTTGACACTCTCCGTTTACGTGGCCGTCATTCGGGTCATCTTTATCCATTCGTCATTCGCCCAGCGTTCATCATTCATCATTCATCATTGGCTCCGGTATTCATCATTCCGCAGCGATTTTTTGATCGACTTGCTTAGCGTCTCTGTGGTCCGCTTTTGGTTCCTGCAAAATCCGGCCGACAACCGACATCACGAGCTTGACAGCCTCATCCACAGCGGCCTCTACAGGGGCACTTAAACCCATGTAGCCTTCTTCGCCGCCAAGCGTCAGCGGTTGGCATCCCACGAGCAAGATGTTTTTCAAGTTAGCGTTCATGGAGGCGGCCATGCGCAATACGCTAAGCGGGTTCATGGCATGGGCTTCCACAACAGCCTGTTCGGAGTTGTGAATCCTAGTCAGATCGGGCTCGACGAGGGAGACGGAGCCGGGCGGGTGGCCGTGGGGATAGGCATCGATCAGGATGGTTGTTTCGTATTCATCCTGCAAAGCGTAGGCGAGATCGAAACTGCGAATGCCGAAGTCCACCACTCGCACGCTGGCAGGAAGTTCGCACATCAGCAAACGCCTGGCTACTTCAACTCCGAAGCCGTCGTCTCCAAGGAAAATATTTCCGATTCCGGCGACAAGGATGCGCGGCCGTTCCGCCGCAGGTGACGCTATTTCTCCCGGCGGCAAAGGCTCGACTTCATCCGCGGCAAAAAAGAAACGATGGCCCGGTTGACGAAGTAAGCCGATATCTCTGCCGGGGTCCTGATCGAGCACGACAGAAACGTGGGCCTTGCCTTCATAATCCTGTTCAATGCCTTCGATCATCGCGGTTTGGCCCGCGAGAGCAATATCGAAAACGTCGCCGCCCTTTCGCGGACGCAAGCGTACGTGATCTCCGAGTTTGAGTTCAACGCCGTTGATGGACAGGCGATCGACTACGGTCTTGTCTTCCAGTAGCTGCCATTCCCACTCGTTCACGCGGTGTCCTCCTTGACTGGACGCAGGCCGCGCAGTGCACCGTGCAGCTTCATGAATTGTTCGGTGGGCATGGAGTCGGTTCGTTTGAGAATCTGGCGCGCACGTTCATCGGAGTTGCGAATTTCTTTTTTTTCTTCGTCGGTCAGGGTCATGATACGGAGGGAAAGAATCTCATCGATCTCCGTTCCATCGAATAAATCGCCAGCGCTTTCTGCGGCGATCTGCGGGTAGTCGTAAAGAATGATGGGCGAGGCAAGCAGCATGTCTCGCTGGCCAGGCTCTCCGACAAGTACCGGGAATGCACCGAAGTGTTGACATTGCGCGGCCGCTTCCGCAAATTCCGGCGGCGGTTCGAGTAACGAGACGAATTCCGCGCCTTCGATGCCGAGAATCAGATGCGTCGAAACCAGGGAGTGCATTAAAACTTCATCGCGATCAATGACGGGCATGTTCAAGGCCGTCGTGTTGCGAACCTGCACCTTGACTTTGAACAAATCGGTATGAATCTTCTGCGCACGCAATTCGACAGTTCCTGCGATGGCTGCATTGCGACGAACATATTCGGAATCTATTTGTGTCTCCTCGGAAAACGCAAAATCTTGAACTGTCGCGGTGTGAAGATTTTCGAGAACGCTTGCCGGCAACGTAACTTCACGCTCTATCGCTTCCTGCCAGTTATCCGCCGAGGAATTATTTGGAGACGGTGCACGGACAAGGCCGGTGCGCATTTGTATTTGAAGAAATCTTAGCTTGATGGTTAGCAGAGACTCCTTGCTTTTGCGCGTATTGTTGAGTTCGCGGTTGTCTGAAACCAGGCACTCGACTTGCATCTCCGAGGTCTGCGGCTCGCCTTGTGCTTGACTGTAAGCCTGAGGATAGACGACGCCAAAATTGAAGCGCTGGCGGTTCTTGACCGAAGACGGACGGTAGGGATATAGCATGTACCCTTCGTAGAGCACGGCCCTCGCGATCTGGTCGACTCGTTCAAGATTCATGCCCGCACCACTTCTTCCGCCTGAAGCATGCTTTCGATTGCCTGCTCCCACGTAGGAATGCCGTGACGAACTTTGTAATCATTGAGGCGCTCGAAAACATCGCGTCGAAGACAAAGCCACGCAACTCCGGGGTAATAGGAATCCATCATTTCCCGCCACGCGCTGACGGGGAGGCCGAAGCGCGTTTCCTTGTTCCATGAAATCGGCGCGACCTGCATGGCATCTCCGGCGCGCGAATAAAAAACCGAGCCGCTGAACATCGCGCACAGCGGTACGTCGCCATCTTTTAAGCCGTGGAAGTATTTGGTCGCCGCGATATTGAAATCGAATGTGCATGGAACCAGGAGATCCACGACGGTTGAACCTTGAAACGCGGGAATGTTGACGTTGACGTGAGTCCAAAGAAAATTGCGCAGCGTTTGTCCCCACCGGCTAGCCTCTCCGAAAAGATCGCGGAGCTTGGTCTGATCCTCCGCCGAGTAGCGACGCCGGGTAACTTCGATTTGAATCTGGCAGCGAAGAGAGACGGTGTGAATGGTCTCCGCAGGGTCGGGATTCGTTACACGCAATTTGAATGAGACCTGCGGAGACGCCGCGAGCGACGCCGCTTCACAGCCTTCGATGGCGAAATCGAGATCAGGCATGAAGTGGCTCCTTCACAACGTCGGCTGTGGATCTTAGTTCAGAAAAAAAATTCCCGATTTGCTTCCAGACTTCTGTACCACCGGAAAGTCCATGCCAATGGAGGCGAATCAATCCCACCAGCCGATAACAAGCATCGATGGGGACGATGTAATGCTCGCTGGCGGATGCATTTCGTGCGGCACCAACACGATTCACGAGCAGGGCTTCTACATCCGGCTCCATTTGGCGGACGATCGGATTCGACTGCAAAATGTTGTTCCAGGATTCCAGCGGCAGCAGCGATTCCGTCGCGCCCGCAGGGCTGGGATACATGGCGCTAACGCGCGAGCTGGCGCTGTTTTCAAAAAAAAACGCGAGGTTGATTGGAATCAGCAAGCCATCCCATTCAGCATCGGTCATGTGGAAATCGCTCAGCAGACGGACCCGCGTGGGTACTCGTTTGAATTTCGCCGGGGACTGTCCGCTGAAGAGAATGGAACAGGCATCGCAGGCGCAAATGATGCGGCGGCGCCCTAACTCGGCGAGGTGGGGATGTTCGGAGCGCACTTCAGCGTGGCATAGTTCACAATGCTCCGTCTGGCGCTCAGGCTTGCGCGCAAACTGGCGAAGAACCTCGAAGGAAAGCGCTGACTTGCGGACCTCTGGCATTTGTATCCTTACCTGTGTGCATGTACGACTACACAACTACTGCGCCGCACGTATCCTCTGCGTGCCGAGCATTAATCCATGCCTTCGGCCTGTGGCATCGCGTGCACAGGTGAAACACTCACTGGCACGGAAGAACCGATCAACGATCCCACCGCAACGAATCCCGAGGCCGTGGGTTCTGTTAAACCTTCTATCTGCAGGGACGACAAATCAGGCGCGGCTTCATAAATCGCGTCTTCAATCGTGGCCTGAATTGTTTTGCTGGTGGAACCGCAAGCGTGACCTTCAATGCGAGCGCGCAGCCGGATGGCATTGCCATCAATTTCGATTGCGCCGATTTCAGCGCCCATCTTGAAAACCCTGGGCCGAATTTGCTCCACCTTTTGGCGAACACGCGTTTCGAAATCGAGAGGATGAAGCCCGTAAAGGATTAGAAGGCTGCCGACGAGCGAGTCGTCTCCAAGCTGGTCAATCAATTGGCCGCCTTTAGCGTCAGCTTCGAAAACGATTTTTAGAATCCGCTCCAATCCCGCACTGTGAAGATCCATCAGCGATTGGACCAATTCCCTTGCCGCGGCGCGCGCAGCCGGGTCGGCGAAGCGATCCAGTTCACTTACTAACTCGCCGACTTTCTGTATGCGCCTTTGCAACTCTTTTTCGTCGGCCACAATCCTCCTTGAGAAAGCCGCAATGCTCCCCAGAAAGAACAAGCGGGGAGTGCATTCCCGCTTTTGCCAAGTCTGCGACCAGGAAAAAGGAACGCTCCCCCGCTTGCATACCCCCTCGAACCACTAAGGCTGAAGGCCAAACATCGGCGAATGGCGGGTCTCAAGCACCTTCCCGTCGCCGAGATACATGTGCACGCCACAGGGCAAACAGGGATCGAAACTGCGCACAGCTCGCATGATGTCGATGCCCTTAAATCTCTCCGGGCCGTTTTCTTCGAAGATGGGCGTATTCTGCACCGCATCTTCATAAGGGCCGGGCGTGCCGTAGATGTCGCGTGGATTGGCATTCCAGGGCGTCGGAGGATAAGGATGGTAATTCGCAATCTTGCCATTGCGAATCACGACGTGGTGAGAAAGCACGCCGCGAACAGCTTCGTGGAAGCCGCATCCAATCGCATCCTGCGGAACTTTGAAGTCAGTCCAGGTTTTTGTGCGGCCCGCGTGTAACTCCTCGAAGGCCTTCTCCACAAAGTGGAGCGCGCAGCAAGCGGCATAGACCTGAAAGTAAGTCCGGGCGCGGTCGCGCTCGATTGCGTTACTCCACTTGGGTATCTTCCACTCAAATTCAACTTCTGGTAACGAAGTGGTTTTCGGGAGATACATTTTGACACTGTTGCCGGTTGCCTTGATGTAACCGATATCGACAAGGCCCGCCAGTGCGGTCGACCATAAGCGAGCGATGGGACCGCCGCCGGTGTCGAGGGCAAGGTGATCGCCGGTGCGCTTGTCGAGCCATCGCGGCGACATCACCCACGTGTACTTACCTCCGAAATCGCGCTTCTGCGGCCGGGGAATCGTGGTCTGATTCCAGGGATGATTCTTATCCACCGGATTTCCCAGCGGATCGGCCTTCACAAAGGTTTCCGAATTTTGCCAGTCGTCATAGTAAGAGCTGCCCAGCAGAATACGGATGTTAAGGTTGATATCGACGAGATCGGTGGTCACTAACTTCCCATCAACCACAATGCCGGGAGTGACGAACATCTTGCGGCCCCAGTCCGACATATTTCTGTAGGTGTAGTCGCAATGATCGGGATCATTGAACGATCCCCAGCAACCAAGCAGAACGCGCCGCCTGCCGACTTCTTCATAGCCCGGCAACGCTTCATAGAAAAAGTCGAAAATGTCGTCATGTAGCGGAACGACCTTCTTCATGAATTCGACATACTTCATCAGGCGCACGATGTAATCGGTGAAAAGCTGAACCGTGGGAACCGTACCGACGCCTCCGGGATAGAGCGTTGAGGGATGGACGTGGCGGCCCTCCATCAGGCAGAACATCTCGCGCGTCATGCGGCTCATTTGAAGCGCTTCACGGTAAAAGGCTCCGGTGAATGGGTTGAGGGCGCGCATAATGTCGGCGATGGTGCGGTAGCCGTGAAGGTGCGCGTGCGGCGCCGGCGTCTTTTCGGCTTTCGCGAACACCGTTGGATTGGTCTCCTTCACCATCTGCTCGCAAAAATCCACTCCCACGAGGTTGTCCTGAAAAATGTTATGGTCGAACATGTATTCGGCGGCTTCTCCGAGATTGACGATCCATTCGGCTAACGCCGGAGGACGCACGCCAAAAGCCATGTTCTGCGCGTAGGTGGCGCAAGTTGCATGATTGTCGCCGCAGATTCCGCAAATGCGGCTGGTAATGAAATGAGCGTCGCGCGGATCCTTGCCTTTCATGAAAATGCTGTATCCGCGAAAGATGGACGAGGTGCTGTGACATTCGGCCACATGACGATTCGCGAAGTCGATCTTGGTAAAAATCCCAAGGCTGCCCACGATTCGTGTGATCGGGTCCCAGTTCATTTCGACGAGATTTTTCCCCTGAGTCGAAATTTCTTTCGTTGGTGCAGTAATGGTGCTCATTCCGATCGCTCCTAAAATTAGTATGCTCGTGGGTGGTAACCGGTAGTAAGTTCGGGCCGCGCATGGCGCCACTTAGGCTCTTTGTTGACCGTGTGCTGAGTGATAGAACGCAGAGCTTTTACTGCGCGCCCGTAAACGCTGACGGCAGTGGACGAAACGTGGGCCCCGGGAGGCTCATCCATGAACGGCATAAACTTGTCAGGGAAGCCGGGCATGGTGCAGCCGATGCAAATACCGCCAACATTGGGGCAGCCGCCGATACCAGCCATCCAGCCGCGCTTGGGGACGTTGCAATTGACGACGGGACCCCAGCAGCCTATTTTCACGATGCATTTTGGAGAGCCGTAGTGATCGGCGAAATCGCCTTGCTCGTAATAGCCGGCGCGATCGCAGCCCTCATGGACAGTTTTTCCAAATAACCAAGTGGGCCGTAGTTTGTCATCCAGCGGAATCATGGGCGCGCGACCTGCGACCTGATAGAGCAGGTAAAGCAGCGTCTCCATGAAGTTATCCGGCTGAACGGGACAGCCGGGTACATTGACGATTGGCAAGCCGGCTTTGGACGTCCAATCCCAGCCGAGGTAATCTGCGAGCCCCATGCAACCCGTCGGATTGCCCTCCATAGCATGAATTCCGCCGTAAGTGGCGCAAGTGCCGCAAGCCACCACCGCCAGCGCTTTGGGCGCAAGACGGTCGATCCATTCGTTGGTCGTGATCGGCTGTTTCGTTTTCGGGTCGGTGCCGAGCGCAGCCCAGTACCCTTCCTTATGAATTTTTTCGTTGGGAATAGAACCTTCAACGACGAGTACGAAAGGATCCAGTTTTCCTTCCCAAGCCTGATACCAGTACTTCATGAAGTCGTCGCCGACTTCGTAGGCAAGCACGGGGTTATGGAGGTGCACTTTCGGCAATCCAGGAATGGCCCCCAACAGCACATCTTCCACGCTAGGCTGTGTTGCTGCGGTAATCGAAACTGAATCTCCGTCACAGCCGAGTCCGGCTGTAATCCACAAGACGTGTATCTCCGCGACCGCTGGCGCCTTCTGCGTAGTTCGGCCATGCGGAATTGCTTCCGTCGCCATACTGGTCTCCTTTCATAGGTGGGATCATTTCCCGATTAATTCTTACCAAGGGTGGCAAACTTCGCGGACCCATTTCCCTGGCACTGATTCGTCCGCGGTAAGCTTTTTCAGCGGCCGCGATTGATGTCAAATATCGGTCCCAAACTGCGATATGCCCAACACCAGATGACGCTCGCACGAATCATGCACGGAAAATGTCTATTCATAGGTGTAAGAGCAACAGGAAGTAGCGGCAAGCGGGCAGGACCTTCTTTTTCTGTACTAGCAAGCACTAAGGGCGGAACGGGGATTCCCCGACCTACATCCACTTTTTCTACAGTGAATCACCGACGCATGACAAAAGCGCGCTATGCGCTCTTTTCGTTGATGCTCCACTGGATAGCATGCTGGACGAGTTCACGGGCGCTGCGAAGGGAAAGTTTTTCCTTGATATGCGCCTGGTAGGATTCAACCGTTTTCACGCTGATATGCAACGCTTCGGCAATGCGACGGGTGGAATGGCCCTCGCCAATCAGACGGAAAACTTCGAGTTCACGGTCGGTAAGATCGGAAATCGCGGAAAGACGCCCCGCCATAGGGCTTCCGATATAGCGCTGTAACATGCGATTGGCAACACGCTCGCTCACATAGATTTCATGACTTAGAATTCGGCGGAGTGCCACCAGCACCCTCTCGGCTGCCTCCTGTTTCATGATGTAACCTTGCGCGCCGGCGCGCAGTGCGCGCTCCGCATAGATTGATTCATCATGCATGGAGAGCACCAACACAGGCACTTCGGGATAACGGATACGAACGTCTTTGAGTAAGTCCAAGCCGTCGGGCCCGTTGAGCGAGATATCGACGACCATGATGTCGGGGTTAAGCAGGGGCAGCGACTGTAAGGCGGTTTGCGCGTCCTCGGCGTCGCCGCAAACGGCAAGATCCGCCTCGCGATTAATCAATAGAGTAAGTCCCTGACGGATGATGGGATGATCGTCGACGATGAACACTTTGCTTTTCTTGGTGACTGTTTGGTTCATGATCCGACTTTCGAATCCCTGTTTCCGTTTGAGATCGGAAACCGGCAGACTACAGATGTACCGTGGGGCTGTTCGCGACGAACGTCCAGATGACCGCCAATCATGCTTGCGCGGTAACCCATAATATGAAGCCCTACGCCAGAATGCGCGGCTTGCGGCTTTTGGATGCCGATACCGTCATCGATGACCATCAGCGTGCCTTCGTGGTCATCCGAAGACAGGCGAATCAGAACTTCCTTGGCTTCTCCGTGCTTGATGGCGTTATTCACGGCCTCCTGCGTGATGTGATACAGGTGCGTCGCCATTGGACCATCGTGAATAAGTACGACCTGTTCACACTCAAATCGACAGCGTATGCCGAACACGTCCTCGACTTCTTTTGCATGCAAGCGGAGAGCCGACATGAGTCCACGGGAGTCGGAAACAACAGGAATCAGCCCTCGCGCCAGCTCTCTGGTTTTTCGGATCGCGTCATTGACCAACTCGACGATTTTGGCGGCCTCGGTTGCTTCGGGAATTTTTTTCTCAGCTAACCTCTGCTCTTGAACCTTGGCCATGAAAGCAATGCCAGTCAGGTGCTGTCCGAGTCCGTCATGCAGATCCTGACCGATCCTGCGTTGCTCGCGTTCGCTGATTTCGAGCACTGTTTTTTCCAGGCGCTTGCGCTCGCTGATATCGCGGATGGCGCTGGAAATTAGAACTCCTTCCTCAGTCTCGAGCGGACTGAGGCTGATCTCGACGGGAAACTCGTGGCCATCCTTGTGCAATGCGCGCAATTCCAGGCCGGCGCCCATCGGGCGTACCCGCGGCTCGGCAACAAATTCTTTCCGGTGGCTGGGATGTTTGGTGCGCGAGCGACGCGGAACCAGTTTTTCGATTTCTTCTCCCAGCAGTTCTCTGCGTTCGTAGCCGAACAGCTTCTCCACCTGAGCGTTCACAAGAACGATTCTCCCCTGGTGGTTGACCACAACCATCGCATCGGGAGCAGCTTCGAGGAGGCCGCGAAACCTGGCCTGCGCGCGCTTCCGTTCCGTGATATCGATGCCAGATGCAATGATGTATGCAGGACGCTGAGCGCTCGCCGGCATACCCGCAGCCGACCAGGCAATGGTCCGAGGGCTTGCATCCGGCCCCAGCCAGGAGCTTTCGTATTCCGTGCGCGCGGGGCTGTCGCAGATCTGGCGGAACAGGGCCTGAAATTGTTCTTTTTCTTCTGGAACTACAAAGAGATCCCAGATGAGCTGCCCGCGGGCTTGTTCAACGGACTTTCCGGTCATTTGCTCACAGGCTCGATTGCAACGAATGATGCGGCCTTCGTGATCCAGCACCACGACCAGCGAGCCGACAGTATCGAGAATCGCCGAGACCACGTTACGCTCTTCCTGCAACTCTTCTTCGGTGCGCTTCAGATCCGAAATGTCGAATGCGATGCCATGAATAAACCACGGCCGTCCGTCGCGGTGGCGAATCATCTTGGCTTCGCAGCGAAACCAGATGACACGTCCGTCGTGGGCCAGGACGCGATAGGCGGATCGCAAGGGCTTGCCGGAGAGAAACATTTCCGCCGCTTCAAAGCTCCAGCGGTCTTTGTCGTCTGGATGAATCTGCTGGTACCACTTCACCGGATCTTCCAGCCATTCGGCCTGACTGAATCCCAGCGCCACTTCGATCTGCGGACTCACATATGCTTCCCCAATGCCGCGATCCAGATACGCCATGAACACAACCGCCGGCAATTGTTCCACCAAAGCGCGGTATTTCGCTTCAAGGTTGGGGGCTTGGTCGTTAGAGACTGGACCGGCGCCAGAGACCGGACCAGCATTGCTTTTTTCGAAGAGAGGCTGCAACGAGCCAAGCGATCCAATAACGTCCGGGGAGTAAGTGGCGGCGAGACCCGCGAGGATGGCAGAGGCGTCGTCCGCGGATAGTTCGTTCATCTGCACCTGCACTTGCGACGCGGAGTCTCCGTCCCGCGCCCCGCCGTCCATTTGCCAGAATGTACTCATCACGACATTCCCCGGGTTTTGCAAGAAAGTCAGAGTTCCGCCGGAGCTTTTGCGCGGGACCTCCACGCGGGAACCTTGTTCAACGAGACCTGCGTAAAGCGTCGCAAGGCATGCACCGCGCGGCCGTAAGTCTGCACTGCATGGGACGACAATAACGATCCCGGAGGTTGGTTCATAAAAGGCATGAATTTATCCGGAAAGCCGGGCATGGTGCATCCAATGCAAATGCCGCCGACATTGGGGCACCCTCCGACTCCGCCCATCCATCCACGCTTCCCCACATTGCATTGCACAACCGGCCCCCAGCAGCCGAGTTTGACAATGCAGAGTGGTGAACCGTATTCCTCGGCAAACTGGGCCTGTTCGTAATAGCCACCGCGATCGCACCCCTCATGCACAGTGCTTCCGAATAGCCAAGTAGGGCGGAACGAGTCGTCGAGAGGGATCATCGGAGCGCGTCCTACCGCCATGTAAAGGAGGTAGAGGATTGTCTCCATCATGTTGTCGGGCTGAGCCGGACAGCCGGGCACGCATACGACAGGAATGCCAGCCTTCGATCTCCAGTCCCAGCCCAAATACTCGGGCAGCCCCATACAACCGGTCGGATTCCCTTCCATTGCGTGGATTCCGCCATAGGTGGCGCAAGTGCCGGTTGCGACAATTGCCCAGGCGTTAGGCGCCAGGCGATCGATCCAATCGCAGGTTGTGATCGGTTGATTCGAGGCGGGATCGGTTCCAAAGGAAGCCCAATAACCTTCCGCCTTGTTTTTCTCGTTAGGAATGGAGCCTTCGACAATAAGAAGAAACGGCCTTGTGGAGTTGCCGTTCGCCGCCTCCCAAAATGGCCGGACGAAATCATCGCCATTTTCGTAGGCAAGAAATGGATTCCAGAAGTTCACCTTTGGCGTCCAGGGCAAAGCGCCAGTCACGATGTCTTCAATGCTGGGCTGAGTTGCGCCAGTCATTGCGATGGTCTCGCCATCGCAGCCCAGTCCCGCAGTGAGCCACAGGATATCGATTTCATCAACAATAGGACCGCCGTTGGTCCTCTTGGTTTGATTTATTACTGTGTGCCCCATTTGCCTCCCCCACGTGGCAGGCCGTTGCCGCGTATTCTATCTCGTTTTGTGGGTGCGGGGGTTAGGACAAGGACCGGGGGGTATTGGCCCAGTTAAGAAACATTCGCGGCGGTCAAAGCCGCGAGCAATTTTAAGACGCTTACGCCACGGCTGAAAGACCTCTCCCTTCAAACACAGACTCAATACGGGGCCACCAGGTAATCCGGCGGCATCTTGCGCAAATAGGGTGAAGATCAGTGATTCAGATGGGGAAGCTCAATGCTGCTGGTAGACGCCATTGTCGGGAGTCGGCTCATCATAGTCTCGGCCATATTTATTCTTGTGAGCGATGCGCCGGCCATTGAGTTCCGGGATCTGGATTACTCCCAGTGATGCGGCATTTTCGCCAATCGTGATTTCGCGCGTCATCGGTTTGTCATTCTCCGGCCCCATGCTTTCGCTCCAGATGTGCAACATATACCGCCCATACGCGACGTTAACGATACTCACCTGCCCGTCACTGTTGGCGGTAGCATACAACGGCGTGGACATGGTGATGATCACAGCACTCATTTCCGGATGAATGTTGCAGAAAATGTAACTGATTCCCGGCCGGTCAAAACGTACGGTGCGTGACGTGCCCGCTTCATAAAGGCCGAGATCGAATCGCTTGCCCTCAAACAGCGAAAACACGTTATGGAAGAAGGGATCGCGATTAGGGAATTCGACCGTAGATCCCGCCGGAACAACCAACAGATGCGGCTCGAATTTTTTGTTCTTTTGCACCAAGCGCGCATTGGTGACGCCCGCCGGTGGATCCAGGCGAAGGTCAGATCCGGGAGCGGGAGTCAGCCATACGACTGTTGGCGGAATTGCGCCCGCAGGAGTAGTCGAAGAGTCTTTTGTCCGGCGCGTTTTTGTCCGTTCACCGTCGGCCCGGCCAGCAACTTCGACGCGTCCCTTGACCGTTACCACGGAGCGCCGCTGTGGGGATGGATCCTGGGCAGCCACGGTCAAAGCACCCGCGCAGAGCGTCAGCGCGCACATCAGTTTTGTTCTACGTTTCATTCGTTCTACAGATCTCTCAGCCGATCGTTTTTCAGGGTGCTCAGAACAATACTCCCATTGCGAGGTTCAGATGTCCCGCGCCGCTCAATCCTGCCGCAACCGCGTTGGTTTCAATCTGCCGGTACTCAGCTGAAAAAAGCAGGTCGGATCGCGGACGGTAAATTACATTTGCGAAGCCGGCCCGATTTTTCGCCAGCGTCGAGTCTCCGTAAGATTGAGGATTGGAAAAATACTCAAGGTCCGCCGCATAAGGATTGTCCATCCCAAATGCAGCGTTGAATTCGAGTTTTGCCGCGGGACGGTATTTCAATTGTGCCCAGCCGCCGACGGTATTCAACGCCCGAATTTCCGTGTAACTGCTTGCGGGGCTTCCGCTAAAGAGTACGCTTTGACCAAATCCCCCATATAGGCCGCCCAGCGCGCGTCCGCGATAGATTTCGCCGCTCAAGTAAAAGCGGCTCGCGAGCGGAATTCCCAGATCGCTCATCCATGCCCAGGCATCTTCGTTGCGGCCAAAGCCGTAAGCTTGCCGCCCATAGAATCCTCCCATGCCAATTCGCAGCGGTTGCCCGAAAATGTTGCGCGTCCATGCGACACGGGTCCCCAAAGCAGGACGCCGCGATGATTCACCGGGTCCCGCCTGCTGATATGAACTTGCAGCTGGCGTCTCTCCGCTCACCGGATCCAGAATGCCTCCCTGCAGTAGCAGGCTCGATGACTCTCCCAAAGCCAGTTTATGTTCCAGGCGTATCTGCGGAACCCAGCCCCACAAATTCCCCGCGTAAGAAAGCGCGGGCGCGGCCAGAGTCGCAAAGGATGTCGGCGAATCCGGCGAAAAGAAAATTCCATCCTGGCCGGCGATGACCGAGGTATTCTCCCAGTCCATTCTCATCGCCGCTGTGCGCAAGCGCATCAATCCGGAAGTGCTGCCGTTCGGCACCGGCGGAAAACCTCCGGCCAAATCCAGTTGCAGATCGGCTTTTGTCTTCGCGCCGGCGACGCGCGGTCCGAAGACTTCAAACCCGATCTCGGACTGGCGCAGGGTGGCGCCGAAACTTCCTCCCGAACTGCCCGCCGGGCGCGGGTAAGCGAGCATTGGCAAATCGATGTCATCGACCGTTCCCTGATTGCTAAACAGATTCATGAGCACGATGCCCGAGATTCGCATTCGATATTTCGACGCGCTCTCCACCTTCGTTTGATACTGGTCGTCGATCTTTCCGCTGAGGAGGTCGTAGGTTTCTTCGAGCGAGGCCGCGCGCGCCGAACTTTTCGGCTCTTCCGCTCCCGCGTCAGGCTGAGTGGAAGTGGGCAATTCGCTCGGCGCATTTTGCTGCGACGGTGAAGGCGACAAATTCGAAGCACTACTGCCCTGCGCGGAAGGGCTCTTCGCGACCACGTTTTGTGGCGAGTTGATTTCCGCGCGCAACGATTCCAGTTCTCGCCGCAATTCTCGCGTTTCCGCGCGTGCCTGCTCCGAATCCGATCGCATCTCTGCGATCATGGCTCGCAATTCGCGCACTTGGACGTTTAATTCGCGCACTGCCTGAGGCAAGGAATCCGAGGAGGACGCGGGGGCGTGATCTTGGGCGAAAGCGCGTGAGGCGGGCATTACGAGCGCCAACAAAATCGCGGCCAGAGAAGCCCGATCGACGTACCATTTCGCGAACCAGCATTCCGCAAATCGGCATTTCGCCAACCAGAATCGTTCATTCATATTTCCTCCACGGGCACAAGTGTGCTGTCTGCTTGCGAGGATTTCCCACAGATGCGATGCCGCTAAGTAGTAGTGTGCTTGACCGCGAGCGCGCTTTCTGGCGCTGGAGTGAGGGGAATGTCGATGCGGAACGTGGTCCCCGAGGCCGATGTCTGCTCAACTACGACGTCGCCCCCATGGTCCTGCAGGATTTTTTGGACCACAGTAAGTCCCATTCCAGTGCCGTTTTCCTTGCCGTGACTTACAAACGGTTCAAACAAACGCTCGCGCACCGCTTCCGCAACACCCGGGCCATTATCTGCGATGCGAATCTCCAGTTTTTCTCCCACGCGCTCCAGCCTGATTTCAATCTCCCCGGAATCCGCGCGCACAGCCTCGCATGCATTCAGCAAAAGATTGAGTACGGCACGTTCCAGTTTTTTGAAGTCGAACCATCCTTCGGTGGGGCCTTCCGCCGTGATGCGGATTCGTAATTTCTGAAACTCGGGATGCGACCGCACCGCCTGCACCGCCCGGCCGACAACCGATCCCACATCTCCGAAGGAGGGACGCAGCGACTCTCGTGTGCGCGAAAATTCCAGCAGCGACTCGATCAGGTCGGTCATCTGATTCACGGCGACCCGGATCTCCGTGTACAGATCTTCGCGTTGCACCGCGGTCAGCTTGCTTTCGCAAAGGAACTCCGCGTTTGCCATGACTGCGGCCAGCGAGTGCCGCAGATCATGCGAGATCGAACTCGCCATTCGCCCGATGGTCGCCAGTCGTTCCGCATCGAGCAACTCTCGTTGCGTTTTTTGCAGGTTTGTTCGCATGCGCGCGAACGTTCCCGTTACTTCGGCCACCTCGTCTCCGCCACGAGCTTCGAGGGGATAAGCGAAATCCCCCTGCTCCAGCGCACGGACGCCGGCCACCAGATTGTAGAGAGGGCGCGTGAATGTATGCGAGATAAGAAAGACCAGAATACTTCCTACCAGTAAGGCAGTAAAACCCAACCCTAGCAGCAGTTCGTTAAGGCTGCGTAAGAATGCGGTCGCCTGGTCGAACGATTTCAGCACCAACAGATTGACCGGTGGCGCCGCGGGCGATGGCAACTCGACGGATGCTGCTAAGAAGCGCTCTTCGCCGAGGCGGATCTGCTTGGGCTCGGCAGCAGTGTCGGGGATCGGCCCCAGACGGAGCAACTCCGCTTCCGGTGCCGGTTTCAAGGTGCTCCGGACAATCGAGTCGCCATAGCGAAATACGATTTCACTGGCGGAAATCCGGCTCAGCTCGCGCGCGAACCGGTCGTCGATTTCATAGCCCAGCACCAGGTAGCCGAGCACGCGTTGATCGCTCACTGAGCCAAAATAGATATTTTGCAGAAAAACTTCATAAAGATGTCCATCGACAAACCACCAATGGCGTGTTTCTTCGCGGGTGACAATTTGCGGGAAAAATTCCTGACCCTGGCGAATCGTGACTTCATGCGGAGAAGCTTGCAGCGCGACTACTTTTCCCGAGCTATCGGCCAGCATGAGTAAGTCGCTGCCAGCCAGGTGCCACAGATCGCGGGACGCATCCTGGATGGTGGCTGCATCGTGCGTCGTCATCATCGCGCGCACGTTGGGCAAGTCGGCGATCATGGCCACCGACCGCTCCAAGGTCCATTCTCGTTGGGTTTCAAAAGTGTGGAAGGCAGAAATAGAAGTGTGAAGATCGCGCTCAATTCCGCGGCGGACCTGCTGCTGCACGGTGTGCTGCACGACAAGCAAGGTTGCGATGGTCAGGGTCGCCGAGACCGCAACCATCGAAAGCAGAAACTTCGTTCGGAGGCGAATTCCATTCATGAAGACAAAAAGCTGCGAGTCGTGAGGCTTCGCCTCGATCAAACGATGGAGGCATTCGATCGAAGTCCCTCTTCAAACCCGGAGCATCCTCCTAAACCTAACCCAATCGCATCCCGGACTTGTGTTCGCACCGATGGCGAATCGCCATGAACCGCGTGGGGCGCGGCTTGTGCCGAAGCTTCTAGGGCACAAATTTATATCCCGCGCTATGCACCGTCCGAAAATGCAGCGGGTTGGCACTGTCTTTCTCCAGCTTTTGCCGCAGCCTTAAGATGTGGTTATCTACGGTGCGCGTGCTCGGATAGTTCTTGTATCCCCACACCTGATTGAGCAACTCCTCGCGCGACAATACTCGCTCCGCATTTTGAATCATAAATTTCAGCACCTTGAATTCCTGCGAGGTCATCGGGACAGGGACGCCGGCCCGCCGCAATTCCATATTGCTGAAATTTACTTTCACGTCGCCAAAGCTGAAGCTGTCTACTGGAGGCGGCGTCGCTGTCGCGCGCCGCCGCATTGCCGTCCTGACTCGCGCCAGAAGCTCACGCGGGCTGAAGGGCTTGGTGACATAGTCGTGCGCTCCAAGCTCCAGCAATAACACCTTGTCCATGACTTCGGTTCGCGCACTCAAAATAATAATCGGGAGATTCGGCGCCGCCAAACTGATATCGCGGCACACATCCTGGCCGGACGTGCCCGGCAGGCTGAGATCAAGCACCAGCGCGGACGGCGCCGACGCCCGAAATCTAGCCAGCCCCTCGGTGCCGTTTCCCGCTACTTCGACTTCGAATCCTTCACCCTCAAACAGCCGCCGCAACGCTTTTTGGACTGCCCGGTCATCTTCCACAACTAAAATTTTTTCGCTCGCGCCCGCAGACACTTCTACTGCTCCCCTCTGGACTGTTATTTCCGGACCGGCCCATATGAGCTGCCCACACCGATAACCGGTTTGTATCATATCGCTAAACTCGCAGGATTGGCCCGACCAGGGGAATAAAGAGCGGAGCCAATTCCAGATTTTGCGCTTGACAGCTTCCGGACACGCGTTTCTCGTCTTGAAATTTGGCCTGTGTTTTCGGAAATCTATCATCTCCGAAAACAAAGAGGCCGCCCCACAAGCAGGCGGCCATCTTCCCCCTCGCACGTTCTCGTTACTGGAACTGAATCACTCCAAACGTTCCCGTCAGGTTGCCCGCTGGACCTGCGGTGAAGAAAAGTTGATTGGTGTTTCCGTTGTTGGCTGCGCCTCCACCAAATTCAATTCCCCAAAGTTGATCGACGCGGATGGACTTACCGTTTGTATCTTTCATTGTTCCAACAAATTGCCCTGTGGCCAGGTTGTAGCCGTTAATGGTGCCGCTATTGGTATTATTCGAGACCAGAAGCGCATTGCTGAGCGGCCCAAAATTCTTCGGCGCAACAGCAAATCCCCACGGCTGAGCAAGATGGTCGCCGGCTATGAGCTGCCGGACGAAGGTTCCATCCTCCTGGAAGATGTCGACATACCCGGTCGGGCTTTCGTCCACGGGGGCGAAAGCGACATAGACCAAGCCGTTGATATCCTGTATTCCGAATGGAGCGTTCCCGGCTGGGAGTGTCGAATCGGTGAAAGAGGTAACCAGGTTGAAGTTGGCATCGTAGACGTCCACTTTATTGTTAGCGATATCGGCGGCATAGAGGAAATTGCCGGAAGGCTTGCTGGTGATGGCCAAGCCGGTATACATGGCGCCGTTCGCTGAGTTATTTACCGCAATGATCGCCGCGTTGGGATTCGATTGCGGCGCCCATCCGCTGATGGTCCCGTCGAGCGTCGCAAACAGGAAGATCGCCGGCCATCCCTCTACCGAAAAATCCTGCGAGGTATTGACGACAATTCCGGTGGGTTGCCCGGGACCCGCGCCGGTGGCAGATGGAATCAATACATCCAGACTTTTCTTTGCTCCTTTTCCGTCGTAGAGCGTGGACCAGCCGGAGCCCTGATCGCTAATCCAGAACGGCCCGGTCGCGCCATAAGCGAGACCCCATCCATTTACCATGAGCGGGTCAATGTGCCTGGCATCGTGAACTTGATTGGAAACCAAATTGGTAAGTTGATATTGAGCTGCGGCTTCGCCGGGAGCGAACATTCCGGCGAGCCCGAGGCAAATAGCAAAAGCAATCGCGCGTTGCATAAGGTTTCTCCTCTATTGTGCTAAGTCGGGCAGAAGCTGATTCCCTCGACTTACTTTGACTTACAGCTTTCACTTCTGCCCTGTTGCGAATCGAATGCTAGAAGAGGTAATGCGCTCGATTGTCACGACAGTGTCACGTATCTGCACAATTTTTGCCTTTCGTCATTCCGAAGGGCCGGATAGGACCAGGCCGCATTGCGTCCGACCAATTGCGGAAGCCACTCCCTCGCCATTTATTTGAGAACGGGTGGTTGCGTCGGATGTATACTTGCACCATTTTGTGGGGAGGTTCCGGCTATATGAGTCACCATCCGGATGCGCCTGCCGAATCAAAATCCAGCGGCTGGAATCCGAAACAATGGGTCAGCCTGGTTCCTTACGGCGTCAATCAGGAACATCCGAACGCTTACCGCGACATCGTGCAGGCAATGTGGGAGAACCGCGACCGGCTCGATTACGCGTGGCGTATTCTGCGCGATGGATGCTGTGACGGCTGCTCACTGGGCACCAGCGGATTACACGACTGGACGATGAAGGGTGTGCATCTATGTAACATTCGCCTCCAGTTACTGCGCTTCAACACAGCTCCGGCAATGGACTATCGCCTGCTGGAAGATGTCCGACCGCTGCGCAATCAAAGCGAAAAGCGTTTGCGCAAGCTTGGACGCCTTGCGGTCCCTATGGTGCGGCGCAAGGGTGACCGTGGTTTTCGCCGCATCTCATGGGATGAAGCGATCGCCATTGCGGCTGATGGGTTGAGCGCTACCGATCCCAAACGGCTGGCGTGGTACATCACTTCGCGCGGCTTAACTAATGAGGCTTACTATGCGCACCAGAAAGTGGCGCGCTTCATTGGCACGAATCATGTGGATACCAGCGCTCGCATCTGTCATGCGCCATCGACAGCCGGCCTGAGCGCGACCATTGGCTGCGCCGCGACTACATGCTCCTATTCCGATTGGGTAGGATCCGATCTGGTAGTGTTAGTCGGCACTAACCTCGCAAATAACCAGCCCGTTTCGACCAAGTATCTGTATTACGCGAAGAAGGCGGGCACCAAGATTTTCGTTGTCAATCCCTACTTCGAACCGGGGCTGCAACGTTACTGGGTTCCTTCGGTGGTGGAGAGCGCTTTATTTGGCACCAAGCTCGCCGATGACGTTTTTCAAATCCACCCCGGCGGCGACATCGCCTTTTTCCACGGTGTCCTCAAGCATCTGATTGAGAATGACTGGCTAGATCGCGCTTTCATCGAATCGCGAACCGTGGGATGGGCCGATCTTGAAGCGAAGATAAAGAGCTTATCCTGGGAGACATTAGAGCGCTGTGGGCAGACCCGCGCGGAAATGTATCGTTTCGCGCAGGCCTTCGGCAAGGCGCGGCACGCGATCGTTACATGGAGCATGGGTATAACGCAGCACTCTTATGGGACCGACAATGTGCGCGCCATCGTGAATCTCCAATTGGCGAAAGGTAATGTGGGACGCCCGCACACAGGACTGATGCCGATTCGCGGGCACAGCGGCGTGCAAGGCGGCGCTGAGATGGGCGGGCAGCCCGGCGCGTATGTGATGGGCTTTCCGGCAAACGATGAGAATGCCGCGAAATTTGCCGCGACAGAAGTATGGGGATTTTCGCCGCCGACGTGGAAGGGTTTGACGGCGGCCCACATGATTCTCGCCGCGGAGCGCGGCGAAATTGATGCGCTTTGGCAAACTGGCGGCAACTTCAAACAGACCTTGCCCGAACCTGATCGGGTGGAGCGCGCACTGGGCAACATCAAGCTGCGCATTCACCAGGACATCGTGCCCAACCCCACCATGTTCGTTGAGCCCAACGACACCGTGGTGCTGCTGCCCTCGCGTACGCGCTACGAGCAGCGCGGCGGCGGAACCGAGACCAGCACGGAACGCCGCATTATTTATAGTCCGGAAATTCCTGGACCGCGTCCGGCCGAAGCCAAGGATGAGTGGGAAATTCCCGTGCTCGTGGCTCGCAAGATTGATCCCGCGCGCGCGGGTGAAATTTTTCCATGGAAGGATACGCAGGAGATCCGGGACGAAATCGACCGCGTTTGTCCAACCTATCGCGGCATCGCCAAGCTGACCAAAAAAGGCGACAACTTCCAGTATGGCGGCCGCCGCCTGCTGACCGATCGATTCCTTACGCCCGACGGCAAAGGCCATTTCAGCCCCGTAAGTCTGCCCGAGGAGCGCGTTCCCGAGGGCCGTTTCTTTCTGGCGACGCGTCGAGGCAAACAGTTCAACAGTATTTTGCTAAGCGATAACGATCCGCTGACCGGCGCGCGCCGGGATGACATCATAATGTCAGCCGAGGATGCCGAGCGGCTCGGCCTGCGCACTGGCGATGCAATTACGTTGCGCAATGAACTTGGCGAATATAAGGGCCGCGTGCGCATTGACCGCATCAAACCGGGGTGCATCGAGGGTCATTGGCCGGAGGTCAACATCATAATTCCGGCGGGGCGGCTCGACCCAAGCGGGGTGCCCGATTACAACGCCACGGTTGAAATTGTGGGCGGGCGCTGCCTGGCGGAACCCGTAGACAAAATATCTTCGACCGCGGCCGTCGAAGCCGCCGCCGACTAGGAGGAACGTGGTCCAACGCTCCCGAAGCATCGATCTAACGCAGGTGCTGGAGTGGCAGAGCGGCGAACTGCGCCGCTTCGAGGACTACCTGGTGACCGAGGAGCCGCTTGAGATTCGCGTCGACGACGCCCCCTTAACGGTGACGATGCGCACTCCCGGGCATGACATTGAACTGGCCACCGGCTTCTTATTTACGGAAGGCCTCATCCAGCGGCGCGACCAAATCCTATCTCTGACCGAAGAGACGTCTCAGCAAAACGGTTCGAGCAGCAATCTTGTCGGCGTTGCGTTGACCGGAGTGGAGCTCGATCGCGAACGAATGCAGCGTAACTTTTTCTCCGCATCAAGCTGCGGAATCTGCGGCAAAGCATCAATCGACGCAATCCGCGTACGCGGTATTTCCGCCCCGAACCCAGATTTCCGCTTCGATCCGGAGGGCCTTTGCGGATTGCCAGACAAACTTCGGGCCGCCCAAACCATCTTTGGAAGGACGGGAGGGCTGCATGCCGCGGGCCTTTTTAGCGCGGAAGGAGAACTGATCGCCGTGCGCGAAGATGTGGGCCGTCACAATGCCGTCGACAAAATCGTCGGCTGGGCGCTGTTGCGGGATCGTCTTCCGCTCTCGGATTGTGCGCTACTGGTGAGTGGGCGCGGCGGCTTCGAGATCATTCAGAAAACCCTTGTTGGCGGAATCCCGCTGCTGGCTTCGGTTTCAGCGCCTTCGGGTCTGGCGGTGCGTTTGGCTCGCGAATTTGGACTTACGTTAGTGGGATTTTTGCGCGGGCAACGATTTCTGATCTATTCCGGAGAGCAGCGGCTGGCGCTCGCGCCGGCTGTGGCCCGTAAGTAAGGTGGAAGTGTAAGTCGGGCTTATGACTTAGCGAGCAGTTATGGACGGCGTGGCGTATACAGAGTTTCACGGAGGACATGAGAAGCATCATCGAGAACTTAATTAGGCATTTTTAGTAGAACCAGTGTTTCATCACAAGTAATCGCACGATCAACACCTGTGAATAAGTTCCGCGGCCCACTAGCCGCGCAGAGGAGAGACAACAATGGCATCGGAACGTCTGCCAAATCGATGGGGGATTGCAGTAGCTGCGGTCATCATGCAGATTTGCCTGGGAGCCGTCTACGCCTGGAGCGTATTTGTCAAACCGCTGGTTAACACACAGCACTGGACGCTGACGCAGGTTTCGCTTTCGTTCACGATTAATGTTTTTTTTATCGGCGTCGGCACCGTCATCGGCGGATTGTGGCTGGACCACGTGGGACCGCGAAAAGTGGCAACGGTTGGCGGGATCATCTATGGTCTGGGTTATACCTTGTCCTGCTTCGCCGCCGCGCAGCATTCGCTTCCGCTTCTCTATCTTTGCTACGGTGTGCTGGCTGGCACAGGCGGGGGCATGGGATATATCTGCCCGGTAGCAACCGTCGCGAAATGGTTTCCCGATAAACGCGGTGTGATGACGGGATTGGCGGTCACGGGCTATGGCGCGGGCGCGCTCTTGATGGGACCGCTTGCGGCCCGCGAAATCGCCTCTTCGGGCGTGCCCACGACGTTTCTTACTTTCGGAATCGTTTACCTTATTGGCGTGATTGCCTCCGCGCAGTTTTATGCAAACCCGCCGGCAGGGTGGAAGCCGGAGAGCTGGGTTCCAAATACCGCCGTCGCCAAGGCTGCGGGCACTTATAACTACACCGTGAAAGAAGCGATGGCGACATGGCAGGCGTGGCTGCTCTGGCTGATGCTCTTTATGAACGTTTCTGCCGGCATCATGATCATCAGTCAGGCATCGCCCATCGCGCAGCAGCAGGTGCACATGACGGCGATCGCAGCCGGTACCATGGTCGGTTTGCTCGGGATCTTTAACGCAGCTGGGCGTTTCTTCTGGGCTTGGATTTCCGACCATTTGGGCCGCGCTCGCGTTTATTTTCTTCTCTATCTGATTCAAGCTGGCATTTTTTTCCTGCTGCCAAAAATCGGCACACAAACCACTCTCTTCGTTGCTTTCGCCGCTATTTACTTATGTTATGGCGGCGGCTTCGGCACCATGCCCTCGTTCACTGCCGACTATTTTGGCGCTAAATATATGGGCGGGATTTATGGTTGGATCCTGCTGGCGTGGGGCGTGGGAGGCGTGGTTTCGCCGCTCATGATTGCGTATCTGCGCCAAGCCACCGGGCAATACGGGACTGCCATTTACATCATTGCCGCGGTCATGGTCGTGTCCTTGATCTTCCCGCTCATTGTGCGGCGCCCGAAAGAAAAGGATATGGCGCGACCGCAGCCAGTCGCCCGTGCTTCATAGGACGTATGTTGGACGCGGCTCTTTGATGAACAGGCGGGCATCGGTGTGGCTTTAGCGCCTGGTCCACGATTCTCTCGGGTTGAAGAGTATCGGTTTGTCTATTTATTTAGTCGACTATAAAATAGGTGACCTTCGAGGGATCATGAATTCGGATAGGATCACTATCTGAACATTGATCCCTGGATTTGGCATTTGCGGGTTTAGTGTGGATAAGGTGGGGTGTTCGCTCGCAAGCCTCATATTGCTTACAGCGGCTTTCCTATTACTAACTGGATCTGTAGACGCTTCAAGAAATTTTGATTCACAAGCCACGTTGATCGGCCCATCGGGGTACATTCTCTAGCGATGAGATACGGATTCGTTATCGATAACCGAAAATGCATCGGCTGCCATGCCTGCACCGTGGCGTGCAAGACCGAGAATCATGTTGCGCTGGGCGTGAATCGTACATGGGTCAAGTACGTGGAAAAGGGCCAGTTCCCGAGCACGCGGCGCGTGTTTCAGGTGACACGCTGCAATCATTGCGAGAAGCCGCCGTGCGTTACGATCTGTCCCGTAAGCGCGATGTACAAGCGAAAAGATGGAATCGTGGATTTCGATTCCGACCTCTGCATAGGCTGCAAGGCCTGCATGCAGGCGTGCCCGTACGATTCCATTTATATCGATCCGGAAGAGGGCACGGCCGCCAAATGCCACTTCTGCGCGCATCGCACGGAGGTTGGGTTGGAGCCCGCCTGCGTGGTCGTCTGCCCTGAACATGCCATCATCGCCGGCGATCTGGATGCGCCCGCGGGCGAGATTGGGCAACTGGTAGCGCGCGAAACGGTGCGCGTTCGTAAACCTGAACAGGGGACGCAGCCGAAGCTGTACTACATCGACGGCGACGAAAGCGCGATTGTGCCTACGGCTGCGCGGCATGAGACGTTTTATGTTTGGTCCGAGCGCAATCAGAACGTGCACGGCGGCGGTGCAATTTATCCGCCCGACAGTCCCCTGCTGCAGCGCAACGCGCTTGCCAGCTACGACGTCTCGCACGCGCGTCCGTGGGGATGGCAGGTGCCAGCGTATTGCTGGACGAAGTCCATCGGCGCGGGAGTGCTGGCGATACCGGCGGTGGCTATGGCATTGGGATGGCTGTCGGCGGATCGTGCACGCGATATCGCGCTCTCAACGATTGCTCTTCTGTTTACCGCGCTCACCACGGTGCTGCTGGTGTGGGATCTGGAACACAAAGAGCGTTTTCTGCGCGTGGTGTTTCGCCCGCAAACCAAGTCATGGCTGGCTCGCGGCGCCTTCATATTGATCTCCTACAGCACGCTCGCCGGACTATTCTGGCTTGCGAGCGTGGCTGGGTTAACGAGCGTGACCTACGGTTTGCTCTGGCCCACGGTTGCGCTGGGATTTTTCGCAGCGATATACACCGCATTTCTTTTCGGTCAATGCGAAGGCCGAGACCTTTGGCAAACTCCGCTATTGCCGGTGCATTTGATTGTGCAAGCTCTGCTGTGCGGTTCGGCGGTGCTGATACTTCTGCCCGAGGCGTGGGGAGGAACGCCGCAATTAGTCTCGATTGCGGAGCGCGCGCTTGTGGCTAGTGTGACACTGCATTTGCTGATGCTATTAGGCGAAATGGCGATGCCGCACACGACCGATAACTCGCGCTATGCGGCACGATTGATGACGCATGGGCCATTCAGCCGAGCCTTTTGGGGCGGCGCCGTCGCGCTCGGGGGCGTGCTTCCGCTGCTGCTCACTTTTATGGGCGGCGGGATTATTGGCGGGGCAAATCGGGTAGTGTCCGCTTTGGCCGCCGCGCTCGCTTTGGCGGGACTTTTAATTTTTGAGTGGTGCTTCGTTATGGCCGGGCAGAGCGTTCCGAATAGTTAACCTGGTCCGGGATTTAGGAGATTCACGATGACCGATTTCAAACGCGACGGCAGCCATCTCGCTTTTTGTCCGCCCGTGGAGAAGTGGGACGATTGGGTCGAATACGATCCCGATGCCTGGCCGCGCCGCGTGCAGAAGCACTACCAATTGGTGCCAACGGTTTGCTTCAACTGCGAATCGGCTTGTGGTCTGCTGGCTTACGTCGATAAGGAGACGGGACAGATCGCAAAGTTCGAAGGAAATCCGAAGCATCCGGCGAGCCGTGGGCGGCTTTGCGCGAAGGGGCCTGCGACGATCAATCAGATTCACGATCCGGACCGCGTACTGTATCCGATGAAGCGCGTCGGGCCGCGCGGAGGCGGTAAGTGGGCGCGCACTTCGTGGGACGAAGTGCTGGAAACATTCGGGACCCGGATTCGCAAAGCGTTTCAAGAAAACCGCGGCGAGGAAGTGATGTACCACGTGGGCCGTCCCGGACATGATTACATCATGGAGCGTACGCTGCAGGCGTGGGGTATTGACGGACACAATTCGCACACAAATGTGTGTTCGTCATCGGCGCGTTTGGGTTACTTGCTCTGGCACTATGCCGATCGCCCTTCGCCCGATCATGCCAATGCGCGTTTCATTCTGCTGCTCTCAGCGCATCTGGAGTCGGGACATTATTTCAATCCGCACGCGCAGCGGATTATTGACGGCAAAATGGCAGGAGCAAAAATTGCCGTGATGGATCCGCGCCTCTCGAACACCGCAAGTATGGCGGATTATTGGTTGCCGACTTATCCCGGGACCGAAGCGGCCGTTCTTCTGGCGATGGCCAAAGTGATCCTCGATGAAAACCGGTTCGATGGCGCTTTTGTAAAGACGTGGACGAACTGGGAAGAACTGGAAATCGACGGATTCAGCGCGCAGGGCCAAAGCTTCGAAGCCGCGATCGAGGCGCTGAAGCGTCACTACGCGCAATTCACGCCGGAGTTCGCCGAAAGGGAAAGCGGGATCAAAGCGGAAACGATCGTCAAACTGGCGCGCGAAATCGCAACCGCGGGAAGCCGCTTTGCTTCGCACCTGTGGCGCGGGAGCGCGTCCGGCAATTTGGGAGGTTGGCAACCGGCGCGGGCTTTGATGTTGTTGCATGTGCTCACTGGTTCGGTGGGAACCGAGGGCGGACACAATCTGAACGCGTGGAACAAATTTGTGCCCAAGCCTTTCAAAGCGCCGCCACCACAGAAACGCTGGAATGAGCTGCTTTATCCGCTGGAATGGCCGCTGTGTACGCATGAAATGTCGTTTCTGCTGCCGCACTTTTTGAAGGACGGTCGCGGCCGGCTCGAAGCTTATTTCACGCGCGTGTTCAATCCCGTATGGACTTATCCCGACGGCTTCTCATGGATCGAAATGCTGCGCGACGAAAATAAAGTGGGCCTGCATGCCGCGCTCACGCCCACCTGGAACGAGACTGCATGGTTTGCCGATTACGTTTTGCCGATGGGCTTCAGTCCCGAGCGGCATGATTTGATGAGTCAGGAGACGCACGGCAGCAAGTGGATCGGATTCCGCCAGCCGGTCTTGCGCGTGCTTCAGGAGCGCGAAGGGAAAAAGTTTGAGTACACCCATCAGGCAAATCCCGGAGAAGTTTGGGAAGAAGATGAATTCTGGATCAACTTATCCTGGGCGATCGATCCCGATGGCGCGATGGGCATACGGCAGTGGTTCGAATCGCCTTATCGTCCCGGGCAAAAGCTTACCGTCGATGAATATTACGGGTGGATGTTCGAGAACTCGGTACCGGGTCTGCCGGAGACCGCGAAAAAAGAGGGGCTGACGCCGCTCCAGTACATGCGCAAATACGGCGCCTACGAAATTACCACCGATGTTCACAAGCTCAATGAAAAGCCGCTGTCGGCAACGGATCTGGAAGGATCCCAAGTCGAACCGGCGGGGCGCATCACAAAAGACGGCAAGCCTGTCGGCGTGATGATCGATGGCAAACCTGTTGTGGGATATGGCACGCCGTCGCGCAAACTCGAATTGTTCGCGAGGACGCTGGCAGATTGGAAGTGGCCGGAGTTTGTGCTGCCGGAATATTATCGCAGCCACATTCATCGAGCGGCGCGCGAAGTTTCTGCGGGCATTCCCGCGGAGGACTTCGATCCAGCGCACATGCCAGTGGTCGATTGGCCGAAAGACGCGCATGGCGACGTGTACACGTTGTTGCCAATTTTCCGTTTGCCCAACCTGATCCATACTCGGTCGGGCAATGCGAAATTTCTGTATGAGATCTCGCACAAGAATCCGCTGTGGGTGAATCCTACAGACGCGGAGAGGCTAGGCGTACGTACCGGCGACCTCATGAAGGTCAACACCGAGATTGGATACTTCGTGTTGCACGCGTGGGTTACGGAAGGGCTGATGCCGGGCGTGGTGGCCTGTTCGCATCACCTCGGCCGCTGGCGTATTAATAAGGAGAATCAGGTGGAGCGCATGTCAAGTTCGTGGGTCGACCTGAAGGAAGTTGGCAAGGGCCAGTGGAAGATGCGCCAGATTTCCAGCGTGGAACCTTACGACAGTCCCGACGCCGACACGAAGCGCGTGTGGTGGAGCGATGCCGGCGTGCATCAGGATATTACATTCCCCGTTCACCCCGACCCTATCAGCGGCATGCACTGCTGGCACCAAATGGTGCGCGTGGAAAAAGCCGGACCCGCTGACCGCTACGGCGATATTTTCGTGGATACAAATCTTTCTTTCGCCGTGTATCAGAAATGGAAAGCGTTAACTCGCCCCGCACCGGGCCCTGGTGGCCTGCGCCGCCCATTATGGATGCCCCGGGTCGTCCGTCCGGCGGAATCGGCCTATATGGTGGAACCAACGGAACCGATGGGCTGAGCCCCTCGCAAGGCCTCTAGAATTACGTGAAGCATGTCTTCTGACGATATTCTCACTTTACCGCCGCCACCTGCCGATGCTCGCATCCGGTATGGCACGGATCCAAACCAGTTTTTCGATCTGCGATTGCCTTCATCGGGCCATTCGCGCGACGCGAAGAGTGGGAAGTCTTCTCCATTAGTCATCAATATTCACGGCGGCTTCTGGCGCTCACGCTATAGTCTCGATCATTCAGGTCACATGTGCGCGGCCTTGACCGCCAAAGGAATCGCGACCGCAAACTTAGAGTATCGACGCGTCGGTAACGATGGCGGCGGATGGCCTGGAACCTTCGACGACATTCGCAAGGCATACAGCGTCCTCGCACAAAACGAACAGCATCACAATTTCGATCTCAAGAAGCTTTTGGTGATGGGTCACTCCGCCGGCGGCCAACTTGCTTTGTGTCTTTCAGCTCACGAAAGCGGCGTGCAGAAGGCGATCTCCCTTGCGGGGGTCCTCGACCTTAAACGCGCCTGCGAACTACACCTGAGCAATGACGCGGTCGAGGAGTTTCTTGGCGGCACGCCTTCCCAGGTTTCCGAACATTACCGCGAAGCTGACCCCATGCAGCTTTCGATTCCCCATGCCACGCAAGTGCTGATTCATGGCTCGGCGGACGACATAGTTCGTGTGGACTTCAGCCGCGATTACGTGGCCGCGAAGCACAAGCAAAAGGAAAATGTGGAGCTGTGCGAAATTTCCGGAGCCGGCCATTTCGATCTGATCGATCCACGCTCGCCGGCGTGGAAGACGGTTGAACAATCTGTCTTGCAACTCTTGGACTGAGGTTCACGCACCAGGTTTTACGCAAGCGCATCGAAAAAGCGTTGCGCGAACCGGTAGACATCCAGAAAAGAGTTATAGAGCGGAACCGCCGCCACGCGAAATGTATCGGGTTCACGCCAGTCGCCAATGATTCCTTCCCCAGCCAGTTTGTCACACAGGCCGCGGCCCTGCCCAATCAATCGAATTGAAAGTTGAGCGCCTCTTCGATTTTCATCCGATGGAGTGCTGATGGAGAATTTCAACGAGGCATTTTGGCGTAGAAGAAATTCCATATAACCAGTGAGCGCTATGCTTTTGGCTCGCAGTCGATCCTTCCCTGCCTCGGAAAAAATTTCCAGGGAGGCGCGCAACGGAGCGAGCGCCAGAATTGGAGGATTGCTCAACTGCCAGCCCTCCGCACCCGGCATCGGATGAAACTGAGGCCCCATCTGGAAGCGCGTCGCTTCATCGTGACCCCACCATCCCGCAAACCGAGGCAGGTCCAAGTCGAGCGCGTGGCGCTCGTGGACAAAACATCCTGCAACACAGCCCGGCCCGCCATTCAAATATTTATAGCTGCACCACACTGCGAAATCGGGGCCCCAGTCATGAAGGTGCAAGGGCAGATTGCCCACCGCGTGTGCGAGGTCGAATGCAACAACGCACCCTTTTTTGTGGCCAGCATGGGTGACTCGCTCCATATCAACGGCCTGGCCGGTGGAGTAGTTCACTCCGCCCAGAAGAATGAGCGCAATGGAATCGCCTTCGCGTTCGATTGTCGCCTCGACATCCTCCTCGCGTATGCACAATTCTCCAGCACGAGGTGTAAGTTCGATAAGCGATGAGAGCGGATCAAATTCGTGAAAATGAATTTGCGACTTGACCGCATAATGATCCGACGGGAATGCTCCACGCTCGATTAGAATCTTGTGCCGTTGGGTTGTAGGACGATAGAACGATGCCATCATCAGGTGCAGGTTCACCGTGAGCGAGTTCATCACCACAACTTCCGATGGCTGCGCACCGACCAGATCAGCGGTTTGTTGCGTCAGCAGCCGGTGATAGGGCATCCACGGATTTTTCGCTTGGAAGTGGCCTTCCACCCCGAGTCGCGCCCAATCATGCAACTCCTGTTCGAGATACGACTGCGCGGTTTTCGGCTGCAATCCAAGCGAGTGCCCGCACAGATAAACGCACTCTTCAGCGCTGGAAGTCTTGGGAATATGAAAGCGCTCGCGAAAATGGGCGAGCGGATCGGCGGCATCCATCCGGGCCGCGAACTCTTTCCCAGGTTCAAAGTGGCGAGACTCAAAGCGGCGCGCGCTCACGCCAACTCCAGCGGAGTGAGTTCACGGCGGATCAGTTTATCGGCCTTGTACCAATCCAGGTCTTCGATGCGATCGATGCGATCGCACAGTTCGGTCAGCATCCCGTCCTGCAGCTGTCCTCTTTTCAAAGCCGTTGAATACGGAATCCGATGAAATGTCACCATCGCATACTTCGGCACAAACAGGCCGGGATACTTAGCCTCTAATGCGAACTCAACTTTCTTGCGGAACAGAAACCGGGGATCAGCCACGCGATCGCGCATTTCGACGAAGTTTTCGACGGCAAGGTCGGCAATGCTATCAGTGTTGATCTTGCGCGCTTCTTCGAATCTACAGAAGACCGTTTTCCAATCGGCCCCACACCGATCCAGCAACTCCAGCAAAGTTGTGCAGTCCTCGAATCCGCAATTAATTCCCTGCCCGAAGAAAGGAACAATCGCGTGCGCTGCATCGCCCAGCAGAAGGACCCGTCCCTTCACATGCCAGGGTGAACACTTAATCGTCACCATCGCACCGGTTGGATTCGCAAAAAAGTTATCGGCAAGATCCGGCATCAGTGGAACCGCGTCAGGAAAGCGCGACTGGAAAAATTGTTGGACGTCCGAGTTCGTGGTTAGACGCTCAAAGCTATCTTGGCCTTCGAAGGGAAGAAACAAAATGCAGGCAAACGTCCCGTCTACATTGGGCAGCGCGATCAGCATGTGGTTTCCGCGCGGCCAGATATGTAGAGCGTTCATCTCCAGAGCGTGCTTTCCGTCCGAAGCAGCCGGAATGGTCAGCTCCTTGTAGCCGTAGTCCAGGTACTGTTGCGAGAAATTAAAGCGATTCAGCTTAAGCATCTCGCTGCGAATTGCAGACGCCGAGCCATCGCACCCGATCACAACGCCGCAATCAATTGTCCCGGCATTGGCAACCGCTTTGTCTTTATT
>JBAWBR010000084.1:0-17189 GCA_049589875.1 Terriglobales bacterium
CTTTGATCGATGGCTGACTGTAGATCAAGTTTCGCCAGCGGAACAACCCTAGATGGAGGAGTTCCCCACCCGGCCTATAGAGATGTGTGGTGACTCAACTTTAGAGTGGGTTCAAGACAACTCGTTGAAGACAACTCCAGCGCACTCAAATGTCGAGACGCTTCCTGCCAAAAAGGAGAGCATCGATCGACCAAGCGCCGGGTCCCAGGAGTGCGATCGCGGCACCCATGGTTGCCAAGAGGATGCTGCTTCGCAGGTGGGCGGTGCCCGAGAAAGCGATCCAGATATTGGTGACCGCTAGAAGCGCTCCGGCGATCGGCGTCCAAAAACCGGCGAGTAAAAAGATTCCCGCGCTGGCCGCGATTATTTGCAGCGCAACCGATCCATGCGGAGACGCTCCCATCAGTCTGGCAATGCCGTCGTAAATCGGGAGAATTCCGGCAACAATGCGTAGCAAGAGAAGCCCTCGGCCAGGCCAGCCGTTTGGGAACATGGAAAATAGACGTTGCAGAAAACCGCCCTTTCTCAAACGCTCAACAATAAACGCGCCTTTAGCGATTTGAGACGCCAAAACAGGGGGGGCGACTACTACTCTTTTGGGGAGGTTACAATTGAATGATTCCGCGCTTCAACGCGATCGTGACAGCGTGTGTTCGGTCGGTTGCGCCAAGCTTAGACAGAATATTCCTGACGTGAAACTTAACCGTCTCCTCGCTAATCGAGAGTTGATCGGCAACCAGTTTGTTTGCATTCCCGCCAGCAATCAAGCGCAGGACATCGATTTCTCGTGAGGTCAGCGCATCATCGACTGCGTGTTCGGCAAGTTGGGAAGCGATGTCAGGGGGGATGCGCTTTTCCCCAGCATGGACGGCGCGGATCGTCTCCACGAGTTCCTTGCGCAAGAGACCTTTTAGCAAGTAAGCTCGTGCACCGGCTTTCAGAGCGCGTAGAACTTCGACGTCACCCCTGTAGGTTGTCAAGACGATCATGCGTGCCTCTTGAAATTCGCTGCGAATCGCGATGATCGCATCGAGGCCGTTCATTTCTGGCATCTGCAGGTCCATCAGGGTGACGTCGGGACGGTGTTCCCGGAACTGCTGGATAGCTTCGCGCCCATTAGCGGCCTCGGCGACCAATCTCATGTCCGATTGATTGGCGAGAAAGGTTGCGATCCCTTCGCGAATGAGGGAGTGATCGTCGACTGCCAGAACCCGAATTAAACTGCCATCGGCGCTCATGACTTCATCTTTGTCTCTTTTACATCGGTCTCTTTCCCGTTCGTCCCTCTCCGAGAAAACTTTTCAGACAACCAGGAGCGGCGGCGATAGGAAGTTGCGTAAGCGGTGGGCGCAGGAATACTCAGATCCACCTCCGTACCAGAATCGAGCTTGCTCCAGACAGCCAGTTTACCGCCCACAAGTTGGGCGCGTTCCCGCATGCCATGCAAGCCGTAGTGTTTCGCGCGCCCATCTGCACTAAGAAACTTCGGCTCAATGCCCTTTCCGTCATCCCGGACTCGCAACCGAAGCCACCGTTCTCCGTATAGGATTTCCACTTCGATTCGCTGCGCGTGTGCGTGCTGGAAGGCATTGCGCAAAGCCTCGGCTGCAATCCGGTAGACTTCGTCCCGGAGGATCGGGTGAAGATTCCGTGGCACGCCTTCCACCTCCACCTCAAAGACAACAGAATTCTGGTTTGTGTCAGCGGCCCCAAGTTCTTCTCCGAGAATCCTTACGGCCGAGACAAGGTCGTTGGTTTCGACCGCGGAGGCGCGCAAGCCCTGTACGGCATCCCGGCCCTCATTGATCGCTTGATCCGCCCGATCAACCGCGATCTCAAGTGTTTTACGCGCTTCGACCGGACGCTCCGGGAGCAGGTCGATACCAGTTTGAAAATGGAGCATCAGGCCCTGAAGGCTTTGCAGCAGTGTATCGTGTAGTTCCCGAGCGATGCGTGTCCGTTCGTTGACGCGTGCTTCCAGCCCTATCGCGAACTGATGCTGCAATTGCTGAACGCGGAGTCGATAGATCCCCCAGAGGAATACCAGAAAAATGGCCCCGCACGACACGCGGAACCATGTTGTCTGGTAGTAGGCCGGAGCGACGGAAAAATCCAGGAACGCGCCAGCCTCATTCCACACTCCGCTGTTGTTCGAGGCCATTACCCGAAATCGGTACTTGCGCGGCGGGAGATTGGTGTAAAACGCCTGCCTGCGATTGCCAACGTCTCGCCAGTCGCGGTCATAACCTTCGAGCTTGAAGCGGAAGCGGTTCTTCTCTGGCACCACCAGACTCAGTGCGGTGTAGTCAATGTCAATGTGCTGAACGTGCGCCGGCAGAGATAATCCTTGCGCTAGGTCGTAAGCATTGCCATCCGCAGTGACTTGCTCGATGTGCACGGCCGGCGGAGTCCTGTTGAATGGCAAATGCCGCGGATCGATGACGCTGACGCCATCCCAAGGAAGAAACCAAATTCTTCCATCGGGAGTCTTTGCGACCTGTGGATGATAGTGGCCGGGACTCGCGAGACTCCTCGCACCATCGGAACTGTCAAAAAGAGTAACCTGGACAGTGCGAGCTACGTCTTGTTGCTTGTCAGCGGATGTTGACCACGCATCAAGCTCAGAGCGAGGAATTCTTACTAGCCCGCAGGCCGTGTACAACCACATCGCATGGTCATCATCTTCGATCGCCCAATGAACGGCGTCGCAGGGCAATCCGTTCTTGCTGGTCAGCGTGGCCACATGATTGTTCCTTAACCGGCTCAGCCCTCCCTCGGTGGAGATCCAAAGCGCCCCTTCACCATCAAAGTAAAAGTCGCTGACACGGCCAGCGCCAAGCCCATCGGCGGTTGTGTACGAAGCACGAACCTGACCGTCAGAGAAGTCGGCAATGCCGCCAAGAAAAAATCCAACCCATAAACCGCCTTGCCTGTGATCGGCAGCCAGAACGCTGGCATGATCATTATGTCCGAGGCTTGACCAGGGAATCTGGCGAACGTCACCTCGAGGCGAGATCGTAATCAGACCGACATCCTCGTTGACCGTCCATAGATTTCCTTCGGTGTCCTCGCTTATCGAGAGCACGTGTCCAGCAGGAAAACCGGCTAAGGGACTAAACCGGCCATTCTCGAGTCGACCTAGTTCGTGGAGGGTGGAAACCCAAATACGTCCGAGGTGATCTTCAAACAGAGAGTTGGGAAGGGAGCCATTGAGCTCTCCGTCTCTCTTAGGCCCTCCTGTCGGAGGAGTCACAATTCGACCGTGATCCCATCGGTTCAGTCCGCCGTAAGTGCCCACCCAGACGCTGCCATCTTCGCCTCCCAAAACGGAGCCAACGACATTATTCGAGAGCCCCTGCTTCGTTGAAAACGTTGCCACGGCAGGGTCGCGAAAACGGTGGAGTCCCTCGATGGTAGAAATCCAAATGTTGCCTTCGTGATCTTCAAAGATGGCGGACACCATATCGCCAGAGAGGCCATCTTCTTGGGAAAACACGTCCGTTTTTCCTTGGTGTATATGTAGGAGCCCTCGGTCTACCGTGCCGGCCCATAAACCGCCGTTTCGATCAACCAACATTCTGTGCGTGTGGAAGTCAGTTGTAGTCCCCGTTGGTGAATATGGTTCGGTCTTGCCGTCAATAAAGCGGTAGATTCCGCCTTTCCATCCGATGAGGAGCCCGCCAGAAACGTCTTCTGCAATTGCTTGTATATCGTCCGGCGCATCGGGTAGTGAATAGAACTTCGGCTGTCCCGGCTTCCATTTCCACAGACCGTCTTGTACTCCCGCCCAGAGATTGCCGCTCCTGTCCTCGTACAAACCCATAACAGACCGGCCAAGTCCACCATCTTCTCCGTGGCAATGAACGCTGCCGCTCCTAATCGCGCAGAGCCTTCCGGGGAGAGGTGCCCCGCCTGTACCGACCCATACTGTGCCTTCGCGATCTTCTCTCAGAGCGTAAATGAACTGGCCTCCAATCTCCGGGTACTCGGTGAGTTTGTCATTTTTCCAACTTGCCAGTCCTTTGCCCCCGATCCAAAGTGTTCCATCGCTAGACACAAGTAAGCTGAGGATAATGCCCTGAGGCAGGTGCTGATCTCCTGGCGCTAGCCACGGGGTGGTCCGCACGCCGTCGAAGCGAAACAAGCCGAATTCGGTACCTAGCCATAGGTAACCATCAGGAGTTTGGGCAATTGAAGCTACCCATCCTCTCGGGAACCCGTCGCGGACTTTCCACACAGTGTGCGTGTACTGACTGAGGTCCAGCGATGGATCTAGGGCAAACGCGTAAGCGCACCACATCCATACGATGGAAGACAGCGTCGCCGTCAGCGAGACAGGAAGCCGCACTCATCCTCCACAAACGCCAGGTGCCCCACATCTTACCGCATCGGCGGCGATACGGATGCGGGAACCCACCGTTCCGGCGCTTGCTCCGAAACCAAGGAGACCGCGATGCTCCTCCTCGTTGCCTTATGGCAGTACCAAAGTATAATTATGGGATTTTGATCCGCCCATTAGCGTCCTTCGCGGAACACTTTTTCGGTGCGAGGAAACAACTGCGTTCGCCGTCGAGGTAAATCATGTATCGAGTCGCCGCCGTCCTCGCAGTCCTGCTGCTTGCTTGGTGTGCTCCTGTGCTCCGTGGGCAGTCCACAACTGCCTCCCTCTCCGGTTGCGTGACCGATCCGTCGAAGGCCCGAATCGTCGACGCTAAAATCGTCGCCATCAGTGCGCAGACAGCTATCCATTACAAGACCACTACCAACGTGTCGGGCGAATACTATTTTCCAAATCTCGCTCCCGACACCTATCGGATTGAAGTTGAAAAGTCAGGCTTCAAAAAAGTGATCCGACCAGATCTGATTTTTCACGTGCAGGATACTCTTGATATCGACTTCGAGATGACGGTCGGCTCCGCGTCGGAGAGCGTCATCGTGAAAGGTGGCGCGCCGCTGGTTAATACTGAGTCCGCGACCGTCAGCACGGTGGTCGACAGGGAGTTTGCTGAGAATCTCCCTCTGAATGGCAGGAGCTTTCAGACACTGATCATGCTTACCCCAGGCGTCGTCGTGACCCAAACGGCTTTCGACGATCAGGGACAGTTTAGCGTCAACGGTCAACGCGCCGATGCTAACTATTTCACTGTCGATGGCGTCAGCGCCAACTTCGGCGTCACGGGTTACTTCCCGTTAGCGCAGACGGCTCAAGGGGCTTTACCAGCGCTCAGCGTTGCTGGCGGGACAAACAGCCTCGTATCGGTGGACGCGCTGCAAGAGTTCCGCGTGCAGTCCTCCTCATTTGCTCCAGAATTCGGCCGCACTCCGGGTGGACAGATTTCCATTCTCACGCGCTCAGGAACAAATGCTTTTCACGGTACGCTCTTTGAATACTTTCGAAATGATGTGCTGGATGCCAATGATTGGTTCAACGGGTATACGAACAATCCGCCTCTTCCGAAAGCGGAGGAGCGACAGAACGATTTCGGCGGCGTGTTCGGTGGGCCGATTATCAAAGACAAAACCTTCTTCTTTTTTTCTTATGAAGGGCTACGCTTGCGCCAGCCAGCAACGCAAGAAACCGCTGTTCCAGACAATGCGGCCAGACAGGAGGCCCCCCCGTCGATGCAACCATTCTTGAATGCATATCCAGTTCAGAACGGAGCCGAACTGGGGTCGAACTTGGCGCAATACAACGCGAGCTATTCCGATCCATCCTCTCTCAATGCGTATAGCATCCGCATCGATCAAGTGATTAATAGCAAGCTGACTTTGTTTGGTCGCTACAATTACTCTCCCTCCGACCTTTTTCAGCGCGGCCCGTATTTCTCATCAGAGCCAGTCTTAAGCATGCAGGAACTAGTTTCGTCCTCGGTGCACACATTCACTCTCGGTTTCAACCAACTCATCACCCCCCGCATCACCAACGAAGTTCGGGCGAATTACAGTAACGACAGAGTTGGCACCACGTACATTCTGGACAACTTCGGGGGAGCCGTGCCCCTGTCCGATTCACTGCTGTATCCCCCTGGGTATTCATCCGCAAATGGCGCTTTCACGTTATCCCTTCCGGGTCCGGGAAATTACCAGCAGGGCAAGAATGCAACTGACGAGCAGCGGCAAATCAATTTGATCGACAATTTGTCGTTAATAGAGGGAAACCACGCTTTGAAGTTTGGGATCGACTACCGTTGGCTGTCCCCGTTCAGTAGCCCATACGCTTATAACCAACTGGCAATATTTTCGGGTATGACGTGTACCACCCCGCCCTGTCCCGGCTATGCTATTTCGGGAATCTCCGAGATCGCAGCTGTATTTGCGTATCAAAGCAACACTTTACTCTCGCACAACTTCTCAGCTTATGGTCAGGACACATGGAAGATCGCACCGCGCTTAACTATGACGTATGGGTTGCGTTGGGACGTGAATCCTCCCCTCAAAGGAACGAATCTCGCGAATCAGCCGTTCACTGTCACGGGCCTGAATGATCCTGCAACAATTGCGTTGGCACCTCGTGGTACTTCGCTATATCAGACAACCTATGGAAACGTAGCACCTCGCATCGGATTGGTCTACCAATTGTCCGGAACTCCGAATTGGGCAACCGTCCTCCGAGGAGGGTTCGGAATATTCTACGACCTCGGATCGGGTTCGCTCGGAGGGGTGGCGGCAGATTTTCCGTACTCCGCCGTGAACGTGATTGCTTCAGCTCCACTTCCGCTTACCGGCGCGAATGCGACTCCTCCTATCATCACGACGAGTCTGCCTGTTGGCACGATCAATGTGGCGGACCCACATTTGAAGCTTCCGCGCACTTATGAATGGAACGGCGCCTTTGAGCAATCGCTCGGGAAAAGCCAGAGTTTCTCGTTGACGTACGTCGGCGCCGTTGGTCGCGATCTACTTCGCGTTACTAATCTGGTTAACCCGAATGCCAATTTTGGTTTTGTCGGCGTTACCGACAATTCGGCAAATTCAAATTACAACGCTATGCAAATTAAGTTCGAGCGGCGGTTGTCACAGGGCTTGCAGGCGGTGGCATCCTATACGTGGTCGCATTCGATTGACATTGCATCGACCGACGCTTTTGCGAATTACCTCAACACACCCAGCTTGGTGGCCAACCCGAACATTGACCGCGGCAGCTCGGACTTTGACATTCGGCATGCGCTCGCAGCTGGTCTGACTTACAATCTGCCTTCGCCCGGATGGAACAGCGCTGCGCATGCCGCATTGGGCGGCTGGGCGGTGGACGGATTTATTTTCGCGAGATCAGCTCCGCCAGTGGACCTGATTGGGGGACTTGTCTATCAGGATGGCATCGCATTGTATCCACGACCAGACGTCGTCTCTGGATCGCCGCTGGAGCTCTACGGTCCCCAATATCCAGGTGGGAAGATTCTCAACGGCGCAGCATTTACCGAGCCGCTCACCGGACAACAGGGCGACTTCGGACGCAACGTATTGCGTGGCTTCGGAGCCTCACAAGCGGACCTTGCGTTCCAGCGTCAATTTCAGTTGACGGAAAGAATGCAGCTTCGCTTTCGGGGCGAGTTCTTCAACATCTTCAATCATCCCAACTTCGGCCCTCCCGACAACAACATAACGGACGCTCTCTTTGGCTACTCGACGGCAACGCTGGCTAGCAGCCTTGGCTCCGGTGGACCTAACGGCGGGCTCAACCCGCTCTACCAAATTGGCGGCCCGCGCTCGATTCAACTGGCGCTCAAGCTTCAGTTTTGATGGCAATTAAGAAAACGGATTGGGCGGCAGTGCTACGCATCGTTCCGCACATTGACATATGCATGAAAGGCGCAGACCCACTCGCCCAGTCCGGCTGCTTAAATCAGGGGCCAATCATCCTCGAATTCGAAGTCAGAAGCACTCAGGTGAGGCATGTCGTTCCCACTCACACCGGCGCCCATGACAACGTCATGCGCTTTCCCCACCAAAGTCAATTCGGGAGCTTCATACTTTTTCGGCATTTGATTCACCTCCTCTCTTTTTAGTTTTCTGTATTGCAAACTTGTAGGAAATCGTGGCTGCTTTTATCGGCATTTGGTGAACTGGCGCGGTTACGAAGCCACAATTCGAGAACAATGATGTTTCGCAATTGCGATTGATTGCAGTCCAATCCGAAGGAAAGCCGGTGGAGACGCGAAAGAACAGCGGCAGGGTCTACAAAACCCAATTCCACAAGATGCAGGTGCTTGGCGCCCAGCAGCATGCGAGCTAGCGGTTGCATTACTTCCTGCCACGGCGCGTTAAACAATCCTTTCGATCGCCGGTTTCGCAGCTTTAGGGGCCAGAGATCGCATAGCGCTGATCGCATCAATCTGCGCGGCTCCCCAGGCCGGCAAAGGACATGCGTTGGTACACTCATGAGAAACTCAACCAAGGGGCGATGAGCGAACGGGTGTGTATAGTCTAGGTGCTGCCACAATTCTGGCGCCTGCAGTGTCCTTAGTTCTAATGTAGTCGATAGAGACCGGAAATACTTGCGACGCTGAGGAGGGGCCTGCATCCAGAAGTCCGAGAAGATATTTCGAGGTTCCCAAAGGCCTAATCGATCGATAAGGCTTGGCACTAACGACGTCTCCGTGCTCTTGGGCGAATAAGAGCCGTCTTCTTTGGAATACACACTTGTCGGCGCCAATGCTGAAGGAAGGCTAGCGCACGCCGCCTGCCAAAGAACTCTATAGACGGGAAGTCGGAGTATTTTGCTCCAGTCGATCGCTTCTTTACATGCTCGGGTAATGCGAAAGCTGCGCAACCAAGCCGAGAGTTGAAGGCTGTCGTCAAACCAGTTCCCCATCATTAGATCGCCGTTCTGTCCAGTCAGAAGGACTTTCACTCGGAGTTGACGTGACAGCAATCCAACTTCTCGCCGCAATGGTTGAAGGATTTCTGGCTGCGCATTACCCGCCTGCGCTTTACTGACGAGAGGCGTCTCATGGGTGGAAATATGGACACCCTTGATTCCGCAAAGTGATTCCATCTCCCGGATGAAGGGCTCGTCGAGCGAGTTCTGCCAGACGTAGCTGACGCTTGTGAGAGACCTAGCGGGCACGGCTCCGCTTCGGATCAGATGATTTGCCATTGACACAACGGATGACGAATCAAGCCCGCCACTGAGTTCAGCCAGAACAGGCGCTTCTGTTTGCAACCGAACTGACACAGCCTCACGAAACAGCGGTCGAAGTTCTTCCTCGTACCGGTGTGCGGTCTGGTAGCGAACCTCATCGCGGACGGGGAGTGACCAGAAACGGCTGATCCTTGTGCCCGCCGAAGAAATGCTCACTGCGTGTCCCGCGGGAACGGAATAGATTCCTTTGTAAGGAGTGCGGTTCGGGCATCCGCCATACAGCAAAAAGACACCTAGGTACTGCTCATCTAGTTCAGAGATCCCGGTTGCATCCAGAAGAGACTGCAAGCGACTCGACCACAAAACTTGTCCAGATTTCGCGGAGTAGTAGAGTGGCCGCACACCAGCAAAGTCGCTGGCGAGGACGGTGGTTCGATTGGAATCATCACGCATCACGATGCTCCAATCCCCGATCAAATGAACAAAACCACTCGTACCCCAGCGCTTGTAGGCGGCCAGTGCAAGAGCAGAGTTGCTCGAATCGCCGCGCAAGTGGTCTTTCAGTAGCGGAATCAGATCGCTGCGATTGTCGAGTCGCCCGTCCCAAAGTAGGACGCGGGGCCTCTCGGCTTGATCGCTCCGCTCGTTTGGCCATTCCACTTCAGCCTTCAAATTCATACCGTTTTCCTCCGTCGTTTACGAAACAAAAAGCGGCTGTAGCTGCCGCTTGTATGCCGGTGATCCATAGACCACCCGCCCATCTACCTCTACCCATGCATGAGAGAAGAATGGCAAACAGCGATATCCGATCACGACGTGTGCCTCGCTGCCGTGAGTCCTGAGCAGCCTTGCGGTACAGACCGATCGCTGTAAACACAACACTGGCTTCCAGTGGAAGCACGTTGCGAGAAGAACGGCGTCGCAAATCCTTCGTTCGAGGTCCGGGGTGACTGGCTTTCGCGAGACACTCTGCCGATTCAGTTGCCGCAAAATGCGCCCGCTGCCGCACACCGTCAAAATGATTTCGTAGTGCACGATTTCGAGGAAACCTCTCAACACAAGCAAAGCGAACCTGATCTTCGTCATGATCACATCTCCCGTCGGATAAGATTCTGCCGTTCCAATTCGATTAGAAAGCGATCGACGTGGCTCTGAGCCGTTACCCGGTCAATTTGATAGTCGGTGCTGATTTCACTAACGATCGTTTCCGGGGACTGCCGTTCTGTTAATCCGGACCAGATTCGTGCGCCGGTACCGTTTGAGGCGAACATCTGCCCACTGCAAATATGCAAGAGCACAATTCCGTTCTCGTGAACCGATGACGCGACGTCGGGGCTGGGAGTGAACGTGAGGCTGTTTGATTGGATCTTCATTGGTTGTCTTCTTTCAATTCTGAGTGCATCATTCGCGACTCTCCATAACTTTCTTCTCGTTCCTCGTCCGGCTGTTCGTCGTGCGGTCTTACCTCGACCGCTTCGGTCTGGCGCTGTGCCGAACAAGAGCACGCAGGCGATGAGGCGACGGCAACACATAAACATCTCCACCGCACGATCGTCGGGAGGTCCAGCAGTCAATGAAGCTTCGCCGAAACTTCACCAGCATGTCGTAACAATGATCCGAGGGAGTTTTTTTGACCACACCAAATGGCGTGGCTATTTGCCAGTAAATTCCGGTAGGCGGCAAACTCCAAGCGAATGCGCAGTCTCCATCAATCCCGCCGCGTCAGAAGAGAAAAAAGCATTACAATTGCCGGATTATGGACAGATACGGATATTTCATCTTTGTCATGAGGTGAAAGCCATGATTGCCTCCGGCCCGATTCGAATCCTGTGCGTCGAAGATCATCCAGTATTTCGTGAAGGACTTCGCGCCATGATCGTGTCCGAGCCGGATATGGTCTTTGCCGGGCACGCCGCCAACGCGGTGGAGGCAATTGCGCAGTTCCGTCGTCATCGACCTGACGTCACTTTGATGGACCTCCGGCTGCCGGGAGCTAATGGCACGGATGTTCTCATATCCATTCGCGGAGAATTTCCGCAGGCTCGTATTATCATGCTTACGACCTCGGACGGCGATGCTGACATCCAGCGGGCAATGCGAGCTGGAGCCTCGGCTTACATATTGAAGAGCATGCCTTTGGATGAGTTGCTAGGTGTTATCCGGTCCGTGCACGCCGGTCGGCGGCACATTCCTCCGGAGGTGGCTGACCGCCTCGCCGAGCATATGGGCGACGAGGATCTCACGGCACGCGAGTTGGAAGTTCTACGGCTCATTCGAGACGGTCTTCGCAACAAACAGATTGCCGATCAACTCGCGATTTCGGAGAATACCGTAAATTTTCACATCAAGAATTTAATGGACAAACTTCGGGCCGACGACCGGACCCATGCGGTCACGATCGCGTTGCGGCGCGGCATGCTACACATCTGAAGTGATTCCACCCTACTGAAACCTGTAGGATGTGGGCCGCAGTTTTTCGCGTGTTGCGACTTCCAAGCAGCATGGTAGCGTCAATATGGCTGACGACATGGTATCAACTTTTTTCAGGGTTTTCCGGAAACTCTTCAACGCGGCCCGCGAAGGGAAACCGATGGCAATCGTACGTTCCCTTTCGATCTGTACGTTCCTTGTGTTGTCTGTCACCATCGTTTGCGCGATCAATCCGGATCGCGACATCCATCAACTTGCCCACCGGTCCTGGGGCGAAAGGGACGGGTATCCGGGTGTGCCGAATGCCATGGCGCAAACCACAGATGGATTCTTATGGTTAGGCACGCGGAGCGGGCTCTTTCGATTCGATGGGGTTCATTTTGAACAATATGTGGCGAGATCGGGAGATGCGCTTCCAAAAGCCTCCGTCACCAGCTTGCTGGCGCTCCCAGATGGCAGTTTGTGGATCGGATATGGATATGAAAATCTGGGAATAAGCGTCCTGAGGAACGGTAACGTCAAGAGCTACGGCAAAGCTGACGGTGTGCCCTTGGGGCGTTGGATTTGCGCAATCGTGAGGGACCATGATGGAACCATGTGGGCAGATATAGGGGTAGGTTTGCTCCGCTTCGATGGGACTCGATGGGAGCAAATAGGCCGTGAATGGAACTTTCCGGAAAACGTACGACGCGTCACCGCGATCGCATTGTTTGTGGATAGCCGGGGAACTCTTTGGGCTAGCATCGACCATACTGTCCTGTATCTCAAGCAAGGGTCGAAGCGATTTGAACCTACGGGCGTGGTTGCTTACTTCCCGACCTCAATCGTGGAGGCACCGGACGGCAAGATGTGGATGGCCGATTCCGAAACCTTCGTCCGGGCCATCAGCATGTCGGTTAGCACGAAAGCGGTCGCGACCGCCCAGTGCGAAATGGATTCACAGGATTTAGTGCCGTCCGGGTGTCCGCGAGGCGATTCGTCGGAGATCCAGATTGCGTCTCCAAATATCCTGCTCTTTGACCGAAGGGGAAGTCTTTGGGTAACGACAATTACTAATGGATTAGTTCTAATACCTTATCCTCAACTGCAAAAGAATCAGCCGATTTCCGGTTCCAGTGGCGCACTGCAAAGGTTCACATCAGCGGACGGCTTGAGTGCGGACCATTGCGATCCAATTCTCGAAGATCGGGAGGGAAATATCTGGGTAGGAACGCGGGACGGACTGGATCAGTTCCGCGAGACCGCACTGGTTCCGGTTGAGTTGCCAAAGTCGAACGGTAGAACCGGAATCGCGCCGGCCGACGGGGGTGATATCTGGGTCTCTGGCAATGATAGCGTGATCGCGCGGATCCGTGGTGACGCGACCAAACCCTCATGGACCGTCGTCGACGTATATAACGCCTATCGAGATCCCAGCGGTGTCACCTGGCTCAGGGGGGATAAGCTCAGACAATGGAAGGATGGCGGCTTCCGGGTGGTGGTCCAGGGTCCCGATGGAAACCAAGGAAACGCACTCGGTTGGCTGGTGGCAGGTGACAACTCAGGAACACTTTGGGCGTTCGCCACAGGACTTGGTTTCCTCACCCTGGACCACTATCGATGGAAGGCCTGGCCTACTCCAGCGCAAGTGGCAAAGCAGCAGGCTTTAGAAATATTCTGTGACAGCACAGGGCGTGTCTGGGTATCAACTACCAGTGGCGATATCATCACGATGGACAAGGGAAACGTCGTGGACTATCCCGGCGACTCAGGTGGCCTTCTGGATCGGGCCAGCCATTTCGCCGAGCACGCCCCACAACAGATATGGGCTGCTGGTGGGCGAAACGGATTACTTCTGGTCGACAAGGGCCGCTTTCACTCCATAAAGCCTCTGGGACTGGATTTCTCTAAGGACGTTGCAGGAATCGTGGACGCCGGGAGCGAAGGGCTTTGGTTGAGTACCGGAGCAGGCGTGGTTCATGTCGCCAAAGACGAGGTAGACCGGGCACTGCAAGATTCATCCTATCGCTTTCACTGGGAGCAATTCGATTCTAACGATGGCCTTCCAGGGAAAATCCTGAGGTCGGATCCATTCCCAAAGACCATCCAGGGAACGGACGGACGGATTTGGTTTGTTGCGGCCAGGGGTGTTGCATGGATCGACCCCAAGAAGATTTCCAAGAATGCGATACCACCGCCGGTGTCAATTACGTCCGTATCGGCGGATGGATCGACTCACGTAGACCTGGCAGATTTGCGGCTCCCTGCTCGTGCGAACAACGTTCAAATCGAGTACACAGCCCTCAGCTTATCGGTCCCCGAACGAGTTCAGTTTCGCTACAAACTGGAGGGAATCGATAAGCAATGGCAGAACCCCGGCACACGAAGAGAAGCGTATTACAGCCGCTTGCCGCCCGGCAGGTACAGGTTTCATGTCATCGCCTCCAACAATGACGATATTTGGAACGACACCGGAGCCACGCTGGATTTCACGATGCCACCTGCCTGGTTTCAGACCACCTGGTTCTGTACTCTTTGCGCTGCCGCCGGTCTGTTGCTGCTGTGGTCTCTGTATCAGATTCGCGTACGGTATATTGCGAGGGCTATCAGTGCGCGTTTCGACGAACGTTTGGCGGAGCGCACTCTCATCGCGCGAGATCTTCATGACACGTTGCTCCAAACGATCCAGGGCAGCAAACTGCTCGCGGATTCCGCGCTGAAGCGGTCCGCCGATCCTTCACAAATTCGCGAAGCCCTTGAGCAGCTTTCGATATGGCTGGCACGGGCAACCGCAGAAGGCCGCACAGCTCTAAACTCACTGCGCACCTCCGCCACAGAAACCAACGATCTCGCAGAAGCCTTCCGCCGGGCAACGGAAGAGTGTCGAACAGTGAACTCCATGGAAACCTCGTTTTCAGTGGTCGGCGATGCCAGGGTCATGCATCCAATCGTCCGTGACGAGGTTTATCGCGTCGGGTATGAAGCAATCAGGAATGCTTGCGTACATTCACAAGGGAGCAAACTGCGGGTCACGCTCACTTATGCCAATGAACTCAGTGTGGACGTTGCGGACAATGGCGTGGGCTTGGATCCATTGGTCGCGGATCGGGGTAAAGAGGGCCACTTCGGCTTGCAGGGTATGCGCGAGCGGGCTGCCCGGATCGCCGCCAGGCTCATCGTGACCAGTTCTCCGGAGTCAGGGACCCAGGTTAAGTTGGTTGTCCCAGGCAAGATCATCTATCGAAAGACGACTTCGGATAACCATTAACCGGAATCCCAACGAAATCGATTGAATCGATCAAGAGCAAGCGCGGGGTACCAATTGCCGTTCTGCGATAAGTTCTTAGAATGATGGTGGCCGGGGACGGGCTTGAACCGCTGACGACTGGACGCGCTGCCAAAAGGAAGGGCTACTCTAAGCGCGCCATATTTGCGGAGGAAAATGGCGGAGTGCGAACTCACACTCCGCCGGAAATCTAAGGTGATCGGCTTATGCCGTCTTCCGGGTTTTCGGCTTGGCTCCCGCCTTCGTCTTTTTGTCTCGTTTGGCGGCAAGTTCTTCTGCCACAGCCTTTTGCAATTTCTCGGGATCCACTCGGTAGCGTTTGGCGGCATCCATGAGAACGTCGTCGCGGCTGGCGGTGGATCGCTGATACGCCGAATCCAGCAGGCTGATTTCCAGCAGCAGCTTGCAAAGTTCGGCCTCGTCATAGGTCCCCACTTGCTTGGCCAGAAGCTCCTGCACAGACGCCAAGTCCTTCTTTGCCTCGACCTTGTGCCGCTTCGCCAGAGCGGGGACCTGGCTGTACGAAAGGTGGCCGATCAGGTAATGGGCGACCGCCAGCAAGTCGGCTTTCTTCAACGGGGCCGAGACACGTTGGAGGATCGTAGCCAAGATGCGATGGCGAGTCGTAATGGCCAGTTTCTCCTTTTCGATCCGCTTCCGTTCCTCCACCCGCTCCCGCTCTGCTTGCCGCGGAGAAGGCGTATTGGGGTGGTGGGTGCGGCAAGCGGGATCGGCACAGACTTTGACGACCTGTCCGCGCTTGCCGCCGTCCATGACGATGGCCTCAGTCATCTTGTCGCATGGCTTCTGGTTCGCGGGGAGCTTGGTGCTTGCGCCGTTTGCCTTCGGCTTCTTGATCTCCAATTCGACATACTGATTCCGCCCCAAGGGAGCGCCCTCGCGGGAATTCCATGCCGCCGAAATCTGGACTAGCTGCGGCTTGGTTTCCAGAGTCTTTTTCACGGAAGCGTCAATCTTGGCGCGGAAACAGTCGGGCGAAGTGCAAGAATCCTTTCGCACGTCTGGGAAAAGCAGCTTGTTGAATCCGGTTCGCTTCGGGCAGTTGACGCAGGAACCTGCTTCGGAACGAGCGTCTCATCCTGCTTATCAAAGGGCGCGGACGCCAGTTGGAGCAAGATGTTCGATTCGATCCATGCGGCCAACTCCCGCACTGGAATCAGGACTTGGCTGTTGCCCTCGCTTGTCCACAAGCCCCGAAAAGCAGCTGCGAATGCTTCCTGCTGTTGCGAAGCCGGGAGCTTGGCGATCAGCAAAGCGTGGCCGATGGTGATCTGGTCCTTCAGGAATGCCTCGGCCACGGGCGGTATGAGGTCAGCGAGTCGAATACGACCGTAGACATACGCCTCGCTCTTGCCAGCGCGTGAGGCGATGGTGGCGATGGTGTAGGCAGGTTCTCCGAGTTCCAAGAGTGACTTGAATCCCAGAGCTTCTTCAAGCGGATGGATGTCCTCGCGTTGCAGGTTCTCAACGCACTGGGCTTCGATGGCCTCGGCATCGGTCAGCTTGACCACGCGGACGGGTAGTTTTTCGAGTTCCGCCAGTTTTGCCGCTCTGAGGCGACGTGCCCCGGCGACAACCTCATACTTGCTTTCCTCCAGTTCGCGTACCAGAAGAGGGGCCAGAATCCCTTGCGTCTTGAAGCTGGCGGCGAGTTCTTCGAGGCTCTTTGCATCAAAGCGTTTGCGGGGATTGGTGGCTGACTCCGCAAGCGCGGTGATGGGAACGCTCCGGTATTCGTGGTTGTTGACTGCATTTTGCGTATTCGGCATGATCTTTTCTCCTCTCATGTGTCATCGGTTAGGTGTTGGTGGAGTCGCCGCACACGTCGGGCGTGAAAGGCCAAACGGTGCAGGTGTTGGCGTGTTATGCGGCTGCTGCGAGTGCCGCTGGCTCGGGGGCAATGCCCCCGAGGATCACGGCAGCGGTTTGTTGAACGGCTTCCAAGCTCTCGCGCAGGAGATTGGCGTCTCCGTGCCAAAGCTGGATGTAGTCCTGGGATGCGGTTCCGTTCTGAAGTCCGACAGATTTGCAGACCACAAAGGCCACGGCTTCGGCCTCGGTTTCGCGGACTTGTTTGGTGGTCAGAGTGCGGCGGTCGCCACGATGCAACATTTCGTGAGCAATCTCATGCACGAGCGTGGAAAACTCCTCGGCGGGCTGCATCCCTGAAAGCAGAGTGATCTTCCCGCCATACGAAAGACCTTTTGCGGGAGCAATTCTCTCGGAATAGCTAAGCTCGACGTTTTGTGCTTCCACGAACTTAAACAGGCGTTCGCGGTATCCGCTCACGTCGCCATTGACTTCGGTCAGTGTGGGAAGGTCTTTGCCTTCGGTTTGGCTGACATCGAAAACGTAGACGGCCCGGAATCCGTACAGCGTCCGCTGACCCTC
>JBAWBR010000085.1:0-50556 GCA_049589875.1 Terriglobales bacterium
CTGCCAGACGACGGTAGCCACGGGATTGGATGGGCCGCTTGGTCTTGCCGTCGCTGTCAATGCGGCCGGCGAGGTCTTCGTTGCCGATACCTACAATAGCCGCGTGTTGGAAGTTCAACGCTACTCGGTTAATTTCGGCAGCATCAAACTCGGTTCCAATACAACGGCAACTCTGACCTACAGCGTGAATGCCAGCACCACCCTCAGCGCCAATGCCATCGCCCTCACTCAGGGTTCCACCAACATGGATTTTGCATCCGCCAGCGGTTCCACCTGCGTTGGCAGCCAGATAGCCGGTAGCTCCTGCAGCGTCACCGTCACCTTTTCACCGTTGGCCCCAGGATTACGCAATGGTGCCATCCAAATCCTCAGTTCCACCGGTGCCGTGCTGGCTACCACCCCGGTTACCGGCCAGGGCATCGCGCCGGCATTAGCCTATCTTCCCGGGCCCGCTCAGACTCAGGTTGGCAGCGGCTTCTATGGCACCTTCGCCGTCGTCGACGCCTCAGGCAACATCTACGTCGCCGATACCTACAATTACAACGTGATTGAGATTCCAGCCGGCTGCGCCAGCGCCACCTGCCAGGTTTCGATTGGCAGCGGCCTGAACAGCCCATTCTCCGTCGCCGTGGATGGACTCGACAACGTTTACATCGCGGATAGCGGCAACAACCGGGTGATTGAAGTTCCAGTCGGCTGCACCACCAGTTCCTGCATCATCACAATCGCCAGCGGATTGAACTCCCCTGAAGGCGTGGCCGTGGATGGATACGGCAACATCTTCATCGGCGATACCCACAACAATCGCATCGTTGAGGTTCCCGCCGGATGCAGCAGCACCTCCTGCTGGACCATCATGGGAGTCGGCCTGAATGAACCCGCCGGCCTGGCCGTCGATGGTTGGGGCAATCTCTACGTCGCCGACTACAACAACAACCGGGTGGTCGAAATTCGCTCCGGCTGCTTCGTCGCCGCCTGCCAGTCCACTATCGCCAGCGGGCTTAGCGGTCCGGGTGGCGTTGCCATTGACGCAGCCGGCGATTTGTTTGTCGCCGATTTCAACAACAGCCAGGTGCTTGAAATCCCTGCGGGCTGCACCAGCACCGCGTGCCAGAGTTTCATTGGCACAGGTCTGAAGAATCCTGCTGGTGTCGCGGTTGACTCCTTCGGAGATGTTTTCATCGCCGATAGTGGCAACAGCCGCGTTTTGGAGGAGCAACGCTCACTGGCGCCGTCGTTGAGCTTTGCAACTTTGGCCTTGAACAGCAGTGCTCCGCAAACCGTTACTTTGCAAAATATCGGCAACGCGGCGCTATCCTTCACTAAGATCGCTGCCAGCGCCAACTTCACCGTGAATGCGGGCACCACCACGTGTTCCACTTCATCGCCGCTCGCTCCGGGAGCATCCTGTAGTGTCGCCGTGGCATGCACCCCGGCGGCCACTGGCACCGTGAGCGGCACATTGACGCTTGCCTCCAACGCGCTAAACGGAGCGCCCACTACTCAGGCGATCACGCTGTCGTGCTTGGCCGGCGGATCGGCCCCAACCATCACCAGCCCGAATAGCGTGACCTTCGCAGGCAACGCGCCCAATACATTTACCGTCACCACCATGGGCTCACCCATTCCCGCGCTTGCGGAAACGGGTACTCTGCCTGCGGGCGTCACCTTTGTCGACAACGGCAATGGCACCGGCACACTGTCGGGTACGCCCACCACGGGAGGCACGTTCCCCATCGCCGTTACCGCCACCAACGTTCTGAGCCAGACAACGCAGAGCTTCACGCTCAACGTGTCCAGCGGAACAGCGGACAATCTCGGCAGCTACTTCAACGTGTACGGCATCGCTTCCGCCGGAACTAGTCCAAAGTCCGGCGGCTTCGACGGTGATGGATACGCCTACAACTCCAGCCTGCTCGGTTCTTCGCTCACTTATCAGGGCGTCACATTCCCCTTGGGAGCCGCCAATGCGCTCGATGCCGTCAGCGGGCAATCCGTGCCGCTGCCGTCTGGCGCCTACACTCAGCTACTCCTGGTGGGTGCAGCTGTTAACGGCCCGCAGACCAATCAGACCATCATCGTCACCTACACCGACGGAAGCACCAGCACATTCACCCAGAGCTTCAGCGACTGGTTTGCGGGTCCGAAAGGTTTCTCGGGAGAAACCACCGTCATACAAACCGCGAACCGCATCGTTCCTGGCGGCGGGACTCAGTCTGGGACCGTCGACGTCTACGGATACACGTTCCCGTTGACCGCGGGTAAAACCGCGGCCAGCGTGCGGCTGCCTTGCAACCGTAACGTTGTATTCCTGGCGGTTGGTGTCGGTGGTGCCATTGGCTCTGGGACGCCGATTACTCCCTATATCCAGGTGAACGGCGCAAGCTGGCAACAGACCGCTACCGCAACCGTTGCTTGGGGTTCCTCAGTCAACCTCGGGCCGCAACCCCTCAATGTCGGTTCCTGGAGTTGGGCTGGTCCTAACGGTTACACTTCGACCGCGCGCCAGATCAACAACATTCCGCTGAGTGTGGGCACCAATGTATTCGTGGCTACTTACACAAACACAACTGGAATCAAGACCACCCAGACCTTTACGATCACGGTCACCGGTACGCCGATTACGCCTTATATCCAGGTGAATGGGCAAAACTGGCAGCAGACTAATAACGTGACCGTGTGGTGGGGATCGTGGGTGAACCTTGGTCCGCAACCGCTCAACGGCGGTTCATGGAAGTGGACTGGACCGTACGGCTACACCTCCACTTCGCGGCAAATTGACCTGATTGCCTGGTTGCCAGGCACCAGCACATTTACCGCAACCTACACCAATTCCAGCGGAGCCCAGAGTACGGAGACGTTCACCATCACCGTATACTGAGCCGCCAACCGATAGCGTCCAGAACGCCCGTCTCCGGACGGGCGTTCTTTTTTTGCGGAGAAAAAACAGAGGCGGGTGCCCAGTTTCTTGCGATGGATCAAGCCCGGTTCCACAGAGTTTCATCCTTAGACCGCTAACCTGGGCTACTATTCAGACTCACCTTCGAGATCCAAAGTGATGCCCGCAGCTCGCGCAAGTAAAGCCTCGTACTACCTCTTCGCTGCCACCGTCCTTTTATTGCTCTTCGAGTTCACCTGGTTCGGACGCAATTCTCTCCGAGGTATCGACTATGACGGCATGGCATATATCGGCATCGCCCGCCACTTGCGTCAAGGCAACTTCCATGCAGCGATTAACGCGTTTCGCAGCCCACTGCTCTCCGGGATCATCGCTCTCATCCCCGGTCGCAACTATCTGTTAGCCGGCAAAGCGGTGAACATCCTTGCCTTTCTAGCCTGCGCAGCGTTGTTGTATCTCTTTACCCTGCGGCTGTGGAGATCGACACTAACCGCTTCAATCGCGGTCTTGCTCTTCGCGTTAGCGAGAGGCTTTGTTCCGTCTGCGGTCGGCTCCGTAGTCCCTGATTTCTTATTTGCCGCGCTCACGCTGATTTACTTCATTGTTCTGCTGCTCTGTCTGCGCGAAACGGATTCGGACGGCGCAGCGTTCCAAAAAACAAGCTGGCGCCCTTGGCTTCTTCTCGGGATCATTCACGGCCTAGCCTATCTTGCCAAAGCCTTCGCCTTGCCCTGGCTCGCGCTCTCGACAGTTATTGCAGTATTACTGTCGCGGGGCACTATGAAGCAGCGCTCCCGCCGCTTAGCCGCGGCGGCGCTGATCCCTGTCGTCATAGCTTTGGCATGGGCCGTTGTTCTGCACTCCAAATATGGAGTCTTCACCACTGGCAGCCAGTTCAAGGCGAATCTTCTGCAATGGACGCTCCGGGAATATCCGCGTCATCGCCAGTCAACTTACACGCTCCTGCGCGACACCACCGAAGAAGTGGATAACTATCTGGTAGACGATCCTATGCCCCCCGGGTCTTGGGCTTGGTCCTATCGCGTCGACCTTCGGCAAGCCATCCCAAAGCTAATTGCAGCCGAGGAGCACAACTTACCGGGCCTGCTCAAGGAAATACTGATAGTAGTAACTCCGGGAGGCTTGCTCGCCTTCATCGTCGCGGCCGTAATCGTCATGCGCCGAAGAAGTCAATATCCCTCGGAATGGCGAACTGTCGCCACCATTGTGGCCAGCGCCATCACCCTGGTGTTCGCATACTCAATGCTCGTCTTCGACGCCCGATATCTTTATCCCCTGATCCCGCTTCTCCTAGCGGTCGCCGCTCGATTCCTGATTCCCGCTCGGTTGTTAAACAACGACGATTGGAATCACGCCAGCTGGCGTATCGTCGCAACCGCGCTGCTGGTTGCAGGGGAGATCGCCGCCCTTGGCTATGGTTCGTCGCCCTTTCGCAAGCTAAATCGAGACTTTCAAATTAGTTGTTATGCGGCGGGCAATCATTTGAAGATGCATCACGGCGCGACCGTCATCAGTCTCGGCTCAGGTCCCTTTCCCGAACACGGCGTGGGATGGGAGGCCGGCTACAAAGCCGCGTTCTTTGCCAATCAAAGATTAATTGCCGCGCTGGACGATTTGCCCGCTTCCGTCAATACATCAGCCGCATTGGCCGATCTTGCAAAAGCATCGCCCGACGCCATCATCGTTTGGGGCCGCCCAGGCGATGCGAGCTATCTTGCATTTACGCAGTCGCTATCTCACCACTATCCAGACGCACCGTCCGAGGAAATCTCCGATCCCGTCCTCGGAAGCGTCGCCTCAATACTCTTCTTGAAGCCAGGCCGCTCGCAGCAGAACCAATAACCTACGCTGAACTGCGTTATAGCGCCGCCACCCGCCGCTGCACAACCAGGAAATAAAGAGCCAGCACTACCAACAGCACTCCGTTGACTCTCAGCACAACCGGCGCGGTAAACATCGGCACCAGCCATCCCGAAAGAAGATTTCCCATCGGCATGCCGCCGCGAAATGCAAAGTTATAGACGCTCATGACTCGGCCGCGCATTTCATTCGTCGTGATCAACTGCACCAGCGAATTGACATTAGCGAATACCGCCATCATCGACGCCCCCGCCACCACCATCATGACTCCGCTGAACGGTAGCGAACGCGAAAGGGCAAAGCCAAAAATTCCCAAACCCAGACACATGAGCGCGCCCAGGGCAATGCGCCCTTTTTTCTTGATGTTCCCCATGCCCGCAATGCTCAGCGACCCGCAAATCGACCCCACCCCCATCAGCGCCAGCAGGTTGCCGTAAGTCTCCGGCCCGCGATGGAAAATGTCTTTCACGAACACGGGAATGTAAGTGCGCATTGGCATGCTCAGCCCCGTCATGCAGAACGCCAGGATGATCAGCGCTTCCATCGATGCCTGGCTGCGCACGAACTTGATCCCCTCCTTCAAACTGGTGAGCATCGATTCCGTCGTTTTCTGCGGCAGGAAGCGCGCTGTGATCATCGAAAGCGAAATGATGGGCGCGAGAAAAGAGAGCGCATTCAATCCGAAGCACCATGACTCGCCCAGCTTCGCCAGAGCCTGTCCAGCCAACGCGGGCCCCACCATGACCGCTACATTGAACTGGATCGAGTTCAGCGCGATCGCGTTCGGCATGTCCTCCTTTTCCACCAGAGTCGGGATTAGCGCCTGGTAAGCCGGTCCACCGAATGCCTGCGCAAAACCTGATACGAAAGAAAGACACAAAATATGCCAGACGTGCACATGCCCTGTGACCACCAGAATCGTCAGCAGCCCCGCGCTCGCCATCTGCACATACTGCGAGCCGAGCAGGATCCGCCGCCGCTCTACGCGATCGGCTATCACCCCGCCTATCAGCGAGAATAGGAATATCGGAATGCCGCCCAGAAATTGATCGAGCGCCAGCAGGAAAGCCGAGTGGCTAAGCCGATAGATCAGCCAGCCTTGCGCAACAATTTGCATCCACGTGCCAATGCTCGATGTGCACGCGCCAATCCACATCAGGCGAAAATCGCGATATTGAAATGCCTTGAATACCCGGCCGATCAAGAATATTTTCCAGGACCTCGGCAGCAGAGTAACACGTCGCCGGGCATCTGATTCGATTCCGCCCGCGCCGATCGGTCGCAGCGGAAGTTCAGGATTCGCAGACCCCATTTAGCATAGACGTGTGAAGGTGCCAAAACGTTTAGGCCGGACGCGGAAAATTTCCCCCTTAATTGCGCGCGTCAACTCACTGGCGCGAGTAATGTCCAAATTCGGCTATTGCTCGCGCTCGCGGGCGGCCGTGTTGATTCTCGCAGAGCGCGTCACCGTGAATGGCCGCATCATTCGCAATCCGGAATCACCCGTTCACCTCCCAGGCGATCAAATCGAAGTCGACCGAGTCGCTCTCGAGAAAACGAAGTTTGTCTATCTGGCGATGAACAAACCGCGCGGCGTGGTCACTACCGCTTCCGACGAAAAGGGCCGCAAAACAGTTTACGATTTGCTTCCCGCTGCAGCCCCCTGGATTGCGCCCGTGGGCCGTCTCGATAAAGCCAGCGAGGGCTTGCTGCTGCTGACCAACGATTCCGCGTGGGCCGCTCAAATCACGAATCCATCCACCCACGTCGATAAGACCTACCACGTGCACGTCAACTGTCTGGCGCAACCCGAATTGCTCGCGCAGATTGCTCAGGGCTGCACGGTCGATGGCCAGCATCTGCAAGCTAAGAGTGCGCGTGTGCAGCGGCAGGGAGGCAAAAATAGTTGGCTTGAAATTGTGCTGGATGAGGGCAAAAACCGCCAGATTCGGCGTCTGCTCGAAGCGCTGGAGATTCGCGTCCTCCGTTTGGTTCGCGTTTCCATTGGCCCACTGGCGCTAGGGGATCTCAAGAAAGGCGCAGTGCGCCCATTGACCCCGCAGGAGAAAAGGGCGCTTGATCGCGCCGTGGGGCGAACTCGAGTGTTTTGAAATCTTCCCCCAGAAAAAACAACAGGCGCATGCCGAAAGATGTGGGGTGAGGATGGCAACGGCATGCGCCCTATTAAGTTGAATACAGCTTAGGCGATTAAGAAAAAGATGTCAAGATAAATCTTTGCCCTGCAATGACTTACAAGCAAAACTCAGATCACTCCCCACGTTTTCCCGCAAGTGCATCCGTCACATATCCGTGTGATGTCTTCAAAGGCGCTTTTCCCCACTCAGCGAACTCATTTTTGCAGAAAAATCGTGGGACTCAAGATATTCCTGCGCCTGCCTCACAACCTTGCGCTCGCTGCTGTGTGCCATCTGTTTCTGCGCCTCCTCGAGTGGGACCCAGAGTGCTCGCTTCACCTCAATCCGCATCTCAGCAGCAAGGCCGTCAATTTCCCCGCTCAAATACCTCATCAGATAAAAGCTGACAATTTTGAAAACACGCTCCCCATCCTGCCACGTCCGAACGTAAACGTATTTAATGTCGGCAAGCTTGCTCACTACCTCGGCCGTCACACCGGTCTCCTCCCGTACTTCCCGAATGGCCGTGGCTTCTGGCTTTTCCCCTGCATCTACCAATCCCTTCGGCAGAGACAAAACCGCCCGGCTCAACTTTCGCCCCGCTTTCGCGGAATTCTCCCTCTGCGGCTCGATCAGCGCGACGTGCCACACTTCGGAAATCCTATGCAGCACAACTCCGCCCGCCGAAATTTCCCGCGTCATCGAGCCCACGTCACTCGTCCCCGAGCTTTTCTGTTTCTTCCAGAATGCGCCGCCACGCTCGCTCCACGTGCCGCGCCTGCGTGTTGGTCTGGCCCACGCACAGCCGCAACGTGATCTTGCCGTCGAGCTTGGTGTGGGTCAGATAAAGGTCACCGCTCGCGTTCAGCCGGTCCATCAAAAGTTGATTCGCGCCGTCCGCCGATTTCTGATCGACAGCACGTAGCCGAAAGCAGACAAGATTAAGCTTGGCGGGCGCGGCCAGCTCAAACCGGGCATCGCCCTTTACCCACCCGGCGAATTCCTGCGCCAGCCGCACATGCTCGCGAACGTGGTATTGCAGTCCTTCAATCCCATAATGCCGGATCACAAACCACAGCTTCAGCGAGCGAAACCGCCGGCCCAGTTGAATATGCCAATCGCGGTAATCGATCACCGCGCCCGATTCCGTTGCCTGATTGCGCAGGTATTCCGGCAGAATCGAAAGCGTCTGCACCAGATGCTTGCGGTCCGCCACATAGAAACAATTGCAATCAAAATTTGTGAACATCCACTTGTGTGGATTAAAAGTATAGCTATCAGCCAATTCAATGCCGTCGTGGATGAATCGCAATTCTGGGCAAAGCGCCGCAGTACCGCTCATCGCTGCATCCACATGCAGCCAAAGTTTATGCCCGGCGGCGATGCGCGCAATCTCGCGAACGGGATCGATGGCATTCGAAGAAGTAGTCCCGACAGTTGCGCAAACAAAGCAGGGAACCAGGCCGGCTTTAATGTCGGCCGCCACTTGCTGTTCGAGCGCATCGGCCCGCATCGCAAAACTGCCATCCACCGGGATCTGCCGCAGATTCTCGGAACCCATCCCCGCAATCTTCATCGCCTTCTCGATCGACGAATGCGTCTGCGTTGAGCAATACGCGACCAGGCGTCCATCGCAGCCCTCGCGGTTGCTCGCGAATTTTGTAGCGCGTTCGCGCGCCGCCAGCAAAGCGCAAAGCGAAGCGCTCGAGGCCGTGTCCTGAATTACGCCGCCGCCCGCGCTCGTCGAAAGAAATTTCTCCGGCAGGCCGAGCATCCCCACCAGCCAATCGAGCACGTGCGTTTCCAGTTCTGTGCAAGCCGGGCTCGTCGACCAAAGCATGCCCTGCACGCCAAATCCGGAAGAGAGCAGATCTCCGAGAATGCCCGGTCCCGAAGCGTTGGCTGGAAAGTACGCGAAAAAATTCGGAGACTGCCAATGTGTAATACCCGGCAGGACAATGCGCTCAATGTCGCCGAGAATCCGATCGAACGCCTCGCCCTTGGCGGGCGGGTCGGCGGGCATGTTAGCGCGAATTTCACCCGGTTCGACCCGCGAAAGAACAGGGAAGCTCTCAATGCGGGCGTGGTAATCCGCAATCCAATCCACCACCGCATGGCCGTGGCGGCGAAACTCCTCCGGAGACATGTGGAAAGACTTCTCTTCAGACATAGAAAAAGATTTTGACGAGTTGTAATTGAGTAATGAAGTAATTTGTAATTGCGATTTGAGATCGAAGGCGCGGCATTGCGCCCCGGCTTTCAATGGCTAAATTACAAAATTACAATTTACAAATTGCGAATTTACAACTTACATATTCCCGTCGCCCAGCCTGCTGTAAAACACTCTCGTGTTGTACTCGAATTCAACTTTGCCTTCCACGGCATGTGCGCGAACGATTCGCTTCAACTCCTGCATCATCGGTTCGTAGTTGGGATGGCCTGCCAGTGGCGCATAAGATGACGATAACAACCGTCCGGCCGTGCCTTCATAATCGAACCGCTGGGCAAAATGGAACACGCGCTCCTGATGCGCCGATGGCGCAAAAAAATCCTGAATGACCGCCGTCGTGCGCTCATGCCGCACTTCCTTGTAATCGGTGCCATACGTGAGCAAAAGCCGTTCATAATCGCGCAAAAACGGCGTTGACTCGGTCACCCGCTCATTCCAGATCAGCACGCACCATCCGCCCGGTTTAAGAATCCGCACAAATTCGGCCCGCGCTCGCTTAAGGTCGAACCAGTGCGCCGCCTGCGCGGCGGTCACAAAATCCACGCAGGTTGAAGGCAGCGTCGTCTCCTCCGCCGTCCCCGCCACCGAGACCAGCCGATCATAAGCAGCCAGTTGATGGTCGCCCATCTCGCGCATTTCCGCATTGGGCTCAACCGAGTAAACCGAATTCCCATTCTCCAACAGCAGCCGCGTAAACAGTCCTGTGCCTGACGCGACATCCGCCACGAAGTGACTCGGCTTCAGGCCGCACTCCGTGCGCAGCAGTTCAATCACGCCGGTTGGATATCCTGGACGATACCGCGCATAATTTTCCACGCGATCTGAGAAACGGGTTGTTGGCGACTTGATCATCCACTCCAAGTGTAACGCTTACGCTACTCGCCGCTCTCGCGCGATACAATCTTTGTTTCGCCGTTGATGCCTGACGCCGTTCGGGCGAACTGAGGCTCAAGCGGCCTGAATCAAAGATCATAAATATAAGTTGTAATAACGTTTCACTGAAAGGAGCTTCATGAAAGTATTGTCCGGCGCCGCTCTTTTTTTTCTCCTGATCGCTTCATCCCTCCAGGCATTTGATCGAGGAGCCGGCGGCGGATCGTCCAAAGGCGGATCTCCCAGCAACAATTCCAAAGACCAGTCCGAAGCCGCCCTCATCAGCGGGTTCCGCGACATAGCCGCCGAACAGGAGATCGAAAATAAATTCATGGCGGTGCCCGATCCCAAACTAGCCGAGCAGCACCTCCGCATTTTGACGCAAGCCCCCCACATCGCCGGATCTCCCGAAGACAAAGCGACCGCCGAATACGTAGCTGCCAAATTTCGTGAGGCTGGACTAGATACTCAAATCGTCGAATACAAAGTCTGGTTCAACTATCCGGCGGAAATTAACGTCGATATGACCGCGCCCGCCGGGGTGGAAATGCACGGCCCGCGCCCCGAGCGCGTCGAGGGTGATCCCTTCGATAACGATCCGCGCATCAAGCCCGCCTACAACGGCATGTCGCCGTCGGGTGATATTGAGGCCGATGTCGTCTACGCCAACTACGGCTCGCCCGAAGACTTCGACAAGTTGAAACAAATGAACGTCGACGTTCGTGGCAAGATCGTCATTGTCCGTTATGGCCAGAATTTTCGCGGTGTAAAAGTTTTCGTCGCGCAGGAACGCGGCGCGGCCGGCGTCATTATCTACTCCGACCCGAAAGATGACGGCTACTATCGTGGCGACGCTTATCCCGCCGGGCCGTGGCGTCCCGCAAGCGGCGTGCAGCGCGGTTCGGTCGGATACATGTTCGAATTCGCGGGCGATCCAACCACACCGGGTATCGCTTCCACTCCGTCGCTTCCCGAGTCCAAACGCGTTGCGCCAAGCGCCTCCGCGCAGCTGCCGAAAATCCCCGTTACTCCGCTTTGCTACGCCGATGCTGCGCCAATTCTCGAACACCTCGCAGGCCCGCAATCCCCGCGCGATTGGCAGGGCGCGCTGCCCTTCACCTACCACGTCGGTCCCGGACCATCCAAAGTCAAAATGCACCTCAAGCAGGATTATCAATACCGCACCATCTGGGATGTGATCGGGAAAATTCCAGGAAGCTCTTCACCCAGCTCTTCGCCCAACGAATGGGTCGTCGCCGGCAATCATCGCGATGCCTGGGTCTATGGCGCGGTTGATCCCAACAGCGGCACGGCCGCCATGCTCGAAACCGTGCACGGGTTAGGCGAGCTGGTCAAGTCCGGCTGGAAGCCGAAACGAACCATCGTCATCGGAAGCTGGGATGCCGAAGAAGAAGGGTTGATTGGTTCGACCGAATGGGGCGAGGACAACGCGCAGAATCTCACCAACGCCGACGCCTACTTCAATATGGATGTCGCCGTCTCCGGCAAAAAATTCGGCGCGTCTGCTGTCCCCAGCCTCAAACAGTTCATACGCCAGGTCGCAACCGCTGTCCCGTCGCCGCAAGGTGGAACCGTTTTTGACGCCTGGAAAAAAGCCAATCTGCCAAAGGAATCGTCCTTCCATCCGCAGGAGACCAGCTCCAGCACCTACCGCCCGCCAGCGTCGGGCCTTCACAGCGACGTGCCGGTCGGTGATCTCGGCAGCGGCTCCGACTACACCGTTTTCCTTCAGCATCTCGGCGTGCCCTCCACCGATATCGGTTCCACTGGCGAGTACGGCGTCTACCATTCCGCCTTCGACGATTTCACCTGGTTCAAGAAGTTCGGCGATCCCGACTTCCTCTACGAGCAGCAAATGGCGCGCGTCTACGGGCTGGAGATCCTGCGCATGGCCGATGCCGACATCCTTCCCTACAACTACGACGACTACGGAAAAGAAGTTCTTGTCTATCTCGACGCGGCACGAAGCAAAGCTGACGAAAAATTTGGCGGCAACGCCCCCGATTTTGGCGCCGCATTCGATGCTGCCCGCCACATGCAGGAAGCCGGGGCAAAACTCCTTCAGAAGCAGAGCAAAATGTCCGGCTCGTCCGATCGCATAAATGCCAAACTGCGCGAGGCCGAACGCGCTCTGCTCATTCCCGAAGGCCTGCCGAACCGTCCCTGGTATCACCACTCCATTTACGCGCCCGGCGAATACACCGGCTACGCTGCGGTTGTGATTCCCGGAGTCAACGAAGCCATTGATCGCGGCGATATCACGGTCACCCAGCAGCAGATCGCGGTGCTGGCCGCCGCCCTTAATCGATGCGCTGCAGTCCTCACGCAAGCCCGCTAAGTTCGCCGAATGGCAGGATCTTAACTGCGGAGCTTGATTTTCTAGTTGAAGCAGCGCTTCAGCGCTGCGATACACGCCGCACTTGAATCGCGGCTTTAGCCGCTGAGCGGAATCGCGCCACCGCCCGCATCCGATCTTGCATCGCAATCGTCTTATCCTTATAGTCCATGAGTCTCATGTCCCTAACCGCGCAAACCGCACTTCAGCATGTGGTCCACGATCTGCCTTCGGCGGGCGTCACCACTTTTCTCGCGCTCTTTCCCATCGTCAATCCCTTCGGCGGAGTTCCTCTCTTTTTCAGCCTCACAACCGGCTTCTCTCCCGACGAGCGCCGCCAGACCGCGCTCCGGACAAGCTTCTACGTAATTTCAATCCTCGTCGTTTTCATGCTGTTCGGCCGCTTCGTCCTGAATTTTTTCGGAATCTCTCTTCCCGTGCTCAAGATCGCCGGCGGCCTCATCGTCGCCAACACTGCCTGGACCATGGTGACCGGCTCCAGCCGCATGACTCACGAAGAGAGTAACGAGGCCCTCACGAAAGAAGATATTTCTCTCACGCCCATGGCCATGCCCATGCTCTCTGGTCCCGGCTCAATCGGAGTCGTCATGGGCCTCGCCGCTCACGCCGATCATCTACTCGCCTATGTGGGAATGATTCTCGGCATCGTCGCCATCGGCATCACCGTCTACCTGTTTCTCCAGCTCGGTGGCCCATTCGTAAAACGCCTCGGCCCCGGCGCAGTCGGCGCAATCAACCGCATCTTCGGATTCCTCATCCTCGCCATAGCGGTCCAGCTGGTCTGGAACGGTGTCGCCGACTTCCACGGCGGATAGTTCATCGTCCCCTTCGCCGAATCCACCTATAGACACCTAACACAACTGAGGCATTCATCTGCCGCATGGCCTGGTGTAGTGTATGAGTAGTACCGAAATTCCTAAAGGATTCACCATGTCTAATATCAATACTTCAAAGGGCGTTATAGGAATTCTCACCGGCGGCGGCGACGTACCGGGTTTAAACCCTGCAATCCGCGCCGTAACCATCAGGGCCTTGCGCGAGGGATACAAGGTAATCGGCCTGCGCCGTGGATGGGCTGGCCTCGTCGATATCGTCCGCGAAAAAGATTATGACAACAGCGGCAATTTTCAAACTCTCACCGAAGAGCTCGTCAATCGCGCCGGCCGCACCGGAGGAACCTTCCTCCACACCTCGCGCACCAATCCCGGCAAGGTAAAAAAATCTCATCTTCCCGTTCACCTCGAGGGCGCTGCCTACCAGGCCGACATCAACGACCTCACTCCCGAAGTTTTAAAGAATCTCGATTGGCTCGGCATCGACTATCTTATCCCCATTGGCGGCGATGACACGCTCAGCTACGGCGTTCGCCTCTATCAGGAAGGCGTGAAGGTCGTCGGCATTCCCAAAACCATGGATAACGATGTTCCCGGAACCGATTACTGCATCGGATTCAGCACCTGCGTCACCCGCACAATTCATCTCACCAACAGCCTGCGCACCTCCGCCGGTTCCCATGAACGTTTCTTGGTTCTCGAAGTCTTCGGCCGTTATGCCGGATTCACCGCCATGCTTCCCACCATGGCCGGAGCAGCCAACCGCTGCGTCATCCCCGAGCATAAATTCGATATCGAACAGCTAACCGAATTGCTGGTAGCCGATCGCCGCAAGAATCCAAGCCGCTATTCCGTCGTGCTGCTCTCCGAAGGAGCCATGTTTGAAGGTGGCGAAAGAATTTTTGAAAAAGAAACCACGGATGCCTTCGGCCATAAAAAACTCGGCGGCATCGGCGATCTGGTCTCCGAAAAGTTGCAGGAGCTCTCGCCGAAATACAACAACGGCAAGCTCATCCACTGCATCAGCCAGAAGCTAGGCTACCTGGTCCGGGGAGGCGATCCCGACGCCATCGACTCAATCGTCCCCATGGCCTACGGCAACCTCGCTCTTGACCTGATCCTCAGCAAGGTCCACGGCAGACTGGTTGTCCTCAAAAACGGCCGCTATGACAACATGCCCATCGATGCCGTGACCGCTTCGAAGAAGCTGGTAAACGTGAAAGAACATTACAATACCGACCGCCTGAGGCCACACTATAAGAGCTTCGAAATGAAACCGCTGTTCATCATGACCAGCGAGCAGTCGTAGAACCGTCCTCCAATCAGCCTTGAAAAGGCTAGGCTTCAACTCGGTTCCCCGGGTTGCGCTCGTTTCTAGGGCGCTAACCTGGGAGAGGTCTTCGATGGTGCGAGTCCACCAACAACAAGAATTAGGGTGACGTTCACCCCCTTCCTCCACCCCCACCACGTCAAGTGCACGCGTCACAGACTTCCCGCCTCGCCCATGTAAGAATGCTCTCTAAGTGAGGCAGCGTGGGGCTACTCGTCTCCAGAGAATGTCCAATGCAATCAATGGCGCCGCCCCGCCTGATGCAAAATCCATGCCCCAAAGTCGAGTTTCTCTGTTAAGTCTTTACTTATGAATATTTTACGTATAACTTCCTGCGGCTCAATATTTTGCCGGGAAAATCGCGCCAAGATCTTGATTCCAATAGACCGAAGGGAGGGGGGGTAGGCGGAACGAAATTCTGCAGGCGAAGTGGGCCTGGGCCACGCAAAGTAGAGAAGTGAACGCTGAGGATTGAAAACCGAGCTGCTGACAACGGGCAACGAGGAACCGGGAACTGCTTTCCTAATTCGCGCCGGTAGCGGTTCCCCTCGTCCGAGGACTATACCGAAGGGCGACATTCATGAAAAGCTTTGTGTCGGCCGCGCTCAGGCAGAGCACGACTGCTTCGGTATCTTCGCTGCTCTTGCTGCCTTGTTCCGAGGTATGGATCTGTGGAGGATGCACACGGAAGTGGAATCCCTGGTCGTTAAGCACGGTGATTGCATTTCCGATGATCTGGTTGGCGAGTTCGCAGACCGCTTCGCGGGCAAGATCGCTGGCGCTTGCCGGATCGGCGCCCAGGTTGCGTGCGAGCGAGACGGCCGTTGGTTCGTCCACGTCGAAAATGATGCGGCCTTCGATGTCGCCGCTGACCGCAATCTCTGCGGCGATACCCTTAGGCCGGTAGGCTTCTTCATCCATGGTGAGGTTTTCGATCGAAATAGGCGATTCGAGCCCCTGAGCCAGGACCGCGTCGGCCGAGTTGATGAACGGCTGAATGAGTTCGATGCGCATTTTTATGCTCCCGCTCCTGCGCCCTGTTCGTCGCGCATCACGTACTTAACGACCTCGTAGAGAACTTCCGCTTTTACCGGTTTTTGGACGAAATGGCGTGCCCCGCGCTGCAAGGCGGCGACAATGTTTTCCTGATAACCGACGGACGATACCATCACAATGCGCGCGCCCGGATGGTTGCGCACAATTTTTTCGGCCGCGTCGATGCCTTCCATCAGTGGCATGGTGATATCCATGAGCACGATATCGGGCAGCAGCCGCTCGTATTCGCTGATGGCCGCGATACCGTCCGGAGCTTCGCCGACGACCTGTCCCCCGAAGCTTTCCACCATCTGCGCCAGGTTCTTGCGGGCGAACACGGAGTCGTCCACGATCAAATAGCGGACGGGTTTTCCATCTTCGCTCCGCGTTACAGGCGGGAGGTTTGCCATGTTACTTTCCCTCTTTTCCAGTTAAACACGCCCCAGTCACCTGGGACAGATAACTCTAGTTACTTCCGGAACCGATCGCTTTGCGATCCTCCTCGGGACGCTGGTGATCGGTTGCGCACTGTTGGAGCAGGCCGGGCAGTTCGTTGAGATCGGCCACGCGGGCGGCAAATCCGCGTTCGATCGCCGCTTTGGGCATGCCGAAGACAACGCAAGTCTTCTGGCTCTGCGCAATCGTCAATCCCCCGGCATGCTGAATGGCGCCCATGCCCGTCGCTCCGTCTTCTCCCATGCCGGTCATCAGGACAGCAATGGCCTGCGAGCCGAAGGCGCCGGCAACGCTCCGGAAAAGCACATCGACGGAGGGACGATGCCCGTTGACGGGTTCGTCATCGGAGAGCATGGCCACATTGCCGAGGGGCAGCCGCTTTACTTTCATGTGGCGATTGCCGGGGCAGATGAGAGCCCGGCCAGCCACCAGCAGATCGCCGGACTGCGCCTGTTTGACGCGGATGGGACAGGTTTCATCCAGGCGTTTGGCGAACATCTCGGTGAACCCGTCGGGCATGTGCTGCACGACCAGGATGCTTCCGGAAAATCCGGCTGGCAGCTGCGAAAACAGATACTGGAGAGCGTTGGGCCCGCCCGTGGAAACGCCGATCGCGATAATGCTGGTGGGCGCAGCCGGGTTTTGCTTGGTGATCGGCGCGCGGGGAGCTTCGTCGCGCAAATACTGGGGCTGGGCCACGCCGTTTTGCGCGGCTGCCTGAATCTTCTTGATCAATTCGTTGGCGATCTCCGGCATGCGCGCGGATACGTCCTGCGGCTTGGCCACAAAATCGAACGCTCCCTGAGCGAGCGCCTTGAGCGTGATCGATGCCCCCGCGGTGCTGTGCGAACTGACAACAATGACCGGCAACCGCCATCGCCGCATGATTTCCTTCAAGGTGTCGATACCGTTCAGGCCGGGCATTTCCAGATCGAGAGTAAGGACATCCGGCGTCAGCTCCTCGATCTTCTTCAACGCGAAGTGGCCATCGATCGCTGTGCCCACCACTTCGATCGACGGATCGCGCTCAAGAATCTGAGGAATCAGCCGGCGCATCAGCGCGGAATCGTCGACCACCAGCACACGCACGGGCTTCTTCATGGCTTCCCTCCCGCCATGGCTGCGGCCTGCGCATCGCCGGTCCGAGTGGGCTTTAGATCGGAGAGAAGGCCGGCAGTGGGTGCGCCTTCGCGGCCGATACGCGTAAACCGTTCGACCAGCGCAAGCAGGTTGAGAATCAGAACTACGCGACCATCCCCAAGGATGGAGGCTCCGCTGATCAGATCGGTGGTGATGGATTGATCGTCAAGAGCCTTGATCACAAGTTCCTCTTCGCTGGCCAGCTCATCGACGATCAGGCCGAACTTGCGATCGCCGTGATTGATTACAAGCGCAAAGACTTTTTGCCCCGAGTTGGCGCCGTGCGCGGGAGAACGTCCCAGGCGCAGAAGAGGCAACACGTCATTGCGCAGTTGGAGCACCTCATAGTGTTCAACGCGGGAGATCGCTTCTTCGGTGGTGCGGGTAATCTCCGCGACCGCGTTCAGGGGAAGCGCATAGAGACGTTGTTCGACGCGAAAAAGCAGAGCTCGAATGATGGCAAGCGTCAACGGCAGGCGCAGGCGGAAGGTTGTGCCATGTCCCGCAGAGGTTTCGATTTGCACGGTGCCCTTCAGGCGCGCGAGGACGGTCTGTACGACGTCGAGGCCGATGCCGCGGCCGGAGAGTTCCGTTACTTCCTGCGCGGTCGAAAATCCTGGACGCAGAATCAACTCCAGGCTTTCGGCCTCGGTGAGGCGCGCCGCATCTTCCGGCTTCAAAATACCCTGGCTCACGGCGCGGGCGCGCACTTTATCGACATCGATTCCGCCCCCATCGTCGGCGACCTCGATGACGACCTGGTTGCCCTGGTGATAGGCGCCCAGGCGCAATGTCCCTTTGGCGGGTTTGCCGGCGGCGATGCGTGCCGGGGCTGGCTCAATCCCATGCCCAACCGAATTGCGCAGCAAGTGGGTGAGCGGCTCGGCAATGGCATCGAGGATGCTCTTGTCGAGATCGGTGTCGCCCCCCTGAATCACCAGTTCCACATCCTTGCCGCATTGGTGGGCGACGTCGCGGACGGTTCGCGGAAAACGCCGGAAGAGCTGGTCGACCGGAACCATTCGGACCTTCATCACGGACCGCTGCAGGTCATTCAGCACGCGCGCCTGAAAAGCCATCGCGTCGCTGAATTTTCCGCGCAAACTATCCTTGGGAAAACGCTGCCCAAATTCGATCAGCGCTTGTTGCAGCATGGACTTGGCGAGAATCAATTCGCCGACCAGATTGAGCACGCTGTCAATGCGCTCGGCATCGACGCGAAGAATGTTTTCGGAAGCGGCTGCGGCCGGAACTGAGCCGGTCGCAGGAGGCCCATCCCCCCCCTCAACGCCGGGGCGGGTCGGTGCGGCTATCTTTCCTGTTTCCGCCGCTGAAGTGGAATCCAAGTCCTTCGTTCCCGGGTGCGCGGCTGGCTTGTGGAGACGGGCGACTTTGACCCTCTGCGAGATGGTGGGGATGGTGCATTTCGCTCGAATTTGAGCGGGGGATTTTGCGGTGACCAAAGCGGCTTCGATCCGTCTGCGCGCGTGCGCGGCGCCTTCAGCGGGAGAAATGGCGAGAATCTCTCCCAGCGAGGTAAGAGCGAATTGGAGCATCTGGCGCGCGGCGATGGGCATTGCGCATTGCGAGTCGAGTTGCACGACAATGTAATACACATTCTTGCCTTCCTCGACCGCCTTGCTGATGGCGAGTTGCTCATACTCCGACCAATGGCGGCTGGGACGCGGCTCGTTTCCCTGCGGGCTGGGGCCCGGGCTGGCGGCGGTTTCCGCGGACGCCTGCTCCACCGGCACACCGTGGGCGAGGCGGGCGAGATCGTCGTGCAGGGGCTGAATGTCGGGGAGTTTCGTATTCCAGCGATAGGCCCGCAGCAGTTCTGCGAACAGATCCGCCGCGCGCAGGGCGAGTTCGGGAACGGCGCGGGCGGCAGACGGGTTATCGAGAACCAGCACGTCTTCGAAGGTGTGCGCCAGTTCGCTCAACTCGCGATAGTTGCAGGCGGCGGAATCTCCCTTGAGCGTGTGCACGGTGCGGCGCAGACTGCGCGAAGTCTCCGCATCGCCGGGGGATTTCTCCAAAGACAGGGCCTCCTCGTTCAGCTTTTGAACGAGTTCTTCGGCGCTTTCGAAGAAGAGGTTGCGCAGCTCGCTCATGCGGTCATCGGGAGGAGTGTTCATATTTCGCCTCGACGCGCTGATAAGCTGTGCCGGAATTGTGGTGCACCATCTGGAACCGGTCGGTCAGGCCAAGCAGGCTTTCGGCGTGGCCCACGAAGAGATAACCGGACGAGTTCAGACAGCGGTGGAACTTGTCGACCAGGCGCTTCTGTTCCGCCTCGTCGAAATACATCATGACATTGCGGCAGAAGATAATGTCGTTGTGCTGCGGCAGGAACTCGGTTTTAAGATTGTGAAAGTCGAAGTGAACCAGATCCTTTACTTCCTTTTTAACGACATAGCGCGGGCCGACCTTGTCGAAGAAGCGGAGACGGAGGCCGTAATCGACGGGCGACATCTGGGGCTCGGTATAGGAACCTTCCTGCGCCGAACGCAGAACCGAATAGTTAATATCGCTGGCCAGAATTTCAAGATGCCAGGGCGGCGGCACGAGCGGCTTGGGACGGGAGGATTCCCGCGGAATGCGGTTGCGCATCCAGTGATGCAAGAGCACATCGGTCACGATCATGACCAGCGTGTACGGTTCCTGCCCGTGCGAGCAACCGGCGCTCCATATCTTTAGAGTGTAGTCGTGCTGCTCTTGTTTGCGGGCCAGAATGCCCTCGAGCACTTCGTGCTGAAAAAGCTCGAGTTGCGCTTTATTCCGGAAAAAACTGGTTTCATTGACCGTCAAATTTTCGACTAACTGGGTCAGTTCTTTCTTGCCCTGGGGGCTGACCAGCAGACGGTAGTAGCTGTAAAAGGAATCCATGCCGCACTCTTTCAGGCGGCGGAAGAGCCGGTCCTGAAGGAAAGAAGTGCGCCGTTCGTCGAAGTGCATACCGCACTCGTGATAAACGAGGCTTTGGAGCAGCTTCAGTTCTGCATCCGTGATTGCGGGTGCTTCGCTTGTATTCATGTTTGCTTGCGGGAAATGGCTAATTTCCAGCCCGGACGCCTTTCGCGCTTGCCTTGGCAATGGCGGCTGCCTCGGCTGCCGCGGTTCCCTCGTCGCGCTCGCGAGCCGCCAATATCTTTTCGATATCGAGCAGAACGATGAGCCGCCCCTTGTGTTTCCCCAATCCAGTGACACAATCGAGGCCGCCTTCGAGCATCATGGGCGGCGGAGTCTCGATTTCAGTTTCAGGGATCTTGATGACCTCGGAGGTAGAGTCCACGATCATTCCCGTGAGACGTCCGCGGTGTTCGACAACCAGGATGCGGCTGTGACGGTCAAGAGGGGTTACCGGCATTTTGAACCGCTTTCGCAGATCGACGACCGAAACAATTTTGCCGCGAAGGTTGATTACGCCTTCCAGATATTGAGGAGCATCCGGCACCGCCGTGATCTCCGGTACCCGGACAATTTCATGCAGTGTGGTCACGGGAATTCCAAAGGTCTGCCGCCCAAGGCTAAAACCCACAACGTGTCGTTCGTGGAAGTTCATCGCCATTTCCTTTAGAGCGCTCCCGCCGCGGCTTGGCGTGCCGCCTTACGCGGCGCTTCGCCGGCGGGCAGCACGAAGGTATTCATCGAATCGAGCAGACCCCGCGACATTTTGGACATCTGGTCGGAGGAAGCCGCCAGTTCGGTGGAACCCGAGGTCGAGGACTGCACCAGTTCGCGCATGCGCTCCATGGCCTGCACCACCGCTTGCGCTCCCGATGCCTGCTCTTCCACCGCGGAGTTGATTTCGTGGGTGATCTCGTTGAGACGGGTCGTGGCACGCGCGATCTGCGCCGATCCGTGCGACTGTTCGTTGGTGGCAGCGCCGATTTCCTGCGCGAACTTGTATACCTCGGTAACCACATTGGAAATTTTTCGCAATGCCGAGTTGAGATCCTGACCGAGATTCAGCCCTTCGTTCACAATGGTTGTGCTCTTCTCCATGTTGTCGACCGCTTTGCGGGCCTCGTTCTGAATGCTCTCGATGAGTTCAGAAATTTCCTTGGTCGACTGCGCCGATTTTTCCGCGAGCTTGCGCACTTCATCGGCGACAACGGCAAAGCCCAGTCCATGTTCCCCGGCGCGGGCGGCTTCAATGGCGGCATTTAGGGCCAGCAGGTTGGTCTGTTCGGCCAGGTCGTCGATCACTTCAATGATTTTGCCGATATCATCGGCGCGGGTGCCGAGCGAATCGATGATCTCGCCCGAGGCGCGAATGGTGGTGTTGATGCGATTGAGGCCGTCCGTCGCTTTTTCCATGGTGCCGATGCCGCTGTGCACCTCTTCGCGCGAACGGTTGGAGATATCGAGCAGGACCTTCGCCGTATCGGCCACGCGCTGAATCGAGGTCACCATCTCGTCAATGGAAGCGGAGGTCTCGCTGACGCTCGATGCCTGGGTCTGCGTGCTCTTCACCATATTCTGCACATTGACGCTCATCTCGTGCATCGTGCTGGTGACTTCATCGATGGCGGAAGCATTTTGCAGATTGTTGCGAGCTGATTCGTCCGACGAACTCGCTACCTGTGTAGCCGCGCTGGCCACCTGAGATGCGGCGTCGCGCACGTTGCGTACCAGTCCGCGCAAGCCTTCCACCATGCGCTGAAATGCGTTGGCGAGCGTGTCATTGGCGGATCGGGGATGGACCTGGACGCCCAGGTCGCCGCCGGCAATGGCCTCGGAAACGGATGCCATTTCCTTCAAATACTTGACCATTGAGTCGAAGGTGCGGGCCAGCTGGCCGATCTCGTCCGTCCCATGGATATCGATGTTGTGATTAAGGTCGCCAGATTGTCCAATCTGCTCGGCGACGTGTATCAGGCGATTGAGCGGTTCGGTAATCCCATTCGATGTCCGATAGGCGATGACCACGCCTAATCCAATCGCGAACAGGGAACTGAACAGAGCGAACACAATCGTGAAGGTCGCCGCAATCTGGTCTTCGGCATGGCGTTGATCGAGCAGGGTGCGATTTTCCTGATCGACTTGCTCAAGAACTTCGCTGGAGCGGGTAACCCACGCGTTCGGATCCTTTTGCAGATAGAAAATCTGGAGTTCGGCGACGGTGGCGTTGCCGCTATCGACGGCACGCCGTTTCTCAGCCAGCGGATTGGCGAATTCGCTAGCCCAGCCCTGCTCCAGGCCGCGAACCTTATCGAAATTGGCGCGCTGCTGATCGGAGTTTGCCAGTTCCTGGCTATGGCGCAATGCATCACCGAGCAAACGCTCGCCCTCGTTCATCTTCTCGACATCGCGGGTATCGCCGCTGAGAAGGTAGTTCTGCAGGTGGAGGCGGTTTTGCATCATCTGGAAACGAACCATTGACGTGGCTTCCGCCATGTCGATCGAACGCTGGGCCGCGGCTTTGGTTTCGTGTTCGCGCCGCACCGCGATCAGATTCACAGCCAGGAGAGCAAGCACCGTGGCCAGGATGATGCCGAAATTCAGGTAAAGTTTTTTCCGAATGTTCATGCGTTTGTATCCTCAAACCGTCCGCAAACCGCCTTCTTGGCTCTAGTCGGGTGGCATGAAATGGAATTCCACCGTTTCCGTGCTTTGTTCGGGACGTGTTTCATAACGAATCTGCTTGACCGCATCCAGCGCGGCATTAGCTAGAATTGGGTTTCCGCCGAGCAATCTTGCTTCTTTCACAACCCCGTTGGGTGCGACGATAACCTCCACCTTGACTACGCCGGAGATTCCGTGTTGTTTCGCAAGCAGGGGATAAGCTGGTGTAACTGTGTTTTTCGTTTTGCGCGTAGTCTCGCTTTGCCCCCACGCACACTCGCCAGTCGCGATAGCCACGATGAAAACGGTCGTGAGGACATGCTTCAAGAATTGAAAATGCATTGTTTTCCCCGTGGGCAGTCGAACTCTTATTTTGTCCGCTTGCACCACTCACGGGAACCAAAAGTTCCCGTCTGTCATTACCTTAGTGATCGACAACTCCGGAGATAGGGCGAGCGAAGGTTCGCCATAATGGAAAAAATCCAAAGGGCTTGCGCTTGAATTGGTTCGGCGGCAATCTCATCGGACCGTGCGCGACAGCGATCTCAGAATGAGAGAATTTCCGCGGTTCGCCCAAATTTGCCGAGTTTCCCAAGTTGGCACTGGGAGCTCGCTATTCTCTTGACTCAATTTGAGAATCCAGCGTAGGGTCGGAATGTAATCCAATTGTTTTCAGCTATTTAACGCATGGTGGACGGTGTGAACTGACAACCACGGTCGGAAATTCCGGCGTCGGGGGGCAGTCTCAATCTGAAGAGGCTTTCCAGCAACTTTTGCTGGAAATCTCCCGCGTGGCATTCCAGAGCGGCGAGTCAAGCCAGCTCATGCACTCCTTCTGCCGCCTTGCCCGTATTTTCTTCGGAGCCAACGATTGTTTTTTGTGGAGCCGAACTGCGCCAGAAACGCTGCTGGGCGCGGATGCCGACGGCGATCGCGCGATGCACTTTCAGGGAACCAGTTTGCGTGCCGAAACGCCATCGATTGTTTGGGAGGCCGTCCACAAAAGGCGGGCGCTGGTCATTCATGCTCCGGACTTGAATCCGGATTTGGCTCGCAGCCTCGCGACTGACTTGGTTGCCGAGCCGGAATCACACTCCGTCCGCGATCCTTTTTTGGGTGGGCATGGAGTGCGAACGGCAATGGCTGCGCCTTTGCTGGTAGGCGGAGAAGCCATCGGCGCAATTGCATGCACGCGCAATCGCGGCTCCGCTTTCGACAACAACGACCTGGCTAAAGTCACGATGCTGGCTACGCAGCTGGGGGCCGCAATCGAGGCGATTCGACTGAATCGGTTTGCGCAGGATGAACATCGCCGCGCGACCGTTCTGGTCGAGTTGGCGAATGCAATGCACACTTTGCCGGATGCCTCGGCGGTTATGGAGCGGGTTGCCGACCGGCTTCGGGCCCTTCTACAGTCGCCAGCAGTGCTGATTTTTGTGCAGCACGAAAGGCTTTTTCAACTGCAAGCGGTTTCGACGGAGGCGCCGCGCCTGGCGCAGATCATTCGCAGAAGGGCGGGGGAGCATAATCTGCGGTCGGCGCTGGAGATTGCAACCCGGGCGGTCACCGCCGGCGAGCGCATTACGGTCAATGTCGACTGCGCTTCTCACTTTGGAGAGGACCTTGCAGCGGAAGTTGGTGCGGGGGCTCTGGTGGCTGCGCCATTTCGCACCTCACGATCGTATGGCGCGATTCTGGTTTATCCGCGCGCGTCCGAGCCTTTCACGCAGGAAGACAAAGCGCTCGTTTCCGCGCTGGCCGGCCTCGGGGCGATGGCGGTTGCCAATGCCGAGTTGTATGGCATGACTCGCGCGCAAGCCCAGGAATTGCACGAGATGCTGGAAATCTCGGGTGAGCTGCGGTCCGCCGGTAAAGTGGACGAGTTCATGCGGAAGTCGGTTGTGCGTTCCGCCCGCTTCCTTGGCTTTGAACGCTGCTTTATTGGATTGCTGGAGGATGGAAAATTCCGCGTGCGCTGGGGATTCGAGAAAGGCGCTGCGCGAGCGCTCGACATCCCTTTGTATGAGGGAGAGGCGACACAGAATCTCCAACAGAAGAAAGTATTCTGCGCCGAAGATTTGTCGACGGTTCCGGGCGCCAATCAGGAGTTTGTCGGCGCTTTCAATATCAAACAGCTTTTGGTTGTGCCCCTGCTCGGCTCCGGTGGCAATGTGTTGGGCATGTTTGGTGTGCTCGATCGGGTTGAGAGTGGACCGATCAACAACGAGGACATACGCCGGGCGCAGGCGCTGGCGGCACAAATTGCCATTGAATTTGAACTCACGCAGAATCTTCAAGATGCCGAACAGCAGCGGCGGCGGACGGAAGCTCTAGTCACGCTGGCGCTCGAATTAAATACCGTGCTGCACCTGCCGGAATTCATGCGCAATTTTGCCTTGCGGGCCGGAGCATTGCTGGACGGACGAGCCGTCGCGCTGAGCCTTTTTGAGACTGCGGAACTCGAGACGGTCCTGATGTGCGGCGCTTCGGAACTTGATGATAAGCCGCTTGTGCGGCGTTTGGCGGAGGCGCTGCGATCCGCCCTTCCGAAATATACATCCGATATTTCATTTGCGCCGGCCGTCGAACTGCTGGGATCGGCGCTCGCCTCCTCGCTCGGCTGGACGGATTGCACATTGGTGCGGCTAGCCGGAACATCAGGCGAACTGGTTGGCGTTCTGTGTCTGGCAAATCGAGGTTCCACGCCGAGCCCCGAGGATAGCCAGTTGATGCGCGCGATTGCCGGCCATGCCAGCATCGCGCTCGAGAACGCACGCCTGTTTACTCGCATGCAGCAGGCCAACCGGCACTGGACGGACGTTTTCGATGCCATCAGCGATTACATCGTGGTGCACGACGAGCATCACAATATCCTGCGCGTGAACCGGTCGCTGGCGCAACTGATTGGCCTGGAACCGGAACAGCTGATTGGCATTAACATGCGGGCGCTCGACGCCCTCACAACCGGAACCGCGCCGCATTCCTGCCCCTTCTGCCGCTCCGGCGAAGGGCTCGATGAGTATGTGCACCCCGCGCTCGAACGGATTTACCTGATTTCTACCTCCCGCATTCATTCGGCAACTCCCGAAACGCAAACTCAGATCCGAGGATCGGGCGATACGCAGGGAGCCAACGTCCAGATGCAGACGGTGCATGTTTTAAAAGACATTACCGATCGCCGCGAGGCCGAACGCCGCTATCGCGAGTTGTTCAACAACATTCAGGAGGGAATTTACGTCTCGACGCCAAACGGGCGGTTCATCGAGGTCAACGATGCCCTGGTCCGCATTCTGGGCTATGACAGCCGCGAGGAAGTGCTGCAACTGGATATTGCGACCTCGCTTTATTTTTCTCCGCACCGGCGCCAGGAGCTCGTGGAAGAGCTGCGCACATCGGGCGAGATGCACAATCACGAAGAAGTGCTGCGGCGTAAGGATGGGTCGCCAGTTCATGTCTACATGAATTGTTATGCCATGCGCGATGCCGGAGGCGGCGTGGTACAGCACCGCGGCCTGATGCTCGATATCACCGGACTGCGGCAATCGCAGACAGAGCTCCAAAAAGAAAGAGACTTTTCCGGCAAAATCCTGAGCCATACCCAGAGCCTGATTCTGGTTACCGACACGGAAGGCATTGTCAGTTACGCCAATCGCCGCTGGAGCAGCCTGGGATTTCAGCAGAGCCACGTTGTGGGCCATTCGTTTTTGGAATTTTGCGCGGAGCCGCGACGCGAGGCGCTGCGCCAGGCCCTGATCGCAGTGGCGCGTGGACAGCAGGTGGATAATTTCGATCTTCCCCTGGTTCGCAACGATGGTGCGAGCGGGCAATTCACTGTGAATCTAAGCCCGATTGGCGAGGATGGGAAGGTGACCAGCATCGTGGTGGTGATGACCGATGTCACCGACTCCGCAATCCTGCGGTCGAAGCTGGTGCATGCGGAAAAAATGGCCGCCGTGGGTCAATTGGTTTCCGGCGTGGCACATGAAGTGAACAACCCCCTGACCGCGATTCTCGGTTTCACCGATTTGCTTATGGAGAATCCCGAACTGCCCGAGAGCGCGCGCCACGACCTGCGCGTGATTTTGCAGGAGGCGCAGCGCACCAAACAAATTGTGCAGAATCTGCTCAGCTTTGCCCGGCAGATGCCGCCGCGCCGGCAGCCGGTGCAATTGAATTCAATTCTGAAGCGCACCGTGCAGCTGCGTTCCTATGACTTCATCAGCCACGGCATTCAGGTGTTGGAGAAGCTTGACGAATCATTGCCTGAGATTGTGGGAGATTCTCACCAGTTGCAGCAGGTGTTTCTGAACATTTTGAACAATGCCTATGACGCCGTGCGCGAGTGCGGGCGTCCGGCTCGCATCGAAATCATGAGCGCGCGGACGGAAAATAGCGTGGAAGTCTTGTTCCGCGACAACGGAAGCGGCATTGCAGACCCCGCCCGCATTTTCGATCCCTTTTTCACAACGAAGGATGTGGGGAAGGGAACTGGGCTCGGCTTGAGTATTTGTTACGGCATCGTCCATGAACACGGCGGAGAAATTCTCTGCCACAACAATCCCGAATCCGAGGGAGCTACCTTCGTCGTCCGCCTGCCCTTGGCGGCCGATGCAGCTTCACTCGGCGCAGCCGCAGGAGTGTACCCAAAATGACGCAGACTGGAACTATGCCCGTTTGTGCGCCCGTGCTACTGATTGAAGACGAACCTGCCGTGATGGTATTTGTGCGCTCCGCCTTGGAGCGCAACGGCTACTCGGTGGTGTGTACGGAATCCGGCGCCGATGCGCTGCGTATTCTTGCCGGCGGAGATTTTCACGGCGTCGTTTCCGATATGAGAACTCCGGGCGGCGTGGATGGCGCGCAGGTCTATGCCTGGATCGCGGAGAATCGTCCGGCGCTGGCTGCGAAACTGGTCTTCATTACCGGCGACATCGCGAACGAGGAGACAGCCGCGACGCTGAACCGCACCGGCGTGCCCTGCGTGGTCAAGCCTTTTCGCGTTGCCGATTTTATTTCCGTCGTCGAACAGACCATGGGAAAGGCGATGCCATGACCCAAGACCTGCGAATCCGGTTGCTTATCGTGGATGATGAAGAGCCGATTCGGCGGCTTTGTGTGGCCGTTGGCGAATCGATGGGCTTATGCTGCTTGGAGGCGGAGAGCGGGGAAGCTGCGCTCCGGCTTCTCGACGAACAGCCGATTCATATGGCCCTGACCGACCTGGTCATGCCCGGCATGACCGGCCTCGAATTTCTGGAGCGGTCGAAGCGGCTTTGCCCGCGCATGGAAATCGCGGTGATGACCGGCCATGGATCGGTGGAGACCGCAGTCCAGGCCATGAAGCTTGGCGCCTACGACTACATCGCCAAACCCTTTGCGCCACTCGACGAATTGCGAATGTTCCTGCGGCGCATGGAGGAGAAGGTCCGGCTCGCGCAAGAGAATCTGTTTCTTCGTGAGCGCACGGAAATCGAAACGGCGATTCACGGGATTGTCGGCAATTCCCCCAAAATCCAAAGCGTGTTGTATTTGATCTCGCGGCTCAAGGACACGCATACTCCCGTGCTGATCTGCGGCGAAAGCGGCACCGGCAAGGAACTGGTGGCTCGCGCCCTTCATTTCCGCGGGAATCTGGCGAACCGGCCTTTTGTCGCTGTGGATTGCGGCTCGCTGGTCCCAGCCCGCATTGAAAGCGAATTGTTCGGCTACAAAAAAGGGGCGTTCGAGGGTGCGCTCCGCTCCAAGCAGGGATTGCTGCAGTCGGCGGATACGGGAACCCTTTTTCTTGACGAAGTAAGCGAACTGCCGCTCGAGGTGCAAGCCAGGATGTTGCGTTTTCTCCAGGAAAAAGAAATTCGTCCGGTTGGCAGCGACGAGAAAGTGAAAGTGGATGTCCGGATTATGGCCGCGACCAACCGAGATCTTGAAGCCGCTCAAAAAAAGGGAACATTCCGCAGAGATCTTTTTTTCCGCCTGAATGTAGTCACGATTTCCTTGCCCCCGCTGCGGGAGCGGCGGTCGGATATTCCGATCTTGGCGAATTGGTTTCTGGAGCGGTTTGCCCCCGGGCGAGGGGTGCAGATATCGGGCGATGCCATGAAGGCGCTCCTCGCCTACGCATGGCCGGGCAATGTGCGTGAACTGGAGAATTGCATGGAACGCGCAGTCGCACTTACCGAGCAGCGCGTGCTCGGGGTCAACGACCTGCCGCCGGCCATGGCTCGCGCCGAGGCCGATTCCGTGCGCGAGCCGAAGGCATTGCGCGAGTTCGGAGCGCAATCGACCAGCGACCTCGAAGACCTGGAACGCGCGACCATCGCGCGCGTGTTCACGGAGGTCCATGGAGACAAAGTTAGGGCCGGCAAGATGTTGGGAATAAGCCGGGCTACGCTTTACCGCAAGCTGAAAAGATACAACATCGAGCTGGGAGGAGGATCGTCGGGTTCGGCTGCGTTGCAGTAAGCGGCGTAGTCCAGAGAGCAATGGGCTAACTCAGACTTATAACCTGAAGTTAGATTAGATTTCTAATTTGAGACAATTCCTGCCATTTGTTGCCAATCTGAGTCATTCTTTCTCGGGGATCTTACGGAATTATTAGAGATGCTCCGGAACATCCACTTATAAACAGGTTATTTTGTTGAGTTTGTTCGTTAGTCCATGACCCGCAAGGATATGGTGCTGATCTTGCACGGCAGAATGCTGATAAAGCAGGTCGTGTTTTGCGACTCATCCAAACGGCAACTGGAAGGGACGCGTCTGCTCACCTTTGAATTTGAGGTCAACAGTGCCAGATCAGGCAAGCGCTACGGCTCGTGCGCTCGAAGCCGACGTTGTCAGCCGTTTGGCCAAATTCTTTCCGCAAGCTACGGCGGTTCACGTCCCTATCTTGGTGAGTCGGAGCGACCAAGGCAATGGGGACTGCAAGGCGGGAAGTCGATGGTGTCCGCTTGAGGAGACTTCGATTGAATTCGGCACGCCCCGAGAAATTTTGTTTTTGGCCCGGCATCGGCTTGAGTTCGCCGACGTGGTTCTAGTAGAGAGTGAAGACGGATTACTGCGCGCTCAAGCCTCGGTGGTCGCGGCACAATATTACCCGGAGTGGACTGTAATCGCAGCCCGCTTTCTGAAAGATGTTCCAAACTGGATTGTGAAATCATGACTGGATTGCAACAAGCCTCGCAGAACTCTGCTGAAGAACGCGCCTCGGTCTGGCAAGCATTGCAGCCCATTTACGCAGCGCTGGTGCGCGAATTTGTGCTCGATGTCGACGAGTGCCCCTTTGAGCCCGCCTCGACGGCCAAAGCGACGGTTGAAGTCGGAACCGAGGCCGAAGCCTGGTTCAGCCAGGTGGACTCGAAGATTCAGGTGCACCAGCTTAGGCAGTTTCTTCAGACAACGCCTCTGGCGAATGAAGCGGCGCTTCGGAATCTGATATTTCACCATCTGCAGAAGTCGTCGAAGTCGTCGGTGGACCGTGACAAGATCGACTTCCTGATCGTCCAATATTTTTCGTTATGCGAGCCTGCCGGTGCGGAAGAGGCGGGGCTTAGCCTGGAATTCATCGGGCAGGTTCTGGAGCCGGTCCTGGGAAAACAAACGGTTGAACTTCCCGCCTGGCTCGCTCCACTGGATAGCCTCACACAGACAGCTTCGCGCTCCCGGCGTCTGAGCGAGCTGTTGCACGGCGGGACGCTGGAGCAGGGTCGGCGGCTCAAAATGCAAGCTGGCGAACGCTTTTACGAGCCGGCGGCCATGATCGCTTTCGCACGATTCAGCTTTATGCTGCGGCGTATTTTTTTCCGGCTCATGCAGGATGACTTGAATGCGATTCAGTCGGGCTTGCGCGAACTGGAAAAGCGCGGCGTTTCGACCATCGATTGCCGTCGCGCCCAGTTTTCCGCCGAGGAGTCCATCGGCCGCCTGCGCTTGATTTGCCGGTCCTGGAAGGTTATGTTCCACGCCGAATATTCTTCTGGCCAGCCGCTGCGCATGCTCGTCGATCTGCGGGCGGCGGTCGACGACGCGCTGGGAGGATCGCAGCAGGTCGGCGAAAGTTCCCTGGCTGCCAGCGCGAGCGCCGGCGGCTCTCAGGCAAGTCCTGAAGGGAATCAATAAGCCGGACGACATTTCAAACGCAATCTTCTTAAATGGCGCGTCAGTCGCGCGGTAGGTCGCGCGTTAGATCGCGGCCCTTCGGTCCTGACATCTCCCTTAGGCATGGGCTACTCCTTTCTACTTTGCCCTGCAAAAGCCGAGCCCCTATGGCCAGCATCCCAATGCACAATCGAACGGAGATTCCAGATGAGCCATATGAGGGAAGCAGAATAGAAAGATAACAGCGGCGGCGGTCACACAAAGAAGGCTCATCCGAATCCCGAACACCCGTTGTGGCAGGTCTTTAAGAGCAACGGCGATGGCAACTCCCAAGAACATGGAAGCCGCGAAGTAATAGTAGTAATACAAACTCCTTTGCGGCGTGAAGGCCCATTGCAGCAGATTAAAGGTGTAAAGCAGCACCAGAAATGTGTGAGGAACGGACCGGCCGAATCGGCGCGCGCAGAAGGCGATTGCCAGTAATCCTCCCCACATAACGGCCCAATTCCCCACCACATAGGAGAGTGCGCGCTGCGGGGAGACCTGGAGCAACCACGAGTACCACGGGCACGCGATCGCGGGATTGCCCGAGGTAGCACGATGAAAATGCCAGATGAATGCATTCATCGAAATAAGGTCGTGAAAATCAAAGGGCCGATGAAGGCCGCGGCTTAGAGGCCAGTAAGTCAGGCTGTACGAAATTGCAGGAACGGCTAAGAGAGCGACGGCGAAAGTAAAGAAGCCAATCTTCTTCAGGCTCGCTTGATAACGCCGAATCTCAGTGTTAGCAGAGCGCTTTCCCGGCCATAACAGGGATAAGCTCCAGACAATCACGGCTGCGAGCGTGTCCACGCCATTCCATTTGCAGGCACAAGCAAGGCCTAGAGCCACGCCGGCAAGAAGAAGCAGCGTTCGGCGCTCCTTAACGTTGGCATTTGCCGAGTCCAGCGCGAAAGTGAATGCCACGAGTCCCCATATCAAGAACGCGACCAAGAGGACATCCATCATGGCAATACGCGACATGACATAGAGGAAGTTATTAAAGAGAGTTAGTAACGCCGCCGTAAGAGCGAGCGTGAAGTCGTGCAACAGTAAATCGGTCCAGACAAAGACGCCGATAACGGTGAAAGCGCCGAACAGCGCACTCAAGGCGCGCCAGCCCGATGGGTTGTCTCCAAAGGCAGCGATACCACTCGCCACGATAAGTTTGCCGAGCGGAGGCACTTCGGGGGTTGGGTCGGTTGCGCCCGCCAGGAAGGCGTTGGCCGCGGAGATATAAAGCGGCTCATCGTAATAAGGTGCGGGCGGATTACTTACGTCCCAGAGAAAGAGAACGAGCGAAGCGAGACCCAGCGCAAGCGCCGCCAGCGGTCTTACTCTAGCCGTCGCCGAGACAGTTGTACCCGCAGTGGTTAAGTCGTCCATGCGCGGGCGCGAGACACGAGGCTGCTCCTGCCCTGGTCTATGAGAAGAATGCAAAACCGGGGTCAAAGTGGACGATATGCAAAGCCAAGCGCCGCCTCAAGTGACCATGGTACTTACGCGGTCGAATACTCAAACATCTACGAAAATGCCAGCTCCTTCGCGCGCTGCACTGCCTTGACCACCGCTTTAATCAGCGTGACCCGAAGCTTGCCTTCTTCAAGTTCCAGAATGCCATCGATGGTGCACCCGGCCGGGGTGGTGACGGCGTCCTTGAGAAGCGCCGGGTGGTCGCCGGTTTCGAGCACCACCCGCGCTGCGCCCATAGTGGTTTGCGCGGCCAGAAGCGTGGCTACATCGCGCGGCAAGCCGACTTTTACCCCCGCCTCGGCCAGCGATTCGAGAATGATGTAGATATACGCTGGGCCGCTCGCCGAGAGGCCGGTTACCGCATCCATATGCTTTTCATCCACGATCACGGTGCGGCCGACCGCCGAGAAGAACATCGTAGCCAGATCGAGATGTTGCTTTTGGGCAAACTGACCTTTGCATAAACCGGTCATGCCGACTCCGAGCGCGCACGGAGTATTAGGCATGGCACGAACCACGGCAATATCTTTTTCCAGGCCGCGCTCGATCATGTCGGTGGGCACCGATGCCGCCACTGAAACCAGTAGCTGATCGGGTCGCATCACGCTGCGAATCTCACGCACCACATCCCCAACCACTTGGGGCTTCACGCAAAGGAAGACGATGTCCGCATTGCGAACGGCTGCCGCGTTATCGGTTCCGGCGTGCACCTTCAGCTTCTTCTTGAGCAAGGCCGCGCGTTCCGCATGCGCCGCGGTCACCCATGTGTCGCTCGCCTTCAGCAATCCATCGCGCAGGAATGCCTGGAGCATGATCGATCCCATTTTTCCGGCGCCGAGGATGGCAACTTTCTTTCCGCCGACACGTTTCCGCATAGCGATCTCCTAGGTATTAGTGACTTATTTAACCAGACTACACCGCAATCGCGAATTTGGAATTTCTAAGCTGGAGGCGGGAAGTTACCGCGCATTCTCTCTCGCGTGTATTCTCGGACTAATCTTGAATCCCACCCGCTCTGCGCGCCATGGCAACGATCTCGCGCCCGATGGGCAATGACGCGGTGGCCGCCGGCGACGGGACATTCAATACGTGCAGGAAGCGATCGCGGGCGAGAAAGCGAAAATCGTCCACCAGCGTGCCGTCCGGCGCGACGGCCTGGGCCCGTACACCGGAGCCGCCGGCCGTCATGTCTTCCATGCGAATCTCGGGCACGAGGCGCTGGCATGACCGCACAAATTCACGTTTCGACCAACTCCGGCGCATCTCCGCCAATCCATTCTTCCAATGCCGACGCGCCATCGTGCGAAACCCAGAGTACTCGATCACCTGCATGGTTTCGCTCAAATCGAAATCCGTGCGGCGATATCCCTCGCGGCGAAACGCGAGAACTGCGTTAGGCCCGGCATCGACATTGCCGTGAATGCGCCTCGTGAAATGGACTCCCAGGAACGGATACGCAGGGTCGGGTACGGGATAAATCAAAGACCGAACCAGATTTGCGCGTGCGGGTGCAAGATCGTAATATTCGCCGCGAAACGGAACCAGCATCATCTCAGGATCGTGGCCCGCCAACTTCGCGACGCGGTCGCTGTATAACCCGGCGCAGTTGACGACGTATCGCGCCACGAACTCGCCGGCGCGCGTTTTGACGACAACCTCGCCGCGCATGTTCGCAAAGCCTGTGACGCCCGCGCCTGTGTTTATCTCGACGCCGCGGGCCTTAGCGATTTCCGCATACTTTGCGGTGACGAGCGAGTAGTCGGTGATGCCGGTTGCTGGTACTTTAAGAGCGCGTACGCCCCCGACGTGCGGCTCGATCTCGCGCATCGCGGGGCCTTCGAGCAATTGCAGCCCGATGAGGCCGTTGGCTTCGCCACGCGATCGCAGGTCGTCAAGCCGCAACGCTTCTTGGGCGTCGGTTGCGACAATCAGCTTTCCGCAGACCTCGTGGGGAATGCCATGCTGTGCGCAGAATTCGACCATCTCTCGCGCTCCAGATACGCACAGGCGCGCCTTCAGCGAGCCAGCTTTGTAATACACCCCGCTGTGGATAACGCCGCTGTTGTGTCCGGTTTGATGACGTGCGAGACCATCTTCTTTTTCGAGCACAACGATGCGAGCGTGTGGAAACGCCTCAGCAGCCTGCATGGAGAAAGACATGCCGACGATGCCGCCGCCGATCACTGCAATGTCGTAGGGAGAGGAATTCATTTTGGCCGTTCGCTATTCGTTCCCAATCGTCAGTTGTTTGCCGCCGTCGTTATCGGCCGCCAGTTGCCCTTTAGTCAGCGTCCGCCCGTTGGCAGCCAGACCGACTAAACCAGATCACTTCGAAATCCTACTTTATGTCTCGCTCTTCAGCCTGTGATCCATGAACGAAAGGCGCGGACATTTGTCCACGCCCGCGCCCCGCCACTATCCTGTCGAATTTGAAAGGCAACCGTGAGTGAACTGCGAACGACCCGCGATTCACGCTATCTACGAATGGGGAACGACGAACCACGAACGACGAACAACGACGGCGAACCACTAACCACCAACGACGCACGACCAACGACGTGCCGCCCGCCTTAATCCACTGTTAGCGTAACCAGATCTGCGTGGGGCGCGCCTCCGGTAGCGGTTGCTATCGCCTGAATGTTTGAAAATGTTCCTACCGGCGTCGCCGCTTCGATCGCCACCGTCGCCATCCCCGAAGAGGCAGTAAGCGGTGAAGTTGCCGTCACGCTGATTGACGGTGGATTGGGTACGCTCGCCGGAGCCGTATAAAGACCAGTTGAGTCAATCGTTCCGCTCTCGCTTCCACCCGCTACCTGCCACGTTACGGTTTGGCTGCTCCCGTTGACCACATTCGCCGAGAACTGTTGCTGCACCGCCGATGTGGGCCACGTGTTTCCCGGTTCGTCGGCAAAAAGGCTGGCGGCTATCGGACTTACGGTGACCGATACCAGGGGCCCGGTAAGCGTCACGGTTGCCGTGCCCGAGGCGGATGGGTTGACCTGCGAAGTCGCCGTCACGGTCACGGTTGGTGAAGCTGGCATGATCCCGGGTGCTTGGTAAAGGCCGCTGCTGGAACCAATCGCGCCATTCGCATCGCCCCCATTTACGGTCCAAGTCACGGATTGACTGCTTCCGTTGACCACCGTCGCGGAGAACTGTTGTTGAGAAGCCAGTGGAACGATCGCGCTCAATGGACTCACTGACACGGTCGTCCCACTGCCTCCGCTCCCCAAACCTCCGCAGGCTATAAGGAGGGCAAGGTAGACAAGAGCGAGAAGGCCGCATGCTGAGACGGCTCGTTTGCGTGAAGTTTTTCGCCGTGCCATTCCAGCCAGCACAATGCCCGTGATTGGAAGCGTCAGCAGCCACACAAGCCCGATTTTCAGGCCAATCTTGCTATTCCGGGGTAGTACTTGCCCTTTGCTGGGAGCGGGATGCTGCTTACTGGGTGCTGGATACTGGTTACTGGGTACTGCGCGCCGCACCGCGGCCCCCTGATTTGGCCCTGCCGTCGTGATCGTAAGCGCGACAGCGGTTGCTCCGGAGCCCGCTGAAATCGTTGCCGGATTGAAAGTGCAGATAGCCACTGCGGGCAAATTCGCGCAGGAAAAATTCACCGCGGCGGTGAACGTTGCGCCTCCCACCGGCGTGGCCGAGAATGCATAACTCGAGCTCTGTCCGGCCGCGACAGTGCCGGACAGATTGCCTGTGTCGGTCCATGTGACGTCCGTGCCCACGGCCAGCGCTATGACCTGCGTGTGGGTTAACGTGCCATCGGTTCCCTGGATCCCGAAACTGAATGTGCCCGTGGCCGCGCTGCCGACTGTAACGCTGAATGCCGCGCCGGTGGCCGTGGGAGAAAGTGTTGTTGGATTGACAACGCATGTTGCCGGAGGAGCGCCCACGCAACTCAGGTTCACCGTTTTGCTGTAGCCGGAGATTGCCGTCAGCGTGCCATTCCAAGTCAGGTCTTGCCCCAGCACGGTTGCTGGTGGAATTGTCGATATGGCTAGAACGAAGTCTGGTGGCGGAAGCGTGACTGACAACGCGAATGTTTGTGTCTTCCCCGCCGGAGCGCCCGTGACATTTGCCGCCAGTGTAACCGTCGTTGGGCCGCTAACAGGGGCATTCGCCGCCGCGCTCACCGTCATGGTGACAGTTACTGGGTTTGACGATGAGGGCGTAACGGCGCTGGAAGGCGAGAACTGGCAGCTTGTCCCCGAAGGTAGTCCGCTCGAGCAGCTTAAGTTGACTGTTCCAGAAAAAGAACCCTCCGCCGCAACCTGAAAATTCGCGCTCGCCATTTCGCCCTGCGGCACCGAGAGGGTCCCAGGGGTTGGCGCGGAGATGCTGAAATCGACAATGTGCATCGTGACCGGCGCGTCGTGAGTGGTCGCGCCCCCATCCGTTCCCACTGCCTGGGCATTAAAGTTGTAGTCGCCCACGACACCGCCCGCGGTTAACGTATAAGTCGCGCCGGAGGGCGTCGGCATTGTTTGCGTCGGATTCAACGTGCAGGTCGCAGGTAGGATCGCTGCCGCGCAGCTCAGGTTAACCTCGCTTGCATAACCTCCGAATGCGGTCAGCGTTCCGTTGAATGTCGCCGTCTGCGGCGGATATATAGTTTGCGGAGTGTTTGAAATCACATTCGCGTAATCGGGCGCGTTGGGAAGCGCATATTCCCAAATCCCGCGCCCATAGGTCGCAACGCGCAGCTTCTTGATCCCGGAATTAAAAATCCGGATCGCCGTCACTGGCACATTGGGCAAGTATCCCGTCGCGCCGGGCAGAGCGGGCGTGCCTACCTCCGCCCAGCTCGGACTCGTGGCCGAACTCACAAAGACGCCTACGTCGGTGCCCGCGTAGATCTGAGGCGGAGCCACCGATGAGTCCACTAACAACGCGTTCACCGGTGCATCGGGCAATGCCGCGCTGCCGCTGCCCGACCAGTTAGTCCAACTTGACCCGGCATTTGTGGTCTGGAAAATATGCGGCACGTTGAAACCCATAATGCCCACGTAGGCAGTTGCGCCAGTTGGGTCGCTGGCGTCCATCGCGACCGAAGAAATCGTGTAATTTGTCGGATTGATGGCGCCCGTCATGTTTTCCATGGGCGTGATGCCGGCATTCGTGGTCACCCACACCTCGCCGCCCGACGGTGGTACAGCATTCGGCCCAGTGCCTTCGCTAGTCGCATAAACAGTGGTTGAAAGAGAGTCCGCGGTTGGACCGCCCTCAGCCAGGCCGCTTACCAGATTGACTTCATCTCCGGTGCAGGTTGCGGGAGCAAGAGTGTCGAAATCGACGCTGATTGCGTTGAAAGCGCTCGGCGGCACGGTGGGCGCGCCCCGCCACACGCGGCATGTTCCCACCAGCATCTCGGTCGGGGTATGCGGATCCAGAATGTACGGTGTGTAAAGCGCCCCGGTGTCTCCGCCCACTTCTTCACTCCCGACGGTCAGCGAGAAAGTGTCGGTTGAGCAATTCGGCGCGGTTGCGCAGGAGTAAATGTTGACGTAGTCATTCGCCGTGTACCACTGAGTGGGAGCGAGCGGATCAATCGCGTTATACCCGCCGTCGCCGCCGTTAACCGCGCTCTATTGAGGATTAGTCGTCGCAGCGCTCGTGGCTGCGGAGCCGTTGCCCTGCGTGCCGCCAAGTATTGTGTTCTGGTCGGTGGGATGGAGTGAAAATGTAACGAACTGCGTCAGCGAGCCGATGGTTCCTTTTGCCACTGACGATGAATTCAGGTTATCGAAGCCATTGTTTGTGCCGCAGCTGCCGCTGTCGAGATCGCTGTAGCTGTTGAGCGTGCGATAGATGCCGCCGTCATTGGCGAAATACATCAGCGCGTTGCCGCCCACTATGCTGAAAGCCAATCCATGCTCATTCGGATGCACGCCGGCAATATTGCTGCAGCCGTACACATGAGTCAGATTGATCCATTGGTCGAGAAAATTATTGTCGATAGTCGAGCACGCCGTGCCGCCGGTGGCGAGCGTGCATTTGAACAGGTTCACTGCACCGGCATAGAGATCGGTCGCGCCTCCATCGGGCAGTGCCGCGAGCGTCAGGTTGTAATATCCCTGCTCGACTCCGCATCCGTTGTCGCCGGGGTCGCCGCAGTTGGCGATGCCGGTCTCGTCGATTTGTGTCCAGGTGTTGCCGCTGTCCATTGATCGCCAGATGCCCTCGTCGATCACCTCGACGCCATCGACGCCTGAGGAAAGACTCACGAACCAGAAATACATTTCATTGCGGCCCGGGACCACGGCGAGTTCGCCGCGATACATGGGACAACCCGATCCGCCGATTGGAATTTGCGCCGGACAATCAGCTGTGCTCAATGCGGCCGGGTTGGGCTGATTTGCCAGCCGTGTCCATGTTTGTCCGTTCGGCGAGGAATACAGCCCGTGATATCGGACGGCAGCGAAAAATTGGCCAGCCGTCGCGTTGTAGACCACGTCGGTGGCCGAAATCGAGATTGGGCTGATTGCTATGCCCGCATCCTGTGGAACCTCAAATGTCCATGTCTGTCCGCTGTCGGGCGAGTAATAAAGTCCCCGGCTGGTCGCGGAGGTAATTGCCCCGTCATCGAGCCCCTGAGTCGTTGTCCCGGTGGCCGCCACCACGGTGGACGTCGGCAAAGCTTCCCAGGCGAACTTCGCAAATCCTAAGCCCGCAAAAGACAGCGATGGAGTATTGCCGGTCGCGGACGGGATCAAAGTCCAACTGGCGCCATGATTCGTGGACCGCAGAATTCCAACGCCGTAGTAGCCGTCGGCGGCGCTGTCGGGTTCGCCCGTGCCCACCAGCACTACACTGCCATCCGGCTTTACCGAAACCGCGCCGTTGACCAGCGAGGCCTGCTGATCCGTAAGGGCGGACCATGTCACACTCCCGGCCGTTGCTGCGGCCGCGTTGGTCGATTTCCATACTCCGCCCGATGACGCTGCAACATAGATCGTGTTGCCGGTTGCGTCGGTAGGATCGATTGCCACCGCCGTAGCCCGTCCCGCGACAGCTCCATATGCGTTCTGATCCGAAAGCAGAGGAGCGGGACCTAACGCGACCCACGACGTGCCGGCATCGGGCTGCACGACATGGCTTGTGTCCGCGGCGCTGGCGAACTCATTAATGTGTGCGCCGAAGATTGATTCCCCGGCCGCGCGCTTTGCCGCTGCGGCACGCATCGCCATCTTCTGCTCATGAGCCCGCAACCGAAGCGCGGCCGCCGATTGCCCCCGAGGCGCGGTCCGTCCACGCAGCATCCAATGATCCCGGAGTTGCCCGTCGTCCTCTTTATTCCTGTTATGGATTGAGTTTTCCGTGGTTGAGTTGCTGATCGGCTCCCGGCCGAATCCCTGCGCGAATGCCGGCGAAAGAATGCTGCCGGGAAGCACATTCAACGCGAAGGCGAAAACAGCAACGGTTATGCATGAAGGACCGCAAAACAACGAAGAGAGTGCCACGCGGCTGGTCATAAGGACGAAAACTCACCTTGTTGGCACGTTACTAAAGGACGATCGTCGCCAACAGTGGCCGTTAGCACCAGCGCCCGTCTACAAAAGTGCCCCCAACGTTGGTGGGCTGGAAGTGACGATCGCGAGCCATGTCATAAGCAGGGTGCGATTAGGAGGTGTGCCGTTTCGAACCAGCCTGCGAATTCCGGTTCCTGGACGAATGGCAAGCAAGCGAGCGAAAGCCTGCCTTTCCGCTATACTAGAGAAGCAATGTCCGTGATCAAAAACATAGGCGCGATTGCCCAGGGCATGACCATCACGCTGAAGGAAATGTTCCAGCCGACGATTGTCGAGAACTATCCTGACGGCCCGGGCCCGCTCAAGGGTGCCAAGTTTCAGGAGCGCTTTCGCGGCCAGCACGTCTTGCAGCGCGATGAAAATGGCCTGGAAAAGTGCGTTGCGTGTTTCCTGTGCGCGGCGGCTTGTCCATCGAATTGCATCTATATCGAGGCGGCGGAGAACACGGCCGAGAATCGCATCTCTGGCGCGGAGCGCTATGCCAAGGTTTACAACATCGATTACAACCGCTGCATTTTCTGCGGATATTGCGTAGAGGCGTGTCCAACGGATGCCATCACCCACGGCCACGGCTTTGAGCTGGCCACCTTCAGCGCCAGCACTCTGATCTATCGCAAAGAGCAGTTGCTGGCGGGAGCGCCGGCGCACATCGGAGCAAACGCCGTGTTCAACGCCGCAGAAACAGCCGGCGGTGCGCCGGCGGAGATGATTCCGGGAAGCTAGAACGCTTCTATTATTTTCGAGATTAATTCAGCGCCGGTCCTCCGCGGGCCGGCGTTTGTACATGAGGTCATCAGAAGTTGGTTGGCAGGTTAATGGGCAGTCGTTGATTCATTTGGGGCCGCAGGGATCGTGCCCAAGCCCCAGACGGCCAAAGACCAACGAGCAACGACCGACGAACGACGACCAACGAGCGACGACCGGAATAATCAATGCCGACTTTTCTCCAAACCGTGCAGGACCGTGTTGTCGTCTACGACGGCGCGATGGGAACCAATATCCAACTGCGCAACCCCACGCTTGACGATTATTGGGGCAAGGAGAACTGCAGCGAAGTTCTCGTCCTGAGCCGCCCCGACATTATTCGCGACGTGCATGCCGCGTTCCTCGGAGTTGGCTGCGATGTTATCGAGACCAATACTTTCGGCGCTACGCGCACCGTTCTTACGGAATTTGAACTGGCCGATCGCGTGCGCGAGATCAATCTGGCCGCAGTCAAGCTGGCCCGCGAAGCCGCCGATCAATTTTCGACAAAAGACAAGCAGCGATTCGTCGCCGGCTCGATGGGTCCGACCACCAAGTTGCCGTCGCTCGGCCATATCAGTTTCGATGCCATGGTTGAAGCTTACGAAGAGCAAGCCGCTGCCCTGATCGAAGGCGGCGTCGATATCCTGCTGATCGAAACCGCGCAGGACCTGCTGCAAGCGAAGATTGCAACCGTTGGCGTGATCGAAGCCATGCGCAAGGCCGGCAAGCGTTTGCCGGTGCAGGTGCAGGTCACGCTGCAAGAATCCGGCACCATGCTGCTCGGAACCGAAATTGGCGCAGCCCTCACCGCGCTTGAACCTTACGACATCGACGTCGTCGGCTTGAATTGCGCCACCGGCCCCGCAGAGATGAATGAGGCTGTCCGCTATCTCTGCCTGAATTCCACGAAGCATGTTTCCGTTCTCCCCAACGCCGGCCTGCCGCAGAACGAAGGCGGACACGCCGTATACAAGCTCACGCCGGAGGAGCTGGCAAAGTATCACAAACATTTCGTAGTCGATTACGGCGTGCGCATCGTTGGTGGATGTTGTGGTACGCGGCCCGAGCACCTGAAGGCTGTTGTCGAGGCCGTCGCCGGTGTCGAGCCCGCAAAAAGGGAAGTGAAGCCGGTGGGGGCAGCCTCAAGTGCATATACCTCCGTCCCCCTCGACCTTGAGCCAAAGCCGCTGATCATTGCCGAGGAAATGAATACGACCACGCGCGTGGAGCACTTCCGCAATCTGGTGCGCGCGAAAAAGTACGACGACATTCTGGCTCTCGCCAAGAAGCTCGCCAACGAAGGTTCGCACATGCTCGACCTTTGCTGCGCCATCGTGGGCGAGGACGAGAAAGCATACATCTCTGCCATCCTTGAGAAGATCGCGACCCGCGTGCCCGCGCCGATTCTGGTCGATTCCACCGAAGCCGACGTGGTGGAAGAGGCGCTCAAGCGCATTCCCGGCAAAGCCGTTATCAATTCCATCAATCTGGAAGATGGCGAGAAGCGCACATCGAAAGTGCTGCCCATGGCCAAGCGCTACGGCGCGGCGGTCATCGCACTTACCATTGACGAAGAAGGCATGGCCCTGACCGCCGACAAAAAAGTGGCCATCGCACATCGCATCTTCGATCTCGCTACAAAAAAATATGGCATCCGTCCGGTAGACATCATTTTCGATGCGCTCACTTTGCCTATCTCCACCGGCCAGGAAGAATACCGCAGCGCTGGTATCGAGACTCTCAATGCCGTCAAGCGCATTCGCCAGGAAATGCCGGAAGTAAGAACGGTGCTAGGCGTAAGCAATATCAGCTTCGGTCTCGACGTTTATCCCCGCCGTGTTCTCAATTCCGTTTTTATGCATGAGGCCGTGGAAAACGGTCTCGACATGGCCATTGTCAATTACACGAAAATCTATCCCCTTTACAAGATCCCGCAGGAAGAAGTTGAGCTTGCACGCAAGCTTATCTATCGCGATGCTTCGAACGGAGATCCCCTTCAGACCTACATGCAGCACTTCGCCGGCGTGAAGGGCAAGCCGCAGGCGCAGTCGACTGCCCACGTCGCAACCCTTTCCATCGAAGACAAACTGAAATACGCGATCATCAATGGCGAGAAATCAGTGGGCGAAGGTGCGGCCAAGCGCTCGCTCGACGAGTTACTCGAAGAGGCGCTCGCCACTTACACGCCGCTTGACCTGATCAACACTGTTCTGCTCGACGGCATGAAGACGGTTGGTGACCTCTTTGGCGCACGCAAGATGCAGCTCCCCTCCGTATTGGATTCCGCCGGAGTCATGAAAGCCGCGGTAGCTTACCTTGAGCCGAAAATGGAAAAGCGGACTGGCTCGCAGCAAAAGGGCACCATTGTTCTTGCCACGGTGAAGGGTGACGTTCATGATATCGGAAAGAATCTTGTCGACATCATCCTCTCGAACAATGGATACAAGGTTGTTAATCTCGGTATCAAGCAGCCGGGAGATACGATCATCCACGCTGCCAACGAACACGAGGCGGATGCCATCGGCCTGAGCGGTCTGCTCGTCAAATCGACGCTGGAGATGAAATATGTCATTCAGGAATTAGAGCGGCAGCAGCTTGCCTACCCGGTCATTTGCGGAGGTGCAGCGCTCACCCGCAAGTATGTGGAAGACGATCTGCGCCGCGAGTACTCGAACGCTGTTTTCTACGCCGAAGACGCGTTCGCCGGCCTGCACGTGATGGAAGACCTCGCATCGGAGGATGGCCCACGCGCCGCGCGCATCGCCGAAGGCAAGACAGTCAAAGAGTATTCAAAAGCGATAGCGGTCGATGATGAAACCGGTCCCGTTTTTGCCGAGCGCAGCGCGGTGGTTACCGATGCCCCGAATATTCCTGCGCCACCGTTCTGGGGCGTGCGTGTCAGGAAAGATAAAGATTACGACCTTCGCGAAATCTTCCAGTACATCAATGACACCGCGCTATTCAAAAATCAATGGCAGCTGAAAACGGCGTCGCAGGAAGACTACGCTCGCCTGGTGGAAGAAAAATATCGTCCCATCAAAAAGCAGCTGGAAGAAGAAGTGATCGCTTCGGGGTTATTCGAGCCGAAGGTCGTATACGGATACTTTCCCGCGGTGGGTGAAGGCAATGATGTAGTCGTTTACGATCCAGTCTCATGTGGCGCGGGGGTCTCCGCCCCCGCCGAGCGAAGCGCGGCAGGACAGCCGGCCGCTGCTGCCCCGGCGTCAGCGCGCGAACTGCTTCGTTTCACTTTTCCCCGGCAGCGCGAGGGCCGCAGGCTCTGCATCTCCGACTTTTTTGCCCGCGCCGGCTCGGGCAAAACCGATGTTCTTGGCCTCTCGCTCGTTACCATCGGCGCCAAAGCCTCGATTGAAACCCAGCGCCTGTTCGAGGCGGGCGAGTATACACGCTATCTCTATCTCCACGGTCTGAGCGTGGAAACCGCCGAAGCTCTGGCCGAGTTTCATCACAAGAAAATGCGCGAAGAGTTGGGAATCGCGGGCGAAGATTCTCCGCACATTCGCGATCTCTTCCACCAGAAGTATCGCGGCTCGCGTTATTCATTCGGCTACCCGGCCTGCCCGAATCTTGAGGACCAGACCAAGCTCTTTAAATTGCTCGACCCGGAGAAGAACGTAGGCGTGCGCCTGACGTCAGGCTTTCTGCTTGAGCCCGAGCAGTCTACCTCGGCCATCGTAGTGCACCATCCTGCCGCAAAGTACTTCGTAGTTTAACTAAGACCATAGATTATGGCGTGCGCCGAGTAGATTCGGCTTTCCCATCGATCGCAGCGCGATTACCAAAGAATGTCAACTCGCTTGCCATGGCGTGCAATAAATATATCGTATTACGATATAATAAAGACGGCTAAGAAAATGGAGAAACGCGGAATGGACGCCCCTACATTGCCTGATTACCGGACGCTTGCCGAGTTGCGCTACCAGATCCGGCGTTTTCTGCGGTTCAGCGAGGATGCGGCCCGCAAGGCTGGAATCGAGCCCCATCAACATCAGCTTTTGCTGGCCATCAAGGGGTTGCCGGAGAATTACCAACCGCGGATTGGCATACTGGCCGAGCGCCTTCAGATTCAGCCGCACAGTGCCGTGGAACTGGCGAATCGTCTCGCCAGAGCCGGATACGTCCGTCGCAAGCGCGATTCCGAAGACGGGCGCGAGGTGCTCCTGAGCCTCACTGTCAAAGGAGAGCGGCTGCTGCGGCGGCTTTCACTCGATCATCGCGCGGAATTGCAAACCGCAGGTCCCAGGCTGATGGCCGCATTGCGGCGGATCGCCGCCAGCAAAGCGCGCGGGAACGGGAAAAAGACAAGAAAATCCTGACGCGGATGAGCCGCGGACGCGAAGAAGACCAGCCGCGGAGAAGACGAGCCGGCAGAGAAACGGAGCAGCATGCAGCCATCCAATGGTTATTCGAAAACCGTGAATCCTGAAGGCAATTCAGCCACGTCGCCAGTGAATTTCGATGCCCTGGCAAGTCCCGCGCAGTTTCGCCTTGGCCTGATTTCAGTGCTGGCTGCTGGTGTCGGCTTGCTGGCAGGAGGCGTCGCATTCCTCCTTTATCACTTGATTGGATTGTTCACAAATCTCTTTTTCTTCCACCGTTTTTCGACTGATTTCGTCAGCGCGCGGCTCAATCACCTCGGGCTGTGGGTCATCGTCATCCCCGTGCTGGGTGGGATCGTGGTTGGCTTCATGGCGAAGTTCGGGAGCTCGAAGATCAAAGGGCACGGCATTCCAGAGGCAATGGAAGCGGTGCTCACCAATCGCAGCCGCATCCAGCCACGAGTCGCCATTCTTAAACCGATTTCCGCTGCAATCGCGATCGGTACGGGAGGCCCGTTCGGCGCTGAGGGTCCAATCATCCAAACAGGGGGAGCTCTTGGTTCACTGATTGGTCAGCTTGTGCATACGACTGCCTCCGAGCGGAAAGTGCTGCTGGCCTGCGGCGCGGCCGCCGGCATGTCCGCTACCTTCAACACTCCTATTGCTGGAGTGATTCTGGCGATTGAGCTGTTGTTATTTGAGTTCAAGTCGCGTTCGTTCATTCCGCTTGTCATTGCCAGCACACTGGCGACGGCAGTCCACCTTCAACTGTTGGGCAGTGGGCCGATGTTTCAAGTGTCGGCAATGGATTTCGCGATTCCGCGCGCGCTCCCCTTTTACCTCGCGCTCGGAGCAATCTGCGGCTTGGCGGCGGTGGGCTTCAGCAGGCTCCTCTATTGGACCGAGGATCAGTTTGAAAAGCTGCCAATCGACGATCTGTGGTGGCCGGCACTCGGCGCGCTCGGGCTGGGTGTTATCGGTTATTTTGTGCCACGCGTTCTTGGCGTCGGCTATGACACGATCACGGATATCCTGAATGCCCGGCTCGGCCTCGAACTACTGCTGATTGTGATGGCCGCGAAAGCTGTGGCGCTGGTTATCTCGCTTGGGTCGGGAACTTCAGGCGGCCTGCTTGCGCCCATGTTTATGTCGAGTGCGGCTCTCGGCGGCGTTTTTGCACTCCTGTGTGATCGCATCTTCCCCGGCGCACAGCTTTCGCCCGGAGCCTTCGCCCTCGTGGCCATGGGTGCGGTGTTTGGAGCCGCCTCGCGCGCCACTTTTACCTTCATCATTTTCGCGTTTGAGATTACGCGCGACTATAACAGCGTGCTTCCGCTCATGCTGGTAAGTGTGATTGCCGATGGCGTGGCCATGGTACTGATGCCGCACGCCTCCATCATGACGGAAAAACTGCGCCGCCGCGGGCTGCGTATCCACCAGGACTATGAGACCGACATCCTGCAGCAGGTTCATGTCGCGCAAATCATGGATCGCAACCCGCCGAAAATCTTCGCTGACATGCGCGTTGGCGAACTCGCTGACCGCATTGCGCGCCGCGACCCGGATGTGTGCGGCCACGAGGCGCTGCTAGTGGTTGACGATCAAGGAGAACTGCAAGCGGTCATCACGCGCGGCGATATTCTGCGGGCCTTGGAACTTTCGCCCGGCGGCGCAGCCAGCGTTCTGGAGAGTGCATCTCGGAATGTCGTCGTGACCTATCCTGATGAGATGTTGTCCAACGCTGTGGACAAAATGCTGCGCTATGACATTGGCCGTCTGCCCGTGGTCGATCGTGCCAATCCCAAAACAATTGTCGGATATTTGCGACGGCGCAATATTATGGCCGCTCGGCTCCGCCGGCTCGAAGACGAACATGTCCGCGAACCGGGCTGGCTTTGGAATCATGCAAGCACCGACGGGCTCAATGCCGGCCCGGGCATCAAGTCTTAGGTCGTGTTCTCTCTGGTCCTCATTTCCAGTTCTTCCGGTGTGCGCGGCCAATCCTCGCGCAGTAATCGCGAGAGCGAGCGATCTGCCAGCAACCGGCCTCCAGTCTGGCAAACTGGACAATAGTTGGTTTCGTTGGATGCATAGCGGATGCGCTGAATCTTGCTGCCGCATCGCGGGCAGGGTTGTTTGTATCGTCCGTGAACGGCCATGCCTTCGCGGAAGGCAGTCACTTTTTCGGGGAAGGCGTTGCCCGCTTCCTGCCGCAGATGATCGGTCCAATTCGCGAGCGTCGTGCATGTCGCGTGAAAAAGTCGCACGATTTCATCTGCCTTAAGCTTCTGCGTAAGCGCCAGCGGCGAAAGCCGCGCCTCGAATAGAATTTCATCCGAGTAGGCGTTGCCGATGCCGCTGAAGATTCGCGGGTCGCTCAGTGCCCGCTTGAGCGTGTGATTCCGCGCCGTGAGGACTTCGCCGAACGACGCGGCATCCGCGGTCAAAACTTCAAGGCCGCCCGGGTCAAGCGCCGCGAGTTCCTTTTCTCCAGCCACGACGTGAAGCGAAGCGCGTTTCTTCGATCCGGCTTCGGTCCAAAGCAACGTTCCGCTCGCGAAATCGAATGCCGCCAGGCCTCGTGGAGAAGAAACCTTGACCCCGCGTTTCTTCCAGTGCAATCGGCCGGCAATCATCAGGTGAAGCACCAGCCAGATATTATTTTCGAATCCGATTGCGATGCGCTTGCCCATGCGCCGCACCGCATCGACACGCTGGCCTTCCACGCTCGACAATGGCGGCAACGCCGTGCGCAGTAGAAATGGGCTCGCAACGCGCACCTGTTCGAGCGTTTGCCCGAGGATGCGCTTCTCCAGCGCTTCAATATAGACAACGATATCCGGGAGTTCGGGCACGGGCTGTTCTGCAATCTTTATTTGGATTTCGCATCGCCGTTTCCGGATTATCGTACACCGGCATGACGCATCATCGCATGAACCATACAAGCGTGTTGCCGGCGGGACGAGCGCATCCTGCCCGGTCGGCCGCAGGGAATCGAGAATGACAATGCTCAGCCCTCAACGGATGTCTTTATCTTTTGACACGCGCTTTACGAGTCGAGGAAAATAATCCGAGCGTCTCGGGAAAATCATTCAACAACTCTGGAGAGGATAATTTTTCGGATAACTATGAGGACCACTATGAAAAAAACCATGGCAGTTACAGTTCTATCTCTGTGTTTGTCATTTGCCGCCGGTTTCGCGTTGGCCGAGCGGGTGCACGATTGGGCCGATCTGGAAAGCGCCCACAGCCACGTGCTGGAAGCTATCAAGGAAATGGATCGCGCACGCGCCGCCAATCACTATGACATGGCCGGCCATGGCGCCAAGGCCGAGGAGCATCTCCATGCCGCCGAGCGCGAGCTGCACGATTCGATCGAAGCGGCAAAAGCCGCCCGGTAACGAACGGCTGTACGCTAACAACAAAATGAACTGTGGATGAAGCGCGGGTGTAATCCCGCGCTTTTTTATTTGTGGATAGACGCCCGCTGAGGAATGCAATGCGCCTCCGCAAACTTACGGAGACGCATTGGACGATTGTTTGAATACGATTGTTTGAATACGATTCTTTGAATACGATTGTTTGAATCGAGCTTATCGACTCTGCTGTTCTCGGCCCACTCCTGAGAAGCCAGCCGTTTTCTAGGCCATCAGCGAAATCGGATTCAGCAAAGCGGCGATCCCCGCTGCACTCGTTCCGCTGGCGAGCGTGTACCCCTGCAGCTGTTGCAGTTGCTGCTCCAGCGGCGAATAGGTTTGCTGCGCGACTTGCGCGGCCGACTGCGCCTGAGGAAACAATGTGTCCTGGCTGGCCGGGTTGCTGATGGGAAGAATCGAATCCTCACCCGTGCCATGGTGATGACCGACATGCGAGTGGCCGGAAAACTGGTTCTGCATATCGTTCTTGATTGTGGAGTAGTCCCTTTGTGCGCCGGTGATGTTTCCCGATTGCAGATCGTTCGACAATTGCTGGAACGCCGCCGCCAGCGGGTTTGAGCTTGTAGTTGACGAAGCCGATGACGGGGAAGAGGTCGTCCCGGTCGCGGCAAAGGCAGCTTGCAGCGTGGCAAAGTCGGATTGTGCGGAAGACAGATTGCCAGAGGCGAGATCGCTGCCGAGCTGCTGGAACTGCGAGTTCGTGAGCTGGTGCTGCGGTTGATATTGACTGCTGCTGAGAATACCCGAGACAGACATAGTTCTCCCTCGACTTAGGATGGATGCGCCTCCCGTTGGGGGCGCGGGATGCGGCAGTCCAGGAATCGATAGCAATAGTGCACGCGCGCTTCCATTCGAGAAGCGGTCTCCACAGCGCTGTTTCAGAGGACTTACGGACGAAGGCTGTCGTCACGACTGGGAAATAGGAAAACCCTGCCGGGTTGGATGGCGGCAAACCTTGCCGAGCATGCCAGAGTAGACAAGAACGCGCGTGGAAAAAGGCGCCGGGAGCGCGCAGCCCCACTGCCGGGCTTCTCTCGGAGAGTGGGGCCGCGCTTGTCGGAAAGAATTTCGGCGCCTGAAAGGCTGGCAGGAAGCCAAAACTATTTGTGATTGGCGGCCGACTGCGCATCGGCCCGCGGCGTCATCGAGACGACAACATATTCGCGTTCCTTGTTGTCGAGGTCTTCGACCCGCAGCTTCATGTAATCCTTCTCAATGTAAAACTGGACGTGTTCGCCCACGGGCAGCAATGCGGGATGCTTATCGTCCCGGGGACGAATGCGATAAAGCACGCGATCCGTTTGCACCTGATACTCCTGGCACAGCAGCGTGTGTGTCTTTTGGTGTGCGTCATCGGTGCCGATGAGTTCGCCAGCGAAGTTTTTTGCGCTTTTCTGCTCGGTTCCACATTGCACCGAATCCATCTGGAGCAGGTTCCCAGACTGCGCCTGCGGATGATCTTTGGCGAAAGCCAGCGACGCGCAAAGCAGCGTAAATACAAAAGCAAATTTCATTGATAATCCTCCCCCACGTGACTGCTATTAGAAAGTGATTTCGCCTGCGCGAGAACGTCACGAAAGTTCAGCGATTTTGCCGTCGTTTAGGGGATTTCCTTAGGGCTGGAGTAACCGGCCGTGGTGGCATACTTTTTCAATCGACCCCGGCCCGCCTCTCTCGATAGCACGCAGTGGCACGGTTTGAGTGTTTTTGAAGGGGTACGGCTTTCAGCCGCGCCATAAGTATCCGAAATCAGGCGTGGCTTTAGCCGCTCAGGGAGTGTGTATTTCAAACTTAACCACCACCCGGTAGCATTCCAGTTTCGTTTCCGCCTTCGAAAACGTTAGAATCACACGTTTCGGATATGATCGTTTTTTTAATTCCGGCTGCCTGCGTCGCCAGTGGCTCTGGATACTTTTTGTTCGGACGGGATCATCGAAATGGCTCGAAAGTTCAAAGATTTGTCGGAGCGCGAGATTCTCGCTCTCGCAATCGCGCTTGAAGAAGAAGATGGCCGAGTGTACGCCGACTTCGCCGACGGACTGCGCGAAAACTATCCCGCAACCGCCAAACTTTTTGAAGATATGCGTGAAGAGGAGTCTGGCCATCGCGCCGCTCTCATTGCAAC
>JBAWBR010000086.1:0-16122 GCA_049589875.1 Terriglobales bacterium
TCCTAACGTCGCGCCCTTTGCGACGCTAGGGTGGGATTCCACATACTCATCCCCCTTGGTCTTAACCGCGAATGAGGACGGGCTTAAATTAGACGCACTACCCGTTTTCGTTTTCCCAAATCAAAAACGACACGAGGATGCCCCAATCAAGAACGACACGAGGGTGCCCCATCCTAACGTCGCGCCTTTTGCGACGCTAGGGTGGGATTCCACATTCTCAGCCCCCTTGGTCTTAACCGCGAATGAGGAGTGTTCCGCGTGGATACACATCCACAAGCATACTCATCGCCCACCCAAATCTTTCATCACATCCACCCCGTGCGCCCCATCACTGACACATCGCCCGCTGTGCCTCAAAATGAAGCAACATGATCGGCGAAGGCACAACCGTGTCCGCACAGAGGCCATCAACGGCCTCCACAGTCCCTTTGTCCGCCCACCATTTCGCCGCTAACTCCTTATTCCCGAATACTTTGCGAGTAAGTGCCTATTTATCAATACTTTAACCTAAAACACATAGGGGGGGAGGGGTCGCAAATCAACAAAAATCGCCCTCAACCCCTGATAAACAAAGGCCAAAACGTGAAAACGGAAAGCGCGATTTTTCCTCGGTTCGCAGCTCACGCGTATAATAAGCGGTCCCATAATAGGAGATTTCATCATGACCACTCTTACCGAGCCTGCTACCGAAACTCACGTGAAGACGCGCACCGAATCTGACTCCATGGGGAAAATTGAAGTCCCCTCGAACGTTTATTGGGGAGCTCAGACCCAGCGGTCGCTTTTGCATTTTGATATTGGGCGCGACGTGATGCCTCCGGAGCTGATTCGGGCCTTTGGCACCCTGAAGAAGGCTTGCGCGCTGGTGAATCAGGATTTGGGAAAGCTGCCCGCGGATAAAGCAAAGCTGATCGCGCAAGCCGCCGACGAAGTCATTGCCGGCAAGCTGAATGACCAGTTCCCACTGCGCATCTGGCAGACAGGTTCGGGAACGCAGACCAATATGAATGTGAATGAGGTCATCTCGAACCGCGCCATCGAGATTGCCGGCGGCGAATTGGGGAGTAAGAAGCCGATCCATCCCAACGATCACGTGAATATGTCGCAGTCGTCGAACGATACCTTTCCGGCGGCAATGCATATTGCCGCCGCATCGCGGGTGAAGAACGATTTGATTCCGGCGATCAAGACGGTGCGCGATGCGATTGCCGCCAAGGCCAAGGAGTTTGATTCGATCGTGAAGATTGGGCGCACGCACTTGCAGGACGCGGTGCCGCTGACGATTGGGCAGGAATTTGGCGGATGGGCAAGTTTGCTCGACCGCGACATAAAGAGGCTGGAGCAGGCGCTGGACGGCCTCTACGACCTGGCCATTGGCGGGACGGCGGTCGGCACCGGGCTGAATACGCATCCGGAATTCGCCGAGCGCGCGGCCAAGAAGATTGCTGAGCTGACAGGACTTCCCTTCCGCTCGCATCCCAATAAGTTCGCCGCGCTGTCCGCGCATGATGAGATTGTGTTTGCCCAGGGCGCGATGCAGACGCTGGCCGCGTCGTTCACCAAGATTTCGAATGACATTCGCTGGCTGGCCAGCGGGCCGCGGTGCGGCCTCGGCGAACTGACGATTCCGGAGAATGAGCCGGGCTCGTCGATCATGCCGGGGAAGGTGAATCCCACGCAGTGCGAGGCAATGACAATGGTATGCGCGCAAGTGCATGGCGCGACTGCGGCTGTCGGATTCGCCGGATCGCAGGGTAACTTCGAGCTGAACGTGTATAAGCCCGTGATCATTTATAACTTCCTGCACTCGGTCACCCTTATTACGGACGCTTGTCACGGATATGTCGAATACATGATTAAGGGCATTGAGGTTGATAAGGCGAAGGTGGATTGGTATGTGAGGAATTCCCTGATGCTGGTAACGGCGCTGGCTCCGAAGGTGGGATATGACAATGCGGCGAAGATCGCCCACACGGCGCATGTGGAGCACTCCAGCCTGCGCGAGGCGGCGGTAAAGCTTGGACATCTTACGGGCGAGGAATTCGATGCGCTGGTCAAGCCGGAGAAGATGACTCGGCCATAGGCATCGGATGATTGGGTCAGCGGGTGCTTCGGTCTCGTGTACTGAAGTAACCAGAGACAACCAGTTTGGGGTTACTCTGGGACGTAGGTGCAGCCTATGATTTTTATGATTAGGAATTTTTCCCTGGTCAAGAAATCATGGTCTTGCATCGCTCACATTTGCGGTGGCTCGGATTGCTGTGGGTGCTGTGTCTGCCGCATATTTTACCGGCGAAGAAGGCGTCTCCTGTTTCGTCTCAGGCTCCAGTTCGAGACGGAGGAAATGTAACCTGCCGCTACCGTCTTAAAGGGCTTCAGACCGAATTTACTCAAAGCAATCAGGGCGAGACCCGTTACTCTTCGTTGCCGCCAGGAAGCTACACGTTTCAGGTGACCTGTGAGACACCGGATCTCGGAGAAAGTGTAGCGGGATCGGATTCGTTTGTCGTCGAACCTCCGTGGTGGCAAAGATGGTTGACCGAAATCGCCGGCACAAGCGGAGTGGTGCTGCTGGTTTGGGGCATTCTTTGGAGCCGGTATCGCGACCGGCGCGAAAGGGAACGTCTGGAGAAAGCAGTCGCCGAGCGCAGCGCGGAACTTGCGCAAGCCAACCGCGAGTTGCAGGAAGCTTCGCTGAACGACCCGCTCACCGGCATCCGCAATCGACGTTTTTTCCAGAGCATGATTCCGGCCGATGCCAGCCAGGCGCTGCGAGCGCATCGCGGATCGGAGGTCTACAGCCGCGATCATCGCGACCTGATTTTCTTTATGCTCGATATCGACCACTTTAAAGCGGTCAACGACGAATATGGCCACGATGCCGGAGATCGTGTGCTGGTGCAGATTGCGCAGCGCTTGGGCGGCGTCGTGCGAGAGTCGGATTTTCTCATCCGTTGGGGCGGCGAGGAATTCTTGGTGGTCTTTCGCTCCACCGACCGGAGCGACGCTGAACTGCTCGCCTCGCGGATATTGAGCGCCGTCAATCGCTCGGCATTCGATCTGGGAAATGGGCGTCTGCTGCCGCGTTCTTGCTCGGTGGGCTGGGCGGCTTTCCCCTGGCTGCCGCCGGCCTGTTCGGATCTGCCGGTGGATGAAGTCCTACGGCTTGCGGATCGTGGACTTTACCTGGCAAAACAGAGAGGACGCAATCAGGCCGTCGGTTTAGTGGCAACTACGGACTCTCCAATCAGCGGAACACCGGCTGGCGGCGACGGTGCGCTCAATCGCATCGAGAAGTATCGCAATCTGGAACAACTGCTGGAAGCCGGGATCATCCGTGAAGTATGCACACCGAGCGTAGTAACCGCCGCTGCGGCGCGATAGTTTAAAGGTCCGCTTGCCACGGACTAAACTCAGAATCGCCAACCGCCTGACGCTCCGCTTTCACTTCCGGAATCCGACCTCCGACCTTCATCGCTTCATTGCGCCGTCGGTGTGACCGGCACAGGCGCATTCTTCGGAGTGCTCAGGTAGCCGGTAATCTTGTTCTTGTCTACTGTCCAAACCACCAGTTCGAAGAGCATGTGATCGCGTCCGGAATAGAACTGAACTGGCTCACTTGCGTTCTTATCCTTTTTCTCGATTGTCTTATCGTCAGAAGTTACATCCACTGAATATTTGCCGTGTTTGGGATCGGCCTTCTTGAGCTGGAGCCTGACGGTTGAAATCGCCTGCGGCTTAGCGCCTTTCATCAGCGTGAACTCGTAATACTGGCGATCGCCTCTGTGCTTCAGGGCCTCCAGATCGCTGCGCGTGTTGGCGATGAGGCCGCTTTGCTGGCCAAGATCGCCAATCGTGGATTGCAGCTTGGCGATGGTGGAGTCGAGCGTGGCCTTGGTTGCGGCTACGTCGGTCTTGACGCCGCCGACGTCGGACTTCACGCTGCCCACTTCGCCGGACACGGCATTCACATCTTTCTTCTCCTGCTCGGCGAGCTGCGCGGCTGAGGCCTGTTGCGCTCTTTGCAGTTCCTGCGCTCGCTCGGCCATTTCTTTCTTTGTCATGCCAATCCGCTGGCCCAGCGTCTCCGAGTCAGCCTCCGCGGACTGCATGCGCTTGGTCAGATCCGCGATCTGCTGATGGCTGGCGGATTGATCGTCGGCGAGCTGGACCAGCCTGGTGTGCATGTCATAGCCGAAGTATGCCGAGGCCCCGACATACGCAATCGCCACGACGATGAGAATCCATTTCCCGATGTTGCTGCCGCTTTCGGGGTGGTACACGTTGGGTTGCTCGGCTTCTGGCATAAGTAGTTTTCTCCGATAGAACAGATGGTGATGTCTATTCTTTGTGAGATGCGGGTGGCTGTCAATTGCGGGTTCAGGTTCTTTCCCCGGATTCCTGTTGTTGCCGAGCTGAACCCGGCTGAGCGGGCAAGTCGCCCCTCCCCACGCAAGGCGCGCCGTTACACGAGACTACTGCCACTCAAGGACCGGGACACGGCTAGAATTAAGGTGTGAAGCACTGGGACGCAATCGTTATTGGCGCGGGCATTATCGGTTTGTCGCTCGCGATTGAACTAGCCAAGAGCGGGTTAAAGGTGCTGATTGTGGAGAAGGCAGAACCGGGGCGCGAAGCCTCCTGGGCGGCGGGAGGCATGCTTGCGGATTCGCCGATCGAAACCAAGCCCGCCTTGTGCAAGTTGGCGGCAGCCAGCGCCGAGATGTATCCCGAGTTCGTGCATGAACTCGAAGACGAATCGCGGATGAAGATCGATTTGCGCGATCAGGGCACGTTGCTGTTTATGGATCGCGCCCATGAAACAAAGCTGCCTAATCCTGGTCAGCTGGTTACGCAGGTGCGATTATCCGAGTTGGAGCCGGGGCTGATCGCGGAAGACTTAATTTCGAAGGGAAGTGCGGTTTGTTTTCTGAAAGAGCGCAGCGTCGATCCGCGAAACTTGACTACAGCTGCTATTGCCGCGGCGAAACATCGAGGAATTGATTTCTCCTCCGGCAATCCAGTGCTCGGGATCACCATGTCCAATGGCAAGGCCGCCGGCGTTCGAACAAGTAAGACAGACTTTTCCGCCGGCATCGTCGTTAATTGCGCGGGCGCGTGGGCAGGTCAAATCGAGCCACATGCATTCCCCAGTCGCCCGGTAAAAGGACAAATGCTCTGCGTTGTCATGCCGCAGAAGGAAACGGTGCGCCATGTGATCCGGACGCCCGATGTGTATCTGATTCCGCGTAGCGACGGCCGTATGGTGATTGGCGCCACGCAGGAAGAAGCAGGGTTCGACAAGCGAACCGTTCCCGAGACGATTCAAAAACTACGTAACGCGGCAGTCGCGCTGGCGCCAAGAGTCGGCGAGGCGCGAATGCTCGAAGCCTGGGCTGGACTACGCCCTGGGACGCCGGATGCCCTGCCGATTTTGGGCGCGACGCCGGTTCCCAACTATTTCGTTGCCACCGGACATTTTCGCGACGGCATCCTGCTGGCCCCGGTTACGGCGCAAGTCATGGGACAGTTAATTGCCGGAGAGAAGCCAGCGTTCGCTCTCGATGCCTTCGCATCGACGCGATTTTCAGACCAGGCGCTTTGTGGATCAAAGGATGGGGGCGCAGCAACCAGAGGCGTACCGGGCAACTCGCGAAGGCCCGCTTAGCGGCAATTATCGCTGCGATCCGGCCGAGGGAATGAATGTAAGCTTCGTTTCCTGAAGCGCCTTTGATTCCCGTACTTCCAACTCCGCCTGGCGGCGATCGGTGGCTTCAGCGGGACTGGTCCCCGCTTTCAAGTCTGTCTTCTCGAGGAAGTAGCGCCAGCCTTCCTGACGGTCCGGGTCGCGCTGCGATTGTTCGAACCGCTTCAATTCCAATTCAGCGTTTTGCTTGCCTCGAACTACCTCGACGACTCCGTCCGACCGATAAGTCCGGACGTTATGTCGGATGATGGCGTAGGAAGCGTTGCAATCGTCGCGTGTCAAAGAGAGTCCAATTCACCGCTTAGCGTAAGCACCCACGAACCGCTAGCGGACTAGTTTAACCTTAAGGACAGCCATGCGGCATACATGGCGGCCTTTCTTCATTATAAAACGGAAAAGGCGATTTCTCGATTGGAAATCGCCTTTTTGCGTGATTCGCCGGCTTACAGCGCCTGCACGTTTTCGGCTTGCCAACCCTTGGGGCCCTTAGTCACGTCGAACTGAACCGTCTGGCCCTCCTGCAGGCTCTTGAAGCCGCCTGCCTGGATTGCTGAGAAATGCACAAAAACGTCTTCGCCATTCTGACGGCTGATAAAGCCGTAGCCTTTGGCGTCGTTGAACCACTTCACTGTTCCTTGTTCTGCCATGTTAACTGTGTTCCTTTTCAAAATTGATTTACGCTGGAAAGATTCGGAAGTACTGAAGGCAGGTTACAAGCTGGTAAGGCAAGAGCTGCTCACGACCGACTCGGTCTAACGCACATGGCTATAGTACGCGTAATGCCTATGATTAGCAATCCGAATCGGCTGCCGCGCACCGGTCGCCGCATAGCTCCCGCAACCAGCCGCCGGTAAGGCGCCGGTATCGCCCTCTTTCCTCCCCGCAGGCAACTCAGTCTGGCAAAGGCGATTCGAGCCTTTTGGTGTAAAATCGGCATCGCTTTCCGTCCGCCAAAAACCACGCTGGCAGCGCCACGCGGAAGGCGGGAGAAAACGGAAGCGACATACCTCTTGGAGACTCGACTCATGGCTGAGTCCTACGACGACTGGATGAACCAGGTCCGCACTGCCTTCAACTCATTGATTATGCCGGTATCGGACTGGCATATACTCGGGGCATTCGATTACAAAAAAGAATACGAGGCCGGCGTCAGACCCAACGACGCCGCGACCAAGGCTAACCGCCACTGGTGGCATGAGTGGAACCGGTCATTGAAGCAGGATTGCCGGCAGACGAGGGACTGCTGGCTCCCCCGCGGCCATGAAGGGCAGTGCCAGCCAGTCGCCGAGAACGCTGGCCGGCGTTAACGGCGTAGCTAAATATTCTCGCAAACCTCTAGAAGACGAACTTCGCGGCCAGCTGCATCCGCCGTGGAGACGCGGCGTTCACGATCTGCCCGAAGTTGGCGCTGCTGATATTGCCATTCACCGCCCCGGGCCCGTAGAACTGGCCATGGTTGAAAATGTTGAAACTCTCAAGCCGGAACTCCATCGATCTCGCCTCCGCCAGTTGAACATCTTTTTCGAGCGCCACATCGAAATTGTTAATTCCCGGTCCGCTGAAAAAGCGCCGCGGCGCACTCCCCACTTCGCCAAGCGAGGGGAGGCTGAAGAGTGCAGTGTTAAATGCATAGCCTCCATTCCGCGGGTTGTTGTTGATTTCTAGTTTGCCGGACGTGAAATTGGGTGTGTCTACGCCGTTGTTGTTGATGCCGTTGGGAATGGTTCCGAGAAGCGATGTGTCATTGTTGTTATAAAGAGTTACTGGGAAGCCGGTCGTGAAGCGAGTCAGCCCTGAAATCGCCCATCCATCGGTCCAGCCATTCTTTCGCCGCAGCAGGTTGCCTACCGGCAAATGATAGCGGTAACTCGCGACAAAGTTGTGTCGCATATCGAACGCGGAAAGCGCTCCGCTGAGCCGTTCATCGATCGGATTCACCGCTTCGGCCAGGCTGGAAGATTCGTCAAGCGACTTGCTGTAGGTATATCCCAACATGAATTCCAGCGGGCCGGCGCTGCGGCGAAGATTGACCTGGAGTGCGTTGTAACTCGAATTTGCGATCGTCTTCTGATAAGTTACCGCGGCAAACTGGGAGCTGAACGGGCCGCGCGTTCCCTGTACAACCTGCCCTGAAGGCCGCGTGTAAGTACCGCTTTCGCCAAACGGCCCGCAGGTGGGCGTGCCGGGCATAACATCGTTCTGTTGGCTCAGACTCAGGCAGAGCGCCGGATTGCCCGGATTCGCCGACGTGAGCACCAGAAGATGATGAGCTTGTGTCCCCACATAACTCACGCTGAGAAACATTTTCGACGCAAGCTCGCGCTGAAACGAAAGCGTGTAACTCTCCGAGTAAGGGGGCACATTCCCGTGGAAGAATGAGGGCACTCCTGTAATCGGAAGATATTGCGACCAATTGACATTCGAGTCCGGTTGGCTGGGCGAAGCTCCAAACTTCGGAAAGGTTAATGGGAAGCGCTGGCCCACACTCTGGCCGCTCGCAGCGGTGACAAAGGGCGTGGCAAAGAGCGGCGGCGCCAGGCTCGTGTAATCGTAACCATAGGGCGGGTTGGCGCTCATGATGCCGGCGGACAATCCCTCGAACGCTGTGTAGAACAATCCGTAGCCGGCGCGAATGCTGGTCTTGTCCGGGCCGCCGAAAAGCTTTGCCAATAAACCAGTTTGCACACCGGGCGTGTAGGCAACACCAATACGCGGGCCGAGGCTGTCATATTTCGTGGGGGCGAGTGTTCGTGGCACGCCGAAGTCGCCGGGGAATACCAGCCCGCGAGGCGCGCCGGGATAAACTCGTGATTGCTCGCCGAGAACCAGGGTCTGCAGTTGGTTGTACTTCTCCGACCACGGCGCAATCACATCCCAGCGCAGGCCATAATTGATGGTGAGATCGTGCCGGATTCGCCAGCTATCCTGCGCGAACACTCCAATATATTTGTCGCGATTATAAAAACGCTGCGAATCGCCTTGGTTATAACTGCTGGCAATGCCGAGGAGAAAGTCCGCGAGATCGGAACCCGTTTCGCTTCCCTGAAACACAAATGCGCCGTTAAAGATGGGATCTGGATTCGTATTGATCTGATCGATGTGGAACTCGCCACCGACCTTGATTGTGTGCTTGCCGATGACCCTCGAAAGATTGTCTATCCATTGGAAAGTGTTGTTGACCTGAGCAAGGCCCGTGATATCGACGCCGAAGGTAAAGTCGTTAAACGAAACATTCTCGATGCCTTCGATTTCGCGAGAGAGCGGCACGATTCCGCCTACACCGGCTGGACTGACAAATCCCTGCGAGGCAAGACTTGGCCCCACGCCACCGAGCGGATGCCCGGCGTTGTTCGCATCGCGCATGTAACTGAAATGCATTTCGTTGACGGTATTCGCCCCGAATGCCTTACTGGCGCCGAGACTTACTAACTGCGCGCGGCCCAGCGTCAGGGCATTAAAGCCCGGAACATTGGCTCCCCCCTGCCCGGTCGGGTATGGATTATTTAGGGCGTAATCATCCAGGAAGTAATACGCGGAGAGTGATCCCATGCGCGTATTAGCGTCGATCCTGACCGCGCCTTTGTCGTCGCGCAGGGTTTCGTTGTAGGCCGAGGTGGAAAATATATTGCCCGGCTGATTGGGGGTTGGAATGTATTCCAGCAGATTCGTGCCGGGCGCGCCCCAGGCGCTCGTGGGAACGGTTGCATTCGGAAAGACGCATCCCGTCACTGGATCGTTGCTGACGCAGGGTCCACCGGTAGGGTTCTGCTTCCTGGGTCCGCTGAAATAATACGCCTCACCGCTCTGCACCGTATATCCAAGTTTCGTCGACAGTAAATCTGCCATATTCGACCCGCTGACGGCGCAGGGAACTTCGAGCGTTGTACTGTTTGTGCCGGGTATTTGCGACGCGCCGCAGAAACCCAATGGATTGAAACCGTATGAGTTGTCCGATAGATCTGAGAAGTTACCCGTGGTCCGGTCCTGCAACGACGGCACCGAGATCCGGCCCGTGTCTACCCCTTGATTCAGCCGGGTTCCCTGATAGTCGGCAAAGAAGAACATGCGATCTTTGCGCACCGGCCCGCCTAGGGTTCCGCCAAATTGGTTCTGCTTGAATTGCGCGCGGTTTGAGGAAAAATAATTGCGAGCATCAAGATTGGTATTGCGCAGAAACTCGAATCCGTCGCCGTGAATTTGATCGTTGCCCGACTTCGTGACAACCAGCACCTGTCCGCCGCTATAGTTGCCATACTCGGCGTCAAAACTGCTCGTTAGAAGCCGCAACTCCTGGATCGAATCGAGATTGGGAACGATGGCGGTTCCCATGTTGACGTCTTCTTCCACGTCGCTGCCGTTGACGCGAAATCCATTAGCGGTTTCGCGCTGCCCGCTGATTGATGTGTTCCCGGCATTCAGGTCGCCCGAAGGAGATGCGCTCGTCACGCCACTCATGACCACCGCATTGGCCTGCTGCGAACTCGCTGGAACGATGCCCGGCTGAATGGCCATCAAATCGGTGAAGCTACGCCCATTCAAGGGGATGCTGCTCATCTTGCCGGCTTCAATGGTTTCTCCCATCTGCGTGGATGAAAGATCGATCTGAACAGTTTCGGCGCTCACTTCGACAGTCGTTGCTTCCGATCTCAGTTCGAGCGCAACGTCCACTCTGAGACATGCCGCGGGCGCAAGTTCCAGGCCGGTCTGGAGGGAGGGCTTGAATCCGGGGGCTGCGATTTCGAGCTGGTAATGTCCGGCGGGTAGATTAGGAAAGGTATAAATGCCATTGGAATCGGTAACGTAACTCTGTTGCACGCCGTTCTCTGAGTTTCGAACAATGACGCTTGCAGCCGGCACAACGGCGCCGCTCGGATCGAGAACTGTTCCTGTAATGCTGGCTACATCGCTGGCGAAGCTTGCTGAAGAAAGAGCGCAACTAAGCACTCCGACCAACACTACGATGATTGCCCGCTTTCGAAAATCCTTTCTCCGCCTGGAGCTTTCGTCTTTCACCTGCGTCCTCTTTCGCTTATGAATTACTGCCAAGACTTAAGAAACGGCTTTAAGAATGCTTGATCAATGCCGCAGAGATCTGATAACCGCGTTGAAAATGAATTTCATTTTCATAATGCCTGCCAGCCGAACCTATACGCCGTGACGGAAATCACACATCGATGTGCGCGCTGTGACTACCGGTTCTTGACTTGCCGTTCGAGCGAAGTGGATGGCGAGGAACCTGGCACTCCGCGAGGAGAACCGGTTCCTCATTACCTCGGAATGACAATTCCAAATGGGTGCGTGGTCATTCCATTCTTCTATCTCTTCGCTGGCCCTGGATCGGAAGCCAGAATGCCAGCGCACCAAGGTCGCTCCCCGGCTTTCCTCGGTAACCTTGGGCTCGCAAAGCGCTGCGCAGGAGTAACGCAAACACGCTATACTGAAATCACTTAACCTCGAAGACACTGTCACTCAAACAGCTACCGCCTTCGCGATTGAGAGATCGAGAGGCGTGCTCTTTGCAAGCGGTTTTCCCTACACAATTGGCGTTCCGTGCGAGCCCACTGCGGCTGCTCGTTCCGCGTGCTTGACCCAAAACGTTACCTAACCCGGCCGCACACAACTCAGGCCTGATACAGGAGTTTGATATGTCTTCACGGAATGGCGACAGATCCCGGTTTCATCGCGAGCGGAAGCAGAAGATCGCTCGCCGGAAACGAACACGCGAACTGCTGGAGCGCGAGACAACAAAGATCGGTAGTCCGCGGGTTGCCGCGACCAGTGGGGTGTCCGCATGACCACACCGATCGTGAGTCCAAAACTCCCGATGCCAATCCCTGTACTGGACAAGAAAAGGCGAGTACTTCTCGTCGACGGCTCTTCTCATAAACGTGAGTTGCGCGCGGAGACCATGAGAAAACTCGGCATCGAAGTCGATTCCGCCGCGGATATCGGCGAAGCGCGTTGCTGGTGGAAAGTCGACCTTTATGATCTGGTTCTGATTAATGTCGAAAACAAGCGCTGCGCCCGCGACAAGTTTTGCGACGACATTCGCGCCGCTGCCCCGCGCCAGCGATTTGCCTTTCTGGTGGGCGCGCCTGACTATATCTCGCATCTGCCAAGCCCGGACTCTGCGGTTGAGCAAGACATCCAGGACGACAATATTGGTACGGAAGTAAGAGCGGCGCTTGCCATTAACCTGGGAGAGCTACCGCAGCGCTGGGGAATTCTGGAAGCGTCGCGTCGAATCTCAGCGGTCCGCTCAGCGTCGGGCGCGCGCACACAAGCGATGCGCAACCGGCCGTTGCCGCCACGCGATCTTGAAACCCGGTATGTTGAGTATGCCGCAGCCGGGCCTCGGACTCTTGACGACCTTTTAAAGGATGATCTACTGAGGGATGAATTACTACGAAAGGACCTGCAATGAAAAATCTTTATGTCGGCAACCTACCTCACAGCACAACCGAAGCTGAACTGCGAAATGTATTTGAGCCACACGGGGCAATTGAGAAGATCACCCTGGTTACCGATCGCGATACCGGGCGCTCGCGCGGTTTCGCGTTCGTGGAAATGACCAACGCCAGTGAAGCCGATAAGGCGATCGCGGCCCTGAACGGAACCGATCTGGGCGGGCGTCCGTTGACTATCAATGAGGCCAAGCCAAAGACCGATCGCCCCCGGACCGGCGGGGGGGGCGGTGGTCAGCGTTTTAGCGGTGGAGGCGGTGGTGGCGGGGGACGCGGGCGTGACGATTACCGGGGCCATCCGCGCCAGCCGCGCGAACCGCGCTGGTAGCTTGGTTTTGGGCTGACAGAAAAGCGACAGGAAATCAGGCAGGCTCTGGCGTTGTTGCGGGCCAGCCACCAACAAGCTTCATATGGGGAGATAGGTTATGCCACGAGGCCGATCGACATTCACCAAGCGCCAGAAGGAACAGACACGACAACAAAAACAACGCGATAAAGCCGAACGCAGGACCCAGCGGAAACAAGAGAAACCAGTGGAAGGCAGCGTGGATGAGATGGCTGAACTGCAAGAACACGCGGCCGCTCAGGCGGCGCTGTTCAACCTCGGGGTGGAAGAGGATTCTCCTGAGGAATTGCTGCCCGGAACTGGAACTTCACACTAGGATGCTGAAGCGATCTTGCTCCCGCGATGGTCGGCCGCCGAAGTAATTCCCCCGGCGGCCCACTCAGACTAAACGAATACCTCTCCTGGTAATGCGGTCAAAGTTCGCGATGCCAGCGTGTTTTGAATGATGCGCCTGGGCTGAGCGGAGAGCGCGGCATCGATCTGCATGCGTTCGATCTTTAACTTGAGCGTGCGCTCGATCTGGCGCAACTCCAGCGCCTCCGCTCCCGCCACCAGCGTGGTAGCCAGTCCCTGCAGGCCCGCTCTGCCTGTCCGGCCTACGCGATGGATGAAATCTTCCGCCATCTTCGGCAAATCGTAGTTGATGACATGGGCGACATCGTCCACGTGCAAGCCACGGGAGGCGATATCGGTTGCGACTAGCACTTGATACCGGCCTTCCTGAAATCCGCTCAATGCGCCGTTACGCTGCGATTGCGAGCGGTCACCATGAATCATAGCCGCGGAGAATCCGTCGCGGACAAGCTCTTTGGCCAGCCTTTCGGCACCACGTTTCGTGCGGGTGAAGATGAGGGTTTGACCTTTTTCCGAATAAAGCAGCTGCCGAAGCACGTCGAGTTTCTCTCCCGGCCGCAATTCATATGCCTTCAACTGCACGCTTTCGGCGGGCTTGAGCACCGAGCCCAACGCCACTCGCACCGGATCGCGCATATAGTCATGCACCAGTCCGGCGACCGATTGCTCTAGCGTCGCCGAAAAACAAAGCGTCTGCCGCTGCTGCGGAAGCACCGCAAGAATGCGCCGGATGGCGGGAAGGAAACCCATATCCAGCATGCGGTCGGCTTCATCGAGCACCAGCACTTTGATGTGGCGCAGGTCGGCAAACTTGCGGTTCATCAAATCCTGCAACCTCCCGGGCGTAGCAATCACCAGACCTGATCCGGCGCGGAGACCCTGTATCTGAGCTTTCTCGGAGACGCCTCCAATTACCAGTGCCGCTTTCGGCATGGTCTTGCTGCGCAACTGCTCATATTGCTCATGCACCTGCATCGCGAGTTCGCGCGTTGGCAACAGAACCAGAGCGGCGGTGCGGCCCGCGGGTTCGTGCCGCAAGACTTCAATCAGAGGAATCAGAAAAGCCAAGGTCTTTCCGGTGCCCGTTTGGGCGGTGCCGATCACGTCTCGGCCTTCAAGGGCAGGAGGAATCGCGCGTTCCTGGATGGGGGTTAGGGTAATAAATTGGCCTGCCTCAAGCTTCTTTTGCAACGTGGAAGACAGGGGCAGTTCTGTAAATGTGGACATTCGAGTTTATTTCTTTCTGGAGAGGCTTGTTGTCACACACTCCGACACACGTCTGGAGTTGCCATGCCGCTCACATTTGATTTTTGGATATCACGCAAATAAAACGGCGGGCAGGAAATGCGGAGATGAATCTGACCGAAAGAAGCGGCCACCGCGTGACGAGCAAACCGTGGAAAAGCGTCGAGGTGATTATAGCAGAGTGGAACTCATCCTCACTTGAACTTGCATCTTTGCGGTTACTACAGTTTGCCAAAAGGATGACCGGCGACCAGCGCTTGTTGCATCGCCCGCCCGTCGCTCAACTTGGCCGAGCTAGCGAGCGTTAGTCGCGATGTTTCGCCAACAGATGGGGCCTGGTCAAAATTGATCAGCTTCCTGACGAGACGTATTGCACAATTGGGCGCAATGAAAAACGATCCCGGCCTTTCCGTCCTGCACAGATCGTCCAACGAATTGGTGCGTCGTGCACAAGCGGGGGATGAATCCGCTTTTGCGGATCTGTTTCATGCACACAAAAACAAGATCTACGGCCTTTGTTTGAGAATGACCAGTGACACCGCAGAGGCAGAGGATCTGACCCAGGAGGTATTCCTGCGGGTGTTCCGTAAACTTGCAATGTTCCGGGGAGATTCGACCATTTTGACGTGGATGTATCGCATTGCATTCAATACTGTTCTAATGCATTTTCGGAAAAAGCGAGTTCGACAAGTCTCACTCGATGAGCCCGCCACACGCTTACCCGGCGCGACAAAGCGGGAGCTTGCCAGGTTTGACGGCACGCTCTCCTCTACCCTCGATCGTATTACCCTCGCTCGCGCAATCAAAAAACTAGCCCCAGGCTACCGTAAGATATTCCTTCTCCACCAAGTGAAGGGATATCAACATCATGAGATCGCTACTTTGCTTCGCTGCACCGTAGGGAGTTCAAAATCGCAGCTCCACAAGGCAAAGGTGAGAATGCGTGAGCTTCTCTCTGGGCAAAAAGCCCGATTTGATTAAGCCCTGTGTATAGGCTCGGGTTACGCCGCGGTCAGCGCCCGTCCACCGATTCGCGCTAGTTGACCGTCTGCTGAGCCGAGCCTGAGGCGGCGCTGTAGTCCGCGTTTCCCGCGTAGGTTGCGGTTACGGTGTCCGTTCCATCCGGCAATGTCTTGGTTGAAAAACTCGCAGTTCCCGCTGCCGATATACTCGCAGTCCCGAGCTGCATTCTGTTGTAACTGAATGTCACGTGTTGTTCTTTTGGCAAACCCCCGTTGCTGGTCAAGGTCGCAGTGAACTTCACCAACTTCCCCGCTAGCGAAGGATTGGGACTGGAACTGAGTGACAGCATAATCGTCGCCGGGTTCACCGTCTCCGTTAGCGTGGTTTGGCTGTCGCTGTTCGAAGAATCTCCGTTATAGGTCGCGGTCAAAAAGTTGGAGCCCAGAGGCAGCGCAGTAGTGGAGAGTACCGCTGTTCCACCACTTAGGGTCACGGTCCCCAACGTCTTAATTCCGTTCTTGAAAGTTACGGTTCCGGTTGGCGTTCCCGAACTTGCGGAAGTCACTTGAGCGGTGAGAGTGACTGACTGACCATAATTTGCGGGATTCGCTCCCGAACTGAACGTGGTGTGCGTAACTGCCTTGGTCAATCCGAAGATGTTCAAATTCTGGTAACTGGCAACAAACACCTCACCGTCCGCGACCACAGGTACCAGGTTGGATCTTCCGGTGGTATAGGGCCACGTGCCCGCCGACAATTTATAGATCGGCTTCAAGGTTGAGCCCGAATCCGGATTGAAGGCATAGAGATAAACCGGAGCGCTACTCGATGCCGGCCGAGACAAGGCCCAGATCACGGCGTTGCTGGCGCCATTGGAAGAGACAGTCGTGAAGAAACCCGAACTTGATCCAACCAGGGTACTAGACTGGGCGACCAGATTGAGCGCGGGCGAGGGCGAAGTTAGAACCTGATAAACCTGCACGTGCGAGCCGCCGCTGGTCACCACGCGCGCAATGGAGTCGCTGTTGTCGACGTAATAAGAG
>JBAWBR010000087.1:0-40901 GCA_049589875.1 Terriglobales bacterium
GTGTCGCTCGTGATCGTCGCCGTGAAAGTTGCCGACTGACCGTAGGTGGTTGGACCGCTAGTAGCCACGCTCACGCCGCCATTGGCGTCGGTCGCGCTTGTGGTTTCCGTTACCGTTGGTGCGGCGGCGTAGTTCGCATTACCCGCCTGATTCGCGATCACCGAGCAGTTGCCGCTCGATGCCGTCATCGTGTAGGTCGCGCCGGAGTTGCTGCAAGCGCCCGCGCTGGTGTAGACGATCGCGTTGCCGCTTGCGCCGCCCGTGGCCGCCACCGTGAACTGGCTGCCGTATTCCGCGCTCGCCGGAGCCGGCGTGGTGAACGTGATCGCCTGGCTTGCCTGACTTACCGTCTGGCCGCCAGCCAACGTTCCCGAGCTGCCAAGATTAGCGGAGTCGCCCGAGTAGGACGCCGACACTGTGTGCGATCCAGCCGAAAGCGTCGAGGTGCTGCCCGAAGTAGCCGAGCCGCCCGACAACGTTACCGGCGAACCGAAGTTGGCCGAGTCAATCACGAACTGCACCGTGCCGGTTGGAGAGTTGCCCGTCACCGTCGCGGTGAAGCTCACGCTTTGACCATACGTCGAAGGATTGGCGCTCGAGGAGACCGCCGTGGTCGTCGCCTGCTGGCAGGTTACAGAGATGTTCGTGGAACTGGAGGTTGACGCTGCATCGTTTGCCGCGTCGCCGGGGAAGTATGCGATGACGCTGTTACTTCCGCAAGCGAGTGCCGAACCAGCGACGCTGAGCGTTGCCGATGCGGTGCACACGATATTCGGTGCCGTTCCAGTGCAGGCATTGGCTACAAGGGGAGCGCTGCCAAGGTTAGTACCGCCGGTGCTTCCGATATAGAAGCTGACGGTTCCGGAGGGAACCCCGCCTCTTTGGGTGGCCGTTACCTTACCTGTCAGGTTAGTGCTGCCGGTATTGGTAATCGACGAAGAGCTAGCCGAGATGGCAGTAGTTGAGGTGAACGCCGATGAAACGGTGTTCCAGTTGTTGACCAGGTTAGTAATGTTGACACTGCCCAAGCCGGTTCCCAAGTCATAACCCTGGGCAGACTGATAGGCAAGGTTGCCGGCGGCATTGGAGGTTGAACTCAGCCCGTATTTGTTGCTGCCGGTGACGTAACAAGTTGAGACGGTACTGCGGCAAGCCTGCACGATATCGGAAGCGATCGTCGATGAACTGAGCGCGCCATTGGCCGTACCGCACATTGTGGTTCCACCCGACAGGCAAGGCGTGTCATTGGCAATGTCGTGGAAGACACATGAGGAAGAAACGTTCGGACCCAATGCGGAACCCGAACAGTTGGCGATGCTGGCGTTCGGGCTTCCCACAGTGCCATATTCCTGCGCCGCCAGATTGTACAGCGTGTAGTTAGCCTGGCCCTGACGAGCGCCGGTTTTCTGGTTGATCAACGCCATCAGGCCGTTAATCTGCGGAGCCACAAATGAGGTGCCGCCGGCTGCATTGTAGTAGGCATCCTGCGTATTGGAGTAAGTACAGGGGAATGGTCCGCCAACACCGCTAACTGTTGCGTCGGATTGGCAATAAACGACCGCGTGCCCCCACCAGCCGGACGAAGCGAAGAAGGAGATATCGGGCTGGTTGCGGTAGGTCGTGGAGGTTTTCCCACTGCCGATACCATAAACGCTCTGCCAGCTCGGGATGGTGTTGTAAACGCTAATGCCGCCCTCACCGCCGACGACTGCGCGATAGCTGGATGCATTGCTGTTGTTACAGATAGCTTGTGTCGTATAAGTGGTGCCGAACGACGTCGCGGCCAGGGCTTGCAGATAGGAAGCGAAGAGCGGGTTCGAGCAATAGCCGCCCCAGGTAACTTCCGGGATGTATGACAGGGCCGACTCAAAGTAGCTGCCGTTGTTACCGGTTGTGTTCCAGTAAGTGGAAGGAGCAGCGCCCGCAACCTGGTAAACGTCGCTGAAGTCCGTGCCGCCGGCCGAGATGTTATAGGCCGTGCTGGACATGGCGTTGCTGGAGATGTTGCTGGACTCGTAAGACGCATTCTGGTTGCAACCAGCCGAACCAGCATCGCCGGAGGAGACGACTGCCGTAATGCCTTCCGCGGCCATCTGCTCCCACAAGTTGGTGTAGAACGTCTTACCTGTGGTGCCCGCGGACGTTTCGCAAACGCCATAACTCAAACTGGTGGAGCTGACCGTGGAGTAAAGGTAGTTGGCAATAGCAGTAGCCGAAATGTCGGTGCCGTAGCTTCCGACGCCGCTTCCCGTTTTGCAGGCGACGAAGTCGACAATGGCATTGGGAGCGACCGCGCCAGCCCATTCAACGTCGAGCAGCGCTTCGCCTTCTTCACCCGTCGAAGTCGGGGTGGAAGCCGCTGTGCAAGCGGTGCTTCCCGGGACGTTGCCGTTATAGTAATTAATTCCGCCCTGAGTGCTGTTGGCGCCCGTTGTGGGATAAGCGGGCAACCCGAATGCCGAGCGGAAGCTGGTGACATCGGGATCGCCAGTGCCGTTCGTCGTATTGTTGTGGATTCCTGTTTCTTCGATCACGGCGATGGTCACGCCGGCACCGGTGACGCCGGAAGTAAGTGCGGAGTTCTCGTTGTAGATGGTGTAAAAGTCCTGCGGAGTAACGTCGTAGCTGTAATAGCCGCTGTAGTTATAGGTGATTTCGGGAGCGGAAGCGGGGCCGCTGACCTTCGACCACTGTCCGGTTTTCCCATCTCTTTTTACGATGCTGTTGCCGACCATATTCGGCGAGTGGGGGAAGTTGTGGAGTTGTTTGAAACCAATTACGGCTGGCGCAAGAGCGGCGGGGATGGTTGGAATGTTAACGTTCGCCTGATAAGTCTGGCCGTTGACGCTGAACTGATGGATATCTACGTTAAAGGCGCGGCGCAACTGTCCGACAGTGCCGGTAAATATGATGGCGGTGCGGCCCGCGGGCGTTTCTTCAATCTGAAGGCCCTTGGACTGAAGCCAGGACTCGACGGTGTGCAAGTCGGAGTCTGAAATACCAAAGGTCTTTCCGTATTCTTCCGCGGATAACCACTTATGAAAGAGAGGCGACTTGGGATTGTGGAGTTGATCGACCATGGCGTCCAGGTTTTGTTGCTGCTCCGGGCTGCGGCTCAACAGCAGGAAGACGTGGCCTAGGGGTTCATCGTCACCCAAGGAGCCCTTGTCATATTGCGCTTGCGCAAGCGGATGAATCGAACCCTGCAAGGGAACGGTGTTCGATTCCACGATCTTTTCCGTGATCATATTGCGGGCCTGACCAAAGGAAAAGAGGCTGCATGTTGTAACGAAGGCCATGGCGATTGCCAGGGCGACTGTGACTCGGACCATTTGTTTCACAATTCCTCCACAGAGATACTTGATATCACCGCTCACCTAGGTAGACCGCACCTACACCGCGACTGGAAGCCACACTTTCTCCCGGTGGTCTGACAAAGAGGAGTGGGCCGCCTGGCGGGACACACACGACAGAATTACTGGTTAATTTCTCTCCTGAAAGCTGAGCCTGGTACTTTCGGTCTCTTAAGCGCGGACCTTTCCATCAAAACCGCAACAACAAAATGAGGCATCACGAAGACCACTTCTCACGAGTTCGCGACGAAATTGCGCAAGTGGGATCGCCCTGAGGTACACACAGCCCGCTTCTCGTTGCACTCGAAACGAGAGAAAGGACGCTTTTATGGGAGGTACTGCAGACAACTTCCCGGCGGATATCCTTAGGGCCCTGTTAACCGTTTGCTCTCCTACTGGGGGATGCCGAGTTTTCAGAACCCGGAAGAATGACGCTTGATAGGTGTTTACGCCGATTCAAAATTGAAGTCAACAAAAAATTTAGGTTTTTGTAACAAGATGCCCTTTCGAGTCAAATCCCGGCGATTTCATTGCAGCTTATTGCACATAGAAGAACGCAGGTTGTCGGAAAGAACGTAGGTTGTCGAACGCGCGCTTGAATCCCCACCGTTTGGTGCATGCGTCGGTGCGTGGGAGCGCTCACGGAGTGTCGCCGAGGATGCGATTCCAGACGTCATTGTCGTCGGCGAGAGAAGAATGGGAGGGCGATCCGGTGCGCAGAGCCTGCAATTTTTCAGCGGCGTTGGAATTTGGATCCACTTGCAGTTCGGCCAGAAATTCCTCTTGTGCTTCTTCGTCGCGGTCCTCATCGAGCAACACAATTCCAAGCGCGTAATGAATGCGCGGACTATGTGGCAAGAGATGAGTTGCGCGGCGCAATGACGCTTCCGCCTCGGCCGATTGGCCAATTCCCATCTGCGCCATTCCCAGATAAAAATAACCGGTGCCCTGCGCTGGTTTGACTTCGGTCGCGTGCGACAGAAGTGGAATGGCAGCTTTGCAGTCGTGCAGATAAATATCGAGCACTCCAACCGAGACAAGAGTCTGATAGTCGTCCGGATAAGCCTCGAGAGCCTGCTCGAGATACTTGCGGGATGCCGGATAGTTTTTTTGTTGGGACATCAGCGCGGCCATCTGATGCAACGCAACCAGGCTATGAGGCGCAACTTCGATTCCTCTTGCATAGAGCAGTACGCCGTTGCTCCAATAGCGGGATTGCGCGATTGTGCATGCGCTTAAAGCCACCACCAATGCGGCGAGAACAGCAGTCTGCGCGACCGGTATGCCAGCCACGGTGTGGCTGCCAAAGCGAATGCGGCGCAGCGCCATTGCCACCAGCATGGCGAAACCAATGGACGGAAGATAGAGATAGCGGTCGTGAACCAGATCGCTCGGAACAAAGCGGCCAAGCGCAATCAGTGGCGGAATGAGGGGAAAAAGGATCCACATGCAGGCGGACATCACGGCCGGCTGGCGACGAGCCCATAACCAGAGGCCCGCGGCGATGGCCAACACAGCCAGTGCAGGCCCGATGAAATTCACAAAAGTGGGCCTCTCGACAAATGCAAATGGATAAAAAACGCTTAGCGAAGAAGGCCACAGTAACTTGTGAAGATAGAACCAGAGCGCATCGGGAAGAGTCAATAACACAGTGGTCTTAGTGACATGACTGCCTATGTCGGGCGCAAATCCTTTGAGCACGATTGAGCGAACCACTAGATAGACCGCAGTAAGGATGGCAAAAGGAGCCAGCGCCCAGGCCGCGGATTGCACTCGCTGCGAAAGTGCCCCATTTCGCGGGGTGCGCATTTCATAAAAAAGAAGCGTGGGCACAATGACCACCGCAGTCTCTTTGGACAACAGCGCGAGCGCGCAAAGGACGAGGGACGCCGCGTACCAGCCGCGGTTATTGTCATGGTTATCCAGCCAGCGGCGGTAACAGAGGACACATCCCAAGAACAGAACTGCCAGCAGGGGCTCGGTGACGCCGGAAATCCAGGTTACGCACTCAACGTGGATTGGATGAACGGCGAAAATTGCGGCGCAGAAGCCAGCGGCCACCTTGTCATCCTTAAGGTCACGCCGCGCCAGCAAATAGACGAGCGCAGTCGCCGCCGCGTGCAACAGGATCGAAGCCAGGTGCCAGCCTTCCGGATTCGCGCCGAAGAGCGAGAAGTTCAGCAGCATCCAGAGCAGGAATATGGGCCGATAGTAGTTGCTGACGGCATTGAGATGACTCCAAACATTGTGCGTAAAATACCGCGGCAGGTTATGCCAGGATTGGATGGACGGATTTTTTAGAACCTGCCCGATGTCGTCATAAATAAACGGATAATTCAGCGCGACAAGATAAGCGAGCACGGCGAGCGCAACTGGAATCAGCACTGCGAGCGACGGAAGCAGCTTACGCCAGCGCGCCGCCGCGGGCGTTTTCGCACCGTTTCGCTTCTTCGATTTCCCTGGTTTGATACCGGACTTCAAGTCTTATTCGATTTGGCCTGCCGGATACGGAAACAAGCGGCCTTCCTTCTGGGGCCTGAAACAGCGCTCGCGGGGCCATCTTACCATTCGTTGTGGTTTGCCGCTGAATCGACTTGCCCGGCGTACTCTTAAGCAGGAACAATGGACCCGGCGCTCTGCGCGTTGCGTTTGCTCACGGATTTCTCCCGAGCATTGGATGCTGCTGATCATTTGCCACCGGAACCAATCTCAGGAAGACCTCTTGCGGCAGATGAGTCTGCCAATGGTCGCTCAACTTTGCGTATCCCACTAATCCAAAGAAAAGGATTGCGATGCCGGCGGCAACGCTCCAGGCGGGAACGCGGTATCGAAATTTCGTTGGTGCTGCGACGCGGAGTGAAAGCGCGTCCTGAGCGGGGCAGACTGCGACGCAATCGAGACAGCCAGTACATTCGGCGGAACGAATTTGAATGAGCTTATCGACGGGGAGCGCGGCGGGACAGGCTTTTGCGCATTTGGCGCAGTCGATGCAGGTGCTTTGACTGCGCATGATCCGCAGCGGGCTGAACATTGCGATTAATCCCATCAAAGCGCCGTAGGGGCAAAGATAGCGGCACCAGAAGTTTTGGATGAGAATGGATGCGAGTGTAAGTCCGGCAACTACGATTGCGGTTGTGCCTCCGAGAAAGCGGAAGAAGTTGAGCATGCGCACGTCGACAACGAGCCCGTAAGGACTGGCGACGAACCCGGCAATGGCGGAGGCGGACATCATGGTCACCGCGTAAACAAAGAAGAGCAATAACAGATACTTCAGGGAGCGAAGCGGCAAATCGAGCCAGCGCGGAAGGTGAAAAGTTCTGCCAAAGACGCGCCGGCCCAGTTTCCATAGATATTCGGAGACGGTTCCAACCGGGCAAATCCAACTGCAAAATGCTTTGCGGAATAGCAGCGAACTGAGCGTGAAAACAAGAAACAAAAAGAAAGCCGCCGGATGGACGCGAGGCAGTTGCCCGCTGAACAGTACGTATTTGAACTGCATCATCCCTTCGATGGGCAGCCATCCTTCTACTCCCGCGGGACGAGAGACCGCGGCAGTTTGTCCATTGCTCTCAGCCCAGAGGACGAATAAGTAGAATTGGAAACCGATCCAGAGACTCAACGCTGCGAATGCAATTTGAACCGCGAGACGAATCTGGTGCGAGATGTCGCGCCCCTGGCGGCGCTGAAGCTTCTTGCGGCTGGGTGCTGCGATGTTTGTTGCGGGGCCACTCGCAGATGCAGGAATGCGCAGCTCTGAGATGGTTGAATCGAGCTCTTGCGGCATGACGGTCTCCACGGCGTTTCCCTTTCAGTTCCGACCATAAAGGAAGACCGCACAGCCCGATGTGACCTATGTCACGCCGATGTCCAGCCAGGCACACAATGCGCCGTCTCGCGCGGCGAGACATGCAGCAGGCCGTGTCGCCGAGCGACACTCTCCGCATGTTTGCACTATCCGATAATCGAGTGCGTAATGCCCTGCCACCAGCCGGGGTTTATCCGCCAGACGTAGACAGCAAGACTCTGCAGGGCGACGATTGGCGGGAGCGCATAGAGATAAACTTTGTGGACTCGGCCATCCACCCACCAATCGCGCGCCATGCCGAGCACGATCAGAAAATCCAGAGCCGGGTAGAAGAGATTGTGATTGAAGCAGAAATCGAAGCGGCCAAGAGCAGCATCCATGAGTTGACACGTGGCGATGAAGACAAGGCGCCGGTGGTAATCCGGTCTTTTTCGAAGATAAATCGCCATGCCCACGCAGGATCCGAAGATGACCATATCGGCAAACGGAATCGACAGAAAGGCGTCAACGTCTTTCTGATGGAGCACAAAGCTATCGAAGCGGGACATAACAACCGCGACCGTAAAGCCCAGTGCAGTCATCAGTGTGGCAAGCCCGGTTCCAAACCAGCCGAGAAGGCGATGCACGCTCACCTTTCGCAGCCGCACCAGAGCCGATTGAGCGATGAAGAAGATCATCCAGGTGGAGAAGGCTGCGCCGTGGATCCACAGAAGCAAGGGCCTCGGCGGATTGCCGTGGAACAGGTTAGTGCCAACCGTGCGACTGAAGCCCCACACTACCAACCCGGTCATGGCCAGCGCCATGCAGAGATAGAAATACCGGCTCAGGAATGTCTTGAACCGCTGGGACGAGGTTGTTTCTTTCTCGATATGCGCAGCTAACTCCACGCTTCCAGCCGACATAGAAATTCTCCCTAGAACAACGGAAAGCCCGGAGGTGAGGTTTTCCCACCCCAAAGATGCTTGGCATTTAACCACAGAGGTAGCGGGCTGTAAATCTGCGATATGACGCCGGGAGCGAACACCCGCCTCCGGTGTAGGGGGAGGGCGGCGCAATGAAAAAAGGGCCGATTGGACTCGGCCCTGCACTATTTGGTGCGAAAGGGGGGACTCGAACCCCCACGGTTTTACCCGCCAGATCCTAAGTCTGGTGCGTCTGCCAATTCCGCCACTTTCGCAGTTGGAAAATCAATCGCGGCGACTGATCAAGTCAATAGCTGGCGTCCGGCGTTTTCTATTTTAGCGGATGTTCAAGTGATGCGGCGGCGAATGAGTGCGAGGAGGCATTCGCCGTGGCCGTATTCGATGCGACCGCCCACGCTTGGCGAACCAATGAACGGGGTGAGATCATCTATTAACCAAGGATGTGGGACTGAACGGTATTTGCCTTCCGCCAGTTCACTTACAATTTTTCGCATGCCGCGCTCGACGCCTATTTCGCCGCGCTCTGCCGGACACAATGGCGCGGCGGTGCCTCCGCACGCTGGTGGTGGCGATGATAATCGCGGACGCGATGGGGGCGAGGGCAAGCCCGACTTTAGACCCGATTCAATTCCTAACTACGGCGCGCGTCTGCGCCATGCGCGGCTTGGGCTTGCGGTCGCGATGACGCCAATTGTCATGCTGTTCATTTCGTTCACCGCGGTTTACCTGGTTCGGCGCGGATTCCTCAGTTTTGATATGCCCAGCGGCAGCTACATTCGGACATGGGTTCCGGTACGGCTTCCATGGCTGGTTCTGCTCGCTAATACCATTGTGCTCATCGCCAGCAGCATTACGATTGACTTCGCGCGGCGAGCTATCACGCGTGAAGCCGCGCTTGCTCCGGTTCGATCGATTCCAGGTATTTCGCTGGGAGACGAGCGCCGATTCCCGTGGCTGGCGCTGACGACTGTTCTCGGATTCCTATTCCTCGGCGGACAACTGCTGGCGTGGAACGATCTCTCCGCGCGAGGATTCCATCTTCAGGGGGGGACGAGCAGCTCGTTCGTCTACATGCTCACCGCGATGCACGGTCTGCATCTTGCCGGAGGACTGCTCGCGCTGCTCTACGCCGATATCGCTTCCTGGTTCAGCCGAATTCCCATTGAAAGCCGCCGCATTGTTGTGGACATCACGTCATGGTATTGGCACGCGATGACCGCGATCTGGATTTATATCCTGGTGCTGTTCTCGTTTGCGGCACAGTGAGAGAATCTTCAGTCGTTGGTCGTTGGCGGATCTCCGCGCAATGAGAAAGACCGGGTTTCGCTGTCCGCAATCCGCCCTTCCTAGCGCGTTGTAGGCGATCCTTTAGAATCAGGGTTCTCCCCTCCCTCAAGTTTGGAATTATGACTTCGCGAGGTTCAATGTCTTCACACAGAGAAATCTGCCCAGCAGCAGCGACGCGCCCGGAAGGATGGACCAGAAGAATACTCCGGCAAAGACCAGAGGCCACTGGTGTGCTACGTGCGAATATCTCTCGATGACGAGGTAGGTGACTAACACCAGCCACAGCCCGAGCATCACAATGGCGGGAAACACGCTCGCGAAGAGTTCGGTCCAACGTTCGGCTCCCGCACGGCGCGACAGATAAGCACCAGCTGCCCCCAACAACGGCTGCAAAGCCAGCCAAAGTGGATACCACGCGAACGCGAGTCCGGAGTGCAGCCATGGTCCAGGCAGGGTTGGCTTAAAGCTCATTCGCTGCAAGATCATCAGCCAAACCATGGAAGCGGTCAGCGCAATCAGGCCAGGCAGCCACAGCGTTTTCGTTCGTGCGTTCATGATCCCCTCCCCGCCTTTCGCAACACGGATTCCCGCCGCCAGTTCACTCCAGTTGCCGATATGCCCCAGGGCGTGGCCCATTGCGTCCAACTCGGACATTCCTGTTGCGCGTAGTTCCTCGTAAAGATCCTCGAGGTGAGCGGCCAGTTCCGCGATGACTTCCGTCTCTTCCGCAGAGGACGGGCTCACCACGCCCAGGCGCTCCCGAAGCAGTGCCTTCCAATCAGGCATTGTTGACTCCGGCCAGGCCATCGAGCGCCTGGAAAAACGAGCGCCATTCCCGTCGCAGCGGCGCCAACCGGGTCTTGCCCTTGGGCGTCAGGGAGTAGTAGCGGCGGTCCCGGCCTGTGCTGCTTGGCTGCCACTGGCCTTTGACTAGACCGCGCCTTTCCAGGTCATAGAGCATCGGGTAGAGAGAAGCCAGCTCAAAACGGAGCGCGCCCGCGGATCGTTCCTCGATGCGTCGAGAGATTTCAAAGCCATAGAGCGGCTGCTCCGCCAAAAGGCTGAGGATAACCAGTTCCGTGCTGCCCCGAGCAATATTGGCTCGAATGCGTTTGACCATAGCGAGTATAGGCTCTCTATATTGCAATATATAGTATTCCTATATAGCCACCCACGTCCAGATTTATTCTCTTCTATGCGGGCACGAAAGTACTTTCCAACAATAGCGCGCTGTGCCATCGAACCTACTCACTCGCACAGAACGCTAATGAGCGCGGTACCGTCTTGGCTTTGCAAATGGCGAACGACGCACAGCGACCGACGATTTATAATAGAAAGATTCGGTGGCCGGTTTTTGGCCATCTGTAGTGCTGATCAACGGCGCTGCTGTCCAGGGAGAGATGTCCACAGAGAGCATTATTGTCCGCGGGGCCCGTGTTCATAACCTCAAAAACATAGACTTTGAGATCCCGCATAACACTTTGACGGTGGTGACTGGGGTCTCGGGCTCCGGCAAGTCGTCGCTCGCCTTCGATACGGTGTATGCGGAGGGGCAGCGGCGCTATGTGGAGTCGCTCTCCGCTTATGCGCGGCAGTTTCTGGAGCGTATAGAAAAGCCCGATGCCGATGTGATCGATGGCATAGCGCCGGCCGTCGCCATCAAACAGAAGAATTCGACGCGGAATCCGCGGTCGACAGTGGCGACTGCGACGGAGATCTACGACTACCTGCGACTGCTGTTTGCGCGCATTGGACGCACCTATTGCGCGGTGTGCGGGCAGGAAGTGAAAAAGGACACAGTGGATGAAGTGGCCGGCCGGGTGTTGGCTCTGGGCGAGGGCACGCGGCTGAATGTGCTCTTTCCCGTTCAAGTCGCGGCCGTGGCTGGCGTCGACACGAAAGCGCCAAAGAAATCGCGCAGTGGAAAGAAGGCGGCCGAGGCTAATGGCCCGCCCGAGGCCGTTAAAGAACGGCTGTTCGAGTTGCGAAAGCGCGGGTTCAACCGGCTTTTTCAGAACGGTCAGGTTTTTGAGTTCTCCACGCCGGAATCGCTGCTCGACATCAACTTCGACGAAGCGGTGTTTGTACTGGTGGATCGGCTGATGGTTTCTGCCGATCAGCGCGCGCGCATTGTGGACGCGGTTGAAATTGGATATCGCGAATCCGGCGAAGTGATTTTTGAGACGGCGCCGCGCGCCAGCGAGGATGGCGAAACGGAAACGCCGCGCCGGTTGCGCTTTTCGCAACGCTTCGAATGCAAGAACGATGGCACGCGCTACGAAGAGCCGGAGCCGCGCCTGTTTTCGTTCAACAATCCGTATGGCGCCTGCCCGCGCTGTCAGGGGTTTGGAAACACGATTGATTTCGATCTCGGCCTCGTCATACCGGATCAGGGCAAGACACTAAATGAAGGCGCGATCGAGCCGTGGACGAAACCGAAATATAAGCCGCTTTATACGGAATTGAAGCGCTATGCGCGGCAGGAGAGCATTCCGCTCGATGTGCCGTGGCATGAACTGGAGCGCGAGCAGCAGCGCGTGATCATTGAAGGCGATGGCCGCTTTCCCGGCGTGCGCGGATTCTTCGAACATCTGGAACGCAAGAAATATAAGTTGCACGTTCGCGTTTTCTTGAGCCGTTATAGAGGATATTCGGTGTGCTCGGCGTGCGGAGGCACGCGACTGCGTCAGGAAGCGCGGCAGGTAAAAATTGAAGGCAAGAATATTTGCCAGGTGTGCTGCATGACCGTTGAGGAAGCGGCACGCTTCTTCAGCGAACTGAAACTTACACCGGCGCAGGCCGAAATTGCCGAGAGGTTGCTGACCGAACTGCAGGAACGGCTGCGGTTTCTCAACGATGTGGGGCTGGAATATCTCACGCTTGACCGGTTGGCATCGACGCTTTCGGGCGGCGAGGCGCAGCGCATTCAGCTAGCCACGTCGCTGGGTTCGCGGCTGGTGGGGACGCTGTATGTACTCGACGAGCCGTCGATTGGATTGCACAGCCGCGACACGCACCGGCTGATCAACATTCTGCACGGGCTGCGCGATCTGGGAAACACGATTCTTGTGGTGGAGCACGATCCCGACATTATGCGGGCGGCCGACCGCATTCTGGACCTGGGGCCGGGGGCCGGCGAAAGCGGCGGCAAAGTCATCGGCGCGGGGACGTACGGCGAACTGCTTCAGATGCCGCAATCGCTTACTGGACGCTATCTTTCGAACGAGCTGCATATTCAGGTTCCGCCGCGGCGGCGCGTGCCGGGCAAGCACAAAATCAAAATCGCTGGGGCTCGGGCGCACAACCTGAAACGCATCGATCTGGAAATCCCGCTCAACATGCTGGTCGCGATCACGGGAGTTTCGGGGTCGGGCAAATCATCGCTGCTACACGATGTGCTGTATCAAGGACTGGCAGCGGCGAAGCGCCAAACGAATGGAAGCGCGCCGCCAGCAATTTTATGGGATGAGATTGAAGGCGACGAATATCTCGACGAAGTGGTGCTGGTGGATCAATCGCCGATTGGGCGCACGCCGCGCTCGAATCCGGTTACTTATCTCAAGGCGTTTGACATTATCCGAGAACTGTTTGCCGCGCTGCCGGAGGCAAAGAAGCGCGGATTTTCAGCAGGACATTTTTCGTTCAATGTTCCCGGAGGCCGCTGCGAAAATTGCCAGGGCGATGGCACGGTCACGGTGGAGATGCAGTTTCTCGCCGATGTCGAACTGATTTGCGACGAATGCAAAGGTGCGCGCTACAAGCCGCAGGTGCTGGACGTTCGGTACAAGGGCAAGAACATTCACGAAGTGCTGAACCTTACCATCCGCGAGGGGCTGAAGTTTTTTGCCGAGGTTCCGCGGCTGACGGAAAAACTGCGCGTGCTCGATGAGGTTGGGCTTGGCTATCTGCGATTTGGGCAATCCGCCACCACGCTCTCCGGAGGCGAAGCGCAGCGCATGAAGCTGGCGGCGCATCTGCAAACGGGAGGACGCGCGCCCATTCATCATTCCGAGGGCGGCAGCGTGATGGCGCGCAAACGCCGCGTGCTTTACATTTTCGACGAGCCTACAACCGGGTTGCACTTCGACGACGTGAGCAAACTGCTGTTCGCCTTCCGCCGGCTGATCGATGCAGGCGGGTCGATCATTGTGATCGAGCATAATCTGGAAGTGATCAAGACCGCGGATTGGGTGATCGACTTAGGCCCCGAAGGCGGAGACCGCGGAGGGCGCGTGGTGGGAGCAGGTCCGCCGGAAGCGATCGCGGAGTTAGAAGGCTCCTACACCGGGCAGTATCTCAAGCTGGTGCTGAACGGGAACGGGCATAGGAATGGCAGTAAGTAAGTCGAGCATGAACCGTTACTCCAACGCGCTAGTTATTTTTTTGTTGGTTGGCGCATGTTTCGCGCAGGTCATCGACACGCACACGACCGTGCGCCATCGTCGCGAAGCGGTCGACGACCGACCGGCCGAGATTACGCAAGCCGAAGATGCGCTCCAGAAAAACGATTTTGCTACGGCAGAAGCGCTGCTGAAAAAGGCGCTCCACACTGATCTGCAAGAACACGATCTACAAAAAAACGGCCCCGACGGCAAAGAAGCGCGGTCCTCCCAGGCATGGCTCTATCAGGCGTGGTTCGATCTCGGATTTGCGCTGAATGGGCTCAATCGCCCGGATCAATCCATTGCCGCTTATCGGAAGTCGGTCGCTGCCAAACCCGATGTTTTCGAATCGAATCTCAACCTCGGCCTGATGCTTGCGCGCACGCACAATCCCGAAGCCGAGAAATATCTTCGCGCGGCCACAACTCTTAATCCAACCTCTCGTGTGGAAGAAGGCCAGGCGCGCGCATGGATTTCGCTTGGACACGCGCTTGAGGGCCACGACCCAGACCAGGCGCTGCAGGCGTATGCCAAAGCTGCGGAACTTACTCCCAACGACGTTGAGCCGCACTTATCCGCTGGCCTGCTCGACGAGCGCGAAAAACATTTTGCGGACGCCGAGGGCGAATATAAGAAGGTGTTGGCGATAGACCCGCATTCGACCGAAGCCGCGATTGGCCTGACCAACATTTATATGAAGTCGAGCCAGGTGACCGACGCCGAGCCACTGCTGCGAAGGTTGGTTGCGGATCGGCCCGAGGATGAAGGGTTGCATATTCAACTCAGCCGCGTTCTTGCCGCTGAAGAAAAGAAAGATGACGCGATCGCCGAACTGCAAGCCGCCGTCAAGCTTTCGCCCAACGATGCCACGGCGCAGCGCGATCTCGCGGACCTTTATCTGGCTGCTGGAAAAAACGATTTGGCGGAGGCGGCTTATCGAACTCTGGTTGCAAGCCAGCCCAATGACGCGGAGTTACATCGCGCGCTGGGCAAATCTCTGCTGCTTCAGAAAAAGTTTCCGGAGGCGCAGCTGGAATTGCTGACCGCGGTGCGAATGAAGCGCGATTCGCCGGATGCCTACGTGGACCTGGCTTTCGCCGCCAGCGAAAACAAGAATTACGAGCTGACCGTTCGAGCGCTGAACGGACGCGCCTTATTAGACAAAGAGAAGCCAAGCTCAGATATGCCGGCGATTTGTTTTTTTCTGCGCGCCTCGGCTTACGACCATTTGCGAGACTTCAAAAACGCCTCGGCCGATTATCACCACTTCCTTGAAACGGCTGGCGGGAAGTATCCTGATCAGGAGTGGCAGGCCCGGCATCGCCTGATTGCGATCGAGCCAAAGAAGCACTGACATGCGCCGAGTTGCTCAACTTCTGTTTCTTGTGGCTTTAGCTGCCGCGTGCTGCGCGGCATCGGAAGAGAACGTGGATGCGCTGAAGGCGCGGCTACCGCGCGCATCAACAGAAGATCGCGCGGAGATTTCGATTCGCATCGCCCAGCTGCAGCTGCGCGCGGCCGACAAATTTTACAACGAAGGACACGTGAGCGAGGGCGATGCCGCCGTCGAAGATGTCGCGAGTTACTCCGAAAAAGCGCGCGATGCCGCGATCGAATCAAAGAAGCACCAGAAAAATGTAGAAATCGCAATTCGCAAGATTGCGGAGAGGCTGAGCGACGTTAAGCGCACCCTGGCATTTGAAGATCAGGCACCCGTGGATAAAGCCATTCGCCGGCTGGAAGACGCGCGCACGTCGCTGCTCAACGAAATGTTTTCCGACAAAAAAGGCAAGAAATGATTCGACGCTCGCACCGCCAACTGGCGCGTGGACTGGCGTTCATGTGCGCTTTGCAGCTTGTGTCTATTCTTCCGGCGCAGCGGCAACGGGATCCGCTCAATCCGCTGGAGATTGACCAGTTGCGCGATGCCATGCTCGATCCGGATGAACGCTTGAAACTTTACGTTAAATTTTCGCGCGATCGCATGACGAAGATGGAACAAATGCGCGCCGATCCCAAGACAACCGATCGCCCGCTTCTGACCCACGACCTGCTGCAGGATTTTCTGACAATTTACGAAGAACTCGATAACAATATCGATATGTATGTGGGACGCAAGAACGATATTAGAAAGGCATTACAAGGCGTGATCGAGGCGGATGTCGAGTTTCAGGCAAAGCTGCGGGCATTGAAAGATGCGAGCAATGCGGACGCCAAGGAAGCGAAGCAATATGAATTTCTTCTCACCGATGCGATGGACACGGTGGATTCGAGCGCCGAGGACCATCGCAAGACGCTCGCTGAAGTCGAGGAGTATGTGAAGAAGCAGAAGAAGAAAAAGTAGGGAGTCGTGAGCGTTACCGGGTGCTGGCTACCGGGTACTGGCTACTGAGGCCGGCTGACGTGCTAACCTTTCTTCACCGTGACAGCGAGCGTGTCCTTGCAGGTAGCAGAAATTTTCCAGCAAGCCTACGCTGAGTTGCGTGCGCGGACGCCTGCTCCGCCAATGCACATTCGGTTTTATCCGTTTGTCTCCATCAACAATACAATCCGGCTGCGGCAGGCGGAACTTTATATACGGCTCTCTGATCTGCTGGAAGGCGCGCCCGATCCGGTTCTGCATGCAATCGCGCACATTCTTTTGGCCAAGCTTTATCGCAAGCCGATTGACCGCGCCCTGAGCGCTCGTTATCGGAGATATGTGGCGAGTCACGATCTTGCCGCGAAGGCGCGTTTAGTACGGCAGATGCGCGGGCGCAAGCACATAGATTCGGCGCGCGGGCATCATTATCATCTGGAAGAAATTTTCGACGATCTCAATGGCCGATTCTTTCATGGCCTGATGGGTCGCCCGCAACTCACCTGGAGCCGCGACCACGCCCGCAACCGTCTCGGCCACTACGACCCCGCACATAATGCCATTGTCATCAGCCGAGTGTTTGACGATCCGCGAGTTCCCCGCTTTGTGGTCGAGTACATTCTTTATCACGAGATGTTGCATTTGAAGCATCCGGTGAAGCTGCGTGGCAGCAGACGGTGCGTGCACTCGCGGGAATTTGTGGCGGAGGAGAATCTCTTCCCGGAGGTAGCGCAGGCGAAGAAGTTCCTACGGATTATCTGAGAGTGATTTACTCAGCGTTGAAGACCGAGTTTACCTGACCTTGACGCCTAACGTGCGATTTCCGGAACTCCGGCCATCAGCGCGATTGGAGGAAACGCGGTTTTTCAGCCCACGAAGAGAATTAACAGCGTAGCAGCGGTTGCCATATGGAGCATGATGTGTAAAGTGTTCGGGACAAGTCCGTTGCGCACTGGCAGGAAGCGGTGCGTGTTGCCGAACATGATCTGATAACGGGCCGCACGTTCAGGTTCGAAGTGAAAAAGATACGGGATCCACCAGGCGCGAATCTGTCCTGCAAAGATGACGGTGTAGCTGATCGAAAGCCACATGTATACCCAATGCGGGTAGGGTTGCCGAAAGTACAGCAGGCTGAACAACAGTCCCAGGGTAAACGGCAGGCTTTGCATGAGCGTTACGACGACAAGCCGCAGCGTCGAGTCCTGGCTACGTACTGCATTTACGTCGTTGAATCGTCCAAGCGGAATCCAGTCGTGAACCCAGAGAAATAGCACCTGAAATATCTGCAACAGGAGCAAGATAATCTCGATGCGAGGGTTTGCTGGGAAGACTTGTTGCGACATGTCCATAACGTTCGTGCTCGTTGAGCGTACCTAGAATTCCTGAGGAGGGTCAACCGCGGCGTTGTCTTCACCCTCAACCATCAAGCACAAGCGCGTCGATCACAAAGAAAGCGTGAACTCCACAGTGTGCTCAAAGCGCCATTCGATGCGCGCAATCGCCGTGTGATGCAAATCACAACCAACAGTGACTCCCTGCGTTGACCCGAAGCCTCTCCGCCCCGTATCCTATTGATATTGAAATTGAAATTCATTTTCAATTAGATGGGTTTCCTTTTCAATGGCTTTCAAGTTTTGAAGCATCACTTTGAACGAGGCTGGCCGATACATGTTTCAGGCGTGCGTCATCGCTCCGCGAGGGGACCGAAAGCTAGTGGAGATAGAGATAGAGATGCCCCGGCAACGGGTCGCCCTCATCGACCTTGAGCCTGGCGAGGTGGCAACCGTCGACTACATTTCCCTTCCCCCGGCCGATGAGCACTTCCTGATGCGCATGGGTTTTTTCCCCGGCGCGCAGGTGCAGTTCTGCCGCCGCGCACCTTTGGGCGATCCCAGCATTTATTCCGTGGACGGAACCGAGATTGCATTACGGGCTGAAACCGCGCGCCATATCGTGGTACAGCGAACGGGACTTGAGCGCGCGGGAGAGCTATCGTGACGTCGATCCTCTCCAGCGGATGCTGCGATACTGCTGCCGGTCCCGCCATCGCTCTTGACGAAAGAAATGGTGAAGGACGCGACGGCCGAATTCGCACAGTTGCGCTGATCGGGCCACCGAATTCCGGAAAATCAACACTCTTCAATCGCCTGACGCGCTTGCGTCAAAAAGTCGGGAACTATCCCGGCGTAACGGTCGAGCAGCGCGTGGGTCTGCTGGCGGGTGGAGGCGATGAGATCAAGATCATAGACCTGCCGGGCGTTTACAGCCTGACACCCTACTCCGAGGATGAGCGTGTTGCGGTGGATGTGCTTGCCGGCAAAATGAATGGAATGCCGCGGCCGGATGCAGTTTTGCTGGTGCTGGATGTAACTCACCTCTCGCGGCATCTGGTTTTGGCAGCGCCCGTGATCGCGCTGGGGCTGCCGACGCTCGTGCTCCTGAATATGGGCGATGTATTTATTAAGGGAGGCGGGGCCGTCGACGTTCTTAAACTGGCTGGGGAACTGGGAACGCCGGTTGCGATGGTGAGCGCGACAAAGGAGACCGGACTGGATGTGGTGGAGCGCTTCCTGCGGCAGGATCGCGATTCGAACCCCGCGGCATTGCTGCCGGTTCTTCCCGTCAGCGGAGACCTTCCGCAGTGCCGGAAGTGGGCGAGCCAGGTTGGGAGCCGAGTTAATTATCAGCGGCATCTGCCGAGCAAGTGGAGCCGGCGGCTGGACGATATATTTCTGCACAAGTATTGGGGTCCAGTAATTTTCATGATTGTGGTGGGCGCGGTTTTCCAAACCGTTTTTGGGGTTGGCCAGCCCTTAAGCACGGCGTTTCAGGATTTGCTCACCAAACTAGGACAGCAAGCAGCGCCATTTATCTCGAATGGCTTGCTGCGGTCGCTTCTTCTGGATGGACTGTGGAAGGGCGTAAGTTCGGTGCTGGTTTTTCTGCCGCAGATTCTTTTGCTGTTCCTTTTTATTGGACTACTCGAGGACTCCGGCTATCTGGCGCGCGCCGCGCTGATTGCGGACCGCACCATGCGAAGTGTGGGATTGAACGGGAAGGCTTTCATTCCGTTGTTGTCGGCATATGCGTGCGCGGTGCCGGCCATCATGGCGACGCGCACCATCGAGAACAAGCGCGACCGCATTGCGACCATCTTAATCGCGCCATTCATGACCTGCTCGGCGCGGCTGCCTATCTATACATTGCTGATTGCGGCCTTCATCCCGAATCGCCCGGTGGTGGGCGTATTTTTGAGCGCGCGCGCGTGCGCCATGCTATCACTGTACGTGCTTGGATTTCTTGCGGCCATTGTGACCGCGAAGTTGCTTAAATCATCGGTGCTCAAGTCGAATGCCGCTCCGTTTGTTCTTGAACTGCCCGAGTACCGGCGCCCGACTCTGCATTCGATCGGCCTGCGTTTATATGACCGCGGACGGGTTTTCCTGCGGCAGGCCGGAACGATTATTTTGGCGGTGTCTCTGCTGGTGTGGGTGCTGACGAATCTGCCGCTGCACAATGGCAGCGTGCCGCCACTCGAACAGAGCGTGATCGCGCACCTGGGACATGGAATTGAACCGGTGATTCGGCCGCTCGGCTTTAATTGGAAGATTGGAGTCGGCCTGCTTACGTCAGTTATTGCGCGCGAAGTGATCGTCGGGACGCTGGGCACCATCTATGGAACCGATCCGGCGACGCACTCGCTGACGCTGCAGAATGCGCTGCAGCACGATCTTAGTTTTGCGGGAGCAATGGCGCTGCTCGTGTTTTTTGCGTTCGCCATGCAGTGCACATCCACCCTAGCCATCGTGCGCCGCGAGACCAATAGCTGGAAATGGCCTGCCATCCAGTTCGGCTACATGACTGCCGTAGCGTACACGGCTGCACTGGTGGTGAACCAGGGGTTGTCGGCGCTGATAAAGTAACGACGCTGTCTGGTTTTGAATCGCGTCGGGAGATTGAAAGCGACCGGGGTCGCCCAACCTGAATCCATCCTTTAAATGACCAACGACCTTTCTGATCCCAGTCAAGCCGGGCCCAAATTCGGGTGCAACTTCTTTCACATTGACACAATCGGGGATGAATAAGACAATTGCCCGCGATTTAGGGTCATGCAGAAATTCCGGTTCTAGCTCAAGGGGATCCAGGTTTAGAACCTTTCGGCGAACCAGCATTGAACCCCTGGAGGAATCAACGATGAAATTAGGAGAGAAGATGAAGAAAAGGCCGCACGGTGGTTTGTCCCTGAGAGGGTTACTTGGAGTAGCGGCTCTTTGCGCGGTCGCTCTGGCCGCTGTACCGAGCGCATATGCGACCCCACCAACCGTTGTCACGCAAAGTGGAACCGTGGTTGGGAAAAGGGCGAATAGCATGAACGAATTTCTCGGCATTCCGTATGCAGCTCCGCCGGTGGGACTTCTGCGCTGGGAGCCGCCGCAACCTTACGGACCCTTTGCCGGAGCTTATCTGGAAGCGACTCAATTCGGCAGCGAGTGCCCACAGGCGGGCGGGGGCAACGAGGATTGCCTGTTCCTGAATGTCTTTACTCCGCTGTCCGGCGGGTCCAACCTGCCGGTGATGGTTTGGATTCATGGTGGCGGACTCATTAGTGGGAGCAGCACTCCTTACGACCCCTACTGGCTGGTGAAAAATGGAGTGATTGTGGTGAGCCTCAACTACCGGCTGGGTTATCTGGGATTCTTCGCCCAGTCCGCGATCGATGCCGAAGGGCATTCCAGCGGCAACTATGGTTTGATGGATCAGCAATACGCGCTGCAATGGATTCAGAACAACATCGCAGCTTTTGGCGGCGATCCAACCCGAGTAACAATATTCGGCCAGTCCGCGGGCGGACAAAGCGTTTACGCCCAGCTCGCGTCTCCCACGGCGGCAGGCCTGTTCAGCGGGGCGATTGCGGAAAGCGGGTCGTACGAAGAGTTCCAACCCTACCTTCAGTACATCGTTCCCCTGCCCGACGGGGAATCGAACTCGGCCCCCTATAACAGCCCGACCGTACCGACCGGCGAGACCATTGCCGCTGATGTCGGATGCGGCGACCCGGCGACCGCCGCGTGCCTTCGCGCTGTGCCCGCCGCAAACTTTGTTCCTTTTGAGGTCTTCCCCATATTCCCGTTTGTGGATGGAGTGTTGCTTCAAAACACAATAGCCGGCGCCTTTGCCAGCGGCACATTCAACCAGGTACCCGTCATCACGGGCACCAATTCAAACGAATACAATCTCTTCGTGGCCGAGAGCTTTGATTTCCAAGGGAACCCTATTGCCAATGACGCCGAGTACGTAGCTGCCGTGGATGGTTTGTTCCCTGCGGCACTGGCCCCGTCCGTTCTCGAAATTTACCCGTATTCCCTCTATCCGAGTGGCGACCAGGCCCTGGGCGCGGCGACGACTGACGGAGCTTTCAGCTGCCCGGGCCGGAATGCGGCTCAACTGCTCGCGAGCTATACGCCGACCTACGCCTATGAGTTCGCCGATGAGAATGCGCCTCCGGCGCAAGCTGATTTTGGCGGGGCGCTGACGTTTCCGTTGGGCGCATACCATACTGCCGAGATCCAATTCCTCTTCAAGGGCTTCGACGTTTTCGGACTGCCGACAACGCTTTCGCCTCTGGAAACGCGACTCTCCAGGACCATGCTTGCCTACTGGACGCAGTTCGCGAAGACGGGCAACCCGAACGTCGGTGGCAAACCGGTATGGCCTGCCTACACAGCGTCCAACGATCTTTTCCTATCGTTGGTACCGCCAACGCCGGTGGCTATCTCTTCCTTTAAGTATGAACATCTCTGCTCTTTCCTTTGGAACCAGATTCCCTAATTGCAGCTACTCCCGGAAAGCGGCCGACGCATATAACGTCGGCCGCTACCGGCCCTTTGAATCCCCGGCTTGCGGGCTTATATCGCGCTCGCACGAACCGTTAGTCTTTAGTCTTCCCACCGCTTTCTTTACGCAACTTTACCGATTCCGCGCGCAAGTTCTCCTATAATTGACGTACTGCCTTTAGGGGAGCGATCAATTCCGGCTTTAGTCAAGTTCAATTTCCGAATTGTTCTTTCTCCGTCATTCCCGCTTACTAACCGATTTTGTTTACCAACCAATTCGTTTTCTGGAGAAAGAAACAATGAAGAAATTGAAACTTGCAGTTCTGATGCTGGCGCTATTCGTGCCCGCGGGGTTACTCGGACAAGGCGGAGGCCCGGGAGGGCCCGGCGGAGGTCAGCCAGGCGCCGAGCGTCATATGCCGACCGTTGATGAGCAACTCGACAATCTCTCGCAAAAGCTGAATTTGACGGACGGGCAAAAGCCGCAGGTTAAAACCATTCTGCAGGATCAGCGCGATCAGATGAAGAAGTTCATGGACGGCTCGTCGGGCCCGAGCGAAGAAAACAGATCGAAAATGCGGGAGCTTCACGAGGCTGCGGCCGCCAAGATCCGCGCGATTCTCACCGACGAGCAGAAAACCAAGTTCGACAAGATGCAGGAGCAGCATCGCAAACACATGGAAGGGCACGGCGACCAGAGCGCTCCCCCGCCACCCCCGCCGCAGTAGGTTGGATTTCTAGACAACTGAATCGTGAAGGCCTCGCTTGCGGGGCCTTTCTTATTGGGGCCGGCAACGTGGACAAGTATTGGCCATTGTATTCAGCCAGTATTGTCGAATTGAATATCGCGTACGCGAAAAGTACCTCGCACGCAATATGATTCAGTGAATGACATTTCGTTTCAATCAACGCCTTCGCGATGCGCGATTTCTTTTGTGCCTTGCTGCCGGGCTGCTGGCTTTCGTGGTGCAGTCGGGTGAACTGGGCACGTCGGATACGATGCATCGGCTGCAGACTACACACTGGCTCTGGACTTCGGACCCGCAGGTCTTTCCCAACGAGTATCCGGAGTTCGGCCTGCACGGCCGTGGAGGGCGCCTCTACAGCTGGTATGGAATTGGCCAGAGCCTGTTGATGCTTCCTGCCGACATCGCAGGTACAGCGATTTCTCATCTGCCGTTTCTTGACGAGTACTCCGACGACCCCGCTGTACGCAGCATCGTGGTCAGCTATTCGACGAATATTCTGGTTACCGTTCTTACCGCGCTCATCGCGTTCCGTTTTTTGGGCCAGCTCCGATTTTCGCAAAGCGAATCGGTCGTGGGCGTGGTTGCGCTATTGTTCTGCACCACGCATCTGCATTACACGCAGAACATGACGGAAAATAACTACATCATGCTGCTCACGCTGATTGGATTTTCATTCCAATACGAGTGGCTGCGGACGGCAAGCCGGCGTGCGCTTTTTATTGGTTCGTCTGCGCTCGGGCTTAATTTACTTACGCGGTTGACAACCGGCATGGATCTGATTGCAAGCGGCGTTTTTCTGCTCTTCGTATTGTGGTTCGAGCGCGCTGGCTTGCGAGAGTTATGGCCGCGCCTGGTGGGCTACTGCAAGATTGCGGCGCCGATTTATCTTTTCTTCGGGCTGATTGACCGCATTTATAACTTCTATCGCTTCGGCTCGTTTACCACTACTTATGTCACTAACTTCGCGCGAGAGTTCCATCAGAATGATCCGACGCTGCCTGCCAACTTCCCGTGGAGCACTCCGTTTCATGTGGGTGTACTCGGGGCGCTTTTCAAGCCGGAGAAATCCATTTTTCTGTTTGATCCGCTGCTTGCAGTCGCGATTCTACTGCTGGTGCTTTTGTGGAAGCGGTTGTCGCCGGAGATGCGCGCTTATGGAGTGACTTCCTTGTTGTTACTCGCGGCCTATATTTGTTTCTACGCGAGATATACATTCTGGTCTGGCGATTTCGCGTGGGGCGACCGCTACGTTTCGACTGTCGTCGAGCTGGTTGCGCTGCTGGCGGCGCCGTTGCTTTTGCACTATCGAACAAATCTGAACCGCTGGATTTGGCGCGGCGGGATCGCGCTTGCCGGAGCTAGCCTGGTGATTCAGGTCGCGTCCCTTGCCTTCTGGCTGCCGCTTGAGATTTACCAGGGGGAGGACTTTGGCCGTCCAACGATCGTGATTGCTTTGCGCTTCACGAATATTGCAGCGTTCGCGCTCGGCAAAATGGACGCGTGGGGGCTGAATACAGACGCCATGGCCTATGATCATTGGGATTTTGTGCACATCACGACATGGAATTTTCTACCATTTGTATTGCGGCGCGTTGGAGAGGCGCCGGAATGGGTGATAAATACGGCATTCGCAATCTGGTATGCGGGAATTGCGGCGCTCGCATGGATTATGTGGCGACTCAGGAATGTCGTCGCGAGCGACGAGGGCAGCAGCATTCCCGGGGCCTTGTGATGTAGGCTTGGAGCCTTCAACCTTTTCGCTGAACTTCGAAACCTCACTTCTTGCCGAAAAACTTACCAAAACCCAATCTCACTTGCACCGTGTTGATTCCGGGATTCGGGACAGTCAGTCCGGCGTTTGAGATGTGCATATAGCGCGCTTCGACTGTCCATGAATGCTCGCGCAGAATATGCACTCCAAATGCCGCGCTCGAGGTAAAGTTGACTCCAATTGTGCCGGCCGGCACTTCATGATTTGTGAACAGCGTACCGCCATTGAGCTCCAGAAAAGGCTCCGCCGAGCCACGCGTTGCAAAAATCCATTTCAGCGCAAACGGATTCACGCCGGCCCCATAAGCTGTGTCCGCGCGCTGAAACACCACGAATGCCGGCACCGCGTCCACGGCATATTCGAATCGTCCGCTCAGGAAGCCGGGTCCGTGCGGCGCGGTCAGAATCCATCCGTAGCGCACGCCGGCATTCCAGACGTTTGTATCTTTCGTTCCTCCAGGAACAGAATGGCCGCCGCCGGTCCAGATCTCCAGTTCATGGCCACCTTCTTCAGGACGGTCCTGCCCCATCGCAAAAGACAAGGCAACAAAGAGAAGTCCCACTACCCATGCGGATCGCTTCATAGTGATTTTGATTCGAACTCGGAACGATACGCGAATAGCGCGCAAGACACAAATCCGATAACAACTTCCGCGGCCGTACTTTTTGTTCACAAGCCGGGCAAAAAGAATCCCGTTCTCCGCTTATGCGCCTCAAACGCTTCGCCAAAATTTGCGGCCAGAATTTTTTCTTCGCGAGTGGCTTTCACGTAATAGCTCGCTGCCAACAATATCAACGCCAGCAAGCCACGGACCTCGCCAACCGTCACAACGGTTCCCGCAACTCCGAGAAGGATGCCGGTATAAATCGGATGCCGCAGATAGCGGTAGGGACCGCTGCGAATCAGTTCGTGATCCACCTTGAGCACTACCTTGTCACTCCAGTTTCGTCCGAGATTCCAACGCGCCCAAATTGCCAGCGCGACGCCTAAAGCCGTGAGGGCGACGCCGACCCAAATAACATTCGAGTGGCGAGGCACAAATCGCCGGCCCAGCGGGCCAATGCGGACCCAATCGGTCTTCAGAATGATGATCACCAAAACAAGCATCGCCATCCTGAGCAGGCGCAGCGCTGTGCTTTCATTGACGGCAACCTTCTTCGTCCCGAGCGCTGTCCACAGCCAATAAATGCCAAACGCCATCCAACAAAATTCGATGATGGTTATGGCGCTGAACATTTTGATCTCCATTGAGCAGGACTTTGGGCTTCGGCTCTGGGCCATCGCCTTTCGGCATGCTACTTCCTTAATTTGACTTCTGCCTTCCCCTCTAACCTCGCACCTCTGACCTCTTACCTGCCTACAGTCCCAGCCCGCCGTCCACCGTCAGGATTTGTCCGGTAATAAATGACGGCGCGGACGCAAAGAACATAGCCGCAGCTGCAATATCGGCTGCCGTTCCGTTACGCCGCATGGGTGTTTCTTCCGCCATGCGCTTCATGAAAGCGGCTGCCGCTTTTTCTCCAAGGTCGATCATACCGGGCGCAATGGCGTTCACCGAAATCTCCGGCGCCAGCGCCTTAGCCATCGACTTAGTGAGCATGTGGAGCGCGGCCTTTGACGCGCAATAGTGCGCATGCGTCGCCCACGGCCGCAATCCGCCGAGCGATCCCATATTCACGATGCGTCCACGCCGCTTGCGCAAAAATGGCAGCGCCTCGCGCGAAACCAGAAATGGCCCGCGCGTATTGGAGGCGAACATCGCATCCCATTGCGCGACGGTCAGTTTCTCGAATTCGACCGTCTCATAGTTGGCTGCGTTATTCACGAGCACATCGATTCCGCCGAGCACGTCTGTTACCTCGCTCACCATCTCGCGGACATTCAATTCGTCGGCCACGTCGCAGCGCACGGCCAGTGCCTCCACACCGTGGCGCGCCAATTCTCCGACGGCAGCCCGTGCCTCGCGCGCGGATTCGTGATAAGTGATCGCCACGTCCGCGCCCTCGCCGGCAGCCGCGAGCGCAATTGCGCGGCCCAGCCTTTTTGCGGCGCCGGTCACGAGCATGACTTGGCCGACGAGCGCTCCACCAGTTTTTGCCATCTGAGGATTTTACCTTGGAGAAACAACGCCGACACGGCGTCCGTGGATCTTGGACGAACTCTTATTCAAGCACGCCATCTGCTCTTGTACAATCTCCCCGGATGATTCGCACACAAATGTTTGCCGACCCCGCGGGGCGGTTCGTTCACGACGTCATTCTTCAAAGTTGCCAGCGTAATGCAAGAAAGATTGCGCTGGTCGATTCCTCCTGCGGCCGGCGATTCACTTATGCGGAATATGCGAAACTAGTCGAATCGCTGGCGCGCAGCTTCGTTTCCGCCGGTCTTAAGCCTGGCGAAGTGATTGCGATTTTTCTGCCCAACTCCTGGGAGTTTGCGATCACATACCACGCGACTACTCTTGCCGGTGGCACCCCAACGCCGCTTAATCCGTCCTATCGGGAGCGCGAGATCCGCTATCAGCTGGAAAATTCCGGCGCCGTCTTTCTTATTACCGACGCGCCGTTGATCGAGAACGTTAACCTCGCCGGACTCCCTGCGCTGCGCCGCATTTATGCCACTCGCGGCGAGCGCGCTGGCTGCGACCCCTTCGCTTCGCTGCTGCGCGCTTCATCGATTGCGACTACTCTGCCGCAACCCGCCGCGCCGTCCGCCGAAACTATCGCCGCTCTTCCTTATTCGAGCGGCACCACGGGACTACCCAAAGGAGTCATGCTCTCGCACCACAACCTGGTCGCCAATGTTTATCAGATTCTCGGGCCGAATGCCGCTCCGTTCATTGCCGACGACGTTGTGCTCTGCTGCCTACCTCTTTATCACATCTACGGCCTCACGGTCGGCCTCACTCTTACACTTACGCTCGGGGGAACGCTCATATTGATGCCGCGCTTCGATGTCTCCAAACTGTGCGCTCTACTCGTCGAAGAAAATGTCACGATGATGCCGCTGGTTCCGCCCGCGATTAACGCGCTCTGCCAGAATGCTGCTGCCGGCGCATTTCCGAAGAATCACCGTGTGCGCTGGATCAAATGCGGCGCTGCGCCGCTCGCCCCGGAACTGGCGCGCCGCATGAGCGAACTCACCGGCGTCATCGTCAACCAGGGATACGGCATGACCGAGGCCTCGCCCGTGACTCACGTCGGCTTCTGCTCGCCACCAGAGATGAATCGCCCCGCATCCATTGGACAGCCGCTGGCGCGTACTGAGTGCCGCATCCTCGACGCCAACGACAGCGAAGTCGCGCCGGGCGAACCGGGTGAACTCGTCATGCGCGGCCCGCAAATTATGCTGGGATACTGGAAAGAGCCGCAGGCAACGGCCGCCGTTCTGCGCGATGGCTGGTATTACTCCGGCGATATTGTGCGCACCGACCCAGACGGCTTTTATTACGTGCTCGACCGGCGCAAGGAAATGATCAAGTACAAAGGATTCCCGGTTGCGCCAGCCGAAGTCGAATCCGTTTTGCTCGAGCATCCGGCGGTGCGCGATTGCGGAGTTGTGGCCAAGCCAGACGATGCCGCGGGAGAGATTCCCTGCGCGTTCGTGGTTCTGCGCGATGGTTTCATTGCGTCCCATGCGCTGGACGGCGAGCTTCGCGCTTTTGTAGGGGATCGGCTGGCGCATCACAAGCAGCCTCGCGAAGTTCACTTCGTGGAGGCGGTCCCGCGCACTCCATCGGGGAAAATACTCCGCCGCGAACTGCGAAAATCAATCATGTGAGCGTAAGCAGGCAGCAGAGAGCGCCGTTTATTGGATAGGTACTTCGGTGGTGGCGCGAACCGGGCTCGAATCAACAGCACGACTGTCGGCGGATGCAGCCTCGGCGCTTTTCGAGTCGGCAGGAAGAAACTGGCCTGCGCCGCTACGGACTTCGTTCGCCACCGGGAATGTAACTGTCACCACGGTGCCGGAGGCATTGGACTGGATATCGATCTCGCCATTCAACTGGCGGACGCGCTCGCGCATTCCTCTCAATCCCAAACCTGTGCCGCGCTGAATGGCTTTCAACTGTTCAGCAGGCATTCCGTTCCCGGCATCTTTCACCGCGAACGTGACGTTACCATTCTTACGTACTAACTCAATGGCCGCGCTCTTGCTGCCAGAATGGCGATGAACATTGGTGAGGCACTCCTGCACGATTCTGAATATTACCAGCTCGATTTCAAAGCCGAGCCGCCCAACGTCACCGAGAAGGTTAAGCTCAATTTCCAAACCACTTCGTTCTCTCAAACCCTGCACGTACCACTCGAGCGCGCCGGCCAGACCCATTTCGTCCAATAAGGGAGGATGCAGTAAGTAAGACATGGTGCGCACTTCCTTAGTGGCAGCGCCGGCGGTTTGAATTGCACCCGCCAGGTGTTTCGCAGCCAGGGGAGACATCTCAGGCTGAAATTGCGAAACCAGCCCCAGCTCCATTTCAAGCGCTGCCAACAATTGGCCGGCGCTATCGTGCAATTCGCGCGCAATCCGCCTGCGCTCATCATCCTGCGCCCGCAACAAGCGCCAGGCCAGTTCCCTCACTTCCTCCGACTGGCGCACCACATCGACATTGCGATCCTCGAGCTCTTTCGTGCGTAATTGCACTTCCGCCTCGAGCGTTTCCGCCAGTTTGCGATAGTTCTCCTCGGCGCGCTTCAACTCTGTAATGTCGACTCCGGTGGGATGAAGAAAGATAATTTTGCCTTCGTCGTCCACGATGGGATAAAGCGCGAATTCAACCAGTCGCTCCGTTCCATCGGCCCATGAGTAATGTAGAGTCTCGCGATAAGGGATGCCTCTGGCAACCAGCGGGCTTGCGGCGCGAATTTTTTCGCGTGATTCGGGAGAGTTCTGCCACCAACCCGTCTCCCAAAAAGGCCGGCCCAAAACGTCTTCGGCGCGATAACCGCAAGCCTCCAACGCCAGCTTATTTATTTCGACCAGGTTGCCGTCATTGGTCATGATTCCGGCAAACACGGTGGTCTGTTCGAAGACCGCGCGGAATTTCGCCGTCGCCGCGATCGCTTCCGCAGTGCTCTGCCGTTCGCGCTCCTCTGCGCGCCGGCGCTCAGTCATATCAAGCGTAAGGCCGTCAAAGCTACGCGGATGCCCCGCAGAATCGTATGTTGCCCGGCCAATCGCGCGGATCCACTTCTCCCGCCCATCGGGCGAAACGGTACGATATTCAATATCGTAGGGTTGATTCCTGGCTATAGATTCGGCCATGGTCTGGCGGGTGCGTTCACGATCTTCGTGATGCAGCCGTTCATAGAAGGTATCGATCGTGACCTCAGCTTCGGGCGGCAGCCAGAAGTGCTCCTTGACGTGCTTATCCCAAATCAATTTGTCGAATGGAAGATCGCAGAACCACAATCCTACCTGTGAAGCCTGCCTGACCAGATCGAATCGTTCGCGATGTTGACGCAATAACTCTTCTGCCCGGCGGCGTTCGCTGATGTCTCGCGCCACCTTCGACGCGCCCGTTACTCGTCCGCTGGAATCGCGCACCGGAGAAATAGTGACCGAAATATCGAAGAGTGTTCCGTCTTTTCTTTGACGCACGGTTTCAAAATGATCGACGGGCTCGCCGCGGCGAATACGAGCCAGAATGTCAGTCTCCTCGCCCTGGCGATCTTTGGGAATGATCAGAGTTATATGCTGCCCGATGGCTTCCTGGGCGGTGTATCCGAATATGCGCTCGGCGGATTTATTCCAGCTGGTAATGATGCCATTCAGATCCTTGCTGACAATTGCATCCTCGGATGAATCCACGATCGCGGCCAGCAGGCTGTTGGCTTGCTCCGCCTGTTTGCGCGCAGTGATATCCATCAACATATTGACGCCGCCGATGGTTCGCCCATCCATATCGCGGAGAGGCCGCGGATACGGAATAAACCAGCGCCGCGTTCCATCCGGACGCTCGGCCATGCACTCCATGCCCCCCTGCACGCGCCCTTCCTTGAGAAGAACAGCCATGGGATATTCGTTGGGCGACATGGGCCGGCCGTCGGGCCGGAACAGCTTCCAGGTCACACACCAACGATCGGAGCCGAGTTTCGGAGTGCGCCCGGAGAACTCGACTGCGGCGGGGTTGAAGTGCGTCAGCCGGCCTTCGGCGTCGGTGGTGTAGATAGCCGCAGGCAGTGCGTCGATCATTTCGCGGAAGCGGCTCTCGCTCGCCTCCATCAAATCTTCCTGGCGTTTGCGATCCGCGGCACTTACCCCGCGTATCCTGTCAAGTGCTGCACCAAGATCGCGTGTAAGCGCGGCTTTGTCGACATAGGCGTATGCCCCTGCGCGCATTGCCTCACGAATCATTTCGCCCGATTCGTGCTGGCTCAAAATCAAAACCTTGGTGTCGGGAAGAAGGCGCTTGATCTCACGGGTCGCTTCCAGGCCGTTCTTTACGGGCATTGTGATATCCATCACCACAACATCCGGACGGAGCAAGGAAGCTTTGGCAATTGCCTCCGCGCCATCGGCAGCTTCGGCGCAGATCTCGATGCCGGGAGCGGCGCTCAGGAACGAACGGATCCCACGGCGCACTACTTCATGATCGTCAACCAGAAGAATGCGCATAGGAAGTCCCCGCCCACACTCCGAAACGCCTGATTTTAGCCTGAATCAATGGTGCAACCATATACTGGGAACACTGTAAGGGGATAACCATTCAGTTACATCGGAATGGAGGCTAATCGCGCAGGTGTGCTGTACAGAAAATGGAAGAAGGTGAACCGATGCACCCGGTCAGGGAAATTTGCTTTATAACTCAATTACCCGTAAGCCAATTCCACTGCGCCTCGGTCAACGGCACGACGCTCAGACGCCCTTGGCGCACTAATGGAGAATCCGAGAAGAGTTTGGCAGACTTTATCTCCGCCAGGGTCTTCGGCGCTGAAATCGCCTTCCCCACCTTGATTTTCACTTGCGGATTCCTGGCGTCCGCGGCATCGACGGAAACGACAGACGCTATGCCCACGGCGCTCTTCTCGTTGCCCGTGTGATAGATCACGAGACGCTCGCCCGGTTTCATTCCCCGCAGATGCTTCACGGCAACGGGATTGGTGACCCCGTCCCAGATGGTCGTTTTCTCTTTTTCGAGATTCGCAAACGAGTAAACGGAAGGCTCGGTTTTTAAAAGGTAATCCATTGGTCAATGTCATCCAACTTAGCTTGAGAGCTACGCCAGAAATCTGACCTCTAACTTCTGGCCTGTTTATGCCCTTCCCGTGTTCGCCATCGTTTCCACCGCCTGCCAAGTCGTCGGAAATGTCACAAAGAAATCCTTCACTTTGGTGATTTCCAAAATCTTCGTAACGCGCGGCTTCACGCCGGTCAGCACCAGGCACCGGCCGGTTTTTTGATGTGATACATAGGCCGCCACCAACGATCCCAGTCCAACCGAGTCGATATAAGGGACATCGGAAAAATCCAAAATCACCGTATCCGCGCTCTCGCTGCGCACGGCTCGCTCGAATTGCGGCGTGGTTTCGATTGTGATTGGACCCTTCAGCAACAAAATACGCTGATCGTCCGCCACGCCCTCATACCGCTCGACCGTCAATTCCTGCAAACTCATAATTCACCAACCGCTGGTTCGCAGATTGTAGGCCATCGATCAGGCGCTGTCACTCACCCAAAAGCCCAATCTGCGCAAGCGCCCCTATTGCGGCTTCTGCTCTGACTTCGCGTCGTGATTATCGTACGTCGAATACTGCTCGCCCGGCCGCTTTAATCTCACGGCAATCTCCACCTCGGGCTGCTTTACGTCGTAATCCTGCCCAAACGTCTGGAGGCCCGGGGCAAGCACCTGCACCTCAATCGATCCATACGGGATTCCATCGATGCTCGCGCGGCCTTCGTCATTCGTCTTGAGATCCAGTTCTCCCCGAGTCGCCTTCCCTTTACGATTCACGGGATGCAGCACCACTTGCGCGTTCTTCACCGGCTTTCCGCTGGCGTCACGCACCACCACAACATGCACCGAAGCCATCGGCCCTTCATCGTCCTGCGCCCAGGACTGCATTGGCATGGCTGATGCCAAGATGAGAACTATGGCCACGGACGCCAGCCAGCGTGGGATATGACCTTTTATGCTATGAATCCTTGTTTCTTTTACTTTGGACATCTTCCCCTTCAGTTATGCCGGCAGAACGATTCACAAAGTCTATCTTACTTCCGCAATTGGACTTCTAACTTCTGACTTACTGCGGCGGTTTCTGCTCGGGCGTCTTGGCATCGTCGGGCTTTTTCGCGGCCTCCTGCACTCCATAGGATGTGTACTGCTTCGTCGGCCGTTTCAGCTTGATCGTAATCTCCATCTCGGCTTTGTTCACCTGATAATCATCGCCAAACGTCTGGAAGCCCGGCGCGAGCACCTGCACCCGCAACGGACCATAGGGAATTCCGTCAATGCCGGTTTTCCCGTCACTATCGGTTTTCAGTTCCATCCCGCCCATGGCTTGTTTTCCCTTGTGCGTTATAGGATGCAGGACGACGGCCGCATTCTTAATCGGCTTGCCGGTCGTGTCGCGCACCACCACAAAATGCATGTTCGACATCGGCCCTTCGTCCTCGTCATCTTGAGCCCATGCGCCGGCAACAACCATTCCCAGCCCGATCGCCAACGCCACCAGCACAGCTATCCTTCTCATGATGTCCATCCTAATTATTGATGCATTTTGTCAATCAGCCATTGAATCATTGACCCATCTAACTAAATGTCCAAATGACTCAATGCCTAAATGATTTCAATCACCCAACGGGTCGAGCTTACTTCAGTCCTCTAACTACATACGCTTGCGAGAGCACCTGGAAATAAACATATGCATACGCCTCGCTGTCGCGGGAGAAATGTGGGCCGCCTACGAACACCACGCCCGCTGGAATATTCGCCCCAAGTGTCTTCCATAATTCCATCTTCCCCGTCGCCACGTTGACACGAAAGATGTTCTCGGCGGTCGCTCGCAGCGCGCTGGGCGCGGCATACAGCGATGTCCCGTCCGGAGTCCAACCTACCACGATGTACTTCGAGTCGAGCCCCGGAATCGGTCGCAATCCGCTGCCATCCAGCGGCCAAACGCTCCATTTTCCATCCGGTCCGCTAACCGCCACATCGCGCCCGTCCGGCGAAACCTGCGTGCCCGAGACGCCCTCGGGAGTAATCGGCTTGCCGCCACCGCTACTTATATCTATTAAATAGTCGCGGACTCCGTGCCCAGGCTCAATGCCGCTTCCTAATAAGTGCTTGCCATCCGGCAGATACCGCACCCTTCCGTAGACGATGTTATCGTGAGTAAGTTGGCGCGCCTCGCCCGCGCCAGTCGGTACCATTGTTAGCGTACCTTGATCCTTCGCCTTCGTAATTACCCACTTACCATCCGGCGAAATCACTTCGCCCACGCCCTCGCCCATTTTTACCGGCGGCGATCCATCTGTATCTCGCAGAAACACAGTGTAATTCGTTCCGCCACCGTTGCCTTCCTCCTCGAATAAGATCTTGTGTCCATCAGCACTGAGATCCCTCAGCTCAGACCAACCAAACCAACCTAACTCGCGCTCCTCTTTTGCGCCGGGAGCCAGTCCTCTTATACCTAGACGGGCCTGGTTCGCCACCATGAGAGCGGCGCCGTTGCGCATATCTTCAAGCCACATGCCGCCCGGCACATTGGTCAATGTTCGCAGCTTACCGGTCAGTGAGACTGCCCGCGGATTGGTCGCGCTGCCGCTGCTGGTCGCGGTGAACCAGATCTCGTCCCCCTTGGGAGACCACACAATTCCCTGCAAGGAAGCCCACCCCGACGCGAGCTTTTTCTCATGGCCTTCCATGTCAACCACGGCCAGAGAACCCAGGTCGTCGCCTTCCGGATTTTCGTGATCCGCGAAAGCGATCAGTTTTCCATCCGGCGAAATCTTGGGGTGACTAATCCAGTTGATTCCGTCGAGTAACACTTTGCCGACGGGATACTCGATCTTCCAGTGGCCATTTTCCGGCACATAGCGGACCACGGCCATGCTTTCGCCATTCGCGGCCCAGTCGGCATCCTGCACGTTATCGAGCACTTCGCGCGGCGTGCCTCCACTTAGCGGGACCCGCGCCAGCGTACCCGCCTTTGCATAACCGGAGTAATAAGTGGTATTGAGACGAACTGCCAGCTCGCCATTCTTTGAGATAGCAAGCAGATCGGCATTTTTCAATCCCAATTCGCGGGTTCCGGGCTCATCTTCGCGCGATATGTAGAGTTGGTTTTCACCGCCCTCCCAGGTCGCACCGTAGATGATGCTGCCGTCGGGAGCAAAGCGCGCGTTATCGATGGAGCCCGTACGGAATGTGATCTGGTGATATTCCGCAAGGGAGGAATGCACGCTGCCTCGTCCCAACCACCAGCCCAGCGCGGCCGCGATTATAACCAGCGCGAACGCCCCTGCAATGCTTCCGGCGCTTGCGCCAGATTGCGCTTCGCTCGGATGGGAGGCGGTCGCGGGCGGGTCGATCACCGCTTGCTGCGTCCCGGTTCGTGAACCGCTAGAACTATCCGCCAGTGCCTCGAGCGCGAATGCCACGTCCCCAGCCGACTGAAAGCGCTGCGCGGGATTTTTTTCCAGGCAATGGCGAACGATTCGTTCAATCGGAGAGGCAATATTCCTACCGGTTTCGGAAAGCTCTTCCGGCTCCTCTTTCAGGATCGCGCTCATGGTGTCGGCCGGTGTCTCCCCACGGAAGGCGCGCTTGCCTGAGAGCATCTCGTACAGAATCGATCCGAAGGCAAAGATATCCGAGCGATGATCGGTTGGCTTGCCCCGCACCTGTTCAGGGGCCATGTATCCAGCCGTGCCCAGAACATGTCCCGGCTCGGTATTCACTTGCGCGGTCATCGATTCGCTGCCAGTGCTGGACGCTTCCGGACGCGTCAGCTTGGCTAATCCAAAGTCCAGAATCTTCACGCGCCCATCTTCGGTAACAAAAATATTCTCGGGCTTCAGGTCGCGATGAACAATGCCTTTGTCGTGCGCAGCGGCGAGTCCTCGCGCCACTTGCAGCGCATAGTCTATCGTTTTGCGCGCCACGAGTGGGCCGGTCCTCAATTGCTCACGCAGCGTCGTTCCTTCCAGCAACTCGGAGACGATATAAGGAGACCCATTTTCTTCTCCAATGTCGTAAATGGAGAGAATGTTGGGATGATTCAGCGCGGCGGCGGCGCGCGCTTCCTGTATAAAGCGCTGCAAGCGGTCGGCATCCGACGAGAACGATTTCGGCAGCACTTTAACGGCGACCGTTCGATTTAGCCGCGCATCGCGGGCACGATACACCTCGCCCATTCCGCCCGCGCCGAGCAGCGATTCAATATCGTACGGTCCCAGCTTTGTTCCGGATGTCAAAGTCATGTGAGGTTGTGGATTATATAAGAGCGGCCCGAGCGCAACCAACCGCGGATTGAGCGGGCGACAAAGAGGCAAGTCAGGTCACAGGTCATCGCCCTTCTTGGGCAATCCGTTGCCCATCGGGTGTAGAATGTGCCGGTTTCGAAGCCTTCGAAAATATTCCGTCAACAAAGGAGAACAGCTTTATGAAGAGACTCACGGGTTATCTGTTGATGTCGACTCTGGTGTTGGGCGGGCTAGGCACGCTTTCGGCGCAGGAGGCAGCCACACAGTCACCGCCGAAAGTACTGTCCATCATCCGCGAATACCTCAAACCGGGCAAAAGCGGGGAGACGCACGAGAAAAGCGAAAGCGCGTTCGTGCAGGCCCTGCGAGGAGCAAAGTGGCCCACTCATTACCTGGCGGTTGATTCTTTGTCAGGTCGGCCACGCTCATTGTTCCTTACTGGTTTCGGTTCATTCGAAGAGATGGAAAAAGACATGCGGAATGTGGAAAAGAATCCAGGACTCATGAGCGCGCTTGATCGAGCAGGCGTAGTCGATGGAGAGCTGCTCAGCGACACAGACTCCGCCCAGATGGCATTTCGCGAGGACATGAGCCTGCGCGCCGGCGTCGACATTCCACACATGCGCTACCTTGAGATTTCGCTAATCCATGTTCGTCCTGGGCATGAGAAAGACTGGGAGGCGCTGGTAAAGATGTACATGACCGCCTTCGAGAAGATCAACGACGTTCACTGGGCAACCTATCAGGTTGTTTATGGCGCGGCTGATGGAAGCTACATCATCTTTAATCCGATGAAGTCTGCATCGGAGGTCGATCACAGTTTTGCGGTGGGGAAACAGTTTGAGTCTGACATGGGCGAAGAGGGGATGAAGAAGCTGAACGAACTGGCAGCGGCGGCGATTGAATCAAGCCAGACAAATATGTTCGTATTCAATCCGCGCATGAGCTACGTTTCCGATGAGTGGATCAAGGCCGATCCGGATTTCTGGAATCCGAAGGCTGCGCACGCGGCTGCAACAAAAAAGAAAGAAGAACCCAATTCAAAGAAATAGCCAAAAAAATCGGCGCCCTAAAAAACTGAGCCGCGGAGGCGGGCCGGATTTGCAAGTTTGCAAATTTATCTGGGCCCGCACGCGGCTCTGACTGGAGGTTCCCTCGCGCCCGGTGGCCGGTTAGCCTGGTGACGCGTTTCCACTACCACAAGCTTCGACTAAGACAAGCTCGACTAAGACAGACTTGATTACGACAAACTTCATTACGACAAACATAGACTCTCAAGCGCGGCTGGTTTGCGAATCAGCAAGGTTGCTCCATGCAATTCGACCACGCCGCGGCGCTTAAAATCTCCCAGAACTCTTGTTACAGTCTCTCGCGAGGAACCGATTAATTGCGCGAGTTCTTCGTGGGTGAGCGCCATCTTCATGCGCACTACGCCGTCTTCAGCGCGGGCTTCGGTCGACCACTGCTTGAGCAGCCGCGCCAGCTTTCCCGCCACCGAATGGCACAAACCGATCGACCGGATCACTTCATACGCCGACTGGCAATCTCCGCTCAGATGCTGGGTCGCACGCAGGCAGGCGTCTCCGCGCATGCGGAGAAGCCGCAGAAATTGTTCGCGCCCCACATACGCCAACTGGCAGGGCTGAAGCGTTTCCGCGGTCAATTCATAAGGAGCATCCGTGACCACCGATTGCAGGCCGAGCACTTCACCGGGCTGGGCGATCTTCACAATCAGCGTCTTGCCTTCGCTGTTCGTGGTCATGAGTTTTACGCGGCCCTGGCAAACGATATAAACGCCGCGCGGGGCTTGACCTTCCATGAGCACGACCGCGCCTTCCGGGAAGGAAGTCGTGTGCTTGATGCGGTTCAACTCGGTCATGGTTTCGTTCGAGAGACCCGCGAAAAAACTGTGATCGCCGAGGTGGAACTCGCGCATATCTTCGACGATGGGCAACCCGTAGGGGGAGTTCGCCTTCGCCTGTGCATCCGAAAATCTATATCCCATCGGCCTCGTCATCGGTAAAGTTGCCGTCGCCATACGTTCCGTCCTCTCTCTTTTTGGGGTCTTCTTTGCTCGGACCCTTCAATTTCAAATCTTTCTCACCCGGTCTTCCGTTTCTGACCACACTTCCGTACGTTACAGCTCTTCTATGGCAACCTACTGGCCAATACTATTAGCACTTGGGACGCTCCGCCGACATCCCAGCAAAATATTCATATTGAAGCACTTGCTGAATACCGTCTGGCAGAGAAGGTTACGATTGCGGGAATTCCAGGAGCGCCTCTCTGCGCGTTTTGCCACATAGCTGAGTGATCTCCATCACTAATTTGTGTGAGCGCTGGACATTTTCCTGTGATCTGCCCTTTGTTGGGGGAAAGCTTGGCCCCGCAATCCCTCTTCGGGCTCGAGCTTATGTTCGCGTTTGCAGCCCCCCCCACTCCCATCTCCATCCGATAGATTGGAATCATGGACTTAGAAGAATTCTCTTCGCAAAGTATTGATTCCAGATTGATTGGAGGCAAAGTATTGAGGAAGAAGGATTTAGCTTGCTAACGAAAGGGATTGGCTAAGTCAAGTGCAATCAAATGAAACACTTAGCTTGCAACCCAGTCCGTTGCCGAGCCCGCAAAGTCCTGACCCCAAATGACTTGTCTCAAAAGAGTAAGGAGAGACAACGAACCTGTCCCACGAAAGGTGCTGTCCTCGTTAAAAATGGATGCGCCAATCTTGCCCGAGGAGCGCGAGAGGATTGGTGAGTGTAGATTGGCCCCGGTGGCACTATCGCGCATTTCCATGGCTTTTTCAGTGACCGCCGTCACTCCGATTTTGTGATGAATCGGCCGGCATTGCAGGCCTTCGCAATTCTGCGCGGCTCAGGCACAACTCCAAGAAGAACGGTGAAGCCAACACAGCGGCGCGCACGCCCCCCGCCACAGCGGATGCGGGCACCGACATGGGTGTGGAATCCTCGTTCCCCGGCCGCCGATACAAATCTAACCCTGCAGGATATTCAGACCAAGGCTTGTTTCCGTTCTTTGTAAGGCCAAGGGGCTGCTTCTGAGCAAGGCCAAGGAGCTGCCTCTGACGGAAGAGTTTCCCTGTGGAGGATCCAGCAACGCCTTGAATTTGAGCGGGATCATCGGGCTGCTCCGGAATGAGTTTGCAGTCAGCTTTCGCCAAGTAACTCCCACCAATACAATCAGATGCAGGAGTATTTTGCAGGAGACCTACCTTTGCAATCAGGGTGACAAATTCGTCGACTTGACAACTACTCACTCATATCCTAGAATTAGCACTCATACGGCACAAGTGCTAATAATCAGACAATTGCTGATGATTCTCAAAGGCAGGCAGTCTAAAAAGTCAGGCATTTCAAACCCAATCAACATTTCATCTGGGGCTATGGCCTCGAAAGGAGCTTAAGACATGTCAACCAAGTTCACTCCCCTGCATGACCGCATTCTGGTACGTCGTGTAGAGGAAGAGGGCACCACACGTGGCGGAATCATTATTCCGGACAGCGCAAAAGACAAGCCGCAGGAGGGCGAAGTCATCTCCGCCGGCAAAGGCAAGATCAGCGAAGAAGGCAAGGTTCGTCCGCTCGACGTGAAAGAGGGCGACCGCATTCTGTTCGGCAAATACTCGGGCACGGAAATCAAGCTCGACGGCGAAGACTTCATCATCATGCGCGAAGAAGAGGTTCTCGGGATCATCACCGGCGCAGCGAAGAGAGAGACCGCCGGCTCGCGCAAGTAGCTCTCAGCTATCAAATGTCAGCGAGAACGGTTTCTCCTGACATCGACCCGACACCTGAGACCTTAATCAAGAATTCCGCAGGCACAGCCTGCAAAAGAAAACTGAGGAGATAAAAGCAATGGCAAAGCAAATTATTCACGGAGAAGAGTCCCGCCAGGCCATTCTCCGCGGCGTCAACATTCTGGCTGACGCTGTGAAGGTTACTCTGGGCCCCAAAGGCCGCAACGTTGTTATCGAAAAGAAATTCGGTTCGCCGACCATCACCAAGGACGGCGTCACCGTGGCAAAAGAAATCGAATTGAAGGACGGGCTCGAGAACATGGGAGCCCAGATGGTGCGCGAAGTTGCCAGCAAGACTTCTGACGTCGCCGGCGACGGCACCACCACCGCCACCGTTCTTGCCCAAGCGATTTATCGCGAAGGCGTGAAGACGGTTGCTGCCGGCGCCAACCCAATGGCGCTCAAGCGCGGCATCGAGAAAGCAGTATCCCTCGTCTGCGGAGCCATCGACAAGAAGACTGGCGAGCGCGCTAAAGGCGAACTCGACAAGTTCTCCAAGCCGGTTTCTGGCGAGATGATCGCGCAGGTCGGCACCATTTCCGCCAATAACGACGACACCATCGGGCACATCATTGCCGAAGCCATGAAGAAGGTCGGCAAGGATGGCGTCATTACCGTGGAAGAGTCGAAGACGCTGGAGACGCAGTTGGAAGTGGTCGAAGGCATGCAGTTCGATCGCGGTTATCTGTCTCCGTACTTCGTTACCGATCCCGAGCGGATGGAAGTTGCGCTCGAGAATGCTTACATCCTGATCAACGAAAAGAAGATCAGCTCGATGAAAGATCTGCTTCCCCTGCTCGAGCAGATTGCGAAGAGCGGCAAACCACTCGTCATCATCGCAGAGGATGTGGAAGGCGAAGCGCTGGCGACTCTCGTGGTTAACAAGCTGCGTGGCACGCTGCAAGTCGCGGCCGTCAAGGCTCCCGGCTTCGGCGATCGGCGCAAGGCGATGCTGCAGGATATCGCGATCCTCACCGGCGGCAAAGCGATCACGGAAGATCTCGGCATCAAGCTCGAGAACGTGCAGGTCTCGGACCTCGGCCAGGCCAAAAAGATCACCATCGACAAGGACAACACGACCTTGGTCGAAGGCAAGGGCAAGCACAGCGAGATCGAAGGCCGCGTGAAGGAAATTCGCAGCCAGATCGACAAGACGACCAGCGACTACGACCGCGAGAAGTTGCAGGAGCGGTT
>JBAWBR010000088.1:0-244566 GCA_049589875.1 Terriglobales bacterium
GTCGACGCTGATGCGCTGGCGAATCAGCTTCCTGTGGATGCTATAGAGACGCTTGACGCGGCTTTCGACGCGGCCAGTGATTCCTGCTTCCTTAAGGCCATCGCGGAGAGTGGATTCGACTCGGGCCATGAAGGCTTCGCCAGCCTTCCGCCGGGACTCTACTGCCGTGCGCACCTGCTCGTAGCCGATGGGATCGACGTATTTGAAGCCAAGATCCTCGAGTTCGCCGCGAATCTTGCCCATGCCGAGGCGATGGGCGATGGGAGCATAAATGTCCAGCGTCTCGCGGGCGATCTTCTGCTGACGCTCCGGGTTGAGATGCTCGAGCGTGCGCATGTTGTGCAGGCGGTCGGCCAGCTTGATGAGCACAACGCGAATGTCGTCGACCATGGCAAGCATCATTTTGCGCAGGTTTTCTGCCTGCGCTTCTTCGCGGGAGGAGAAATCGATTTTGCTGATTTTGGTGACGCCTTCGACGATGTGCGCGACCTGCTCGCCGAATTCCTGGCGGATTTCGACAGTCGTAACAGAGGTATCTTCCACGGAATCGTGAAGCAGGCCCGCCGCGACCGCGATCGAATCCATTTTCATGCCGGCGAGGACCAGGCCAACTTCGAGAGGATGAATCAGGTAGGGTTCGCCGGAGGCGCGTGATTGGCCAGCGTGATGCTTCTGGGAAAACTCGTAGGCTTTCTTTACCAACGCGAGATCGTCATTGGGCCGGTTTTCACGCAGCTTTCGCATCAACTCGCGGAAGCGGGTTACCGTGAGCACGTTGGTTGCGATCTGTTCGCGCAACGTCGCCATGATGGATTCTAACCCGTCGCGGGCGGGAGGGGGGTATGCCGGGCGGGCAGTTTATACCCTACAGTTTACGCGAAAGTGTTCACCACCGAGACCTTCGGCGGAACTGCGGAATCGCCCGGAAATGGCTGGAACTGATAGAGTACATCCGGGAGCGCAGGAATGGACCGAGTATTGATCAGCGGCGCCTCTGGGTTGATTGGTGAGGCTCTGGTCACATCTCTCACAACGGCGGGCGTGGAAGTCGTGACGCTGGTTCGCTCTCCGCATCGAAATCCCGCACAGAACACGGGGCAAATATCTTGGGATCCCCTGGCTGCGTTTCCGCCAGGGGCGGTCTCTGGCTTTAATGTTGTAATCCACTTAGCCGGTGAAAGCGTTGTGGGCCGTTGGACCAGCACAAAGAAAAAAGCGATTCGCGACAGCCGAGTGCTGGGAACGCGAAACTTGGCCTCAGCGCTGGCGACGGCGGAGGTCAAACCACGCATTTTCATCTGTGCCTCGGCGATCGGGTTCTATGGCGATCGGGGCGATGAAATCCTGACCGAGGAAAGTGCGGCTGGCCGCGGCTTTTTGCCGGAGGTCTGCCGAGAGTGGGAGGATGCCAGTCGGAATGCCGCTGGGGCTGGGATTCGCACGGTGAATATACGCATTGGCTTGGTTCTGAGCGCGCGTGGCGGGGCGCTCGCCAAAATGCTGCCGCCGTTTAAGCTTGGCCTGGGCGGGCGGCTTGGGTCCGGCAAACAATGGATGAGTTGGATTCACATCGACGACATTGTCGGCGCCATCCACCATGCCATCACCGCAGATTCGCTGTCAGGCCCAGTCAATCTTGTAGGACCGAACCCGGTGCACAATGTCGAGTTCACAGAAATACTGGCCTCAGTGCTGAGACGTCCGGCGTTTCTTCCGGTGCCGGAGTTCGCGCTACGAGTAGGATTCGGCAAGCAAGCAGCGGATGAAATGTTGCTGGCGAGCCAGCGAGTTCAGCCGGGGCGGCTCGCATCCAGCGGGTATAAGTTTCATTTTCAGCATTTGCGGACCGCGCTGGAAAATCTGGACATCGCATAGGATTTGCCAGCTAGGGTTCCCCTGCAACTTAGCAGGCGCTTTGGCTCAGATCAAAAGCAGTGCGTTTACGAAGCAAATGGGTGGCAATGATCAATCCGGCCTTTATTCCTCCGCAGAAGTCCGACCGGCTGGCTTCCTTGCGATCGCCATATTCTTGTTCTTCGGGGCGAGCATAGCGTGCCTCGCCGCCATCACTCTCCTTTGGCAAGGCATGTGGCTTGGTCGTATCTGGCATCTCAATCCCGCGGCGTACAAACAGTTGGTGCCTCTGGGCAGCTTGGTGGGAATGCTTTTTCTGCTGCTCGCGGCAGCGCTAACCGTGGCTGGTATCGGGTGGTTGCGGGCCCCGTTTGGGGCTGGAGACTGGCGGTTGCTATCATCTCCATCCAAGTCTTGGGAGATTTGGTGAACTGCGTACGGGGCGATTGGCTGAGCGGCGGAATCGGCGTCATAATCGCGGGCGCGTTATTCGTTTTCCTCTGGCGGCGAAACATTCGCGCCGCATTCGCTTAAAATTTTCTCCGCAAAAACTCGAAAAGAATGTAGCCGACGATCGCCGCTACGATGGCAATCTCGAAATTTGCAACCGTAAAGACATCCTCCAATGCCCAAAACAGACCCCTCATTCGACCTTGGCCCGAGCGCTCAAACTCTCCCATGAGTAGATTGGAATAGAAGAGAAAAACAATGAACCCGGTCTCGATTACCGCTCTCAAAGCATTCTTCTTCATCGCGGGCACTGGCTCCATTGCAGGCGATTGAGCGGGCGCTGCAAGAATCTCCCCGCAGTCGGGGGTTCGACAGTTAACGAAGCTCTTGCCCACATTACTCCGTGAGAATACCCGTGATTACTGGGGAAGAGCAAATAAGTCAAGGGTTTGCGGAGAGTTCGGCCAGGTTTGCAGTCATGCAACGGGCGGCAACATAATGTGTGATCCCGGTCACTTGATGAAATTCATCCCTATGTCACACTTACAGCGACGATGGGAAAGAAGGCCATTGCCGCAGTGATGCTCTTCGCGATCGCAGCCTGGGCTGAAATGGCGATGGCTCCCATGCTCATCATGCATACCGGACACATGCGTTCGGGGCATGAAATGGCGGCTGACAGGCCAGCCGAGCACCATGCGCACCATCATGCCGCACCTAATCATGCAGAAAACGCCGGAATGGCGGCGCATGCGTGCTGTCCAAGATTGCACAGAGCTGAATTCGAGACTGTGGTTGCGCTGTCCGCAGGCACGCCAGCCTGTGACGATTCGCATAGTTGCTGCTTCCGGCAGAGCCCGCAAAGTGTGCCATCGCGGGCCAGCGATGCCCAAAAATTGGTGCGCGAATTAGCGTCCAGTGACATAGCGAGGGCGAATCCGGCGACCCTGGCTGTGGCACATGTCATCGACAATACTCGTTTCTCGCTTCGCCCACCTCCGGACGAATTCAGCATGTTCCTCCGCGTTTAGCAATACGCCTACATCGTAATTTGGAATTCTGCGGCATCATTACGAGTCCGCACGGTATTTCCGCACTCATCACTAGAAAAAGGAGATCGTATGAAATTCAAATTGTTTGCCATGATCCTCGCCCTGTCGCTGACCGCCTGGGCCCAGGAAAGTCCGTCAACGTCCACACCGACCGCAACGCCGGCCCCTGGAACTAAGAGCTGTTGGCATCGCGCGAAGGCAGGCGACACGAAGGAGGGCTGCTACCATTCCGAAGGCGCGAAGGATGCAGCCGAGTGCTGTGGTAAAGGCAAGTGCGCGATGAAAGATGGAAAGTCATGCTGCTCCGGCAAAGAGGCGAAGGCATGCATGAAGCAGTGTAAGAAAGACGGCGGTTTTACAGAAGGAAGATGCTGCAGCGCAGCGGGCGATAAGGCCGCGAACAGTTGCTGCGGCACTAAATGCGAGCGTCACGTGCCCTTGGCCAGCTAAGCGCGGTCTTGCAGAACTCATTGTGGCCAGGTTAGGATGCTTAAGTTAGGCCACTTGCGGGCGAGAGCGGCAGCTTATATTGTGCCGGGCTCGCCTGCATTTTTTTTGCAAAGGAGGCGTGCTCTATTGCGGCGAAGGCATTCGCTCGATATGAGTTCGCGTGATACGGTCGTGCCAGCAGAGCGAATCTTGATCGACGAAGCACCACAAATAACCCAGACCAGCCGAAAATGCCGAGAGGAAGGATGCGAGCACGCGCCAGCGACGGGTGCGGCGGATAACAGGCGAGCCATCAAAGTTCGCCAGCCGCAATCGAGCAGCTCGCAGACCAGGCGTTGAGCCAGTAACAACAATAAGGAGGAACTGATAAGTCATCCAAAGAACGATTGTCAATGCCCCACCCAGACTGGCCAGCGGAGTTAAGACCGCTCGAAGCGGGCTAACGTGCACCGGAGGATTAAACCGCCAGAAAATTGCGGCAAAGCCAGCGAGCGCCATACCGAGAATCATCGCGTCCAAGGCGGCAGCAAGCAATCGGCGCGCAACCGATGCAGCAGGAATGACGGCTTCGGCGCGAGGGGCTTTATCCGGCAGTTCTGGCTGCACCGACTCGATCAGGATTCCGCCCATCGCTGGCGCAGGAGGAACAATTTCCGGGGCTTCGACAATCCGCGGGCGATCGAAGATCGGATCGGCAAGGGGCGTGGTCTGAACTAGCGGTATCGCAGCCGAACGCGGAAACTCCAAAATTTTGGCGGAAGGTTCGGGCGGGAAAGCCGCGAGGCGCAAGGGAGAAAATCCCTGCCAATTGTCGCTCCGAGAATCTTGTGCCGCTGATTCCCGCTCGCACAAATCGGCTTCCTCGGCAACGGAATTCTCAAAGATCGTCGAGGCTAGCGTCATCCCAGCCGCAGCCGTGTCCGAAAAACCGCCCTCCCCAAGCGCTACTTCATTCGATCCTTTTTTCCTGTGCAATTCTGAATCCGGATGCGCGAAAGGCCGGGTGCTGTTGTGGGCGTCGAAAGGCAGCAGCAGCGATGGGTAGCGCGGGGCGCGTGGTTTGCGCCGTGTGCGATAGTGTGCCAAGCGCGTCGCCACTTCGCGCCGCCAGGTGACAGTGTCGAGCTGAAGCTCAGCCGCGCGCGCGGGTCCCTGCTCGGCCTGAGAATTGGCGGCAGCCGCCGGTCCTGGCTCCGCTAAGTGTTCCGCCTCCGCAGCGGTGCCCAATGCGAGGAGATGCGGTTCCGGGGCGTAATCCCCGGGGCTGGCGGAATTCATGAATCCGGTCATCTTTAAAAAACGGTCAGCGAAGAATGCCAGAGCCAGAGCAGGCCAGGGCAAACGATGTGTCACAAGACCACGAAATCAAATTGAAGCACTACCCATGAAGCCTGGTTTTGCTTCCTCCTGCCGCCGCGTGCTAAGGTCAACTCGTTCCCGTAGGCACACTGGCTGGCGTAGCACCCGCAAATGCGGATTACCCGCTAATGATTACCCGCTCTCGAATCTTTATCACGACCGCTTTGGTCTGTCACCTTCTTCTCGCCTGCGGAGTAGTAACCAGCCAGACGCCGCCTCTTGATACCGCGAAAGTAGCGTCATCAGCGCCGGCTCCATCGGGCCAGGTAGAGCAAAATGTGACAATCCGGGCTATCGAACAGGAAAAAGAGGGGTCAGTTTACCACCTGCGGGGAGACGCGGAAATTGACTATCGCGACTACATTCTGCGCGCCGACGCAATCACCTACAACTCAGACACCGGGGATAGCGAACTAGAAGGGCACATGGTGCTCGACGGCGGTCCCTACGATGAACATGTGGAGGCGAGCCATGGAACCTATAATCTCCAAACACAAGTTGGAAAATTCTATAGCGTGGTTGGAACGGCAGGGTTTCGCGGGAAACGATCGCGGTATGTGCTGAGTTCTTCCAACCCGTTTGCGTTCACCGGGAAAATAGTCGAAAAGAACGGCCCCAACCATTACCTGGTGCAGCAAGGCACGGTGACAACGTGCGACCTACCGCATCCGAAGTGGTTGTTTAATGCGCAACGCATTGACGTGGATGTGGACAGTACGGCAAAGATCTACCACAGCGATTTCCGCTTGTTTGGCATCCCTATTTTCTATTTTCCGTACGTAACCCATCCGGTACAACAGGGAAGGCAGAGCGGATTGCTAATTCCCAGCGTGGGCAACTCTTCGACGAAGGGTTATATCGCAGGCGATTCGGTTTACTGGGTTTTTAATCGCAGTACGGATGTGACCGCCGGCGCGGAATATTATTCGAAGCGTGGCTGGGCGCAACAGGGCGCGTTCCGTATGCGATCAAGCGAGAGATCGTTCCTTTACTTCACCTATACAGGGGTGGTGGATAGGGGCATCGGCACGCCTCCGGTGAACCAAGGCGGCGAGGACGCGCGATTCGAGGCCGAGCATCCCTTCGGAAATATTCGCGGTGCGGCCAATATCGATTATCTAAGTTCATTTGTCTATCGAATCGCATTTACCGAGGTCTATTCGCAGGCTATCGACTCTGAAGTGCGTTCCCAGATTTTTCTTTCCAATACAACCGATGGATTTCATTTTAACGCTCTCGGGGAGCGCTACCAGAATTTCGATGTATGTGTTCCCGAGATCGGAACCAACACAGGTTGCACGAACATTACTTCGACAGAATTGGTGCGAATTCTGCACACTCCAAGCGTCTTTGTGTCGAGCGAGGAGCGGCAGTTGGGGAATTCGCCATTCTATTGGTCGTTTGAGAGCGCGACGGAAGGCTTGCAGCGCCGTCAACTCGGCTTTCGAACGGCGGCACTAGTTGGTAGATTCGATCTCGCCCCCACACTGGCAATGCCGTTGCTATGGCAGGGATGGTCGCTGCGGCCTGCGCTTACGCTGCGAGATACGCTGTATACGCAGCGCCTTTATCCTTCGCTTGAGGCCGCGGAGAGTGATGCGCTGAACCGCAAGTCGTTAGAGGCGTCGGTCGATTTCCGTCCACCAGGTTTGTCAAAGGTTTTCGACGGCTCATGGTTGAACCGCAAGTGGAAGCATGTGTTCGAGCCACGGGTACGTTACGACTACTTGACCGGCATCGACAATTTTTCGGAGATTGAGCGTTTCGACGCCGCTGACGTGCTTACAAACACGAATGAAGTCGAGTATTCGATTGTGAATCGCCTCTACGCCAAGCGCGAATCGGGAACGGATTGCGACGTTCCATCGATGAGCACGCTTAACGTCGGCGGGTCACCACAACTGGGGGCGGTGCCGTGGGAACCGCCTCCGACTCCGGACACGCAACCGTGCTCGGTGGGCCCGCGGGAGATCGCGAGCTGGGAGATTGGGCAAAAATATTTCTTCGATCCGACCTTCGGCGATGCGCTAGCCGCCGGAGTACGCAATGTGTTCACGAGTACGGCGGATTTCACCGGAATCGCGTTCCTGAACGATGCGCGACGGTTTTCTCCATTAATCTCACGGCTGCGAGTTGAAACCAGTCCGCGCACGAATACAGAGTGGGATCTGGATTACGACCTCAAGACTGGGCGCATCAATGGAAGTAACGCGATGGTCAACTACCATTACGGCCCATATACGATAGGGGGCGGCGATGCGTTTCTGCACGTTCTCGACGCCACTGCTGGAATCGGTCCACCGGGACCAACGAACTACAATCAGTTTCGAATCCTCGGCGGCTACGGACAACTCAACAAACGCGGGCTGAGTGCGGCGACCAGCTTCGGTTTTGACGCCAATGAGGGTAATCTGCAGTTTGCAACCGCGCAGACCAGTTATAACTGGGATTGCTGTGGAGTCAACCTCGAGTACCGACGGTTCGCGCTGGGCGCCGTTCGCAATGAGAACGAATATCGATTCAGTTTCACTCTGGCCAACGTTGGAGCATTCGGCAATTTGAGGCGCCAAGAAAGACTGTATTAGAGGTAGCATAACGTTCAGCCCTATTGGGCTTGCCTCGTCGCGAATAGAATCGGGATTGTGGAAACGCCAATGACGCTGCAGGGCAAATTCGCGCGGCTGCAAGAAATTATCCGCGCGCATTCGCAACTCATTGTGGCGTACTCGGGCGGCGTGGATTCGGCTTTTCTCGCGTGGACGGCCCACGAATTGCTTGGCGACGCAATGTGCGCGGTGATTGCGGACTCTCCCAGCCTGGCTAGAACTCATCTTGCCGACGCGCTCGGGTTCGCGCGTGAGCACGGCATTCCAGTAAGTGTGGTCGAGACGCATGAACTGGAAAAGCCAGAGTATGCACGCAACGATTCCATGCGCTGCTTCCATTGCAAGGATGAGCTGTTCGCCGTACTTGAACGGTACTGGCAGCAGAATGGTCTGGATAAAAATGGCGGGGCGGCGATCGCCTATGGCGTGAATGCCGACGACCTGGGCGATTTTCGGCCCGGACAGAAAGCGGCGCGTGAGCACCGCGTGCTCGCGCCACTGCTGGATACCGCCCTGACCAAGGCTGAGATTCGCGAACTGGCACACCAGGCGGGCCTAAGCGTGTGGAACAAACCGGCGTCGGCGTGTCTTTCCTCGCGCATCGAATACGGGCGCCCGGTTACGCCGGAAGCACTGAGGACGGTCGAGCGAGGCGAAGATTCTCTGCGTCGTCTGGGGTTTCGTCAATTCCGAGTGCGCCACCACGGAGAAATTGTGCGCATTGAGATTGCGCGCGAAGAAATGGCCCATGCGCTCAGCGGAGAAATGGCTCGCGAGTTCACGGCGATCTTCAAAGACCTCGGGTTCAAATTCGTGACTCTCGACTTGGAAGGTTTCCGCTCCGGATCGATGAATCAACTGCTTCCCGCCGCGGAGCTGATGCGCGCACGCTCGAAAAGCTAGCGCCAAGCCGCTCCTCTATTCGCCGTGAGATAATCAAGCGAATTCCCAATGTTCAGGTGGTTTCTACTCATGATGCTGCACCGCGCGTTATTTTTGCTATTGGCGATCTGTCTGGGCTGCTCCGCCCAGTCGCCCCCGTCCCAACCGGCACAGCCCGCGGGGCCAGCGATCTCACCCGATCTTATGCAGGTGGTGGATCGTGAGGTGCGCGCTTATTATGCTTTGCCACCGGATGTGAAGGTGGTCGCGGGACCGCTTCGCGCAAGCGAGTTTCCGAACTACGACGCTTTGACGATCGAGTTCGACGGCCCGCAAAAAAAGCAGGCTTATGAATTTCTCCTATCGCGCGATCAGAAGGCCCTCATTCGCCTGACGAGAATGGATCTGACCAAAGATCCATATGCGGAAATCATGAACAAGATCGATTTGGTGGGCCGTCCCACGCGGGGCAATAAGGATGCAAAAGTGGTCCTTGTCAATTACGACGATTTCGAGTGCCCATTTTGTTCGCGAATGCACGCCACAATTTTGGAACTTTTCAAGGAGTACGGCGACCGTGTGCGCTTCGTCTACAAAGACTACCCGCTTGAGGAAATCCACCCCTGGGCGGTGCATGCGGCGGTAGATGCGAACTGCATTGCGGCGCAATCATCCGATGCCTATTGGGATTACGCCGATTATCTTCATGCCAATCAGCAGGCGGTGGGCGGTGGGAAGAGCCGCGAGGCTGCAATGGCGGAATTGGATCGGCTGGCTGCGATCAATGGCGAGAGGCACAAGCTCGATATTGCCAAGTTGCAGGCTTGCGTTAAAGCGCAGGACGAGAAAACCGTGCGCGCGTCGATGAACGAAGGAGACGCGATCGGCGTGGAAGCCACTCCAACGATTTTTGTGAACGGGCAAAAATTGGATGGCGCGGTTCCCGCCAATGAGCTGCGGGCTGCGCTCGACGGCGCCCTCAAGGATGCGGGCGTGGCTGCACCGCAGAATAAGTCCGCATCAGCGGATGGAAAAGCGCCCTCGCCTGCTCCTGCAAATTAATGGCTGAAGATCGATCGAGTGCAGGACGATCTGCAAGATCAAGATGAAGAGATACCGAGAGCACGATCGCTTCGTTGGTCGAGGAGGAAAATTGAAGACCCATTTTCATGGTGAGTTAAGGAGAACCAGCCTCATCCTGGTCAGCGGCTGTCTGCTGCTCGCAGCATTGGGTTGTAATCACGAGACCGTTGGCGGGGATGTTATGGCGACCGTGAATGGCCGCAAAATCTACCGCAGCGAAGTGGATAAATACTACGCAAATCAAACCGCGGGATCGGACCAGAAGCCCGTGGGCGAGCAGGCGGTTAGCCTTCGGCTGAGCATTCTGAACGAGCTGATTGAAACCGAGATTCTGATGCGCCGCGCCGAGAAGCTGGGGCTACTGGCGACTGACGAAGAAGTGGACCGCAAGCTTAACGAAATTAAATCTCCTTATACCGCCGAGGAATTCAACAAGCGTCTGGAAGAAAAGAAAATCACGCTCGACGATTTCAAGCGCGACTTGCGGCGTTCGCTTACGCAGGACAAAGTACTGAACAAAGAGATCACATCGCGAATCAACATCACAGATCAGGATGTCGCGACCTACTACAACGATCACAAGGCTGAATTCAATCTGATCGAGCCGCAGTATCACCTCGCGAAGATTGTGGTCACCGGAATGCCGGTGCCACAAGTGCACAATCTGCAAAACAGCAAAGCACAGAATGACGCCGACGCCAAAAAGAAAATACAGATGATTGCGAACCGGCTCGATAGCGGCGAAGATTTCGCCACGCTGGCCATGGGCTATTCCGAGGACCCGGAGACGAGCAATAACGGCGGCGATCTTGGAATGGCTCCTGAATCGGCGCTGAAGCAGGCTGACCCGGCAACGCGCGAGGCGGTAATGAGGCTGAAACCCGGGCAGTACACGCCCGTGATTCCCATGGTGAATCCGGCGAATCATCAGGTAAGCGCGTATTTGATCGTGAAACTGATTGCGAAGGAACCAGCGGGTCAGCGCGATCTGAACGATCCGCGCGTCCAGCAGGCGATACGGCAACAATTGCGCGACCGGCGTGAGCAGCTGCTAAAGGCGGCATATTACGAAACTCTTCGCGACGATGCCAAGATCACGAACTCCTACGCCAGTGAGATTCTGAAGAACGCCGGCGCGGCAAAGTAGGCGCTGCCCCAATCGTTGTTTAACGAAGCCGCGATTCGCGGCTGTGTCCTCGCGCGCCCCGAATGTTCTCGCGCGAGAAGCATGGTAACCGCGAGGGCGATCAAGTCCAGCCTACTCCTCCAGCTTTTTCATCATCACTTCGTTGACGAGCTGCGGATTGGCCTGCCCCTTCGATGCCTTCATGATCTGTCCAACAAAAAATCCCAGCATCGTCTTCTTGCCCGCGCGATACTGTTCAACCTGCTTGGGATTTGCGGCGATCAACTCATCCGCCAGCTTTTCTAGCGCCGATGTATCGCGCGACTGCTCGGGGCGGCCCTCTTCTTCGTAGACGGCCGGAAAATCCTTGCGGCGCTCAAAGGATAAATCGTAAAGATCCTTCAGCATCTTGCCCGAAATCGCACCCGATTCGACCAGGTCGGCCGATGCGGCAACTCCTGCCATCGAAATCGGCGACCGCTCCAGTGCAAGCGACTGCGCTTTCAGCCGTCCTATCAGCTCGCTTTGCACCAGGTTGGCCACGCGCTTGGGATTTTTCGCAGCACGCGCCGCAGATTCAAACTGATCGGCGAGTGCGCGGGTTGAGGTCAGCGTGGAAGCGTCTCTTGCCGTGATCGCATATTCACGCATCATGCGCTCGCGGCGAGCCTCAGGAAGTTCTGGCAAACCGGCCCGAATTTCACTCTGCCATTTTTCATTCACCACCAGCGGCGGCAAATCGGGCTCCGGAAAATACCGATAGTCGTGCGCCAGCTCTTTCGATCGCATTCCGTAAGTGCGGCCCTCATTAGCATTGTAGAGCCGCGTTTCCTGAACGATTCGTTCGCCGGCCTCAATCACCCCAATGTGGCGCTCAATCTCGTACTCCAGCGCCTGCTTGACATAGCGAAACGAATTGACGTTCTTGACTTCTGTCTTCGTGCCAAATTGTTCTTGCCCGCGCGGGCGCACACTGATATTCGCATCGCAGCGTAACGAGCCCTCCTCCATATTGCAGTCGCCCACGCCGGTATAAAGAATGACCTCCTTGAGCCGCGTCAGATATTGAAAAGCTTCGTCCGGCGAGCGCATGTCCGGCTCGCTGACAATTTCGGCGAGCGGAACTCCAGTACGGTTAAGGTCAATGGCGGTCTTTGTCGCGGCATCTGGAAAGCCCTCATGCAGGCTCTTGCCTGCGTCTTCTTCCAAATGGAGCCGAGTGATGCCGATTCGTTTCTTCCCTTCGGCCATATCGATCTCGATGAATCCATGCTCGGCGAGCGGCTTATCATACTGCGAGATCTGGTAGCCCTTGGGCAGATCGGGATAAAAATAATTCTTGCGGGCGAAAATCGAGGTTTCGTTTACCCGGCAGTTGAGCGCCATTGCCGCCAGCGCCGCGAATTCGACCGCCTTGCGGTTAAGTACTGGTAGAGCCCCCGGCATTCCCAGACAAACGGGGCAAACATCGGTGTTTGGCGGGTCGCCAAAACGCGTAGAGCAGGAGCAAAAGATCTTCGACGCGGTCAGCAACTGCACATGGACCTCTAATCCAATGACCGGTTCGTATTTGGCGACGAGTGCGTCTGAGAGCGCCGATGGGGCCACCATAACGTCCGATTATAGCGGGCGATGCCGCACGGCCGCGACTACCGCTTCTGGGGCTCCGGCGCGCTCAGGTATTTCTCCAGCGGAATCTCAAAATACATCAATTCGTTGTCCTTCGCGTCCTTCACGCCCGTCAGATAAAAGGTCCCCCCCGCAAGCGGATTTGAAATACCAGAAACGTCGAAGAACAGAAAGCCTCGCGCCGTAGAGTGCGGCTCGACCGCCTTAGCCTCGAATTGCGCACGATCGATCTCATCCATCGTCTTCTGGCTTACGCCGCCTTTCACTTTTTTCGTCGGCAGCGGAATCGGCAAGGTGGGAGCGTCGCTGCGCGATGGGTGTGACATGCGTCGCACCAAATCTTCCGCGTCCAGAGGATAAAGTTTGGAACGGTTCACGGTGTTCAATTCAGCCTTCATTGCCGGCAGCGCAATCGGCTGATCGCTGTCATTTGTGATCACAAAAAATACAGGCATGAAACCATAGTTCCGGTAATTGACACTGAAGATGTTCGCTTTGTACTCCACGTCATAAGGATCGACTGCGATCGTCACCTTTTCCGTCGGATGCTCATCATGAGCTGGATACGTGCGGGCCGGATGGGCGTCGGGCATAATGAAATCCTTCGAGGCAATTGCGATCGCGCACCAGAGCACGACCACGCAAGAAGCCTTTACCGGCCCAAACCCAGCGGGACGCCCAAACAGTTTTGGCATAGCTGGATTATAGGATGCGGCCAGCGCGAGTGGAGCCGCACCCACGTCGGAAAAGAAGGGCGAGGCGCGCCGAAGAGGCCGACAGGGACAAGAGGACGCGGTGAAGATTTGACGCTGACAGTTAGAATGAGTCCTGTTCATGTACGCAATTTATAGTGCGCTGCTCGCTCTTTCGCTTATCGTCACGCTGCCATATTGGCTGCTGCAGATGTTGCGGCACGGCAAGTATCGGGCGGGCTTGCGCCAAAGGCTGGGCGCGGTTCCAGTTGCGCTGCGGGCTGGCAACGCAAAGCCGACGATCTGGGTGCATGCCGTTTCGGTCGGCGAGGTAGTCGCGATTAACTCTGTGGTCGAGGGGTTGCGGCTGCAGTTTCCATCGCATCGAATTGTAGTTTCCACTACAACAACCACGGGACAGAAGCTGGCCGCGAAACGCTTCGGCTCGAAGAACGTCTTTTACTTTCCGCTCGACTTTACGTTAGCCATCGGTCCCTACATAGATGCGCTGCGTCCGCAATTGTGCGTGATCGCAGAAACTGAATTCTGGCCGAATTTCCTGCGCTGCGCTAAACGCAGCGGAGCGTGCATCGCCGTGGTCAACTGCCGAATCTCCGACCGCTCATTTCCTGGATATAAGCGGCTGCGGCGATGGCTGCCTCGCGTGCTAACAAATGTCGATTTGTTTTTGGCGCAGACCGAAGAAGATCGTCGCCGGCTCATTGAGATCGGCGCACTTGGGGCAAAGGCCAGCGTCGCAGGCAATTTGAAATTCGATGTCGCGCCGCCCGACCAGCCAGCCATCGTCGCCAGTTTGCATGAGGCTTTCGGCGATGCAAGCTCAGACTCGCCTTGCGCGTGGCCGATTCTGGTCTGCGGCAGCACGCTTGAAGACGAGGAATCACCGCTACTTTGCGCATTTCAAAATATTCTAGCGACGCATCCCAAGGCAGTCATGATTCTCGCCCCTCGCCACCCTGAGCGCTTCGCTGAAGGCGCCGCATTGGTTGAGAGGCTGGGCATTCGCATGTCGCGCCGCTCGCTATGGAGCGGCGAACCGCTCGCGGGCAGCGTACTTTTGCTAGACAGCATTGGCGAGTTGGCTGCGCTCTACTCGCTTGCGACTGTTGCTTTTGTTGGCGGAAGCCTGGTGCCGCGTGGCGGCCACAACATTCTTGAGCCTGCGCTGTATGGCATCCCAATTGTTACTGGTAACCATTACGAAAATTTCCGCGACATTGTGAACTTTTTTCTCAGCCGAAATGCGGTACGGGTCGTGGGTTTGTCGGAGTTGCCCCTGGTTCTCATGGAATTAATTGCCAATGAGTCCGAGCGCAGCGCGCTTGGCAGAAATGCGCTGGCAGCTCTCGAATCGCAGCGCGGCGCCACAGCGAGGACAATAAGCGCGCTCGCCGAATTGATGAACGCGCCGCTGGCAGAGCCCCGATCGGCGAGCGAAGGCGCGCAATGAATCCGTTCACTGGCATCTATGGCGCCGCCAGCGCGCTTCGGAATTCATTATTCGATCATGGCACGCTTCCGGCAAAACGTCTGCAAAGACCGGTGGTGAGCGTCGGCAATTTATCCGTAGGCGGAGCGGGCAAAACTCCATTTGTCATTGCTCTTGGTGAAATGCTGAAGGCGCGGGGTATTCGCTTCGATGTTTTGTCACGTGGATATGGGCGCAAGACTCGCGGCGCGCTCGTAGTTGAGGCAAACGGCGGCGCAACCGATTTTGGCGATGAACCACTACTCATTACGCGGCGGCTGGATGTTCCCGTGGTAGTCGGCGAAAGCCGATATGCAGCAGGCCAACTCGCCGAAGCGAAGTTCGCCTCGCAGGTACATATCTTGGACGACGGCTTTCAGCACCGTTCCTTGGCCCGGGATTTCGATATCGTATTGGTCTCTGATCGCGACTTCGAAGACCGTCTGCTGCCATCGGGCAGGTTGCGCGAGCCACTCGCTTCACTTGCGCGAGCGCATGCTATTGTGCTCCCGTCCGAATCCGCTGCGGCTCATCCCGCATTGCAGGGAAAACTTATCTGGCGGGTCAAACGGGAGATCGTCATCGCAAATGCGCCCGCCTCGCCAGTAGTGTTCTGCGGGATCGCCCATCCAGAGCAGTTCTTCGCGCAGGTGCGCGCGGCAGGAATCCAGCCCGTAGCGGAAATCGCATTCCGCGATCATCATCGTTACAACCAGCGCGACATCGAGAAACTTCTCGCAGCGAGCACACAGCGCTCCGCTGGCGGTTTTCTGACCACTGAGAAAGACGCCGTTAATTTCGGTCAGCTGCAGGAGAGCCTAAAGCCACTCGTCCTCGCCGTGCTCAACACCGCTCCCGCTCCGTCTGACATCGTGGACACCATTCTCAATAGAATCGGAATTCTGAGCCCCCAGTCGTGAGAGAATTGTGGTTGCGAAAGTCAAGGCTCGGCGCTGCTCTTCTGAATTGAATCACTAGCCGAACCATGTCAAAGCGAAGTCAGAACGAACGAATGACAAAGCACACAAGAGAAAACGACCGGTTGCGGAAGATTGTTGAATCGTTCACCAAAGTCACGGTAACTGTGCTCGCCGATCTGGTCGCCGATGAATTTGTTTTTGGCGAAATTTCCCGCGTCTCCCGCGAAGCACCCGTGCTCATCCTGAAGCATCGCGATCGCCGCATGGTGCCGGGCGGCGGCGCCAATGCCATTTATAATCTCGCCGATCTGGGTGTTACTGTGCTGCCCGTTGGCGTGGTGGGCGACGACGAAGCGGGCCGGCTGCTGCTCCGCGCTTTTCGCCACAAGCGCATCCCGGTCAGCGGCGTGCTGAAGGATAAGAGTTATTCCACGGTTACAAAAACCCGCATTCTCGCTGGCTTTGCGCACACCTCAGGACAGCAGGTTGTACGCCTGGACCGCGAATCCGCCGAAGGCCCGAATCAACATCTGCGCCGCGAACTGGTTTTGGCTGCGCGCGAATACGCGCGCGCTTCCGATGCGCTGCTCATCTCCGATTACGGCTATGGCGCGGCCACGCCCGCGCTGTTGAATGTGATCCGCGAAAAACGCGGCGTCGATAAAGTCCCGGTCATGCTCGATTCGCGCCATCGCATGATGGAATTCACCGGCATCACCGCCGCGACCCCGAACGAATCTGAAGTCGAAGAAGCGCTTGGCATCCGCATCGGGGACAACTGGGATCGTCTTGTGGCCGCGGGCGAGCAGATTGCCGGCGAGATGCAACTCGAATCACTGGTCATTACGCGCGGCAAGGATGGCATGGTCGTTTTTCCTCGCAGGCACAAGCCGGTCGATATTCCGATCTACGGCAGCGATGAGGTGGCGGATGTCACCGGCGCCGGCGATACCGTCGTGGCCACGTTCACTGCGTCGCTGGCGGCGGGCGCAACCGCCGAAGAAGCCTCTCATCTTGCCAACTATGCCGGCGGTATCGTCGTCATGAAGCGCGGCACGGCGACAGTAAGCGGAGAAGAGCTCTTAGCGGCGCTAGAAAAAGCGCCAGCCGTGGCCAAACAGCATTAAACCTGGTAATGGCTGTCACATCGACCCGAGTCACATCGCTATTAGTCGCATCGCTATTGGTTATAGATTGGCTACATCCATTCAGTCAAAGATCGTCTCGCGTGAGCAACTTCAGCAGCGCGTCGCCGGATGGCGGCAGGCTGGCGAGCGCCTGACCCTGGCCAACGGCTGCTTTGATGTCTTACATGTTGGCCACATTCGCTATCTGCATGCCGCGCGCGCTCTCGGCGGCAGGCTCGTCGTCGCCATCAATGCCGACGATTCTGTACGCGCGCTGAAGGGCAAAGGACGTCCGCTGACCCCCGCCCACGAACGCGCCGAGATTCTTGCCGCTCTCGCCGACGTCGATGCGGTCGTGATTTTCCCGGAGAAAGATGTGCGTGCTATCATCCGCGAGATTCGCCCGGATTTCCATGCCAAGGGCACCGACTATACGGCGGAGACAGTCCCCGAGCGCGCGGAGGTAGAAGCTTGCGGAGGACGGGTCGTCATTGTCGGCGATCCCAAAGATCACTCGGCGAGTGAAATCATCGGCGCGCTGCGCGGGTTGCGAAAAGGGTGAGGCTGCTCCGATGACAGAGGTTCCTTCCGGCGGTGCCGTTTCCCGATGTGAAAGCCTGCTCATTGTTCGCCTCAGCGCTATGGGAGACATCATTCACACCTTGCCCGCTGCGGCGGCGCTGCGCGCGGCTTTTCCGCATGCCAATCTCGGCTGGCTGGTCGAAGAGCGCTGGGCCGAACTGTTGTGTACGTTGCGCTGTCCGCGGTCGGGCCTACGCTCGCCGGAGCGTCCCCTCGCCGATCGCATTCATACCGTCAAGCTTGGCGAATGGCGGCGCTCGCTATTTTCGTTCAACACGCTGCAACAAATTGCCGCGGGCTTAAGCGAGTTGCGGGGAATCGAATATGACGCGGCCATCGACTTCCAAGGCGCGGTTCGTTCGGCTCTGCTCGCGCAGTGGTCGAAGGCCCCCATCATATTTGGCGCTGCTCAGCCGCGCGAAAACGCGGCAAGTATGTTCTACACGCGTCAGGTGGAAGCGGGCGGCAAACATGTTGTAGCACAGGCGCTAAGCCTGGCGCACGCGGTCATCAATTATTATGCGGATATTCATCCCGCACCTATCGATCGCTCATCCAACGGTGTTGCGGACGGTGATTTGGCCGCTCCGGGGGCAGCCGCTGCGTCGGAGTGCGCTCCCCACACCGGGCTTCCGGTCGACGCGGACGCGGAGAAGAAAATATCTTCTTTGACAGAAGATCTCGGCGATTTTGTCCTGCTCAATCCAGGAGCGGGCTGGGGCGCGAAGCAATGGCCCCCGGAACGTTACGGCATCATTGCCAATGAACTTGCGCGGGTGGGGATCCGCTCGCTGGTAAACTTCGGTCCCGGCGAAGAATCGCTGGCGGCCGCGGTCGAGGAGTCGAGTGGAGGCGCAGCGCAACGTGTTTCTTGCTCGATAGCTGAATTAATTGCGCTCACCCGCCGCGCGCGCTTGTTTATTGGCGGTGATACTGGTCCCATGCATCTCGCGGCCACTTTGAAGATTCCAGTGGTCGCGATTTTTGGTCCGACAGACCCCGCGCGTAACGGCCCATTTGGCGCCCGGTCGATCGTGTTGCGCAGCGCCAATAGCCTTACAGATCACTCGCGTCACCGCCAGCCAGAGCAAGGCTTGCTCGAGATCACAACCCAAGACGTGGCGGCCGCGGCGGGAAAACTTCTGCACGAATCCGGATGGATTTCGCGTGACTGAATCCTCGCCCCAATCCGCGTCGCAGCACACTCCACAAACCACACCATGGACGTGGGCCCGAATCGCCCGCCGCATACGGGTTCCGCTGAGTTTTCTCACTGCAGTCGCATATGTCTGGCTCGCTCGGCCTTCCTGGTTTTCACTTGCCGCAGGTGCGCTTCTCACTATCCCCGGATTGGTACTGCGAGCGTTCGCATCGGGCCACGTACAAAAAGACAGGCAACTCACCACTAGTGGCCCGTACTCTTACATGCGCAACCCTCTTTATCTGGGTTCGCTGATCATGGCTGCGGGTTTCGCCGTGGCCGCGCGTAGTTGGTGGATTGTTGGCCTCATGCTTATTCTGTTCATTATGATTTATGTGCCCGTAGTGGCTGGTGAGGAACGTTACCTGCGCCAGGTTTTTCCGGAGTACGGCGACTATGCGCGCTCCGTGCCGCGTTTCATGCCCCGGATTAGCCCTTATCGCAATCAAAAAGCCGAGTATTCGTGGGCGCGCTACCGGAAACACCGTGAATATCAAGCGACCCTCGGCTGTGCGGTTTTGCTTCTGATCCTCGCGGCCAAACTAATCATTCGCTGAGTTACCTTCGGAGCGAGACGCAAGAAAACGGTGTGATAGTCTGCCCTCAGCTTTGCGGAATTTTCGAATCGTGCCGGTGACTCACTTCCATTCCCGCGTTTTCCGTGTTCTCGCCTTCGCCGCGCTGTTTTGTTTCCCGTCGCAAGGCATCCTATACAGTCAGCAAGCCCCACCCACGGCTTCGATCGGGCGCGCGCCAGCCCAGGTTGTCCCTCCGCCTCCCAACTACCGGTTTCCCGATTTGCAGGGCTACGTGTACGCCGCCGAGTGGCACATGATCACCGCTGGCACGGGTTCCGTTCTCATGGAACCTGCGGGGAATGAGCGCAAGGTTATCGCGACGGCTGAGTCACAAGGGCCCGTGAACGTTCTCTTCCCGGTGCATGATCGTTTTGAAGCGCGGTTTGATCCGCGTACTTTCTGCTCAATCTCCATTTTCAAACACAGCGAAGAAGGTTCTCATCGGCGTGAAACGTCCATTCATTTCGACTACGCCCGCAAGAAGAGCGTACTAGACGAAAAGAATTTGAAGACGGGCGAGACCAAGCACGTGGAGAGCGATCTGGCCGGCTGCACCACCGACGTGATCACGGGCTTTTACTATTTGCAGTCGTTGCCGCTGCAGCCCGGCGCGATTTATGAATTTCCCATCAGCGACGGAAAAACAACCTTGGTCCGCGCGACGGTCGAAAAGCGCGAGCAGGTGAGAGTTCCAGCCGGAACATTTTCGACCGTGATGGTGACGGCTGAAGCCACCTCGGGTCCGCTCGCGTCGAAGGGCAAAGTGTGGGCATGGTATACCGATGACGCCAACCACATCCCGGTGCAGATGCGCGCCAAGCTTGGCTGGGGCACGCTGCTTTTCAGGTTGCAACGGATCGAAAAGTAAGAGCGAGCTGCGGTTTGCAAGGGTAACCTGCTGGTTCCATTTTTTGGGCTATCCCCCTCCCCCCCGGTCTATTGGAATCAAGACTTTGGCCGCCAATTTTTGCAAAGTCTTGAGCGGCAAGGGTTAATTCAGCAAAGTCTTGAAAATAAGTGAGTTGGCTCATTTTTCCCGCCGCGGAGCGCACAAGTTGCTTTTTTGGGCAGTGCTCATTCACGCTTGACACGCTACCGACTATTTAAAGAGCTTAAGACCGGCTTCCGCCTGGGCGGGCCGGGTGCCTGGATCAGCTGAGCTGACTCACCGCTGGATTCATTCTACGCTTGGGTGTCAAGGGATTTGTAAGGGCAAGGATTTGCAGAGACAATTCCTGAAGCTCGCTTTCCAACTAATCCGCACGTGTGAAGTTTCCGGGGAGGTAGGAATGCTTCGACTGCGGTCGAGCTTCGCATTTGCTCTGCTCGACCTTGGCTCAGCATGACAGGATCAAGCATTACGGGATCGATATTTGCTTGAAAATGATGGGGGCCGTTACACGATCGCGGGCGGCTCCGGTTAGAGCCGCCCGCGACCTTTAAGACTGTTCGTTAGTATTTGTATTGCTCAAGAATACTTTTTGGTTGTTGCTTTCACTCTCCTTTCGAGCGCATTTCACGCGCTCTGCTGATTTTCGTGCCATCGAGCTACATACCGTTGCTCTTGTGCGGCTATTCCACGTACTGACTTCAGGCCGTCGCCGCGCTGCCCATCATCCACTTCTTTGTGGTTACGTTTTTCGGGACGATATCCAGATACCGCACCGCGTAATGGAATGCCACCGCGGCGGCTGTTACCGTGGCCATCGAGAGGGCGAATTCAGTCCACCTGGGAACGTAATGGAATCCCGAGGTGCGCTCGAATGCGGTTACGGAAACATTCAGACGATTGGCGATAAAGCCCATCACGATGAGCGAGCATGTTAAGTAAAGACGTTGCGGATTGGTGCGGATCTTAGCCTGGCTCAGCAAAATGACAGGCGCCACCACGAACAATCCAATCTCCAGGAAGAACAGCAGCGATTCTTCGCGCCACTGCAAGATGTATGCCGCGCCGCCATGGGTGAAGAGATCGATGCCGCGGAAAAGCGCGTAGACGTAGAGCAGCGGCGCGATCACCTGGCTCATCTCGGTGAGGATGGCCGGGTCAATGCGCGCGTTCATTGAACGGGTGCAAAGGTAAGCGACCATGATGGTGGCAGCAAGGCCTGCCGGAACCGCCGACAGGTAAAACAAGGTGGGCAGATACTGGCTGTACCAGAGCGGATCGAGTTTGCCCTTGGCCAGAAGGTAAAGGCCGCCAAGAAAAGACTGGTGCAGCGAGGAGAGCACGGCTCCGATCATGACCAGGCCAATCAGGATCTCGTGATGCCACTTCAGGTAGAACTCGCGGAACGCCTTCCAGGGAATCACCTCCACCAGCGCCGGCGAAAATTCCAGGCTTAACACGGTGGTGTAAAGCATGACGCACCATGAGACCTCGAACAGAATCGAATGCCGGTTCCACATCACGATGGGATGCCAGATTCTCCAGGGCAACCCGAGTTCATACATCATCCCAATAACCACCGTAAGATAGCCGAGGAATGAGAGCAGGACGGAGACGCGCACGATAGGACGGTAGCGTTCAAAGCCGAGCAGGTAAACGGCGGCCGCGATGGCGAATCCGCCGGCCGAGATGCCGACCCCGCATAAGGTGCCGAGTCCTACCCACAAACCCCAGGGCTGGCCATCGGTGAGATGAGTCGAGTCATGAAGGCCAAGCGCAAAGCGCGCATAGGCTCCGTAGCATCCGGCGGCCAAAATTAAAACGACGATGGTTCGCCAGAGCGTAATTTTGGACAGCAGAGACCCGTGACTGGGAGACCCGTGATTTGAGGTCGCCTGTTGTGGAGATCCCTGACCTGATGATTCTAAGATCGAAGGCGTAGACATACTTAGCTCCTTTCCGTTTTGCCGCTCGTGTTGTTGGCGGCCGTTGCACGAATTTCTTCCCATGCCACTTGCTTGCGCCGGTTAGTAATCCAGTACAACCCGGCGAGCAGGCTTCCGCCGACGAGCACCACGGTCGGCACATCGCCGAGCGCGTTCGCTGTGAGGACGGGCATGGGCTGCGTGGGCACTGTGCCGAAACCCAATTTTTCAAATGGGACATCGGAGATGAAGAAGACCGACGTGCCGCCAGCCTCCTCGCTGCCATAGATGTGCTTGACGTACTTCGGATCGAGCAGAATCCGTTTCTGCGCTTCCTCCAGAATCTCGTCGCGCCACCCCACGATGGAGGCCTGCACCGGGCAGGCTTCAACGCAGGCGGGAGGCTCACCCTTGACCTGGCGCGCGTAACACATGTCGCATTTCTTGACGAACGGCACGAGCTTCGTCCATTCGTAGCGTGGCACGTTGAAGGGGCAGGCCACGATGCAGTAGCGGCATCCGATGCACTTCGATGCTTCGTAGGTGACCGGCCCAAGTTCGGTTTTCCTGAGCGCGCCCACCAGACAGGCCGAGGCGCATGCGGGGTCCTGACAGTTCATGCACATCTTGCGCACGAAGCGGTCGTTGTGGTCTTCGACCACGGTTAAGGCCGTGGGAGATAGTTTCGCTTCCGTTGCCATTGGGAATCCGTGAATCTGCTTGCAGGCCTGCTCGCAGCTGCGGCAGCCTATGCACTTCGTGATGTCGATCAGAATTGCTTTTGTTTTTTCCATTTTCGTTCTCCTCGTTCTTTCGCACCGATCCTGGCTCGATCAGTTCAGGAAGAACTCCTTAATCAGTTTCTGGCGCAGCTTCGGTTCGAGGCGCGGCAGGACGTCAGTTGCGGGCGATCCGCCGTCCTGAGCCAGAGCGGGAGTCATGGTTGCGCAGGCTTCGTTCAGGCGCGACACGCTGTAATGCATCCACGGAGCGACCATCGGTCCCTGCAGCAGGTTCCGCTGATTGGTGCGCAGATCGGGCGAGCGCAGGACGGCGATCCATCCATCCTTATAAGGGTCGCTGGTGGCGAGGGATGGATTCTTGACGAGATCGTCATTCACAGCCATCACCACGCCTTCGACGGGCGAGAGCAGATCGAATGCAAAATCGCCGCAATGAATTGTGACCAGGCGCTGTCCCTGGCGAACCCAGCGGCTGGGCTCCGCGACTTCAATGCGATCGATGTTGCCCACCAGATCGGCGGCAAATTTATCCAGCCCAATGCGGGCGTTGTCGCCGGACTCGCGCACCACCCAGCTATGACCAGGATGGAAGCTATATCCCTGCGGAATCGCAAAGCCGGCTTCCCTGGCCATCATCGGGGCTCTTGGGCGAAGTGGGAGAGCTGCTTCAATCGGCGCAGGCTGTGGGGCCTGGAAGTAGAAATAATTGATTGCGATCACGATTAAGAATGTCAGCAGCACAAAAAGTATGGACATAAGATCCTCCGGCTCGGTGCGATCACGCTCTGAGCACCGACTGCCATTGCGTAGTAGTGCACGTGGATGGCTAAAGACGCGGGGATGGAATGGCATTTACTTGCAAGCAGATGCGCGGATCATGTTGTTGAGGATTGCGGCCTCGCCCGTTGCGTTTTGCAAATCGCTCCTGCAATTTGCTTGGGTGTGGGTACCGCGTCTCTCTTTGATGCACCATGGTGCATGATCTTCAGACGGAAGCGGACTTGATTGAGTCGAGGGAATTACTCAGGTGAGAAACAGAGTGGCGTGGAGGAAAATCGAATTACTTAATTCAGGGCCGGTTCTTTCTTCAGACGCCGCAACAATGAGGTGGGATGAATGCCGAGGATTCTTGCCGCCTGCGTTTTATTGTTTCCCGTCGCGGTCAGCACTTTTTGAATGTAGTCTTCTTCAAGTTCGCGCAATGTAACAAGCGCGGCGGCCGGCGAGGAATCGGGCGTTGTATTCGCGGGCTCGACCCCACCCGGCGCGGCGCCAATATCCGATCTTCGAATCTCTTCCGGCAGAGCATAGGCGTCAATCTCGCCCTCGGGAGCGAGGATCATGGTGCGCTCGATTACGTTCTTCAACTCCCGTATATTTCCCGGCCAGGCATAGCGAACCAGCAACCCGGCGGCCGCGGGAGTAAACCCGAGGAAATTTTTCTTCAGCTCGTGATTGAACATCTTCAGCAGAACCAGCGCCAGCGGAAGAATATCTTCCTGCCGTTCGCGCAATGGCGGAATGAAAAGCGGGACCACATTGAGGCGATAAAAAAGGTCTTCGCGAAACCGGCCCTGCGCAACCACCTCTTTCAAATTCGTGTTAGTGGCCGCGATCAAACGCACATCAATCTTGATTGACTTGGTGCCTCCGAGACGCATGAACGTACTATCTTCAAGAACGCGCAGCAGCTTGGCCTGCACACTGGCCGACATGTTTCCGATCTCATCGAGAAAAACCGTTCCCCCTTGCGCCCGCTCCAGCAAGCCTTCTTTTCGTCGTCGCGCGTCGGTGAATGCGCCCGGCTCAAAGCCAAACAGTTCGCTCTCCAGCAAAGTATCGGGGAGCGTGGCGCAGTTAAGCTCCAGCAGCGGCTGATTGGCGCGTGAACTGGAATAGTGAACCGCACGCGCGAGCACGCCCTTGCCTGTGCCGCTCTCCCCAAGAATAAGGATGGTCGTGCGATCACTCTCGGCAGCCTTGCGCGACATTTCGAGGACGTCGCGCATGGCCGGATTCATTGTGACAATTCTGCCGAAATCGTATTGCCCTTTGGCCGTCTCCACCGTGTCGCGCAGACGTACGCGCAATGCCAGCACCTCCGACGCGCGGCGCAACGTTGCGGTCAGATCGGTAAGGTGAAAAGGTTTGATGAGGTAGTCAAACGCGCCAAGCTTCATGGCTTCCACGGCGCGGTCCACCATGTGATACGCGCTCATCATGACGACCACGCCCGCCGGCGTCGCCGCTTTCATCTGGCGAAGCACTTCCACGCCGTCAATTCCTGGAAGAACAATGTCCAATAAAACGAGGTCGGGCTTTTCTTCCTCGAAAATCTTCAGCGCTTCCTCGCCCGATCCCGCGGTAAACACTTCAAAACCTTCCGCAGTCAGGCCACGGCTAATGGTCCGCAGAGTCAAGGCCTCGTCATCGATGACTAGCACAGTGTGGGGCATCGCTATTGAATGATGACCTCCTGATTGTCCTTTTCGTCGTCCGTGCGCGGCTCCATGGGCCGGAGCGGAAGCGTGATTGTGACCGTGGTTCCGCGATGCGGCATGCTTTCAATCTGGATTTCGCCATCATGGCTGCGAACGTAAGTCTGCGTGATGCTCAAGCCAAGTCCTGTACCCTTGCCGCGTTTGGTAGTAAAGAACGGCTCGAACACGTGCGGCAAAACCTCCGGCGAAATTCCGCAGCCCGTATCCACCACGCGCAGCTCAATCGCATCTCCCGAGGGAAGCGGGCTCGCCGAGACCGTAATCCTCCCGCCCTCGGCCGTGGCCTGCGCGGCGTTGAGCAGCAGGTTCATCAGAATTTGTGAAAGCTGGTTGGCATCCACGCGAATTGCCGGCAAATCCGGCGGAACGTCGCTTTGTAAAACGCGCCCGTGGAGCATCGGCTGATGCTCAAGGAAAGTGAGCGTATCCGATACCAGTCGATGAAGATTTACCTTGCTGAGAATCAGGGGGCTGGGCCGAGCATAGTTCATCAGGCTCCGCAGCGTGACCGAGATGCGCCGCGCACACTCGATGCACTGCTCTATTTCGGTGCGCTCATCGCCCTGCGCGTAGTTCAATTCGAGTTCCAGATGCGACAAGATCCCCAGCAGCGGGTTGTTGATCTCATGTGCCGCGCCCAGCGCCAGCTGCGAAAGTGCCGCGTACTTTTCGTATTCCGCCAACTGCGCTTCAAACTGGCTCTTTTGCTTGTTGAGCTTGCCTTCCTCGGAGAAGCGGCGGAACAGCTCCTGCATGGCCGTGTCTCGTTCGCGCTCCAGGTGCTTGATCATGGCTTGCGCCTGCTCAAGCTGCGCGGCACCGCTTTTATGTTCCCGGCGATTTAGCTCCCAGAACGCGATCATCAGCGCCAGGGCGGCTACACAGATCGGAAGCAGGTAAGAAGAGATCAAGATTCCACGACATTCTGGCGAGAACAAGGTGCCGGAGCCGAATCAAGCGAGGGAACGGGATGGAAAGATCCAGATGAATGAAACGATTCAGAAGAATCACTGGACCGAACCGAAAATGAGAGAGTTTCTCCCCATCGAGCATTCGATTTTCGGCGGCGCAGCAAGTCCCTTGATCCAGCACAACCGAACGCTCGATCCCAGTCAGACCTGTCCATCCAGCTTAGACAGTGAACCATTTACCGCATAAATGCCGTGATTCGAGTCACTGGGAGAGCGTCTGGGGATCACTTGGTTTTACTGCGCGCGGAATGGTCCGGTTCCTACTGCAGCCGGAACCGTTCATTGATCAGCCGTTGCAGTCGGGGGCGATAGATCAGGTCGTAGGCCAGCTCTTTGTCGGGAAACATGATGAGCGCGGCGCGGCGGGCATTGGCGGCCATATCGGACGCTTCTTCAATGGTGAGATCGGGATCCTGGCTGAGTACGGACATGACCATACTCATCATGAGCTGCAAACGGCGCAGTCTTCGGGCCTCGTCGTCCTGATCATCCTGCCCAATCCGATGAACTTCCATGTCATCCCCTAAGTTCGTCCAAGCGAGCGAATCGTTTAAGTCAGCAATCGTTGAGAGCCGTCATGCAAACGATTCCACCGGGCGAACGCACCGAGCGAATCCAAGAATCGCTCACCTATTGGATGTGAACCCGCCCCCACCAGTTGCGTTACCGCCATTGTGTCATTTTGAGCGGCCAAAGCAAGCTCCCATGGGCCGTGGACTTTTGCGGCAGCGAGACAGCGGGACAGTAACTGCCGTAATCTAATAAGCGTGGTCCAGGAGGATGCATGCCCGACTCAACTTCCGCCGCGCCTCAACCGCAGTCCGCGCCCAACCCCCAGCCCAATGAAGAACTCGTGAAGATCTTCGACACCGAACAGGAAACGGAAGCCATGGTGGTGAAGGGGCTGCTGGACTCGGCTGGCATCGACGCCGACTTGCGATCCATCGATGCCACGCAGGATACCTTCCCCGGCGTGGGCGGCTCCATGATTCTGGTGCGAAAAGAAAATGCCGCCGAGGCCGAGAAGCTGATCGAAGACTACCGCAAGCAACCGCCGCTGGACGACGACGAAACCGCCGAGATCACTGGGTGAGATTACTGGATGAGATCACCGGATGAGCGCCACACTCGGCGTAACCGATTTTCCGTCCAGATAAAAACTCACCGCGCCATCCTCATCGGTGCGAAAGGTCGCGACGCCGGCCGCTTGCAGGCGGCCCAGCACCTCGCGGCGGGGATGTCCATAAACATTTCTTGCGCCCACAGAAATAACGGCGAAGCGCGGATGGACGGTTGAGAGCAGATCGGCAGAGGTTGAGGTTGCACTGCCGTGATGCGCCACCTTGAGCAACATGGCTTGGGGATGCTCCTCGATCACCCGGCGCTCGGCTGGCCGTTCGGCGTCGCCTTCCAAAAGCGCCGTGGTTCCTCCAAAGGCGGCCGTGAACACGAGGCAATCGTCGTTCGGGCGCATGGAGCCGGTAATCTGGTCGCGGCCCGGCGCAAGCATGCGGATTTTCGCTCCGCCAAATTCAAATTTATCCCCTTCTTTTTTCACGGAGACGTCCATGCCCGCTCGCAGCGCCTGCGCCACAATGGGCGCGAGTTCTCCCGTTGGTTTGTCGATGCTGATCCAAAGCTGGCGGGGATGGAAATTTGCAATGACGGCAGGCATGCCTCCAAGATGATCGGCGTGCGGATGCGTGATCACGACCGCATCGAGCCGATCGAAGCCGCGATTCCATAAATACGAGGAGACAACCTCCTCGCCAATGTCGAAATCGGAGTGCATCCACTGGGGAATGCCTCCGGCGTCGATGAGCAACGATCGACCCTCCGGAGTGACCAGCAGAATGGAATCCCCCTGGCCAACATCGATGGCAGTCATCTCCATGACGCCGGGGCGAAGGTGCGGGCGCGATGGGACAAAGGCGATCCAGGATGCAACGGCTCCAAGCAAGGCGAGCGAAACAGCGGCCGCAAGACGCGTTTGCCGAGCCGCAATCATGGCCAGCGCCAGCAGGCCGATGGCTAGGAGAATGGTTGCTGTAGAGGGCGTGGCCACGCGCAGATCGGCAAATGACGAGCCAATATTCCGCGCTCCGCCCAGCCAGTGCACGGTGCCGGTGATTGAGTCAAGAGCAAGGCCAGAGATCCATACCGCCGGTTTAGCCAGGGTCGTCGAAATATAGCCCAGCCCGACGGCGGCAGCGGCCGCTGGCATCAGGACCTGCGTCAGCGGAATCACAGCAAGATTCGCGGGCAGGCCCATGGTGGTGGCGCGATGAAAGTGATATGCCATGAGCAATGCGAGTCCCGCCTGCATGAGAGCGGAGATAAAAATCAATTCCCCCACGCGGATGACGATGCGGATGAGCGCCGCGGGCAACATCAGGGCTGCGCGCGCGCCGATGAGGCGGGATAATCTGCCGGCAATTAAACGGAGATCGAGCCGCAGCTGCGCCGCGGCGGGCACGACATGCAAGTCGTAGCTGGTAGAGGTCAGGAACCTCAGCCCGCGAATGTAGGGCAGCGTGCTTCTCTCGCGCAGCGGCTCGCCGATGCCTCCGAGAATGGCGACCGCCAGAAAGGTAAGCTGGAAACTCGCGCCAAAGAGGGCGTCCGGCGAAGCGATGAGCACTCCAATCGCCGATGCACCGATGGCATTCAACATATTGCGCTCTCGATACAGCAGGCGCGCCCCCAAATAAGTCGCGAGCATGAGCGCCGCGCGCCACACTGGCGGTCCTACTCCAACCACAAACGCATAGCCAAACGAAACGGCTACCGTCGTGATCGCAGCTAATGCAGGATCGAGATGAAGGCGCCGCAGCGTCCAAAAAATGGCAAAGGCCAGAATGCTCAGGTTCATCCCCGAAACGACGAGCAGATGATAAGTGCCGGAGCGTTGAAATTCTGTCCGTGTGGCGTTGCGCAGGAACGACTCCTCGCCGAGCACCATCGCGTCCATCAGGATGGCTTGCCGAGCGGGCCAAAGCTCGTGCACTTTGCGGATGATGCTGGCGTGAATGCGCGCCCGCCAGCGAGCTACGCGGCTGCCGGAGAATCCGGTGAGAATTTGAGCGTCGGCCGCCTGCGCCGAGCCCAGCATGCTGATGCCGTTTTCCCGCAGGTATCCCTCGTAATCGAAGGCGCCGGGGTTGCGAAAATTGCGGGCGGGATGGAGCTTTGCACGAATTTCCATTCGCGTCCCATATAGAAAAAAAGGAATCGGCAAAACGGATGCGGAATCGCTTGCACTATCTTTTGCACGAACATTCTGGCGCTGAGTATTCGGTGACGCAGGCGTGCCGCCCGAAGACTGCACTATTGCCGAATTTTCCACCGGCTCGTAAAGCGACAGCCGGATTCCCGCGCGCACGGGATACGTCTCGCCCTCGCTCTCAATTGCTTCGGTCTCCACGTCAATCGATTGGCGAATTGAGCGCGGTCCATTGGCGCGAGCGTAACCTTCGCGCACGACATGCGCGGTGAGCATGACCGGACGGCCATCGGAGAGGGCGACAAAATTTGGGTCGTCGCGCGGGCTTGCGCGAATCTGAATGAGGAATGCGCCGAAAAGAAACCACGCAGCCAGCGCCATGGTTCTGGCCAGCCAGGGGCGCCGCGTCAGAAACCAGATCGCGGCCAAAGCGAAAGCGAGGATGGCGACCATCCACCAGGCAGGCGGCCGCCAAGCGCGAATTCCCGTCCACAGGCCGAGCGACAAGAGAATCGCCGCCCAAAAAAGCGGCTGGCGAGGCGGCTTTAATTCACGAATCACGATTATGAAGAAATCCCAGGCGCGAATTTTCGGCTAGAAAAAATGGGGTGGAAAGCACGGAGCACGGCGGTCAGCTAGCGATCACCGCAACTCCGGCTACCCACCCCTCCAGGAAGAGTTAGCAGTGTGAAAGCGGTCAGCGCGCCAGCAGGATCACCGATTCGATATGAAACGTCTGAGGAAACATATCGAACAGGTGCGCCTTCTCGATGCGATAACCGGCCCCGAGCAGGGGGGCGAGATCCCTGGCCAGCGTGGCCGGATCGCACGAAACATAACAAATGTGTTGCGCGCCGAGTTCTATCAGAGAGCGCACTACCGCCTTGCCGGCGCCAGTGCGTGGCGGATCCAGAACCACCAAGTCGGGGCGAATTCGCACGGACCGGCTTCTCAGATAATCTTCGGCGAGCGCGCCAACCGCTTTCACACTCGCAGGCACATTCTGCCGCAGATCGCCGAAGGAAGTCTGTGACGCCTCTACAGCAAAAATGTGATGAATCCTGTGCGAAAGTGGAACGGAAAACAATCCGACGCCGGCGTACAGGTCGAGTCCAACCTCGCCGCTAACGCCGCTCGTGATCAATGCTGACAACTCATCCACCAGATGCCGGTTCACCTGAAAAAAAGCGCCAGCACTCACCTGATAATCGTGCTGCGGGGTTCGATAGCGAATCGCCACCGCTCCCGAGTGTGCCAGCGGCTTCGAATTCGAGGGCGCATCATCTTCGGTGCGGCGGCGCGAGGGGAAAAAAGTGAGGCCCGTAAGAGTGGGGAGTTCGGCGCGAACCGCCTCCGCCCAAGAGAGAAGATCTTTTTCGCCGATATTTTTTCCGGCGGGATCTTTTCCCCCAACATCGCTACGGCAAAACGCCCAGCCCAACAGATGCTCATCTTCCGCATCCGCGAACAGCTCCAACTCCTCTACGGCGGCCGGACAATTCAGGCCGCCGAGTTCAGTGAGGCGTGCGATCGCACGATTGATCAGCGGCGAGCTGATGGGACACTCTCGCACCGGAAGAAACTGGTGCGAGCCGAAGCGGAAATAACCGAGAGCAAATTCAGGCTTCTTCGAACCGCCCGATTGGCCGTCCTCCGGGTGAACGCTGAATGCCGTGCGTACTTGCAAGCGCGTGCGATTCCGGTAATTCCAGGGCGGCGAAGGATGCAGGCGAATCTCGTCCGGGAGCGTAATCTTTCCCACGCGCTCGAAAGTCTCGCGCAGGATCTGCACTTTGATTTCTAGCTGCTGTTCGTAGCGAATGTGCTGGTAGTTGCAGCCGCCGCACTTCTCGAAGTAAGGACAGCCGGGCGCGATCCGCTCCGGCGATGTTTCGACTAACCGGGTAACCGTTCCGCGAGCGAAGCCCGGCTTTTCCTGCCGGATGTCAGCTTCGACGCTCTCCCCCGGCAGCACAAACGGCACAAACACCGCCATGCTGCGGCCATCTGGTCCCGGCGGCGTCCGTGCGAGCCCGTCGCCGCCATAAATTAATTTTTCGATGGAAAGAATCAATCAGAACCCTCGCTGCCCGGCCAAACAGGGACGCGTCGACTGCGATTCACCTTCTCTTTCGCGAAGCCGAATCTCAGCTTTAGTGCATATAAAACAAACTTAACCGGGGCACGCCGCTGCGCTCCAACAGCCGCTTGCGCACATACTGTTTGTGCAGCTGGTCCACTTGCGGCCTCGTCATGTTCGCGCGATAAGGTGCAATCTCGCGGTCGGCTTGCGCGCGCACGTCCACCAGATCGTCGTCGGGAGTGGCAGCCATCAATACGGCAAAGAGCTTTTCTTCGAGAACGGTCAGATGCCGCTCCAGGTCCTCGAGCCGCGGTAGCTTTTCACTGGCCTCGATTGCCCCTGCCATTTCGCGTAATGATGCAGCCGTCTCGCGCGCCAAAGGCGCGGCCGACATTCCGGCGAGTGGCGGCAAGTTTGCTTTTTCCAGATGCGCTGCATTTTCGCGCAGAAACGCCGTAATCTGTTCAGGCTCAAACCCCGGCGCCGCCCCGGACTTGCCGGCAGTGATCCCAGCCGCGGCTTCCTCGGCCGCAGCCAGCACGGCCTGCGAGCAATAGGCCAGGCTGTTCACCTTCTTCGTTCTTGCCGGCTTCCCATCGTACTTGTCGAAGGCTTCGTCGATACCGCGCAGCACGGCTTCGAGAGGAACGCCGGCATTCTGCCAAGTCTCAATCAGCGCCCAGTCCAATGTAGAAAGCAGCAGCGTGGTGCCGCGGCGGCGCTGGTAGTGCTCTTCGATTTCGGTGAAGTAATTGAAGTAGTTTTCCACGGGAAAGGGCCATGAGAAGCGAGCCTGAAGCACTCGCCCGCTGATTACATTCTAGAAGTTATCGGGTGTCACATGCCGGCTATTTGCTGGTTATCGCACTTTCGAATTTTTCTCCGCAGGCCAGGGCTTTTTAGTGGAATCGGCATGTTTTACCGCTTTGGCAGGCGTCCGACCACCTGCTTCCTTTCGGAATGGCTGGTTCCGCTCCCAAATAATGCGCAGGCCATCGAGAGTCAGAAACTCGTCCACCTCTTTTATGTAATGCGATGCCGTGCCAATCAGTGTGCCTAAGCCTCCGGTGGCGAGCACGTGCGTGTCAGGGCCAAGTTCATCCACAAGCCGCTCGAGAATTCCATCGACCAACCCGAGATAGCCGTAGTAGAGCCCGGACTGCAGGCTGCCGACGGTAGTGGAGCCAATTACGCGCGCGGGCTTGCGAACCTCCACGCGAGGCAGGCGGGCGGTGCGCTGAAAAAGCGCGTCGGCGGAGATGCCGATGCCGGGGCAAATCACTCCGCCCATGTATTCGCCCTTCTTCGAAATGCAATCGAAGGTAGTTGCGGTGCCGAAATCCACGATGACGCAGGGGCCACCATGTTTTTCAAACGCGGCGACGGCGTTCACAATGCGGTCGGCGCCGACTTCGGCGGGATTGTCGTACAGCACGGGCATGCCGGTCTTGACGCCGGGCTCGATGACGAGCGGCTTTAGATTGAAGTAGCGCTCGCACACCTGCCGCAAGACGGGATCGAGCGGCGGTACAACCGACGACACTGCGATGCCATGAACAGCGGAGACCTCGAGACGATCGATGGCGAACAGGTTGCGGAAGATGATTCCGTATTCGTCGACGGTGCGGGTCAGGTGAGAACCGACGCGCCAGTTGGCCACGAGGCGCTGATAGCGCGAGGGCTCTGAGGCGATATCTTGACCGGGCTCGTGCCCAGCTTTATCGAATACGCCGAGGACCGTGTTGGTGTTGCCGATATCGATGACTAGAAGCATGGGAAATTTGTAATTGCGCAATTTGTAATTGGTAATTTGAAATCTTACGGGTGACTGCGAAATTAGATTACAAATTACAAATCACCCATTACCAGCCGTTCTTACTGTTCCGCTTAGCACTGTGCGTAATCCTTCGGCTGTTCGCACCTGCAAGAATCCGCGCTGATCCAGGCCCTCGGTGACGCCTTCGATGCCGCCGTTTTCTTCGATGCGCACATGCTGGCCGCGCACAGAAGAGGAGTTTTCTTGAAACCGTTTCAGCACCGAAGCGCGCGCCTCCGCTCCTTCCTCGAGCAGCGCCCGACATTCGCGATCGAGCGATTTTAACAAAGCGGCGCAGACCTCGACGCGTGACCATTCCGTGCCGGTTTCCAACCGCAGCGAAGTTGCAATCGGGCGCAATTCGGCCGGAAATTTCGTCTGATTCACATTGACTCCAATGCCCACAACAACATATCGCACACGTGTAGCTTCTGCGTTCATCTCAAGGAGAATTCCGCAGAATTTCTTTCCGCCAATGAGTAGATCGTTCGGCCATTTTAGATCGGCAGGCAGTTGCGTTACTTCAGAAATTGCGGCGCGTACGGCAAGGCCTGCAGCCAGCGATAGCAGCAGGGCATCGGAGGGCGGGATCGCCGGACGCAGGATGACGGAGCAATAGATTCCGGAGGAGCGCGAAGAATGCCATGAATGCGCGCCGCGGCCGCGGCCTGCCAACTGCTCTTCGGCCAAAAAAACGCTGCCTTCGGGAGCGTCATTGGCAGCGGCATTCATCGCCTCCGAATTGGTAGAGCCGATTTTGTAGTAATGATGGATGTGGCGGGCATGGTCGGCGCCAAAAATCGTTCCCTTCACCAGCGGCGCAATCATTTCCGGCAAGAGCAGATCGGGCACGGAGCGTAACTGGTAGCCGGTCGCGGGATGGCCGGCGACATCCACGCCGAGCCCGCGCAGCTGTTGAATCAGCCGCCAGACTTCGGATCGGCTGGTGCCGATTTCTTCGGCGATCTTGGTGCCGCTGGCGACGACGGTAGCGTGATCCATTAGCAGCCGGACTATGCGACCCAGGCGAACATCGGTAGCCTTATGCGCCAATGGCGCGCGGCGAGTTTTTGAGGAAATGGCGATGGGGGGATTATAGCGACTGGCGTCGTTGGTCGTGCATCCGGTGGTTGATAACCGATGATCGGGAAATGCGGCTTAAGCGGGCACACAGGCATTTTTCGGCGCTTTCCGAACTCCTGGCGACGAGGGCCGACGGTCGAGGACTACCCCGGCATGACCCGCATGCTCAAATCCACCGATTCGAATGACGAGGTAAGAACGCCGACCGAGATAAAATCCACTCCTGTTTCCGCGTAGGCGCGCACATTTTGAAGTGTAATTCCGCCGGCGCATTCGAGCGGAATGCGCCGGGAGTGATGCGTGCAGATATCAACGGCTTTGCGCACCTCGTCGACGCTAATGTGGTCGAGGAGAATCGCTTCGGCGCCATGATCGAGCGCGGGTTGCAAATCCGCCAGCGAGCGCACTTCAATCTCAATGGGTTGGCGGCCGCGACGGTTGCGCAGCGCGCGCTCGAGAGCGGGCAGAATTCCTCCCGCCAGCGTGATGTGATTGTGCTTGATGAGAACGCCATCGGAAAGATCGAGGCGGTGGTTCTGGCCGCCACCGCAGCGCACCGCGTATTTATCGATCAAGCGCAGGCCGGGCGCGGTTTTTCGCGTGTCGAGAATGCGCGCGCGCGTTCCGCTCACTGCATCGACGAACTTACGCGTGGCTGTTGCGATTCCCGCCATGCGCTGCAGAAAATTGAGGATGACGCGCTCGCACGAAAGAAGCACTCGCGCATTGTGCTGAATGACGGCGATCTGCTGGCCATTATGTACGCGCACGCCGTCGAAAATCGAGGGATGGCTGGTCACCTCGTAGTGAGAAGTGACAGCGCCATCAAGGGCGGCATACACATCCAAAATGCGCGGAACGCAGCCCAGGCCGGCCAGAGTGCACTCCTGCCGGGCGACAATTGTCGCTGAGGCGCGCTGATTGGGATCGATGCAGGCATAGCTGGTGGCATCGCTGGTGGCGCGATCTTCGTTCAGCGCGTTCTCAATGATTGCGGTGATGCGTCGTGAATTCCAGTCCATAAAAGCGGTGGCCAGTGGCCGGTGGTCATTTGCCAGTTTTTGTGCGATGGGCAGATCGCTGCCCATCGCGTTAAATCAGAAACCGCTGTTCCTGCGCGATTCCTTTGCAGCCCATTTCTTTCATTTGCGCAACGGTTTTTTCTCGGAGCACTTTCAACTCCGCGGCGCGCGTCTTCAGTCCTTCTACCACCTTTGCCGGAGCTTTCGCCAAAAACTGTTCGTTCGCCAGTTGGCGTTGTCCGTTGGCGATTTCCTTTTCCATCTTGTCGAGTTCTTTTGTGAGGCGCTCGCACTCCGCCGCTACGTCAATCTTCTTCTCGTACACCATGTGGACATCGAAGCGCGCAGTACTTCGTGCTCCGGCCACTTTCGCGAGCGACGATCCAATGAACGTAACCGGCTCGACGTTGCCCAGGCGTTCCAGGGCGCCGCGGTTTTCTTCGATCAAATCGCGGATGTCATGTTCCGGCGCGAAAACTTCGATCGGAACCTTCACCTTCGGCTCAACTTTGAGTTCAGCCCGCAGATTGCGCACGCTGGCAATCAGGTCCTGAAGCACGGCCATCTGCATTTCCGCGGCGAGGTCGATTTGCGCATCATCGGCCTGCGGGTATGGAGCCAGCGCAATTGATTTCAGAGGCGGCTGGCCCGCATACATCGCATGCCAGATTTCTTCGGTGATGAAAGGCATTACTGGGTGCAGCAGGCGCAGCGCGCCATCGAACAAGGTGATAAGATTCGCGCACGCCGCGCAAGCCGTTGCGGCATCGGCATTCTCCATTAAGCGCGGCTTGATCAGTTCGATGTACCAATCGCAAAACTCGCCCCAGAAAAAGTCATAAATGCGGTTGGCCGACTCGTGGAAGCGATAGGTCTCAATAGCAGCGTTGACGTCGCGGGTTGCGCGATTGAAGCGGGAGAGGATCCAACGGTCTTCGAGAGTTTGCGACAGAAATGAGGCGATACCAGAGGTGGAGCTTTTCGCGGGCGAGGGCGCCCGCGCCACACCGACCCGATCCACATTCATGAACATAAATCTGGCGGCATTCCAAATTTTGTTGGCGAACGCGCGATAGCCATCCGTGCGGCTCTCGTTGAATGCGATGTCGGTGCCGGGAGCGGCCATCGCCGCCAGCGTAAAACGGGTAGCGTCAGTGCCGTACTCTCCGATCACGTGAATTGGATCGAGCACGTTGCCTTTGGTCTTCGACATTTTCTGACGGTCGGCATCGCGCACCAGGGCGTGGATGTAAACTTCGCGAAACGGAACGCTATCGCGCAGCGCATCTTCGTTTGCGTTCTTGCCAGTGCTGCCGGGACGCTCAGGCGGCATCATGAACCAGCATCCCAGCATAATCATGCGGGCGACCCAGAAGAAGAGAATGTCGAATCCGGTGATCATCAGCGAATTGGGATAAAAGACTTCCAGGTCCCGGGTTGCGTCCGGCCAGCCCAGCGTCGTGAAAGGCAACAGGCCGGATGAGAACCACGTGTCGAGTACGTCGGTATCCTGCTCGAGGTTCGCGCCGCCGCACTTTGGACACGACTGCGGAGTCTCGCGCGCAACCACCAATTCGTTACAGCCATTATGACGGCAATACCATACCGGAATTCGGTGTCCCCACCAGAGTTGCCGGGAGATTGTCCAGTCGTGGATGTTCCGCATCCAATTCAAATAAATCTGGCCATAATTCTCAGGCTGAAACCGGATGTATCCCTTCTCGACAACCTCAATGGCGCGTTCGGCCAGCGGCGCAATCTTCACGAACCACTGCTCGGAAAGCCGCGGCTCGACAGCGGTTCCGCAGCGATCGCACTTGCCGAGTGGCACCGTGTAGTCTTTTTCGGCGACCAGGAAGCCCTGCTCTTTCAAATCCGCGAGCACGGCCTCGCGCGCCTTGTAGCGGTCCAATCCTTTATACGGACCGGCGTTTTCGTTCATGCGCGCGTGCAGGTCCATGACGTCGATCTGCGGCAAGTTGTGGCGCTTCCCCGCTTCAAAGTCATTCGGATCGTGCGCGGGAGTAATCTTTACCGCGCCCGTGCCAAATTCCGGCTTGGCAATTTCATCGAGGATGATGGGAATCTCGCGCTTCATCAGCGGCAGCAGAACTCTCTTGCCATGCAGATGTGTGTAACGCTCGTCGGCGGCATTCACCGCGACGGCTGTATCGCCGAGCATCGTCTCTGGCCGCGTAGTCGCAACGGTGATGTACTCTTCTTTTCCGGGAGGTGTGCCAGTCTTCGTGCCGACAACCGGATAGCGAATCTCCCACAGCTTGCCGGCCACGTCTTCGTGCTTCACTTCGAGATCGGAGATGGCCGTCTCGCAGCGCGGGCACCAGTTCACGATGTATTTGCCGCGATAGATCAGTCCCTGCTCATAAAGGCGGACAAAGACCTCGCGCACCGCGCGCGACAAATTCTCGTCCATGGTGAAATATTCGCGGCTCCAATCGACGGATGCGCCGAGGCGCTTCATCTGATCGAGAATCGCGCTGCCGTATTCGCGCTTCCAATCCCAGACGCGCTCAACAAATTTCTCGCGTCCCATGTCGCGACGTTTCTTGCCTTCTTTGGCCAGTTGACGCTCCACCATCATTTGCGTCGCGATGCCGGCATGGTCAGTTCCCGGCAGCCACAACGTGATGAAGCCGCGCATGCGATGCCAGCGGACCATGATGTCCATCTGAGTCTGGTTGAGCATGTGGCCCATGTGCAGGCGGCCAGTGACGTTTGGCGGAGGCAGTAGCAAAGTAAAGACCGGCCGAGTCTCGCCAGGCGCGGGCGTCTCCACGTGGAAGAGTTTTTCTTTGACCCAGTATTCGGCCCAGCGCGTTTCGATCGCGCCCGGTTCGTAAGCTTTCGGCAATTCGTGAGGCATGTGTCCTTGGCGGAGGGATGAACCATTGATCTTAAATGGCTAAGAAAAGAAGGGTCAAACGCGCAGTGACGATGCAAGGGCGCGGCAGAGACGGGCGAGGTTCAGGGTACGCGGACTGCGTGCGGTTCGAGCGCAATGCCCGCTGACGGAAGTCATCTCCGCAAGTGGGCGCCGTCCTGCACCTAGAAGTGTGCCGTTTTGACCAGTCATGAGTGGCGGAGTCGGCTAGTGTTAATGGTGACCTTGAAAAGCGCGACACATCTCAGGGCTGAGGGCTCATGCCGAGAATCTTGCTCGCCGAAGACGACGACTCCGTCCGCGATATGTTGCGGTCAATGCTGGAGCGCGACGACTTTGAGGTAGTGGCGGTCACAAACGTACGCGACGCGCTCCGCTATATCGCGACAGAGAACTTTGATGCCCTGCTATCCGACCTGCACATGCCACACGCCGGTGACGGCTTTACCGTCGTGAGCGCCATGCGCCACACCCACCCACAAGCGGTCACGCTGGTGGTTAGCGGCTACCCAGCGATAGACGAGGCCCTAGCTGCCATCCGCCTACAGGCTGACGAAGTCCTGACGAAGCCAGTCGAAATCGGCGTCCTTCGGGACGCACTTCGCAATAAACTCGCGAACGACGTGGTTCGCAGGCCGCTGCTCACGGAGAGCGTGGCCTCCATACTGGAGCATGATCTGAGCGCTACGATTCAGGACTGGATGGCGCTGGTGCAGCACGACAAGGAGTTGACCTGCATCCCGCTAAGTTTTGAGGCGCGTACCGGCCATTTGCCAAATCTCATCGCTGATCTGATTTTCCGCTTACGCCTGCCTCCGATGGCGACGTCCAACCCCTCCGCTTCCGCGCGCCAACATGGGGATCTGCGACGACAACAAGGTTATACCGCTGCGATGGTGGTAGAGGAGTCGCGGATTTTACAGATCAGTATCTTTAACACCTTACAGAAAAATCTCGCGAAATTGAATTTCAGCAAAGTGCTTCTAGACGTGATTACCATCGCCGACGAAGTGGATTCGCAATTAAAGCAAGCCATGCTTAGCTACGGGGTCGCCGTTCCTCCGTTAGCACAGGCATAGAGCACGGAGAGAACGCGCGGCATTGTCGTTACATTGCGATCGCACGCGCAAAGCGGCCTGATAACAAGGGATGCGGCCTCTACCTCAAAACTCCAGGTAGTTTCCTGCGCTGCGTGTAATCGACGGGGGCCCGTCGGTTCCCGTCGCGGGGAGGAGCGCTTCAGAGCCTTCATGCAGGGTTTCCCAGGCGGCTTCGGTGAGGTGAGGTTGCGCGCCGACCAGGTCGCGCATCATCTGCCAGGCTGCCAGATTGAGCGCTCCTTCGGGAGCAGGTCCCATAGCGAGCGATACGGCGCACTGTGGGCAAAAACAGATGCGCCGCGCCGACGATTTTTGCCGAGGGCGAACTCCCGTGGTCTGGGCAAAGACGAACACAGCTACCGATTTTTCTCCCGCTTCGAGTTCACGGTTGCAGCGAAGGCAAAATGGATTGTCCAACGATACCGTCCCGTGCCGGGGTTGAGGCCGGAGTTCCATGCCAACTATGGCCAGATCCGGAACCGCAACATCCGGCAAATGAGATGATTCCACTGTCTCCAAACTCAGCCAGGCGAAACAAGTACGTAAAAGGATTCCCCTGTGGATGAACATCCGCTATCAGCGCTGCGCTTCAACCAATTTTCTCTTTGAAAGTTATTGAATGCGATATGAACCAAGCTGTGCTCTAGCCAGCACAGGCCTGCGTCGCGCACTCTAAATGCAGGAATAACATATGGCCATCGCTTCGGGAATCGGGTCGCAGGTTGTACTGGATTATGTTTCGCCGTCGCAGCTGCGCCGCTTACGCGGACGCGAGCAGGCGGCGGCCGTGTGCTACCGCGTAGGCGAGCGCGGAGTTGAATTCCTGCTGGTGCGCACACGCGGCGGACGCTGGACATTTCCCAAGGGCGGGATCGAGCCTGGATTGAGCTATGCGCAGTCGGCCGCTCTGGAGGCGTTCGAAGAAGCGGGGGTGCATGGGAGAATCGAAATAGCGTCATTTGCGCGTTATGTGCGGCGTCCGCGAGCGAGATCGGAAGGTGTCGTTGTTCTTGCCTATCTCTGCGAAGTACGCCGGCTGGGCAAGCCGCAGGAATCGAAGCGGAAGCGCACGTGGTTTTCTGCCGAGAAGGCCAAATGCCGTTTACAGGAGAGACGATCATCCGAGTGCGGCGCGGAACTTGCGGCCGTGATTGATCGCGCCGTTTCGCGGGTGCGCCGACTTCACGGCGAATCACAGGGTGCTCTGAGAGAGACACGAAAAGACGCTCTTCAGCGAGTTCATTTTGAAGCGCCGCAAAGGATAGCCGCTCGGCGCACTACAACTACCATGATTGTTGGCCGTTTCCGACGCGAGTTGCGATCTCCGCTTGCTTCGCATTCTTCTTCTTTCCCTTCGGGGGAGGCGGTGAATGAGCAACTCCAGAGATTACTGCCGGGCGAAACGGTAGAACTCAGCCCGCCCATCTTACGGATTGGCAGTGACAGGCCAGATGCGCGCGCGAGCGCGACAGTGGCGACCATTGACGGCAAGAGCGCCGCAACATCCAGAAAGGCGAAACGCGCCGCCGCAAACCGATCCTGAAGCAGCCGCCGTTCACATGACTCGGTTGGTGTGGAAGCCGCATTCCGCGATACCATCTCTGGGTGATGCGCGAAGCGATGATCGAACCCCGCCAGGAGATACTGCGCATGGCGGCCCGCCTGTTTCAGCAGCGCGGCTATGACGCGACATCGATGAACGATGTTGCAGCTGCGCTCAAACTTTCGAAGGGCGGTCTCTATCATCATTTTCAGTCGAAGGATGAAATCCTGTTCAACATCATGTCGCACGCCATGGATATCACGGAAGAGCGTGTTATTAACGTGGTGCGCCGCATGCAAGGCGCGGAAGAGCGGCTGCGGACACTGATACGGCTGCACATTGAAGTCGTGCTCAGCGCGGAGGATCGCGAGATAACGGTGATGCTGCATGAGAATCATCCCTTGTCGCCGGGGCTGCGGCGCAAGATCAATGGGCGGAAGAAAGATTACGTTCACTTTGTCGAGAACCTGATTGCAGATGTGCAGCGGCAGCGAAATTCTGCGGCGACGGTTACTCCCCGAGCCGCCGCCTTCGCGCTGGTGGGGATGATTAACTGGATCTATCAGTGGTATCAGCCGGAGGGGTCGCTGAACGGCGAAGCCATCGTCCAGCAATTTACGGAGATATTTTTTCGCGGGGCGATGGGGTAGACCAGCTCCGAGTTCCCAGTTTATGTCGATGCCTAAATTGTCTGGGATTTGCCTTTGTTTTTTTACATCCTCTTGACAACTCCTGCGAGCCACGCTGCTAATCTTGCCATCGTTCCGCGCGGGCTGACTGGCGCTCGCATTGTGGCTCCTAATTGAGGCTCCCAGAGGATGATGCCTATGAAACGAATCGACGTTCACTCGCGAATCACTTTTCTATTTTTTATTGCCGCCTGCCTGCTGCTTGCAGCGAACGCTGGGGCGCAGACCGGAGCGTGGCTTACTCATTCGCATGACGAGCAGCACACCTCGCTTTCCACGGTCGGCTCGCAGGCGCTAAGCGCGATTCATTGGAACGTTCCGGTCGATCTGCATCCGCCTTCCGGGGAAATTTTAATTCACTATGGATCGCCGCTGGTCACGGCGGCCAACACGGTGATTGTGCCGGTGAAGACTGGTAAGAACAGCTTTCGGGTGGAGGCGCATGAGGGCGCCGCGGGCCAGCGGTTGTGGATGGAGCCGACCTCCTATAAGGCTCCGGAGGCCGATTTTGTGCCCGGCATGGGGCCGACTATTTCCGGCAATCAGCTTTTTGTTCCGGATATCGCGGGCAGCGTGCTGGTGCGGCACAATCCGGATGCGGTGAAAGGAACCGTGAGCCGCCTTTATTTTTACGGCATCGACAATTTCAAAGCGGCTCCGGCAACGTACGAGAAGAATGTGCAGATTGATACGCCGCTGACGGCGGACGCGAACGGCAATCTATTTTTCGGATTTCTCGCGCTGGGCTCAACGCCGCTGAATCTGGAAAGCGGGCTGGCGCGGATTTCTTCGACGGGGGCGGGGACGTGGGTCTCGGCGGCGGCGCTGAGCGGAGACTCTTCGATCACCGAGGTGTCTATTAGCTGCGCGCCGGCTTTGTCGGCGGACGGCAGCACGCTGTACGTGGTGGTCGATAATGGAACCTACAGCTATCTGCTGGCGGTGAACAGTTCGACACTGGCGCTGACCGGGAAGGTTCGTCTGATCGATCCCGCATCGGGCATGGATGCGTGGATCTATAGCGGAAGCTCGGCCACGCCCACGGTTGGCCCCGATGGCGACGTTTACTTCGGCGTGCTGGAGAATCCGTTTCCCAGCCACAATGACCGGGGGTGGCTGCTGCACTTCAACGGCGACCTTACACAGACGAAGATTCCGGGCAGCTTCGGCTGGGATGACACGGCTTCAGTTGTGCCGTCGACGCTGGTGCCTAGCTACAAGGGCAAATCGCAATATTTGCTGATGACGAAATACAACAATTACTGCGGGATTGGCACGGGCACGGGGCTGAATAAGATTGCGATTCTCGATCCCAATGCAACGGAGAAAGACCCGATTATTTCGAGCACGAAGGTGATGAAGGAAGTCCTGACGATTTTAGGTCCAACCGCCGATCCGGATTGTGCCGGCGGAGTGCGTGAATGGTGCATCAACTCGGCTGCGGTCGATCCGGTTAACAAAATAATTCTCGCCAATAGCGAGGATGGCTATATTTATCGCTGGGATTTGACGACCAACACTTTATCGCAAGAGATCAAGCTCTCAACCGGTATCGGGGAGGCTTATACGCCAACGGTTATTGGGGCGGATGGGACTGCATATGCGATCAACGACGCTATTCTGGATGCGGTGGGCACGGCTCCGGCTGATAGCCATTGAACGCGCGGCGATGTGAGCGGATTATCGAGTGCATGCGGATGGAGAGGTCCTTTCACTGCATCGCGCCGCCGATTACAGCGACGCGGCCTCGGCGGCCCGATCATCGGGCAATGCCGCTCTTGGCGGGAACCAGTAAATTTCTTCTTTGACCTGTTCTTTCTTAAAACCCGCGCGCCGCAGGATGCCTTTGCCATGCTCGACCATCCCCGGATGGCCGCAGAGGTAAGCGATGCTGTTGGCAGGTGTGCATCCCCAAAGGCCGGCGTATTTGCGGATGAGTTCATCGACGCGGCCGACTTCGCCGTTCCATGCGGAGTCTTCCCAGGGACGGCTGAGGGTGAACACGCAGGTGAGCCACGGAACCTGCGCAGCAATCTGGGTCAGTTCGTCAAAATAACCGAACTCCCAGGAACGGGCGGCTCCGTTGAGAAGGAACAGCTGGTGATCACCGGCGAAGCGGCCTTCCTTCCAATCGTGAAATAGAGTGCGAATGAAGCTGACGAATGGGGCAATGCCGGTGACTGTGCTGACCATGAAATGATTGGTGCGCTCCGGTTGGGTGCGGTCGAGAGTGAAAAGCCCTTTGGCCACTTTGCGAAGAAGAACCTCGTCGCCGGGATGGAGGTCGTAGAGCGGAGGAGTGGTCTTGCCCTCGGGCACAAGTTCGAGAAAAAATTCGAGTTCTTTATCGTAGGAAGACGACGCGATGGAGTAGGCGCGCTCGATGCGTCGCGAGTTGCGCTCAATGGCGAGCGTGGCGTACTGGCCGGGCGAAAAGGAAAAGTCGCCGGCGGGATCGACGCGGATCGTCCAAAGATCGGGCGCAAAGTCGATGCGTTTGGTGATACGAGCGCGGTAGTGTTTGTCGTCCATAGAGCAATTCTTGGTTTTCAGTTCCCGGTTCCGGCCGGAGGGGAGCCAGGTTCTACTGAGAACCAACTGGGAACGCCGCCAATAGAGAACAGCCCGCAAGCTTTTCAGCCTGCGGGCTGCCCGGTGGACTGTTTGGGATTGACTGAGGTGGTCACTCTCGTGGCCCCTCGCTAGTTCCGGTGCGCGGCACAAAATGTGACGCGCGGATCAGATTTATCAATCAGCCCATACACACGGATTGTTTGCGAGAGATGTTCCCGATTTCCCTCGACCAAAGGTTCGTCGAGAACTCCGCTTAGAGCAACCGCCCTAAGACTCAGCCACCTCACCTGGTCTGGTATTGCAACAACTATGAGAATCTGAACTTTGCATCCGACCACCTCCTTTCCGGTGTAAGCGCAGAGTAGCGCAAACCGAATGCGAGGTCAACGGCCCGCTGGTTACCGGGACAGATACCTTTAGGTAGAAAGCAAAAGCCCCCGAATTTGGAGGCTTTTGAGGAACAATGTGTTGGGTAACTAACCTAGCTGTTGCCGGCGACCATGCGTAGTTTTTCCGGCAGAAAGTGATAGGGCGGCCAGGGACCGCTGACCACCATCTGGCAGTTCTTAAGCTGCTTGGCGGCGGTGCTGTAGCGGTTCTGATATTTTTCAATGGATTTGCTGTCAATCAGATGGGCGATATCGAGGAGCATGCCATCGGAATCGACCCGTTTGCAGCTGACCTCTTCCTCGAGCGGATTGAACAGCTTATGCACCTGAACGGAGAGTGCACGGGCCTTGGTCTGGCGTTCGCGCTCACGCGAAGCCTTTTCGCGGAGCTTGGCGAGATACTCGCGGCCCACGGTGTCAGGCAAAACGATTTCGTCCATTGCGCCCCGGAGGGAGCCATCGCGGACGGTGAGCTTGATGCGCATCTCAGATTTTCCGCGGAGCCGGGCAACACTTTCGCAAAAGGTGCGGCGGTTTGAGCGGACAGCCTGGCGGATGGCGTCTTCGGTATCGAAGATGGTGCCGAAGCGGAAGGGCAGGACAGTCGCGGTGCGAAAACTCTGACTCACGACGCGGGCGTGCTCGAGAACGGCTTTTTCGTCAATTTTGCCGGTTGCGCGGTCGAATTCGCTGACAATTACGGCGAATTCACCACTTGGATAGCTCATAACCGGAGCGGCATTGACGCCTTGAATTCCATCGAGAACGAAGGGACGGCGGGCACGAACACCATTTGGGAGGGCCTGGTGTTCGGTAAGGCAGTACGCGTACCACGACATGCATTCTCTCCGAATTGCGCCGGGGCCTTGGGCACCCTTTAGATTTTGTCGAACTTAGGGCTGCTCCTACCTGGAGGACGATTTGTTGTTTGTTTGAGACGAGATGAACGCGAAATGCTGCGTTCTAGATGTGATATTACTTCGGTTCGGCGGTATTTGCAACCATTGTTATACTTGGCGCATCGTTTTTTGTCTCATTTTGCGTCATGCGGATCGGGCCTTTGACCGCGCTAGCAGGGCAGTTCAGGCATTGCGTAGGATTCCACGTGATGGTGCTCTCGGAGTTACTCGACCTTCATTTCCCGACTAACAAACGTAAGAAAGCGAGTACTTCCGAATATCATATCCACTCATATCAGGCGAATTTACATAGAGTTACATTGGGTGCTGGGCAAAGAAGGAGATACACGAAAGGCGCTATTCGATGCCCTATTGATGCGCGGAGGTCCTGGCTTGCGCGCGATTCTGAAGTGCGATGGTGACTACGCGGAGCATGTCCTGGGCGGGGGCGGGTTTGCCGGTCCAGATCTCAAATTGGCGGGCTGCCTGATGAACGAACATCTCGATTCCGGGGATCACGGCGATGCCTTTGGCGCGGGCGACATGTAGCAGTCGCGTCTCCACCGGATCGTAGACCATGTCGAAGACGACCTTTGCCTGAATCTCATCCTCTTTGAGGGGGCAATCGCGCGTCGATCCCATGCCGACCGGAGTGGCGTTGATGATCACATCGAAGGTGTTCTTGTGCAGATCGGCGCGCTTCACGGCGTGGGCTTTGGCTTGGCGCGCCAGTTTCTGGGCTTTAGCGGCGGTACGGTTCAGGATTGAGACGTCGGCTCCGCGCTCTTTCAGCCCGAAGACGGCAGCGCGCGCCGCGCCTCCGGCTCCGAGGACGAGGACTTTGGCATTCTCGATAGTGAAGCGCTGTTCGAGCGGCCGCAGCACTCCGGCGATATCGGTATTGAAGCCATAGAGTTTGCCATCCTGCCCACGCACCACCGTGTTGCACGCCCCAATTTTCGCAGTGTGTGCATCGGTATTATCAAGGTATTCGACGATCGACTCCTTGTAGGGCATGGTGACGCTGATGCCATGGAGAGGAATCTCCCGCACGCATTGGATTAGGTCCTTTATTGTCCTGGCGTGCAGCGACAGGTAGACGCCATTGACATTCTCGCGGCGCAGTGCGGTATTCATGATGATGGGCGAAAGCGAGTGTTCGATGGGATCACCCGCCACTCCATAGACGCGAGTAGCGGCATCGACTTGCTCAATGCGATAGATGCTGCGCAGGTCGCGGGCGCTGACCTGGCCAGGCGCGGTTTTCTGCTGCGCGCTCACGGCGCCGAAGGTGAATGCGCTGCCCGCACGGACGCTCAGCACTCGGCTGGCAATGCCTTGCTCGCCCATGCAAAGGCCGACCAGGGCATATTTATCGCTTTGCGCCTGCAGGAACTTCATCATGGCCACGTTGTCGGAAAGAGACGTGGCGGTGGTAACGATCTTGTAGAAATCTGCGGGAACCCTAAGCATCTTTTCAAGCGTTGCGTCGAGGTTGCGGGTAGCCCGGAAGTCGTGAGAAGAAACGATGAGCCCAGCGGTCTTGCGCAGGCGGGCCATCGCCTCCGGCTTGACCTTGAGGGCGCTCTCCAACTCCATATCGACGATCTGACAACCGGCAGCTGCAGCTTTGGTAAGGATTTCCAGTTCAGAAGCGAGCGAGCCTTTGTAGCGACCACCATTATCCGCGCGGCGACAGGTTGCGATGGCCGTAACATATTGGTGAGTCTCAAGAAATCGGCGAATCTTAGTGAGCGCTGCAAGTGGCTGCTTCAGATAGTCCAAACGGAATTCGATGAATGGGTTGTCCTGTGCCATCGACTCGGCAATTTCGAGCAACTCGTCAGCCGTATCGGCATTGACGGCGAGGCAGACTTTGGGAAGCCGCTGTGGCAGCATGCGACGCACGAAAGTGGACGATTGGGCCAAAGCCATTGTTTGGGCGCGATATTACAGGGGCTTACGAGCAGATGCAACTGGCGGAGGCCCGGAGTGCCAGAAAAACTTTGGGTGGCCAGACCGCTAACACCCTCGTAACCTTGACCCCATCTCTGGCGCTTGTTACGTTTCGGCTGTAACCCCTGTCTTCCTAAAAAGATAGCTCGGCTAGGAATGCGCGGCTCTTGGAGAGTTGGGTGTCGGAGGCAAGATGAAGAAAACAGGATTGTTAGTGCTGCTGGTTGCGAGCCTGGCTTGCGCCCAGTCGACCCTCACGTCGACCATGACGGCGACGCCGGATGCGTCCGGGATTGTTCCCACCAACCGCGGCGTGCCCTATGTACGCTACCAGACGCCAACGACCGCCGATATTTACTGTGCCGGGTTTATTTCCAAGAACAGGGTTCCGGGGGCGAACTTCGTCACCGGCGGGCTGGAAACGCCGACCGATACCAAGTTTGAAAATGGCGAACTGGTCTATCTCGCCGGCCATGAATACAAGGTCGGCCAGCTTTACTCGATTGTGCGGGAGCTGCGCGACGTCAACGAATATGAAGTTTACCCCGGCATGAGGAAACTGATGGCAGCGGCCGGACACCCCTACTCGGAAGTGGGACGGGTGCGGGTTGTGGATATGCGCAGCCATGAGGCGATTGCGGAAGTCGTGTTGAGTTGCGATGCGATCAATCCCGGCGATGTTGCGGTGCCGTTCGTGGAGCGGGACCCGGTGGCTTTTCACGTTCCCGGGCACTTCGACCGGTTCGCGCCGCCGAATGCGAAGCTTACAGGACGGATTGTCCTGGCCAAAGACTTTGACCTGGTGCTGGGCACGGGAACGACTGTCTACCTGAACGTGGGCAGCAACCAGGGAGTGAAGACGGGCGACTATTTTCGCGTGATGCGCTCGTATACGTCGACTCTGCAAAATCCGGTGGATTCGCTATCGTTCAAGGCGCAAACATCCGAGGATACGCAGGCGCATCCGCCGACCGTGGAGGGCAACTTCTTAACCAGGCACAGCGGCGGGTTTGATCTTTTTGGCAGCAGTAGAGGCCCGGAGATCCATGTGAGCGACATGCCGAAGCGCGTGGTTGGTGAGGTGGTGGTGCTAAGCACGACTCCATCGTCTTCGTCGGCCATGCTTGTTTTTTCATTTGAGGATGTCTATGCCGGGGACAATGTGGAACTCGACCAGCAGGAATAGCGCGACTAGATTCTGAGATTGCAAGGGGAGACTAACCTCTTCCCTTTTTGTTTTGCTTCTCTTCACAGCGGAGAGGTGCCAAGCTGGGGATGAAACCCAGCTATTTCCACTTGAGTTTTTTAAGAAGGACTCCGGCAGGGCGATTTCCGCGGGACAGAGATTCAGCGGTAGAACACGATGTGCGAATCTCCCGGGATCAGGCCACCCGCGACCAGAACTGCCACCACGATCAAAGCGAGCTCCATAAAGTCCTCCGGGGCAAAACTGCCAGCGTTCAGCTTACGGATTTTTTAGGAAGCGACAAGAGTACAAAGGTGCCACCTCCGAACGGCTCCCAACCCAACGGGCGAACGCTTCCAGCCGAACGCGCCCCACTCAACGACTGCAACTTCTTACTACGTTGGATGCTTGTTTTTGCACACCTGGAAGGTAGGCTAGCCGCCACTAGCGACGACGGCATCCGCCAGCCGGGCCGCCTCGGTAGCGATTTTCACGTCATGGGTCCGGAGAATGTGTGCGCCTTTTAGTATGAGAATTGATTCGGCCGCCAGGGTGCCATAGGCGCGCTCCTCAATCGATGCGTCCTTGCCGTCTCTCGCCAGGGCACGGCCGATAAAAGACTTGCGTGAAACGCCCGCCAGCAGCGGGAATCCCATCTGCTGCAGTTCGGCAAAGTGGGCGAGCAAAGGATAGTTTTCCTCTAGCTTCTTGCCGAATCCGAATCCGGGATCGAGCACCAGATGATCGCGCTTCACGCCCGCCAGCGTGGCCGCTTCGGCGAACTGGCGCAGCTCGCGCTTAACCAGCAACACGGGGTCGCCAATGGGCGGGAGGGCGCGCCATTCCTCGGGACGGCCGCGCGTGTGCATCATGATGGCGCCGACCTTCATCTCGGCGAGGGTTTTTGCCATTTTCGGATCCCAGCGGAAGGCGCTGATGTCGTTGACAACTTCTGCGCCCTCATCAACTGCGGCGCGGGCCACGCTGGCTTTATACGTATCGACGCTGATGACGGCATGTGGTTGCCGTTTCCTCAAGTCGCGGACCACGGGGATGATCCGTTTTTTTTCTTCTTCTTCTGAAACCGGCGCGGAAGGCGGTACCGCAGCAGTGGGCCGCGGCGCGTTCGGTGCAGGTTGTCCGGCAGCCATGACGTTCGCACCGGGACGGGTTGATTCTCCGCCGACATCGATTATGGCCGCGCCCTCGTCCAGCAGTTGCTCGGCATAAGCGACGGCCTTCGCTGCGTCGAAGTGCTGGCCACCGTCGGAAAAGGAGTCGGGCGTCACGTTGACGATGCCCATGATGAGCGTGCGCCGCCCCAGTTCGAGGGTGCGAGAGCCGATCTTCCACTGAAAAATAGCCCGCATGTTTAATCCCTATTTGTATAGCTCTGTTTGCCGCCCGTCTCCTGCGCCACCCCCAGTATCGTTGCTGGTATAAGACTTCGCTATTTCTAGAACGAATGGTTTTTGCGAATGCTACAATCTTGCGATGTTACGCTGGCGGTCAGTCGCGCGTCTGGTAACTGTAATGATGCTTGCCGCTGTGCCGCTTTTCGCAGCGGCAAACGCCGCCACCAGCGTCGCCGCCGATCCGCTCACGGAACGCATTTCGGCTCTGCTTAATTCGCCCGACCTTGCCCACGGCTTTTGGGGAATTGAAGTGGTTTCGCTGGCGACGGGCGAAACGCTTTATGCGCAAAACTCCGGGAAACTTTTCACGCCGGCGTCCAACACCAAATTGTTCACAACGGCGGCAGCGCTCGCATTGATCGGTCCGGATTATAAATTTCGCACTACCGTCGAAACCACGGGGACGCTGGATCGCTATGGTCGTTTAAATGGAGATCTAATCCTGGTTGGCCATGGCGACCCGAATCTCTCTGGGCGCGAGCTTCCCTACGATCAGCGCACGCAGCGCGCTGACGATCCCATACAGGCGCTGGAATCGCTGGCCGACGCTCTGGTGCAAAAGGGAGTGAAGTTTGTCGACGGCGATATCGTCGCGGACGATTCCTACTTCGCCTTCGAACGCTATGGCGAAGGCTGGAGCCAGGACGATCTGGTGTGGGCCGACGGCGCGCCGGTTTCCGCGCTCACTATCAATGACAATGTTGTGTTTGTGACCATTCTGCCGGCCGACCGTGCCGGCGAAAAAGCATTCGTCAGCCTCAAGCCGGCGACGGAGTACTACCGGATCGACAATCGCATTGTTACCACGCCTGCTGGGACAGGCCGGAAGTTCTTCGTCAACCGCGAGCCCGGTTCCACCACCGTTACGCTGTGGGGCAATTTACCGCTTGACGATCCGGGCACAAATGAAGCGCTGGCAGTCGAAGATCCAGCCGAATTTGCCGCGGGTCTTTTCCGCGCTCTGCTGGAAAAACGCGGCATCATCGTTTATGGTCACCAGCGCACGCGACACACGGAGCTGGCTAGTCTGTCCACCTTTACAGCCACTGCGACGGCCTCGGCCGTTTCTCCATCACGAGGCAATGGCGGCGCGCGTCCGCTGAAAACCGATCAGCCGATCCTGCTGGCGAGCTACGACTCGAAGCCTCTGCTGGAAGATGTGCGCGTCATCAACAAAGTCAGCCAAAACCTGCATGCGGAAATCCTGCTGCGCCTGCTGGGCCGCGAGCGCGGGACCGCCGGTACGGTCGAAAGCGGTCTGGAAGTGCTGCGCAGTTTTCTGAGCCAAGCTGGGATTGCCAGCGACCAATATGTGTTCTACGACGGCTCAGGGTTGTCGCGGCAGAACCTGGTCACTCCGCATGCGATTGTGCACTTATTGCAGTATGCCTCTCTACAGCCGTGGAGCGCGGCGTACAAGTCGAGCCTGCCAATTGCGGGCATGGATGGATCGCTCTCGGAACGACTGAAGGATACGCGGCTTGAAAAGCGCGTGCTGGCCAAAACGGGATCGCTGGGTGGAGTCAAAACCCTCTCCGGCTACGCAACCACCGACAGCGGGCAGACTGTGGCTTTTTCGATCCTCTCGAACAATCTGAATCTTCCCGCCAAGCGTGTAACAGACACGATTGACGGCATCGTCGACGCGATTGTTGAAACCGCGAAAGCGTCGCGATAGCCGTTCATTGAGGAGATGGAAGAGCTCTTTGGTGGCCGGGGCGTCATCCTCGATGCGTTATTCAACGGTTTGGATTGAAAGTAATGATGACTTCAACCGTGCTCGGCGAGGATCGGGGCGCATATTTCCATTGCGCTATCGCTGCTGCCGCAGCCTGACCTAATACTGGGTCGCCACCGATCAAGTCTACTTTTTTCACGCTGCCAGAAGGCGCGACCGTCACGCTAAGTCTGACCGTTCCTCCGAGGGCGTGGGCTCGCATGATCTCGGGATATTGGGGGTTCACCCGATAAAGGACATGCGGTTCCTGCTTATTCACGACCACCGCAAGACTCCGAACGCCCAAGGTGCTGACATTGCCGCTCACGTATCCAATCGCGCCACGAGTTTTTGCCACATAGGAAATGACCTCGGCATCCGAATCGAAAACTCTCGGCATGTTGCCACGGCCGGTGAATATAAGGCTGCGATAGTAGTTTTGCAATTCGGTATCGTCGAGGCCGAGAAAGCGACGCAGAAAGGCCTCATGAGCCCGGCCGCCGCGGCTGAGCACAGGTTCCACGCGGCTACCTGCGAGAGAGTTTCTTTCTTCCAGATAAACGCTTTTCAGGTCATCAGGTGAGATGGCATCCATGGCGAAACTTGGATTTGCAATTACCTGCACCTCCTGCGCGTGGCCGAAAATGGCTCCGGACAGAAGAATTGCCCCGATCGCAAAAGTGCGGAGGTTCATGTTGAGGCTGGAGTTTCCGTGCGTCTGCCCATCTACGGCGATGCCGCCCCACGCGAGCGCGGCGATGAGCAGGCGGGAGACTCGCTGGCGCATGACTCCTCCTCGGTTCGGAATGCTTTGCAATGGAAACGGAGTGGACCAAGTGGCCACAATGAGTTCATCGGCGAGACACGGAATTGCATTGGCGTTTTTATGAATCACGACTATGCGGCGGAAGACGACCCTCCGTCATAGGCCTTGACAGCACGATGGCGGGAAGAATGCTGATCGGGCCAGTTCGCCGAGCCTCGGCCTGCCGGCTTTCAACTTATCGGTTGGCATCAAAATGGCTTTAGAAAGCGTAGACGGCGGGAATCGCCATTCGACCCGGCTTTTGCCCCGAACGCTGTTGTAAATTAGATAGTTAGAAGGTTGTGGTGATTGAATAAGGCTGGATATCCTGCGCAATGGTAATGGCTACTGAACTGCAAACGGGGAAACCGCAGAATGCACCGCCGCCGGCGGTACCACGCCCCAGCCCAATAGTACCGTCGCGCGCTGTTAAGCTGCGGCGGCGCCTTAAAGCGCTGGAACGCAATACACATGGCTTGTGGCAAATTCTGAAGGCGTTGACCTCGACCGATCATCCTTTGCTCGCACATTTGATCCCGGTCCGCCGCTGTAATCTTGCGTGTACGTATTGCAATGAGTTTGACGATTTTTCCAAGCCGGTCGCGACCGAGCTGATGCTGCGGCGGGTCGATAGGCTGAAAGAACTGGGGACGTCGGTGGTGACAATCAGCGGCGGGGAGCCGCTGCTTCATCCCGACCTGGACGCGATCATTCATCGCATGCGCGAGCGCAGAATCGTGTCGGGCCTTATCACCAACGGATACCTGCTGGTGGAGGATCGCATTAAGCGGCTGAATCGGGCCGGGCTCGAATGGCTGCAAATCTCGATCGACAATGTGAATCCGGACGAGGTTTCGAAGAAAAGTCTGAAAGTACTTGATCGCAAGCTGCAACTTCTGGCTGAGCATGCGGAGTTTCACGTCAATATCAATTCGGTGGTGGGCGGCGGGGTGTGCAATCCGCAGGATGCGCTGACCATCGGGAAGCGCGCGCTTGAATTGGGCTTCAGTTCGACCGTGGGCATTATTCATGACGGCTCGGGACAGTTGCAGCCGCTGAACGACGAGGAGCGACGGGTCTACCATGAGATGAAGAATCTGGAGAAGCGCAGTTTCACGCGCGTGAACGCGTTCCAGGACAACATTGCCCTCGGCAGGCCGAATCAGTGGCGGTGCCGCGCGGGCGGGCGTTATCTTTACATTTGCGAGGATGGACTGGTGCACTACTGCTCGCAGCAGCGCGGCTATCCGGGGATTCCGCTGGAGAAGTACACGGTCAGCGACCTGCGCCGCGAGTTTGCAACGGAGAAGTCGTGCGCCCCTCATTGCACGGTGTCATGCGTGCACCAGGTATCGATTCTTGACGCGTGGCGAGCGCCTCAGCACCCTGCGAGTCCCTCGGAGCCGGCGCATGGACTGGTGCAGATCGAGTAGCAGTCGCCAGTAACCAGTGAAACTTCCGGGATGAAATGTCTCTCCCGCCCGGTCCTCCTAATAAATTGTGAGGGCAGCTGCCAGTATCCAGTTGGCGATAACCAGAGAACCTTCCCGATCGATTTTCATTTACAACCTGTTGGCAGCATTTGAGCGGAAGAGATACGCCGCGTCGGAGGGTTTTACCGGCAACTGGGTACTGACTACTGGCACCTGTTTTTCTAGAACGTCGTCGCCACCGAGAATCGGAAAGTCTTGCGCGGCTCGAGGAGGGTGTAGCTGGAACTCAAACTGTCATCGGTGAGCGTGTAAGTATACTTGCCCGCCGCTTCGTTCTTACACAGAGGCGATGTTGGATCGGGACAGGGGAACATTTGCCGCGTAATTGCGAGCGGCGGGAAAGCGGTTCCATGGAGGCGCATGGCGTTATACGCGTAGTAGATGCGGAACGGCGCATTGATGATTGGCAGCATCACCTGCAGCTCCATGCCGGTGGACATGCGCGGAACCCAATTGGTTCCGGGCACAGGTTTCAAATACTGGGAGATCCCTAACTGATTTCCGCGGGTTGCGTAAGTCTCGTCGCAGGTGAAACCCGGGGTTTGGTATGGACACCCAAATTCCGCGCTGAGAAGGTTTTGATACTGCGTGGGGTTGATTTGCAGCTGGGAATCGCGCAGGATCGCGACCGTGCCCATATCCACGAAGGGCGCGAGGGCCACCGGACCGGCGATCGTGTAGCGGTATTCAAGATTGCCGTTAAGAGCGAAATCGCCGCCGGGTGTTACCAGTTGTGAGTATGGAATCGGGATGTTGTAGCAGTTTGCCACGCACGCGGTGCCGTTGGCATTCAGGAGGGCAGGGTAGCCTGGATTCGCGGGAACGAACGATCCATCGGGATTGCGCAATTGAACCGTCTGCACGCTGGGCAAGTAAGCAATGGGAGAAACAGTGCGGATATCAAAACCGCGGAGATCGTTTTCTCCGCCGAGGTAGGCGCGCTGAAAGGGAGGAGCGACCACGCCGCCATAACCGGTAATGAATGAACTCTGAACGTTGTAGCCGACGGTATTCCGGCGCTTTTGAACAGGGAAGAACTGTTTGTATTGAACGATCGGCCTGAAGCTGTTAACGGTGCCGCCCAGTCCCGCAATCTCCGCCCCAAGGAACAGACTTCTCCCCTTGTGGGGAGCATAGGCGGCATCCAGCGTGTTCATGGTGAAGCTGGGAGTAATCTTGCTCGTAATAATGCCGTTGAGCGCATTAGGGCCGGTCACGCCGCTGAAGTTCAGATTATCAAACAGCAACTTGGATGCATTACTTACTGCAACCAAAGACGAGCGGTCGAACGAGTAACTCATTCCAAAGCGCTTCAACGACCGGCGCAGGGGATAACTGAGGTTGAGAGTGAATCCCGTGCTCGACTGCGAATAATTCTGCAGGTTCTGCGAATACGCCGACGGCAGATTGAGATTTTGTCCGGTCAGGATCGCATACTGTCTCGCCTGGTTGTAATTCGTTTTGCGGGTGTAGACGTTGAAGCCCGCCTGAATTGGCCGGTCGAAAAGATAAGGCTCGGTAAATCCAAAAACGAGGTCGCGCTGATAGGAGCCGAGGCTGGCCTGTACGGAGAGGGTTTCGCCCAGTCCCAGGAAATTGTTCGTGCTGTAATTGATGCCGACAAACGCGCCTGCCAGGCCGCTGACGCCGCCTTGAAGTCCAATGCTGTTCTTGCCCTTTTCATGGACTTTGAGTGTCAGATCCACCGTACCGTTCTTTTCATCGAGGTGACGGTCGGTGGTGTTGGGATCGTCCGGCTTGAGCTGCTCAAAATAGCCGAGCTGATTCAGACGCAGCAAGCTGAATTCCCAAAGGCGCGAATTGTAAATCTGGCCTTCCTCGAGCACGATTTCGCGACGGATGACCTTGTCACGCGTGGTGGTATTGCCCTGGAATTCGATACGGCGCACGTAAAACTGCTTGCCTTCGTCGACGTCGATGGTGAGATTCACCACCTTTTTTTCATCGTCGAAAGAAGTGTCGGGGACAGAAGTAAAGTTGATGTATCCGGCCTCCCCGTAGGCTTTGCGCAAATTCTCCAAGCCCTTCGCGACTTTTTCGCGGCTGAAGATATCGCCATCTTTTATGGGGAACAAACCGCGCAGCGCGTTGACATTCCGGATCGCCTTATTGTTCTTAAATGTGATCGAGCCCAGCCGGTAGCGCGCTCCCTCTTCGATGGGCATGGTGATATCCACCGCTTTGCCGGGCCCCGCCTGCACCAGAGGAATGTGCGTTCCAGTATGTCCGGTGTCGTGAATTTCGGTCTTCGGATCCTCCACCAGGACTTTGAAGTACCCGCGGTTCTGGAATTCGGCGCGAACTCGCTCGGTGTCTTCGTCCAACTTGGTGGCATCGTAGGTCTTGGCAAATATATTTTCGAGGAAGATAGAATGCGGAATGCCGATTGGCCGGAGGTTCTTCATCGCTGCCCGCAGCGTGCGATCGTTGACGTGCCTGTTGCCGCGGAATCGAATTTTGCCGACTTTGACCTTGGGACCTTCCTTTACGACAAACGTAACGCCAACTGCGGCCGGTGGAATAGGCCGCACTTCAGTCCGAATGGTGGCGAACTGGCGCCCATGCTCGGAGAGTAGTTCCTTGAGGACGACTTCGGCTTTCTTGATCTTGGTGGGATCGTACTGGCTTTCGACCGACAAGCCGACTTTGCGGTCTTTGAAGCGGTCGAGCACGTCGCTGGTGGAAACGGCGTTGAGGCCGGTGTAGTTGATTTCGCGAATCGTCGGCCGTTCCTTGACGTAGATATGGAGAATCCAGCCTTTGGCGCTTTGCTCGCGTTCAAAACGGATGTCCTCGAAGTAGCCTGTGTTCCATAGAGCGTTGAAATCGCGTTCCAACGCGGCGGTGTCGTAGACGTCGCCGACTTTTGTGAAGATGCGGGCCTTGACCGTGTCAGCGGGAATGCGGCGATTGCCATGAATCTGAATGCCAACGATCAGATCGTCCTGGCCAAGGATGGGCACGGAGATCGCGAAAATGGCAATCAGACTGAAGAGACAAAAAAAGACGGAGCGCAGCCGCCGAACTCCAAAAGAGGGAGAGACTAGAGCGCGACCCGAACCTCTCTGCGAGACCGTGCGCTGGCCGAGGGACCGAGCCCGCACAGGGATATCCTCTTGACGGCAAAGAATTGCGACTACCTCGAGAAGCAAGCGTTAGGAAAACGGTAATTATACGGTAGAGAGTGGAAACCGTCCAAGTTGCGGCACAAACCATGCTGGTTTGCCCATCACGCTCGAACAAGTTCCACTTCAACACAGACGGAATAGAACGTCGCCGCGTTGCCCATGTCCGTAAGTTTTTCTGAGGTGAGGACGTTGATATTGCGCGAGCCGATGCCGAAACGGGCCCAATCCAAGCGAGCTGCGACTACTCCAACTGGCACAGCGCCATCCACTTTGGCTTGAAGAACGATTTCGCCGCGCTGGTTGAATACTCGAACGCTGTCGCCGTCGCGAATGCCGCGCTTATCAGCGTCAGCGGCATGCATCTCCAGGTTGCCAATCCATGGCTCCATCTGGCGCACGCTGGGCACATTTGAAAACGTGGAGTTGAGATGATTGTCGGGTTTGCGAGCCAGAAGTTCGAGCGGGAATCCGGCTGCATTCTTCCCGTTGCGCGATTCTTCAGGAGGAGTAAAGGCAACCACCGGATCGAGGCCGCGTTTCATCAGCGATTCGCTATAGAACTCCGCTTTGCCGGAGGGCGTTGGGAAGTTGCCATGGGCGAAGGGTAAAAAGGGCGCGGTGGTATCGTCCGCATTGGGCTTTGATGGGTTGCGGCCGGGGGAACGCGTGGCGGCCGTCGCTTCTGGGAGCGCCCCGGCGGCATCTTTCCCCGCATTGAAGTTCAGTCGGATAAAGTGTTCGTTCTCCAGTCGTTCGCGCGTCATGCCTTGCAACCACGGGTGGGGCGCATCGAGTGCACGCTCGATCATGGAATCGACCGTGTCGCGGAAGCAATCGTCTTCAAATCCCATCCGTTCGGCCAACGCGCGAAACAGATCGACATTCGAACGGCACTCGCCGACCGGTTCCATCGCCTGATTCGAGACCTGCAGGTAGTAATGACCGTATGCCGCCTGCAGATCCTTCTGCTCGAAGAAAGTGGTTGCGGGCAGAACGATATCGGCGTAGTCCGTGGTGTCGGTAAGAAATTGCTCGTGGACAACTGTGAACAGATCGGTCCGCTTCAATCCTCGAATTACCTCGTTGTGGTTGGGACAGACAGCGGCGGGGTTGGAGTTGTAAACGAGAAGCGCGCGTACGGGCGGCGAGTCGAGCGAATTCAACACCGTGCCCAACTGCACCATATTGATGACGCGCGCGGGACGCCCGAGCGATTTCTGCATCAGCTCCGGCATTTCGAGCGCGGGCTTATTCAAGCCAAACGCGCCGCTAAGCGAGAGTTGCAGGCCACCGCCCACATCCTTCCACGAACCAGTTAGACAGGGCAGCATGGTCACAGCGCGCATCGCCATGCCGCCATATTCGGAGCGCTGAATGCCGTAGTTGACGCGGATCACCGACGGGCGGGTCGTCGCGTATTCGCGCGCCAGGCGGCGTATGTCTTCGGCCGCAACGCCAGTCCATGCTGCGACTTTCTCGGGAGAGTAGTCGCGCGCACGAGTCTTCAGTTCTTCAAATCCAAGGGTGTATTGTGCAACGTAATCGGCATCGTAAAGATTTTCGCCGATGATGATGTGCATCAGCCCAAGCGCGAGCGCGGAATCGGTGCCGGGATTGATGGGCAAATACCAGTCGGCGCATTTTGCCGTGCGCGTGCGATAAGGATCGATGACGACGAGCTTTGCGCCTTCCCGGCGAGCCTCTTCAATGAACGGCCAAAGATGAACGTTGTTGCCGTGGATGTTCGCGCCCCAGGCGACGATGTAGCGGGAATGCCGGAACTGCTCGGGCTCGGTGCCGAGTTTGATCCCGATCACCGACTTCAGTCCTTCTTCCCCGGCGCTCGAGCAGATGGTGCGATCGAGCTGGGACGCGCCCAGCCGATGAAAGAAGCGGCGGTCCATGGAAGCGCTGTTGAGCGCGCCCAGCGTGCCTCCGTAGGAATAGGGGAGGATGGCCTCAGGTCCGGATTCGGCGACGATGCGGCGAAAGCGCTGTGCTATCTCGTCCAGCGCTTCGTCCCACGAGATGCGTTCGAATGCATCGAGGGCATGGCCTTCTCGCGTGCCCGCGGCAATCGGACCTTTCGGTACGTCCGACTTGCGCCGCATGGGATAGAGAACGCGATCGGGCGAATACACGCGATCAAGATATTTCGCGACCTTCGCGCAGAGAAATCCGCGCGTCACAGGATGCTCCGGATCGCCCTGAATCCTGGTGGCGCGCCCGTCTTCTATGGTGATCAGAACCCCGCAGGCGTCCGGGCAATCGTGGGGGCAGGCGGCATGAACGACGGACTTCATCTCTCTGCATTATAGGTGGGCTTAAAGCGGAGAGCCTACTAAAATGAATTGTAGGTAGTGTCCTTTGCTATTGAACATTCTCTTCGACGGCCGCGCTATTTAAACTCCAGCACTTCCTTCTCTTTCGCCTTGCTCATCTCTTCCATTTTCTTGATTTCGTCGTCGGTGAGCTTCTGAATTTCTTCGAGAGCGCGCTTCTCGTCATCCTCGGTAACCTTCTTGTCCTTGGCCGCTTTTTTGATCGAATCGTTGCCATCGCGGCGAATGTTGCGGATCGCGGTGCGATGCTCCTCCAGAATCTTGTGGAGATGCTTGACCATCTCCTTGCGCCGCTCTTCGGTCAACGCGGGCACAGGCACGCGGATGAGCTTGCCATCGTTCATCGGGTTCAGCCCCAAATCGGCCGCGCGAATGGCTTTCTCGATGCTTTGCAGCACGGAGGGATCAAAGGGCTGCACCGTAATCATCTGCGGCTCGGGCGCGTGGATGGTAGCAATCTGATTGAGAGGCATCTGCGAGCCGTAGTAGTCGACTGAAACCGTATCAAGCATGTGAACATTGGCGCGCCCCGTGCGTGTGGCCGCCATTTCGCGACGGAAGTCCTCCACCGCTTTTTCCATGCGAGTTTTCAATTGCACGTAGGTTTCTTTCAGCGCGGGATTCGCTGCCATCGAGGCTTGTGCCATATCGAGAGACTCCGAAAAAGAACAGGGATGAAAACGCTAGATTATAAACCGGGATTCAGGGAAAGTACTGCTCGCGCTAAACTGGCACTCGCGGGAGGCTCCCTTCTATAAGACGCTAACCGGCGCTTTCAGCCTGCGTTCGATTCGCGCCATCAGTTCCTTTGTGGCTGAGGCTTGCAACCCATGCTTCTTCGCCGCGCGGATAATAGTCCCGCCAATCGCATCCAATTCCGGCGGACGGCCGTTTGCGATATCTTTCTGCATGGAACTGCGCATTGCGGGCGGCGCGCGTTTGATCAGCTTAAGAATGTTTTCGGTATCGATCTTTGCACCCTCGGCCAAGGCGGCCGAGCAGGTTTCGCGCACGCATGCTTCGAGTTGACGCATCGTGTCCGCATCCGCCAGCACGTCCCCAATTGTCCTGTCGAATGCGCTGGTGGTCAAGGCGAATGGGCCGAGGAAAACCAGCTTGCCCCACATGAGAGTCGCTTCATCGTCGATGAAGTTGCAGGTAAAGCCGACGCTCCGCAGCTTTTCACACACCGGTCCGAGCAGTTCGCGGCCCTGCGCCGCAATATTCAGGATTGCAAACGGCGAGCGATGGAGAAAATGCCCCGTGCCGACGCGCTCCATTTCGCCGGCAATTGTCGCGGGGATGACGCTTCCGACGCCGTATTTCGACCGCAGAACCTCGAGATGATCAATTCCATTCAGCAGTGGTACGATCACGCCTGCCCAGGCCGGATCGCTGATCGAACTCAATGCGGATTCCAGCTGCGTCGCCTTCACCGTCAGCCATAAGACATCCGCGCGAGGAGCCGATGCCGCCCACTGCACTTCGCCGGACCAATCGCCCAGTGTGCCCTCGAGTTGAATTTGCGGAGGATGCGCTGCCAGTTTTTCCGGGCGTACCACGAGGGTGACGCTTTCTCCGCAGCGGGCCAGGGAAGCGCCGATAACTCCGCCTACTCCACCAGCCCCAAGAATGGTATGTCGCATCGCTATAGGGATGTCCGCTGTTGAGTCTAGGATTCCAGAAGAAACAACTGCAAGAAAAAAGCGCTTCTTCCGTGAGGATGTTCTGGGACTCGGTCCCGAGCAGCGGCTGGTTTCTAAGACAGAGAGCCCTACCTGAGAGGTAAGTGCAGCGGGCGCTGCAGCATGCAACTGAAGCGCCCGGCTGAGTTTGTGATTCAGTTACGACGGTTTCGTCCTACGAGGCTTTCCCCATATTCTGGAGCAATCCCCCTACCATCTCCATCACGTTGTTGTGAGCGGGAACCTGACCGTTTGGCGTCAGATGATCGATGATTCCCGGCAACAATTGCGCAATCGCCGAACCCGCCATTTCAGGAGAAATTCCGGCCTTGGCCGCAAGTGCCTGCACTTGCTCGCTGCCCAGCACCTGATGAACCTGGTCGGCAGAGATCGGCTGATTCTGCCCATCCCCAATCCAAGATGAAGCTACCGAGCCCAGTCCTTTATCATGGAAATTCTGCACCAGTCCTTGCAGACCACCGGGTTGGTTCTGAATCATCTGTAGCAGGCTGGAGGCCAGCGGATTTGATGTTCCGCCCAGCACTTTTCCGAGCGCCTGATTTTCTAAACTGTCGAGTAAGCCCATAAATACCTCCAAATAACAATCTAAAATTCTCAACCGCAAGGAGCGCAAGAATCGGAGAGAATTTCTTTGTTCAATTTCTGCGATCTCTGCGGGTCTTGCGGTTCAGTGTATTACTTGCTCTGTTTCGCGATGATCTTGTCCTTGATCTTGTTGTAAGTGGCCTGCGGAATGATCTTTTTCTGCACCAGGTCCGTCTTCTTCGCATAGGGACGTCCGTCGATAATCTTTTGGGAATAAGACGCTCCGATTCCGGGCAGCGCGTCGAGTTGATCCTTGGTTGCCGTGTTGATATCCAGCAGGTCTGCATTCGCAGCCGATGCCGCCGGTTTTTTCGCTGGAGCCGGCGTAGTTTGTGCGACCGCTATGCCGCCGATCAAGCTCAATGCAAAAATAGCCACCAAAATTTTGACGAATATATTCTTGGACATGAATCTCTCCTTCGTTGTGTTTTGCTCACTAAAACTTGCCGCAGGGAACAACCAGGTCATACTTGTCACTCCGGCGAAGGGAGGAAATCCGCTTCCTCCCCGCCAGATGGTCGCATCTTACTCTTTTTCCGCAGCTTTATAACCCGCCGACTTGGCTTCGGCTTCGGTCATGAACTTTCCTTCCTTTGTGTTGCCGTAATAGCGGCCGCTCTTGTGATAGACGCCGGACTTGGTGTTGACCCATACCTTGCCGCTCGCCTTCGCGGCCGCGATATCGGAACTCGATGCGATAGTGGCCGACGACGACGCGCTCTTGGCCGGTTTCGCCGCCGCAGGCGTAGTTGCTGGGGCAGCAGCAGCTGCCGGCGCGCTGGCTGCGGGTTTCGTTGCTGGAGCTGGCGCAGCTGCTGTTTTATCCGGAGTGGCGGTGGCCGCGGTTGAATCCGCCGCTTCTTTTTTCTTGCGCGATTTTTTCGTGGTCGTGGCCGTAGCATCGCCACCCGCCGCCGTCGTATTGGCCGAGGTCTTATCGCTGGCCGCCGCCTTATCGTCCGTTGCCGCCGTGTCCTTCTTGGCTTTCTTAGATTTCTTCTTCGTCGTCGTTGTAGAAGTATTCGTGCTATCTGTTGTGCTCGCCTGCGCCGCTGCGGTTACTGGTGCCAATGCCAGCGTCAGAGCAAAAGATAGAACAGCCATCCACAGAGTAAGTCTGCGCTTGAAATTCATCATCTCTTTAATTTCCTCACGAGTAAGAGGCTATTTGCCCCGAATTTTACGAATCTCTTCCTATCAACCGAGTTTCCACAAAAAGGTCGCGCTTAAAATCTCAGAAACTTTACATTGCGGTTTGTCACGAGGTCAACAAATAAGAAAGGCCTTCCCGAGCGGGAAGGCCCCATAAGCTCAAAATCGCTGCCTAGGCATAGATTCCGCGCTGCCGAATCGTGTATGCCACGCGATCGATCGCCAACATATATGCGGCGATGCGGTTATTCACGCCATGCGTTTCGGCATACCGGACTACGTCATCGAATGCGGTAACCATAATGTCCCCGAGACGGTCGTTAACTTCCGATTCTTTCCAGAAATAACCCTGGCGGTCCTGCACCCACTCGAAGTAAGAAGTGGTTACGCCGCCGGCGTTCGCCAGAATATCGGGAATCACGAAGACTTTCTTCTCGGCCAGAATATCGTCTGCCGCCGCTGTGGTGGGACCGTTCGCGCCCTCCGCCAGTATCTTGCACTTTACGCGATCAGCGTTCTGGCTGGTGATAACGTTTTCCGTGGCTGCGGGTATCAGGATTTCGCATTCCGTCAGCAGCAACTCCTCCGGATCGCGCTTCTCCGCCCCCGTAAAGCCGTGTACCGTTCCGTTGCGCTGCCGGAACTCCCACAGCTCTTCCAGGTTGATTCCGTTCTTGTTGTAGAGACCGCCGCCTACCTCCAGAATGCCGATCACCTTGTACCCAACCTCGGCCATCAGGCGGGCGGCGTTTGAACCGACGTTGCCGAATCCCTGAATAATTACGCGCGACTCATCCCGATTCAGGCGGAGCTTCTTTATCGCCTCGTCGCAAACCATGAGCACGCCGCGTCCGGTTGCTTCGCGGCGTCCGCGCGAACCGCCAATATTTATTGGCTTGCCGGTGACCACGGATGTAACAGTTTGGCGTGCATGCATGGAGTAGGTATCCATCATCCATGCCATCACCTGTTCGTTGGTGTTGACGTCGGGTGCGGGTACGTCTTTCTCCGGCCCGATGAATTCGAACAGTTCCGCCGTGTAGCGGCGCGTCATGCGTTCCAGTTCGCCCATCGACATCTTGTGCGGATCACAAATGACCCCACCCTTTGCGCCTCCGAATGGAATGTTCACCACCGCGCACTTCCATGTCATCCAGCTCGCCAGGGCGCGGACTTCATCGAGATTGACGTCTGGCGAATAGCGTATTCCGCCCTTGGCTGGCCCGCGCGCAATCGAGTGCTGCACGCGATAACCTGTGAATACTTCAAGGTGGCCGTCATCCATTTGCACTGGGATATGGACGGTAATTTCGCGACTGGGACTGCGCAGCACGCGCCACAGGCCTTCGTCGAGATTCAGCTTGCGCGCCGCCAGGTCGAAGCGCGCTGCCTGCGCCAGCCACGGATTAGTTTCCTGTTCCAGATCAATCGTCTTCATAAGGTCTCCAAATACATTTCCAGATTATGGCAATTCCATTCCCAAGTGTGACACTTGAGCATAAAGCGCCCACCGCAATGTGGGCAAACCCCCGAAAGTATATGGTGTGACTACAGCCGAAGCAAGCCGCCTTCCGGGCGTAGCCGAGCGGATCGCCTTTTCCCGCGCAGATCATGTTGGAAATTGTCTTACGGGATATAATTCTCGCCACCGATACAGCTCTCCACGTGCTGACTACTGGAACCAAACTCGGACCCTACGAGATTCTCTCGCCCATTGGCGCTGGCGGTATGGGCGAGGTATATCGCGCGCGCGACACGCGCCTTGGGCGGGAGGTCGCGCTGAAGGTACTTCCTGAATCTTTTGCCAGCGATGCCGACCGCCTCCGCCGTTTCGAGCAGGAAGCGCGCGCCGTGGCCGCTCTTAATCACCCAAATTTGCTGGCAATTCACGATATCGGCGAGCAAAACGGCACGCGCTATATCGTGTCCGAACTGCTCGAGGGCAGCAGCTTGCGTTTGGAGCTGGAGAGTGGGGCGCTTTCGCCGCGCAAGGCCGCGGATTATGCGGCGCAGATTGCGCAGGGCTTGGCAGCGGCTCACGAAAAGAACATCGTCCATCGCGATTTAAAACCCGAAAATATCTTTGTCACGCGGGAAGGCCGGGTAAAAATTCTCGATTTCGGGTTGGCGAAACTCTCGCCTGCGGGCCGCGACAAATCAGAGTCTGATGGCCTGACGCTCACCAGTTCGCCGACCGAAGCCGGAGTGGTGATGGGCACGGCAGGCTACATGGCCCCCGAGCAGGTTCGCGGTGCGGCAATCGATTCGCGGACAGACATTTTTGCCTTCGGCGCTGTGTTCTACGAAATGGTCAGCGGCGAGCGTGCATTCCGCCGCGACACGGCCGCCGAAACCATGACGGCGATTCTGAAAGACGATCCGCCGGAGCTCAGCGAACTGCCCAATCCCGTCTCTCCTGGCATCGAGCGCATTATCCGGCGCTGCCTGGAAAAGCAGCCCGAACAGCGCTTCCAATCGGCAAAGGATCTCGCCTTCGCCCTCGAAGCCCTGACCGGCACCACGTCAAGAAGCGCGGCGCAAGCGGCAATTGCGGCGCCGCCAGAGAAGGCAGCCGAGCCACGCTGGATTGCATTCGCCGCGGTTGCAGCTCTGGCTCTGGCCGCGGGAGCTGCCATCGCCTGGTATCTGCGCCCTGCGCCCCTGCCGCCGCCCTCATTTACTCGAGTTTCTTTTCATCGCGGCGAGGTAATTCGCGCCCGCTTCACGCCCGACGCGCAAACGATTGTCTACAGTGCCGATCTTGAAGATGGTGGCCGCGACACCTACGTGATTCGCGAAGACTATCCGGAATCGGTTCCTGCCGGATTGCACGGTGGTCTGCTCCTGTCCATCTCGAAGCAGGGGCAGATGGCAGTCGTGGTGCGTCCCCACTTTATCGCCCATTATCAGTGGATCGGCACGCTTGCGGCGTCGCCGCTAGGTGGCAGCGCGCCCCGTGAGATTCTGGAAAATGTCGCTGATGCAGATTGGACGCCCGATGGCAGCGAAATGGCGGCCATCGTCTCCAATCAGGGTCAATGGCAGCTCCAATTCCCTATCGGTAAAGTGCTGTTGCAGGCGGATAACTGGCTCTCTGAACTCCGAGTCTCACCCGATGGTCAGAAAGTAGCGCTCTTTCACCATCCCGCCAGCAATGACGACCGGGGCGACGTTATTGTCGTCGACCGTGCCGGGCATGTCGAAACGATTTCGAAAGGATGGGAAGCATTAGAAGGCCTGGCATGGGCGCCGTCCGGCAAGGAGATTTGGTTCTCGGCGGCGGAATCGGGCGAGCAGTTCTGTATTCACGCGGTCTCGGTATCGGGCACGCAGCGAACTGTTCACTGCAGCACGGCTTCGACGCGAATTCTTGACATTGCACCCTCCGGCCGGGTGCTCGTTTCCGCCGAGGAACGTGAGGTGGGCATGACGCTGCACGAACATGGCACCAACCATGAGGCCTCTCTTAATTGGCTCGATTACCCGGTGATTCCGGTTTTAACTCCGGACGGTAGCACTCTTTTGTTCACCGATTCCTCGGAGCGGGCTGGCAATACCTACCAGGTGTATGTGCGCAAGACGGACGGTTCCGCGCCGGTTCGGATCGCCGAAGGCGGATACGGTTCCGACATTACAGCCGACGGAAAATGGGCGCTGGTCTCGATGCCCGACGATCCCTCGGATCGAATTCGCATTGTACCCGTGGGTCCTGGAGAGGCAAAGGCGCTGCACTGGGATGAATTTCACCCTATCTGGGCAACGTGGTTTCCCGATGGAAATCACATTCTCATCATGGGGAACCATACGAATGAATCGGCGCGTCCCTACATTTCGGATCGCAATGGCTCGGCGCCAAGACAGGTGTCAGCGGGAAATACCGCATTCCCGGCGGTCGCGCCCGACGGTGATTCGTTCATTGTTTTCGAAAACAAGGCAATGGCGATCCGATCCATCAAAAGCGGCACCAGCAGGCCCTTGCGGGGCGTTCAAGCTGACGATCTGATTATTGGTTGGACTTCAGACTCGACGCAGTTGTTTGTACAAAAGGTTACTCCCAAGGGCGCCGACATCTATAAAGTCAATGTGGATTCAGGGAAGCGTGACCTTTGGCAGACACTCGCTCCGAAAGATAATGTGGGCTTGCAGCCGATGAACTTTCCCTCCGGCATCACGCCCGATGGCCGCTGGATGGTGTTTGTTCACCGCAATTATCTGGGCCAGCTCTACCGCAGCGACACGATGAAATAGCGGCTGCTGGCCGGGCTGTCTCGCGGCAACTGGAGATGAAGACTAGAGCTGAGTATCCAAAGCTGAACTTCCAAAGCTGAAAATCAAGCCTGGACATCCAAACCTCTATAATGATCACCTCTTTTCATGATCACCTCGTCCCATGATCCGGCCTGACTTTAAAGAATTCTCGCGCCTGGCGCGCACGGCCACTCTGGTTCCGGTGGCGAAGTCAATCTCCGCGGACTTGCTCACGCCCGTCTCGGCTTTCCTCGCGGTCGCTGGCGATGAGCCCGAGGCCTTCCTGCTCGAGTCCGTCGAAGGCGGAGAAAAAATCGGCCGCTACACGTTCCTCGGCGTGCGCCCGTTTCTGCGCCTGGAATCGCGCGGGGATCAAATCAGCATCCGACGCGACCGCCGGACGAATTCGGCGTCCAAGGCCGGCACCGGCCGCACTTCAGCCCGCATCTCCAAAATCGAAACCCGCAGGGCGAGCGTCTTTGACGTAATCAAGGAACTGCTGCACCAGCATCGGCCGGCGCAGGTCGAGGGCTTGCCGCCTTTCACCGCGGGAGCAGTCGGCTATTGCGCGTATGACATCGTTCGCCAACTCGAGAACATCGGAGATCACGCCGAGGACGATCTCGATGTACCCGATTGCATTCTCATGTTTTTTGATCGTGTTCTCGCTTTCGATCACCTGCGCCACCAGATTCACATCGTTGCCTCCGCCAATATTAGCGACGAAAAGCCGCGCCCAGCCTACGATCGCGCGCTGGCTGACATTGCGCGCATGGAGCGCCAGTTGGGCGCCGGATGGAAGCCGTCGCTCAGACCGGAGGCATCCGCAAGATCGAAGAACGCCAAACTAAAGACACGTGCTCGCACCTCCAAAGCAAAATTCCTCGATAGCGTTCGCCGCGCCAAGGAGTACATCGCCGCCGGAGATATTTTTCAGGTTGTCCTTTCGCAGCGTTGGGATTTCGAGCCGGGTGTCGAGCCTTTCGATCTTTATCGTTCGCTCCGCACCGTCAACCCGTCGCCCTATATGTACTTCCTGCGGTTTGGAGCAACTGACCGGTGTGGCGCGGGCGCTGCCCCGGGGGGAACGGCGGCGCGCGCCGGGACCGCCGAAGAAATTCCAGCGAACAAAAAATCCGCGAGGGAAAGAAATTCAGGAAAATCGTTGCTCAATAAAAGCGCGCCAGGCGGGCTGCACGTTCTCGGATCTTCTCCGGAAATGCTGGTGCGGGCCACCGGGCGCAAACTGGAATATCGCCCCATTGCCGGCACGCACCCGCGCGGCAAGGATGAGGCCGAAGACGCCGCGCTCGAAAAAAAGATGTTATGCGATGAAAAAGAGCGCGCCGAGCACGTGATGTTAGTCGACTTAGGGCGCAACGACTTAGGACGAGTAAGCGACTATGGTTCCGTGAAGGTGCGCGATCTTATGTATGTGGAGCGTTATTCGCACGTGATGCATATCGTCTCCGCACTCGAAGGCCGCCTTCGTCCGGGACTCGATGCCATCGATGCTTTCGCGGCCTGCTTTCCAGCCGGCACGCTGAGCGGCGCACCGAAAGTGCGCGCCATGCAAATCATCGAAGAGCTGGAACCCGCCCGGCGCGGCGTCTACGGAGGGTCCGTTCTCTATGCCGACTTTGCCGGCAATCTCGATTCCTGCATTGCCATCCGAACTTTGCTTATGAAAGGCAAGAACGCGTACTTACAAGCTGGCGCGGGCATAGTAGCCGACTCCGACGCGCAGCGCGAATTTGAAGAAACGGAAAGTAAGTCGCGTGCATTGCTTAGAGCGGTAGAGATGGCGCGAAGCCGCTAGCCTTCGGCGGCAAGTTTCGCGGGCAAGACTCGCCGGGAAAAACTCGGCTAAATCCTGTCGGAAGATCGGCTCAGAATTTCTATGCTGCAATCTTGTATCCTGACCTGGTGCCAGAACTCCCCGAGGTCGAAACGATTGTGCGCGGGCTGGAACGCCGGGTCACGGACGATACGATCGAATCGGTATGGATTGGATCGCGCACCCAGCCGCTGAAATCCTCTGCCGCGCTGATTTGCCGCACGCTGGAAGGAAAGGGCATCGCCGCCGTTCGCCGCGCTGGCAAGCACATTGTTTTTGAATTGAAAATCCATTCAGACGATAGAAATGAAGCACAAAAGAAGAATGCGGCGTCCGCGACTCGCCGGCGATTGCGGGAGCGCGCCGCACCGGGCGCTCGCGTAAGCCGAAAACCGGCGATCGCGGTGGACGAGAAATTGACTGACCCAATCGGCGAGGAAAACGGAGCCGCACACTGGGTCGTCCACCTCGGGATGACGGGGCGCATGCTGGTTTGTGATCCCGCAGCCGAAGTTGCCAAGCACACGCATCTAATCGCCCGGCTGGCTTCCGGACGCGAATTGAGATTTGTAGATCCACGAATGTTTGGCAAACTCAGCGTACATTCATACGGTTTCGATCCGGGAGGGGTGGAGCCGCTGGAGGTGAGCGAAGCTAATTTCATAGCGCTTTTTCGCGGGCGTAAAACGCCGATCAAGAGCGCGCTGTTAAATCAGAAGCTGGTGCGCGGGGTCGGAAACATTTATGCGGATGAATCCTTATTTCGCGCCGGGATTCGGCCGCGGCGGCGCGCGGCATCAATCACGCGGCAGGATCTTTCCAGGCTATATCATTCGGTGCGGGAGGTGTTGCGCGAGGCCATCGCGGCGGGAGGCTCCTCGGTTTCCGACTACGTGGATGCGGATGGAGAAGCAGGATTTTTTCAGCTGGAACACCGCGTCTATGGCCGCGAGGGCGAGCCATGCCGCAACTGCGGGAGCACGATCCGGCGGATTGTGCTGGGGGGGCGCAGCAGTCATTATTGTCCCAATTGTCAGAGATGATTTCCGAATAGATACTGGGAAAAAATTCAGAATAAATAAGGTGATGTTTCATCATGAAGAATTTCGCAATCGGCGTTGATCTTGGCGGCACAAATTTGCGCATCGCGGCCGTGGACGATGAAGGCACACTGGTCGAGAAGGTCACGCTAGGCACCAAGGTCTCGCTGGGACGCGACCACGTGATCGACGACATGTGCCAGGCCATCCAGCACATGCTGGAAAAATACAGCCATTCCGCCACGCTGCTTGGCATTGGCATCGGTGTGCCCGGCATTATCGATATGCAGAGCGGCTTGCTGCGCGAGTCGCCAAATTTACCGGGGTGGGCGGACTATCCAGTTCGCGCCGAAATCGAGCGCCGCCTGAAGACGGTGGTAATTCTCGAAAACGATGCCAACGTGGCCGCGCTTGGCGAAAAATGGCTGGGCGCGGCAAAGGATTTCGACAACATGGCGATGCTTACGCTGGGCACCGGAGTCGGTGGCGGGCTAGTCTTGCGCGGCTCGATCTGGCACGGCATGAGCGGGATGGCGGGCGAGTTTGGCCATACGAATGTGGAGCCGGAAGGCCATCCATGCCTGTGCGGCAATCGCGGATGCCTGGAGCAATATGCCTCGGCGACCGCGGTGGTGCGAATGGCGCGCGAAAAGATTGCCGCGAATGCGTCGTCATCGCTGGCGCGCGCGGCGCATGCTGATGCCGAGTTCAGCGCGAAATCGATTTACAACATGGCTATTCAGGGCGACGAGGAAGCGCGGAAGATTTTCCGGCGCGTGGGGCGAGCATTGGGCATCGTGCTCTCTACGATGGTGAATTCGCTGAACTTGCCCATCTACGTAATTGGGGGCGGTGTTTCGAGCGCGTGGGAGGCGTTTTCGCCAACCATCTTCGAGGAGTTGCGGCAGCGTTCAATGGTGTATGCAGCGACGGCTCCGCCCGATCCGCTGGCGAGCCATCAAGGCGCGTCGGCGCATGTGGAAGCATTCTCCGGGCGTAAGACGATCATTACGCGCGCGCTGCTGGGCAGCGATGCGGGATTGTACGGCGCGGCGCATTTGCCGATGATTCCGGAATCAATGCGTTAGCGGGCGCTAGGGGCGCGGGTTGCGCGGCTTGGGTGATTTTGATTTCACCCATTTTGATCCGGCTGAGGTCGCTCTGGCGGATGTCGGCGGCCGCAATGCGCGCGGCTTCGGCCGCGTTCCCGCTGCTGTTGGTTGCGATCGCAGCCGGGCCGGTCTCGACGCTGATCCTGACGCGGCTGCTTTTAGTTTCGCAACTTCTTCGAGCGTCAGGCTGCGATACTCCCCTGGGGGCATATCGAGCTTCAGTGGTCCATATTGGACGCGGCGAATTTTTTCCACGTGATGGCCGACTTCCTCGAACATTTTGCGGACCTGCCGGTTGCGGCCTTCGATGATGATGACTTCGAGCCAGGGATTATCGCCTTCCTTGATTAGCCTGATTTGCGCGGGAGCCGTGCGGACACGGCGTCCACCCTTTTCGGCGATAGAAACGCCGTGGCGCAGTTTGTCGAGCTTGGCTTCATCGGGCGTTCCAGCTACTTTGACGACGTAGATTTTCGCCACGTGAGACGCGGCCTTCATCAAGGCATTTGCGATCGCGCCGTCGTTGGTGAGCAGCAGCAGGCCTTCGCTGGCCCAGTCAAGGCGGCCGACGGGATAGGCGCGGCCTTTGATTCCACGCACAAGATCCATGACGGTGGGCCGATTTTTTTCGTCGCTGACCGTGGTGACATAGCCCTTGGGCTTATTGAGCAGGTAATAAGAAAATCGCTCGGGCGCATGCAGCAACTTGCCATCGACGCGAATGTGGTCCTGCTCGGGATCGGCCTTGACGCCGAGTTCGGTCACTGGCTGGCCATTAACCTGAACGCGGCCAGCAGTGATCAATTCTTCGGCTTTGCGCCGCGAGGCGACGCCAGCGGCGGCGATAATTTTTTGTAAACGCTCGGCGGGCATGCTAATCGTGCTCGCTGCCGGCGGATTGGCCTTCGGATTGGTCTTGGGATTGGTCTTTAGAGTGCAATTCGGATTGGAATTCCGCACTGGACGCTATTTCAGGGGGCAGTGAATGCTCGGCCTGTTGCGCGGTTTCGGACGATCGCATCTCATCGGATTCCTCGCCGTCCTGCTCATCGGCGTGCGATTCGAATTCGGATGATTCCGAGTCCAATGCAGCCGCAGGCTCGGCTTCGCCGGTCAGCAGGTCACTCTGGAATGATTCGGCGAGCAGCTTTTCGAACTCCTCCATGCTGGGCAGTTCGTTTATGTCTTTGAGTCCGAAGCGAAGCAGGAATTCCTTGCTGGTTTTATAGAGGATCGGGCGTCCAATGACCGCTTTGCGTCCGGCGGTCGAAATGAGCTTGCGGTCAAGCAGCGTGGCGATAACGCCACCGGAATCGACGCCGCGGATTTCGCTGATTTCGGGCACGGTGACGGGCTGCTTGTAGGCGATGACGGCGAGCGTCTCCAGCGCGGGTAGCGAAAGCCGGAAGGGCGGTTTCAGACTTTTGGCGAATGCGCGGACCACATCGTGCTGCTCGGGCTTGGTGGACATGCGATATCCCCCAGCGACCTGGCGGATTTCGATGCCGTGAGCGGAGCCAGCGTAATCGGCAACTAACTCTTCAATAACGGCGCGGACGCGCGAGCGGATTTCCGTGGCGTCGATTTCAGGCGATTCGGCGAGAACCGAATCTCGGACGAGCGGAATGATCTGCTCAATTGTAATCGGCATTTCAGCCGCATAAATAATAGCTTCGAGTTGGGCTTTAAGGCTCATAAATCCGTCTCAGATCCCAGTTTTCGGTTCCCTGTATTGAGCAAAGCCATTGGCTGCCGGCATTGAAAAGCAAGAACCAGGAACTGGGAACTTTATTCACTTCCAATCATCGCGAATTCCGGCCTGCTCCGTCATTACTTCTTCAAAGTTCGAATGCTTGCGAACGAGCACTTCGCCGAATACGTTTTCCTGGCGCACTTGAATTGCCTGCAGCCGCACCAGTTCGAGCATCGCCAGAAACATGCAGACCAAGGCCTGGCGCGATGGCACATTGCGCAGCATCTGCTTCAGGCGAATCGGACGATCTTCGAACGAAAGGCGGCGATAGAGATACTGAATCATCTGGCCGACGGTGACAGTTTCTTCGTCGACTTCTAGAATCGGGCGCGAGCGTGCGCGGTCGAGAATCTGTTGAAAGGTTTTAACCAGATCGATCACGTCGGCGGCGATTTCAGGCTCGGTGCCTTCGGCGTTGATGAATTCGTGAATCGCGGGATTGGTTAGCACCGCTTCTTCAATCTGCTGCTTTTGCAAAAGCATCTGTGCAGCCGACTTGAACTTTTCGTGCTCCAGCAGGCGGTTGACGAGTTCGCTGCGCGGATCTTCCGGCGCATCGGCCGGCGCAAGCGGATCGCGCGGCAGCAGCATCTTCGACTTGATGTGAATCAGCACCGCGGCCATGTAAATAAATTCCGAGGCGACGTTCACATCCAGCTGGCGTATGCGCTCGACATACGCGAGATATTGCGCCGTGATCTTCGCGATGGGGATATCGTAAATATCGATATCCTGCTTGCGAATCAGATCGAGCAGCAGGTCGAGCGGCCCTTCGTAGATTTCGCCGAGGGCGATGGAGAAGGGGAAGTCGCTTTCTTTTTCTTTTCTGGCGGAGTGCTGCTGATTCGCCTTCGCGTGGGCGTCGATCGGCACAACCGGTGCGGGCTCGCTGCGCTTTATCTCCGCTGTAACGGATGAAGCGGGCTCGGCGTCGATCGAGGTTGTGGGCCGAGGCTCGTCCGTAAAATCGACAGGCACGGATTGGGATAATTCGGTCACTTCGCGGAAATCTTCTCTTTCGACGCCCCGCCTTTGGAGTGCCCGGGCGGCTCGTAATTGAGCGAGATGCTCATCGCATCGCGGACTTCGTTCATGGTTGCGCCGGCCACATCGCGGGCGCGTGAGGAGCCTGCCTCCAGAATATCCCAGGCGAGGCGCGGATTGTCCTCATATTTTTTGCGGCGCTCCTGCATGGGGTTGAGGATTTTGACGATGGCGTCTGCGGCCCAGCCCTTGCACTCGATGCAGCCAATGCCCGCCGAACGGCAGCCCTCGTTCACTTTGGCTAACGTTTCCGGCGAGCTGAATATTTTGTGCAGATCGCCGACGGGGCAAACGTCGGGATTGCCAGGATCTGTGCGGCGAACGCGGGCCGGGTCGGTGACCATCGGCTTCAGCTTCTGGCGGACCACGGGTTCGGGATCGGTGAGCATGATCGCGTTGCCATACGATTTCGACATTTTGCGGCCATCGGTGCCGGGCAGGCGCGGCGCGGGCGTAAGCAGAGATTGTGGTTCGGGAAAAACGGGGTCCACCACATAGACAGTATTAACAAGAACCTGGCCGTATCTCTCCATACACCATGCTCGTTGGACTGGATTTAACTTTTCACTTTCAACTGTTCTCGGATAAAAGCCGTTGAACCGCCGTGCGATTTCGCGGGTGAGTTCCACGTGCGCAACCTGGTCTTCGCCGACCGGAACGACGTCGGCCTTGTAGATCAGGATATCGGCCGATTGCAGAACGGGATAGCCCAGGAAACCGTAGGTGCCAAGATCCTTCTCTTTAATATTTTCTTTCTGTTCTTTGTAGGTGGGCACGCGCTCCAGCCAGCCCAAAGGGGTGATCATCGAGAGCAGCAGATGCAGTTCCGCGTGCGCGGGCACGTGCGACTGAATGAACATGACGCATTTTTCGGGATCAAGTCCTGCGGCCAGCCAATCGAGGAGAACCTCGATGGAATTTTCCTTCACGTGCGAAGTGTCGGCGTAGTCGGTGGTCAACGCGTGCCAATCGGCGATGAAAAAGAAACAATCATACTGATCCTGCATCCGGACCCAGTTTTCGAGCGCACCGACATAATTGCCCAGATGCAGCTTGCCGGTGGAGCGCATGCCGCTGAGCACGCGTTTCCTGTTCGAAGAAGTCATCATCGGGCGTTTGCCTGGCGGAATGAGGAGATTTTCAGGATCATGGCGGATGCTTGATTCTAACAAAGGAGCCGAAAAGGGATTGAAGAAGTCAGAAATCAGATTGCAGATTGAGCCCGAGGCGAGTCATCACAGGAGTGCAGGTTTTGCGCTGTTTGCCGGAAGCTGAAAGCCGATTGATCCAGATTGATTACACTTCTGCAATCTGAATTTTGACTTTGCAATTGTTCTTATTGTCCGGCGCGGATGGGGGAGACTACCAACTGGCCTGAAGGACGCTTCTTGCCGTCGCTTTTGTCGTGCTGGTAGACAAGCGAGAGCGCGCCATCGGACGAGGTGGTCGCGCCCGCGAGTTCCGCGGCCAGCCCCTGATACGAACGGCTCACGTCGTGATTCCCCATCATGGCGACAGGACTTCCTTTGTCAATCGCGGGACCGATGAGCTGGAAATTGTTCGGAATCTTCCACAGAACCTGGCAATTGGTGGCCTTTTCGACATCCTCATCGGTAAAGCCAGGGATTTTCTTGTATCGGTTGAGCACCACGCGCAGCCGGTCGCGCCCCGCGCCTTCCTGCAAGAACATGTGAACACGGCCCGCGCTCCACAGCGAAACAACGTCAGTTTGCGCCACCAGCAAAACCGCATTCGAAAGGTCGCTGATCATCTGCATGGTGCCGTCGAAGCGGCCCGAGCAATCCACCACCACAAAATGATATTGGCTCACGAGCAGATCGAAAAGGCGCGCCAGTTCAGATCCGGTAGGAACATTTCCGTGCGGCGTCTGAGCGCCGGCCAGCAAGTGCAGGCCGTTACGGTAAGGCGTCATCAGGCCATCGAGCAGAGAGAGGTCCATGCGATGCAGGTTCTGCAACGCGTCCACGATGGTAAATTGCGGACGAAGGTTGAGCTGCAGGGCGGCGTGGCCGATGGGCGCAAAATCCACAAAAACCACTCGCCCATGCGCTTCCTGGAGGGCGATCGCGGTATTGACGGCGGCAGTGGTTGCACCGGCGCCGCCTTTCGCGTTAAGGAAAGTAAAAACGCGAGCTTTGCTCGAACTGCGCTGCGCACGGCTCAGAGTCGCGGTGAAGCGGCTGAAGGCCTCCATCAGCGCTTCGTGGCTGGCGGAGCGGTCTACATATTCGCGCGCACCGGCACGCATGGAGGAAACAATGGTGGTGGGCTGGTTCATCTCGCCCACGGCAAAAATCGTAATGTCAGGAACGCTGCCGTGAATCAGCTCAATTGCGCGCACGGCGCGCTGTGCATTTCGGGGGTCGATATCCACCAGCACAATTTCGGCGCGCTGGTCCTCAAGCTGGCGCAGCACGGCATCGCTCGGTCCATGCGGGAACCCGGTATGGTTCAGCACGGTATGGGCCATGTGCGTGCTTTCCACGCGCGTATTTATGATGACGGATTGTTCGCGATCCTCGGCGAGGATGGCGACTGCGATTCCCTGCATGAGCCGGTTCTCGGTGTTCAAGGTCATGCTACGAGCTTCCCGCGCTGCGGCCAAGTGACCATCGTAATAGAAAGCGCATTAGTGAAATGCAGGTTGGCTGCGGGTTTCAGGAACGTGAAACCAACACAGAACTGAGCCTCTTGATTGTAAGACAGAAAGCTCCGATTGGGAAGCCTGCCAAAATGGAAAATGGAATCAGCCGGTTGAGGAAAAAGCACGCTGGAAGAGGGTTTTCAGCGGGTTAGCGGCCGCGACGCTTCAGCGCCGGCGGCGGAAATTCGCATAAATTGTGAAACGGGTTCGGCAGTATCCGCGGGCAAATATTCGTACGAATCGAGGCGCGCCGCAATGCCACTCCGCCGGCCACCCTGCGCCCGCGCCGCGCGCAAAACATGGCCGCGACAGCGAACAGGCATGCTCTCCCCCAATGTAATCTCGGATGGCATGGTGAAGGTTAATTCCACCACCGTCCCCACTGGCAGCTCAGTTTCCGTATAGAAGAAGATTCCACGGGCGCTCAAATCCTGGGTAAACCCGGAAACGACGCCTCCCTCAAAGCTCACGGCAACCGGCATATGCAGCTCAAAGCGCTGAGCGGCGCGGCGTTCCATACGGTTTAAGACGGGATTCGTCATGGTTCGACTTCGTTCTGCGTGCAGTGTTGCGCGAACGTTTATGCGCTGACTTACTTGGATGCGAAGTTAATCCTTGCAGGACAACTGTACCCCGGAATCGCGCAGCGGGGAAGTTGCAAATGGGTGACATCCGTTGGCTGTGGAAAACTGCCATAAAAGTAAACAATGGCCCTCAAAAGAAAGCAACACGGTTTTGTCTGTTCCTTGTGAGTTACGAGGTGAAAGAACGGAGAGAAAGAGAGAGCGCCTATTGCGGCGACTCTTCTGGAGGTTGCCCGCATCCATAAGATGTGACAAGGTTAATAGAAGTGACTCCAGCAGCAAACTCAACCGCCGACTCGCCGGATATAAATGTCTCACAGTCGAAATGGGCTGCAACTTTGCGCGCGCTGCGGCACCGCAATTTTCAACTTTTTTTTGGCGGACAACTTATTTCGCTGATCGGCACCTGGATGCAGACCGTGGCCCAGTCGTGGCTGGTGTATCGCCTGACGGGGTCGCCGCTTCTGCTGGGCGCAGTGGGCTTCTCTAGCCAGATTCCGGTTTTTCTGGTCGCGCCGATTGGCGGCATTACGGCGGATCGCGTGAACCGGCAACGGCTGGTTATTGCAACTCAAACTTCTTCCATGATCCTTGCCGGCATTCTAGCCTGGCTCACGCTCAGCGGGCATGTTCACATCTGGCACATTTTTGTGCTGGCGGCGCTGTTGGGAGTCGTCAATGCTTTTGACATTCCAGGCCGCCAATCTTTTCTTGTGGACATGGTCGGGAAAGAAGATCTGATGAATGCAATTGCTCTGAATTCATCGATGTTCAACGGCGCGCGCATTATCGGGCCGGCCGTGGCTGGAATTCTGGTGGCGCGCATCGGCGAAGGCTGGTGCTTTGCCGCGAACTCGATCAGCTATATTGCCGTAATCATTGGACTGATGCTGATGCGAGTGCATTGCGCGCGCCGCGTCAGCGGCAGCTCTCCAATCGAGGATATCGTCGCCGGATTTCGCTGGGTGGCGGAGACGAAGATTATTCGAGCGCTGCTCTTGCTGCTCGGGCTGATCAGCCTGGTCGGCATGCCCTATACGGTTTTGATGCCTGTATTTGCCGACAAAATTCTTCACGGCGGCGCGCGCGGTCTCGGCATCCTGATGGGTGCAACGGGCGTAGGCGCATTGTTCGGCGCGTTGACGCTGGCCGCGAAAACCGGCGTCAAAGGTCTGGGTCGCTGGGTGGCATATACATGCGCGGGCTTCGGAGTCAGCTTGATTCTGTTTTCGTTTTCGAGATGGTTCTGGATCTCGGTATTGTTCCTGCTGCCAGCAGGCTATTCGATGATGTTGCAGATGGCGTGCTCGAACACGCTGATTCAGACCATGGTTCCGGATCAACTTCGCGGGCGAGTGATGGCGGTGTATTCCATGATGTTCATGGGCATGGCTCCCTTTGGAGCGTTGTTTGGAGGAGCGCTCGCGCATCACATAGGCGCGCCAATCACGGTTGCAGCAGGGGGAGTGGCGTGCGTATTGGGAGCCATCTGGTTCAAGCGCGCGCTGCCAGAGATGCGAGTGGAGGCGCGGCGGCTGATCGTAGCGCAGGGATTAGCTGGAGGCGAGCCTCCGCAAGAACTGAACGCGCAGCCGGTGGAAGAGTGAGCTGCAAAAGAAGGAGCCGTACGCGATTCGCGCGTGTTTAGCATTTATTTCATAGGTTCACTGTAGCCCGGCGGTTGCGCGGGCGACTTGCCCGCGCCGCCAGACCTACACTACTTCCTGTGACACAGCCGCGTCCTGCTCCAGATCTGTCTTTTCCGGACCGGTGGCCAGCGCCTCTACGCCGTACTCGAATCCCTTATCGAACGCCTTGAGGTTCAATTCGCGGAAGCTCGCCGGCACTGAATCGGCGACAGCCTTGCGCACGGCATCCGCTTCCAGAATCTGCGTGACAGCAGTAAAGAATCCCACCATCACAATATTGAGCACCATGCGCTTACCCAGCTCTTCGGCAATGCGCGTGGCGGGCACACTATAAATGCGAGTCTGCTTGGGCAGATCGGTTACGCGCACCAGGTCGCGCTCGATCAGGAGCGTGCCGCCTTCTTTAAGTTCGCTGCCAAACTTTACATATGCTTCCTGCGACATCACGACCATAATGTCGGGCTGCGTGACATAGGGATAAAGCACGGGCGTATCCGACAGTATGAGCTGCGCGCTGCAGGCTCCGCCGCGAGCCTCGGGGCCAAAATTCTGCGTCATGGTCGCGAATTGTCCCTGGTGAATGGAGCAGGCTTTACCGAGCACAATGGCCGACAGGATGACGCCCTGGCCGCCGAATCCCGCAACTCGAATCTCAGTTAGTGGCATGAGTCCTCCTCGCAGCCGCCGTCGGCGCTGCAAGCCAATCCTTGTTCTTCATCGTAGTCCACATATTTTTCGCCCAAAGTTTCGTGCATCTGTGCTTTGAGCAGCGAGCTGTAGTCGGGACGATCGCGATCCACGAACTTGCCGACAATGATTTCGCCATTCAGAGTTAGGCCGACCTCGCCGGTCGGGCAGCCATGCTTGGTCTTGCTCTTCTCTTTGTAGTACTTCATGGTGTCGAGCCCATCGCCGAGTTTGTTGCGGCGCTGGTATAAGGTGGGGCAGGGCGAGATCACTTCGATAAAGCTGAATCCCTTCTTGTTGAAGGCTTCGGTGATGGAGCGCGCTAGTTGCTTCACATGGAAGGTAGTCCAGCGCGCCACATATACGGCGCCAGCGGCTTCAACCAGGTGCGGCAGGTTGAACGCAGGTTCGAAGGTTCCGTAGGGCGAAGTCGAAGTGGTCGCGTGGCCGGGAGTGGTGGGAGCCGTCTGGCCACCCGTCATCGCATAGATCAGATTGTTAACGCAGATGACTTTGAGATCGATATTGCGGCGCGCGGCATGAATGAGGTGATTGCCGCCGATGGCGGAAAGATCCCCGTCGCCGGAGTAGACCACAACATTCAAATTGGGATTGGCAAGCTTCAGTCCGGTAGCGAACGGGATCGCGCGGCCATGCGTGGTGTGAAACGAGTCGAGCTTTACATATCCAGCCACGCGTCCCGTGCATCCGATGCCGGAAACGAGGGCCAGAGTTTTGAGATCGATCTTGGAATCAATCAAGGCTTCGGCAAAGCAGTTGACGGTAGTCCCGATGCCGCAACCCGGGCACCAGATGTGCGGCATGCGATCCGAGCGCAGCAACGGTTCTACCGGGTTGCCGGGATCGACACCGACGGAAGTGGGATTTATCAGCGTGCTCATCGGGCTGCCTCCATGATCGCGTTCAGAATGTCTTCGGGGTTATGCACGCTGCCTCCGGCGTGAGGCACGAGAATGGTCTTAGCTTTTCCATTCGCCGCGCGCTGCACTTCACGCGACATCTGGCCCAGGTTCAGCTCCGGCACCACGAACGCCTTCGTGTGCGCCGCCAGTTCGGCTATTTTGAAATCCGGGAACGGCCACGCCGTAATCAGCCGCAGCTTGCCGACCTTCAACCCTTGCGCGCGAGCCATGTCGATGGCACGCTGCGCCACGCGCGAGGTGATGCCGTATGAAACAACGACCACATCGGAGTTTTCGGTCGAGTCTTCCTCATACATGGTGATGCGCTCGATGGCGGAAAGAATTTTCTTCTGCAGGCGCTCGACCAGTTTCTTCTGCATCGGCGGCGTCATATTTGGATAGCCGCGCTCATCGTGGGTCAGGCCGGTCACGTGGAACTTGTAGCCTTCGCCGGCATGCACCATCTCCGGAACCATGTTGCCGTTGGTGCCGTAGGGAAGGAAGCCTTCAACTGGTTTCTTCGTGTGATTGCGCGGCACAACTTCAATCTCATCCGCCGGAGGAATGACGACCTTCTCAGTCATGTGGCCGACAACTTCATCCATCATGAACATGACAGGAACACGATATTCCTCGGCCAGGTTGAAGGCCTTGATGGTCAGATCGAAGCACTCCTGCGGAGAATTCGGGCAGAGCGCGATAATCTCGTAATCGCCGTGCGATCCCCACTTCGCCTGCATCATGTCGCCCTGCGCGGGAAGCGTGGGCAACCCAGTCGAGGGTCCGCCGCGCTGCACGTCGACGAACACGCATGGAGTCTCCGTCATGGCAGCGTAGCCAATGTGCTCCATCATGAGAGAGAAGCCAGGGCCAGAGGTCACTGTGAACGCCTTGGCTCCGCCCCACACGCCGCCTTGCAGCGTGATAGAGGCGGCGAGTTCGTCTTCCATCTGAATGAAGCATCCGCCCACGGTCGGCACGCGCTGGGCAAAGCGCTCGACAACCTCGGTGGATGGAGTGATTGGATAGCCCGCGGCGAAGCGCGCGCCCGCGGCCAGAGCGCCCTCGCAGCAAGCGTGATCGCCATCCAGGAAATGTGTGCCAGTCAATACGCCGCGCGGATCAGCCTTCATTGTTTCACCTCTTGTGCCGGTTTGGCCTGCGGCTTGGGCGGTGCGGTGGCGCACCCGTCGGTCTTTGCTGCGGCCGTCTTCGCGCAGTCCGTTTTAGCCGCCATCGTCTGGACTCCGTCTGTGTTCTGCGCTTCTTTATGTCCGTAAATTGCGAAGTCGGGACAGTACATGCCGCAGAGATCGCAACCGCTGCACTTCTCCGGCGCGACAACATGAGGCGGATGATAGCCTTTGGAATTAAACGCCGAAGAGAGAGCCAGCACTTTGGTGGGACAGAACTCCACGCAGAAGCCACAAGCCTTGCAGCGCTCGACAACGATGGATACGCGTCCTTTTGCCACGTTACCCCCACAAACGGAGAGCGTCAGCGCTCCCGAACGTTAGGGAAGCATTATGGATTTTTCTTATCGCAATGCGGTGTGATGTGGGTCACGGACGGTTGTGAGGTCAGCTACAGGCCCGCAAAGGGCATGTTTCGCTTAGTTTCCACGGCGTGATGGCCGATGAGCGTAATTGCGATTTTGCGCCAATCGATTTGAAAGTGGCATAATGCCGCGTGCTCGACTTGGTCTCAGACTCACATCCGTTCGAGTATCTCTTCCGGATCGGCGCGCGAAAATTTTTCGTGGGCATTTCCTTATTCGTGGGAATTGCGCTGCTCTCCGGCTGTCACAGGACGCGTTCGTCCTCTCCAATGGGCCAATACTTGCTCAAAGATGACTCCAGCCTGACGCTTCTTCTCCCACCGGTGTTGGGACCATCAGCCGGCAAAACACAGGTTGCCGAGCTGTCGCTTGGAGCCCCTTCAGTTAACGTCTCGCCAGAGGAAACCCTCGCTGATTGTTCCATTCACGGCGTCCTGTTCGGACTATCACCGGCGCCTGACCACAGGCGGTGGATATTTCAGTTTCCAAGTGCGGAGGGTTGGAGCGCTCCTTCTGCGTACGAGGGTGCCGGAAATGAATGGACGTCGTTCCTCCAACAACTGGCGGAACGTTCCTCGATAGGATGCTTTGGAAAAGAGGCAGCCCTCAGCGCGATGCAGGCGCGCTTGGTAGCTGCAATGCCTATCCCTGCCGATGAGGCACTGATCTTCTACTATTCTCTGGGTTCGTACGGTCTGGTGGATCTCCATCCTGGCATGGAGATTGAGATCGAGTCCGCGACCACAGTAGCGGAGAAGATAACTGGCAGCGATAAAGCTCTGCTTACCGTTCAAGACCGATCGCCGGACGGTGTTTCACTAGTTCTAAGGGGATCACGTAAAGAACTTAGAGGCGACGCCGGCGTAATCGCATCCAATGCGCTCGACAAGTTCGCGGAGTATCCGTCCCTTCGCCTTATTCTTGCGCAGGTCACCCCGGAGACGAACCAGAAGCGGCATGCGATGCTGCTTGGCGCCAGAACCCGGGATGCTTCTGAGCAACTTGCAGGAAAGATCATGCGAGACGGAGAACGCGAGTGTGCTCAAGGTCCTCCCGAGACCGCTTGCCTTATATTTCCGGATGGCACTGCCAGCTTGCTATCGACGGTCACTATCAACGGGCATGCCGCCCTTTACGCACCTGGAATAACTTTGAGCCAAATCATTGGCACTATCCGGCCTGCCATGCAGGAAAGGGCGATGCAAACCGTCACGGTCCAGAGGCCATATCTCGGGAACTATGCAACTATTCGTTTTGATCACAGCCGGTCTGAGATGCGCAAACTGATCCTGATCAACGGAGATCGAATTACCTGGAAGTAGGATCGGCGCGCCGAGATCGCGAACCGCTCCAAGACGAAGATGGATGAAACCGCCGATGGTTGATGCTATCAGCGATGACACTCACCTAAATCTTTCTCGATCCAACTCACCCCAACCTATACGCTTCTTCCGGCAGGCCGGTAATGCGCAAACCGCTGTGTCCTTTGTGCCGTATATTGAGGCCAATCAGAAGAGCCGTAATCTGCTCGACGATGCGTGCATTTTCCAGCCTGCCGCCGTCAAGAGCGCGAATACGCGGAATTTTCGCGGCTAACTCCATCGCGGCTTCGGTGGCCTTCGGATCGTCGCTGCAAACAATCACATCGCAATCCACATCGTCGTCGCTGTTGAGCACGTCTGCTGAAACATTGTGAAATGCGGCCGCGACCGAAACGCCCCTGGGTACGAGTTCGGCGGTCTGCTGCGCGGCCGATCCTTGCCATACTCCCAGCGTGCGGCTGGCGCGCCCTCCAATGCCGGCCGCCAGCGGCACCGTGGCATCAATCAAAATACTTCCGGGACGAATCGCGCTTTTCAATTGTTTGAGCAGGGCAGCTTGCCCCGCAAAGGGCACGGTGAGCACAAGCAGATCGGTGGCAGCGCAGGCCTCCGAATTTCCCAGGCCGGAAATGTTCGCGTTTCCGCCCGCCCGTTGCCGAATGACTTCCGCTGTTTGTTGCGCGCGGTTCGCATCACGCGAACCGATGATGACCGTCTCCCCTGCGCGCGCCCAGCGTAAGGCCAAGCCCATGCCTGCGGGGCCGGTCCCTCCAATCAGTGCGATCACGCGGCTCACGCCCACTCCGCCAACGACTCCGCCGCTGTCTCACCCAGTTCCGGCGCAGGGGCAGGCAGTTTAATCCTCAGGCGCGAGTATTTCGTGTTGCGCTCAGCGGGAATGCGTCCAATCTCAAGAATCAGAGACTGGAAATCCTCCGGACTGGTGTATTGGCCGGCATCCGCTCCCGCTTCGCGCGAGATGTTTTCTTCCATCAGCGTGCCGCCGTAGTCGTTTGCGCCAGCTTGCAGGCAAAGCTGCGAAAGTCCCCGATTCAGTTTGACCCATGACACCTGCACGTTATCGATCGAACCAGCCAGCAGAATTCGCGCCAGCGCGTGAATCTTCAGATGTTCTTCCAACGTCGGTCCGTTCCGAGCCAGGCCTTGCTGAAACAAAAGCGTGTTCTGATGCACGAATCCAAGCGGCACAAACTCGGTGAACCCGCCCGTCTCCGATTGAATCTGGCGAAACAGAGATAGCTGCCGCACCCAATGATCGGGCGTTTCCATGTGTCCATACATTAATGTGCTGGTGCTGCGAATTCCGCACTGATGCGCGGTGCGGATTATGTCCTGCCACTCAGCGACGGAAAGCTTGTTGCGCGAAAGAACGCGGCGCACATCGTCGTCGAGCACCTCCGCCGCCGTGCCGGGTAGCGTGTCCAACCCGTTATCGCGCAGCATGCAAAGATAATCGCGCAGGGGCATACCCGTCAGCTCAACCCCGTAGATGATCTCCATGGGCGAAAAAGCATGAATGTGCATTTGCGGTACAGCCGCTTTCACCGCGCGCAGCACGTCGCGATAGTAATAAGGAGGCAGATCGCGCGGCAGCCCGCCCTGTATGCAAACTTCGGTCGCGCCCAGATCCCACGCCTCTTTCGACTTCCGCGCCATATCTTCGAGCGAATGGAAGTAAGTGTCGTGCTCGCGGGGTCCGCGGCTGAAAGCGCAAAACTTGCATCCGACAAAACAGATATTGGTGAAATTAATGTTGCGATTGACGACATAAGTAACGATGTTGCCGACGAGATCGCGGCGCAGCGTATCGCCGGCGACCAGCAACGCGAGCAGATCGGCGCCGGTGGAATTCGCCAGAACGTGGCGCTCGTTGTCAGTGAGGCAGGCTCCGTCCTGCTTCTCCAGCACACGATCGAGCGAGCTGCGAATTGCCGGAGATGCCGCGCCCGCGGCGTCTTCCCAATTTAGCTGCGGAAATTGTTCGAGTTTAAATTTCTCTGTCACAAACGTCTCCTACGTAGTCCGGCTGAAATTGTCCATCTAACGAAAAAGATCGCGCCGCGCGGGACGAAGCAATTCACGCGCCGTGCCGCAGCCTCTCCGATAAGAATACCCGCGAACGATGCACGCGGGAACTCGTTCCAACTTGCCGCACACGAGGCCTGCCGCACACGCCAGTTCATCGGCGATCGCATCGATCGTCGAATGCAGCACATATCCATGCCGGTCGCGGCGTCCGCGATAATCGACGAGGGGCCGCATGCCCGCTACGCCAATCGCAACTTCCGTCAGCCCCTCGCGCCAGGGACGGCCGAAACTATCGCTGATGATCACGGCAATCTCAACCCCCTCCTGTTTCCCGATCTCTCGGCGAAGCTGCGCGGCCGTTCGGTCCGGGGCGGCTGGCAACAACAAGGCATGTTGACCGCCATCCACATTCGAAACATCGACGCCGCCGTTGGCGCAAATAAATCCGTGCCGTGTTTCAGTAATGAGCACGCCGTGCTTCCGGCGTACGATGCGGCGGCTTTCGCGCACCGCCAATTCACATACACGCGCATCCAGTTTGTAGCGGCGAGCCCAGGCGCGCGAAGCTGCGGAAGGGTGAATTGTGTCGAGCGGGATCATCGCGCCTTCGGACTTTGAGACAACTTTGTGTTTCACCACGAGGACGTCGCCGTTTTCAAAACTCAATCCGGCCGCACGCGCCGCCTCTACCACGAGTGAGGTTAGCGATGCGCCCCGATGTACTTCGCCTTCGACCGCAATCGGTAAGATGCGAATTTCGCCGCTAGCTTGATCTTGAACTTTGCGTTTAATATCGCGCGCAGTTTTGCCACGCGGATCATTGCCAGATTTTCTCGGCACTTTCTCCGCAGCGCGCTTACCCATGAGCAAGCTGGCTCCGCCCGGCCAGATTCCAGCCGCGCACAAGTTTCTGCGAGCGCCGTTGTCCGGCAGCCGCGGCAACGGCAAAAAGATCTTCGGGACGATCGATGTCGCGCGCAATGCCGGGCAATTCAAGCACTACGCAAGGCAGGCCGGTGGTCTTCGCCGCGGCAAAGTGGGGCAGGAAACTGTCGTTGCCAAAACGCAGCGGAAACAAATCAGCGGGAGACCGCCACGCCGCATTCGTGCCGCGGCCAGCCGCGTCGGGCGCGAGCACCGCCCCCGCGGCAGGCGCAGCGGCAGCGATCTTTTCCAATTCCGCAACTTCAATCAGCGGAATATCGGCGGGAACAACCAATGTACTTTTCGCGCCACGCTCCCGGCAAACCGACGTAGCCATTTCGATTGCATGTGTCTCGCTGCTATTCTCGCCGTCCGCAATTATGTCGAACTTAAACCGTGCGGCCAGTTCGCGCGCAAAGGGATCGCTGGTCACGACCGCCACTGCTGGCCGTCCACGCCAATCCGCTAATGTTTGCAGTACGTCTTCGCACATTGCCTGCGCCAGCGTAAAGCGTTCCTCAGGACTCAATAAGGCCGAAAGGCGCTGCTTTGCGTTCGTCAGATTCTTGACCGGCACCAGAATCATGCGGACTCCGTTGCGATCTGCGCCGCCGATAGCGGCTGGCACGCGGCCAGCACGCTCTTCGCAAGCGCAACTCTATCTTCGTTTTTGCGCATGATGGTCGAAGCGCATTCCACGCGCATTGGCGGCTCGCTTGAGACTTCCCTGCCCAGCCCTCCAGAGCGCAAAGCATCTGCCGGGGCGGAATCCTGCCAGTCCACAATCAGCAGATCAAGAAAATCGCGATAGCACTCTGCAACGCCCGCGATCGACACATCAAATCCCTGCGCGGCCAGCAGCGCGCCGGCAGGGCCGCTCACAGCGGCGCCGCCAACAATGGGACTGATGGCCGCAACTTCGGCATGCGTTTCGCACAGCGCTTTGCGAATTCCCTGCACAGCCAAAATCGGCGCGATACTTGTGACCGGATTGCTAGGCGCAATCAGCACCAGGTCTGCCGTTTTTATAGCCTCGACCACCCCCGGCGCAGGTTGAGCTTCGGTCGCGCCGGCGAATCGCACCGATACAACCGGGTCACGATGCATGCGCTGAACGAAATATTCCTCAAAGCTCAACTCGGCTTCCGGTGTCAGCACTCGTGTCTCCACGCGCGAATTGCTCATGGGTAAGATGCGAGCGCGCACGCCCAGGCGCGATGCAATTTCAGCGGTAGCTTCGCTTAGCGTCCTGCCGTCAGTCATCAACTTCGAGCGAAGAATATGCACGGCCAGATCGCGATCTCCCGCGCGGAACCAGGCCGGCTGCCCCATCTCCGCCATTGCCTGCAAACAGAAAAATGTCTCGCCCTTCACTCCCCAACCGCGCTCCGGGCTGAGCTTGCCCGCGAGCATATACGTGATCGAATCGATATCGGGGGAAACATACAGGCCCCACCAGCGCATGTCGTCGCCGGTATTCACAATGATCGTCAGCTCTTCCGGGGGCACGATCTGGCGCAGTCCGTCCACAAACTTAGCGCCGCCAGTACCGCCGGTCAAAACCGTAATCATGCCTCTCCTCCATGAATGGTGTGGCGGTTAGCACGATCGACCGCCAATTGGCTCGAGAGCACCCGCTGCGCCAGCAAATCGCCCTTCGCTTCCGCCATCGCCACGAATTCAGAATAAACCGGCAACCGCTGCCGCAGCTGAAATCCCTTGGCCAGCGTGCGTTCCCGCAGTTGATCGAGATGCGGCCAGGGCTTTTCGGGATTGATGAAATCCGGCGTGAGCGGAGAAATTCCTCCCCAATCGTTGATGCCGCCGTCAAGCAGATCGGTATAGTGCGGATCGGAAAGATTGGGCGGCGCCTGAATATTCATGGCGGGCATCATCAGCCGGGCAACGGCCAGCGTGCGCAGCATATCGTTGCGGCTCGGTTCGGACCAGCTGGCCATCGGCGTCGCAGGCTTGGCGCAAAAATTCTGCACGATCACTTCCTGAATATGCCCGTACTTGTTGTGCAGATCGCGGATAGCGGCGAGCGCATCGACGCGCTCTTCCATTGTTTCGCCGATTCCAATCAGAATCCCGGTGGTGAAAGGAATCTTCTGCCGGCCCGCGTCTTCAATGACGCGCAGGCGTTTGGCTGGCTCCTTGTCGGGAGCGTCGTCGTGCGCCGCGTTCTTCGCCAGCAGGCGCGTACTCGTGGTTTCAAGCATGAGGCCGACGCTGGGCGCAACGTGGGCCAGTCGCGCCAACCACTCGGCGCTCATCAATCCAGGATTCGGATGCGGCAGCAGATTCGATTCGCGTAACACCTTCTCGCACATCGCTTCCAGATAGTGCAGCGTGGATTTGTACCCGAGATGTCGCAGGGTTTCGCGCATCTCCGGAAAAAGAAGTTCGGGCTTGTCGCCGAGGCTGAAGAGGGCCTCGGTGCATCCCATGCGCTCGCCAGTGCGAACCACCTCCATCACTTCATCGGGAATCATGGTGTGCGCGCCGGGTTCGCCAGCATCGCGGCGAAACGTGCAGTATCCGCAGTAGTCGCGGCATAGGTTGGTCAACGGCAGAAACACCTTGCGCGAATAAGTAATGATGCCGGGCTTGAACCGATTACGCGCGGATTGCGCGGCCGCGAGCAGCGCGGGCAGGAGCTCATCGCCCGAGCGCAGGATGCCGCGAGCCACTTCTCGCGGAATAGGCGCGTCGCCGAGTTTCTCCAATCCGCGAACATCGAAATCGAGAGCCGCCGGCAAGTCCGTCTCTTTGGAAAAGACAGTCATCTAAGAGTTATCCAGCGCAACCGTCACGATTAGAAGCCGCTTCATTCGCGCAGCAAATCAACATGGCTCCGATCATAACGAACCTGCCCAATCTTGTCTTAGCATGGGCAAGCCAAACTCGCGCTCGCCTTTGGATGCCGGTGACTTTCCCGGAGATCAACAATCTTCCGAAGTGTCGTTGGCCGTGGTAGCGTGTTCGGGGGCTTAACCGAGCCGGCTGGCGAAGTGGGCTAAACTGAGCAGTCGGACTGACTCGACCTGACGAATGTTATTCGCACCATGAATCTGACCGCGATCGATTTCCGCAAGGCGATGGGATGTTTCGCAACCGGGGTCACGATCATTACTGTTGACCAGGATGGCGCTGGCGAAATTCATGGCATGACGGCGAATGCCTTTACCTCGGTCTCACTTGATCCGCCGCTGATTCTTGTTTGCGTCGACCAGCGCGCACGCACGCACGCCCATCTGCACGCGCGCCAACGTTTCGGCATCAACGTGCTGAGCAGCGCGCAGCAGGCAATTTCCGAATACTATGCGCGTTCTTCCGACGGGACAAAAGCCGCGCACCAGCATGCTGAAACCGCGGGCGCGCGCTTCGAGCGGACTGCGCACGGAACCCCTATGTTGCAGGGCGCTCTAGCGTATCTGGAGTGCCGATTGCGCTCAACGCAGCCGGCGGGCGATCACACCATCTTCATCGCAGAAGTGGAACAAGTCGAAGTGCGCGAAGGCGAGCCGCTGCTCTATTTCCGCAGCCAGTACCGGGCAATCGCAACCTGAGCGGGTTGAGATGTATTGCGACTGCAGATTGTAAAAAATCAGAATGTAAAAGTAAGGACAATAAAAACCGCGCCCACACGCGAAGCTACTTCTGCAATCTGACTTCTCACTTTTCAATTCTTTTACTTCATCACTAGTTTCGCGATGGTCGCGAGCTGCATATTCGACGTACCTTCGTAGATCTTGCCAATCTTTGCGTCGCGCCAGTATTTTTCCACGGGATAATCTTTGGTGAATCCGTAACCGCCGTAGATTTCAACCGCCAGGGATGTCACGTGCTCGGCCACCTGCGATGTAAACAGCTTGGTCATAGCCGCTTCCCGCACGAAATCGAGGTGCGCATCTTTCATGCGCGCGGCGTTATAAACCATCAGCCGCGCCGCTTCAATTTCAGTCGCCATCTGCGCAATTTGAAACTGGATCCCCTGAAACTCCGCGATCGGCTTGCCAAACTGTTTGCGCTCCTGCGCATACTTCGCCGCATATTCCCATGCGCCGCGCGCCACGCCCAGCATCTGCGCGCCAATCCCTATGCGCCCTTCATTCAGCGTTTCAATCGCGATCTTGTATCCCTTCCCCACTTCGCCGAGAACGTTTTCCCTGGGCACGCGGCAATCCTCAAGAATCAGCTCGCACGTCGACGAGGCGCGAATCCCCAGCTTGTCCTCTTTCTTGCCCACGCTAAATCCCGGGAAATTCTTTTCCACCAGAAACGCCGTGATCCCTTTGTAGCCCTTCGACGCGTCGACGGTTGCGAACAGCACGAAAATTCCAGCTTCCTTGCCATTCGTGATCCAGAGCTTGCGCCCATTTAAAACGTAGTCGCTGCCTTTCTGCTCTGCCTTGGTCTGGAGCGCGAACGCGTCCGACCCAGACCCCGCCTCGCTCAGCGCATACGCGCCCACCGTGTCGGCGGCCATTTTCGTCAGATAGCGTTTGCGCTGCTCGTCGTTCGCCCAGCGCAGAATCGCATTGGCCACAAGCGTATTCTGCACGTCGACAATCACGCCCGCCGAAGCGTCCACGCGCGAACACTCCTCGACCGCGAGAATTGATTCAAAGAACTTGCCGCCCGCGCCCCCATATTGCTCGGGAATCTCGATTCCCATCAGGCCGAGCTGAAAGAACTGATCGATCAGCCCGTGGTCGAACACGCCCTTTTCATCCATTTCCCTGGCCAGAGGACGAATCTTATCCTCGGCAAACTGGCGCACATTATCGCGAAACAAAATCTCATCTTCGCTGAGCGAAGTAAGAGGACTGGGACTCGAAAGCTGCAAAGTTTCCGGCATGAAGATACCTCGTTCCCGGCGCGGTATTTGGAACATATTTCCGGGCGAAGATAAGAACCAAAAATTGTAGCAGCCTAGGAGAGAGGAGTAATGACTGATCGGTCGGTTCGGGGGGCGCGGTGTAGCGTATGCTGCTCGTTTTCATCGGCTCTACGAAAAAAGGCGGAGATCGCATCGCGATCCCCGCCGCTTGCGGAAAGCCGCCTTTTAGAACACGCACCCGCCCGTGTAAGCGCAGTTCGTGTCGTAGAATAAAACGGAAAGTTTTCCTTCCACTATCGGCACCGAGATAACCTGGGTATCGTTGTCATCCACCATCTGGAATACATACGTTGCCGGAGTCGTGATTCCGGGGTAAAACTCCGTGCCCTTTATGTCCCAATCCCACGACAAGGCAAAGTCCCAAATGTAGTTGGCCAGCGGATAGTTCTTCCCGCTATCTCCATAAGGACGTTCCACCACAATCTCCGCGCCGTTTCCCACCAGGCATGGGCCATTTTCCCAGGAGAGTTGGTAAGTGCCATACGCGAGCGTGGTCTCGTCTTCCACGAACACCTGGCCCGGATTGCAGCCGCCGTTGGGCGAATAGCTGTTCACGTATATATCGTCGCCAGGATTTACGCCGAACGCCTCGATGATGGGATAGCTCGGGTACCACTCGATCCAGGCATAGTAGATCTGCTTGGTACTGTTATTTTTGCAATACGCCTGCGACGAACTCCCCCCTTGCAGCACGGTTCCGTTTTTGAAACCGTCAATGCCGTTCCAAGTTACTTCCCAGTCGTAGCCGCCGTCGCATACATCGAACGCTTGCTGCACCACCGGGACGTTGAACTGGGAGTAGACGCTGTCAAACGACGTCTTTGAATTCCACTTCGTCAAAGTGTTACTGTTGCCGACTCCGCTCCAGTTGGTGGTGTACTCCGTAGTCACCGCGTCGCTATGGACCACATCCTTCGCCGGCCGCTTGGCCGGTACCATCGGTGTGCTCATGGCCTCCGGGTGAGGCGTCAGCGGCCCCGTCCACCGGTGCCGTGCCGCCTGCATCGCCCTTTCCCACATCGCGTAACCCTGCGGATTGGTGGTCTGGTTGGGGCGCGGAGGAAACCCATACCTGGCCAGATCCTCGTCCGACGCCGTCGTCGGCTTGAAAGATTCCTCCGGCTGCGGATACGTCCTGATGCCGGCTACATTTGTCTCCACCGTCGCCGCCGACTGGTAGATGGCGCGCGCCGCGTCGCTCTGCGCCACCACAAAAGTAGTAAAGCCGCCGGTCAACGCCATGACGGAGATCACGGCAACTGCGATTGACTGTTTCTTCATTGTCCACTCCCATCTGGAAACGATTTCTTATGGGGGCGGTGCTACCCAGACCGTCTGCCATTCTCGGCCCGATGGACTGGGAAGACCTCCCAAGATAGAGCGCATCATGCCCAATTCGCCACTGCCGCCGCAATAGAGGCCGCCTGTCGTGAGTCTTAATCTTCACGTCCTCCTAACGTACTGACACAATTGGGGATGTTGGCAAATCACGAGGACGGGTTAGAATGGCATGCTTGCTTGGGCAACTTTCGCGAGGGGCGAGGGGCATGGCAGTGTCAGGTCTTATCCAATTCGGGGACGATTTCGAGCTCGACCTGCGCTCGCAACAGCTACGTCGCGCCGGCCGCACCTTGAAATTGGAGCGGATCCCGACCGAAATGCTCGTCCTCTTAATCGAGAAGAATGGCGAACTCGTCACCCGCGAGCAGATCATCGGCCGCATCTGGGGCGAAGGGGTTTTTCTTGATACGGACAATAGCATCAACGGCGCCATCCGCAAGATCCGCCAGGTTCTGAAGGACGATCCCGAGCAACCCCGATTCATTCAGACAGTCACCGGCCGCGGCTATCGCTTTATCGCCCCGGTGGTTGACCTGCCGGACGCCGGGCCAATAACACAGAGCTCGGGCACAACGGTCGATGCTACGGTTGCCGTCTCGGAATCCCCGCCGATTCAAGCACCCGTTCCCGTCGCCGGTCTCCGCAATCATCGCAGGCTAGCCTCCCGGCGTGGACTCAGCCTGCTCGGATTCGCCCTCCTTCTGACTGCCGCCCTGGGCTTCTATCTGATTCCGCGCTCGCGTTCATCTGCGGCGCATCCCGCTGGCCGGTCGATGCTGGCCGTTCTTCCCTTCGAAAACTTCACGGGCGACGCCTCGCAGGATTATTTCAGCGATGGCCTCACCGAAGAAATGATCAGCCAGCTGGGCAACCTTGATCCCGCGCACCTCGGCGTCATCGCCCGCACCTCCGTCATGCACTACAAGCGCACGCAGGAGCCGCTGACCCGCATTGGCCAGGAACTGGGGGTTCAATATGTTATTGAGGGCAGCGTCCGGCGCGATTCCGATCGCGTCCGCATTACCGCCCAGCTCATTCAGGTGAAGGATCAGAGCCACATCTGGGCCCGCCAGTATGATCGCAATCTCGGCGATCTGCTGGCGATCCAGGCGGAAATTGCGCAGGAAATCGCCAACGAAATCAGGATCACTTTGCCCGGCGCCGGGCGCGTCGAAGCAGCCCGCGCGTTTCCGCTCACTCCGCAAGCCTATGAAGCCTACGACTTGTATCTCAAGGGCCGATTCTGCTGGAACAAGCGCACCAGCGACGGTTTTCAGCAGGCCATCGATTATTTCCAGCAGGCCATCGCGAAGGATCCCAATTACGCCCGCGCCTACGCCGGGCTCGCCGATTCCTATGCACTGATGGGCGGTTACGCTACGACGCCTCAGATGGAGACCATGCCCAAAGCGCGCGCCGCCGCGCTCAAGGCCCTCGAACTCGACCCCAATCTCGCCGAGGCTCACACCTCGTTGGCGTTGATCACCGAGAACTTCGACTTCAACTGGGAATCGGCCGAAAAGGAATACCGCCGCGCCATCGGACTGAATCCCAACTACGCCACCGCCCACCATTGGTACGCCGAGTATCTCGCGCTCATGGGACGCTTCGATGAGGCCCTCACCGAAAGCGAGCGCGCCCGCGAGCTCGATCCCCTCTCCCTGATCATTAGCGCCGACAAAGGCATCATTCTTTTCTATGCCCGCCGCTATGACGACGCGATCGCACAATTCCGCGGCGTCCAAGAAATGGACCCCACCTTCTCACGCGGCCACATGGTCGTCGCCGCCTACATCGAGAAGAAACAATTTGCCGAGGCGCTCGCCGCTCTCAGCAAATGGGATGACGATGCCTCGTGGAAGTGGGCCTGGCTCGCCTTTGCGTATGGCCGCTCCGGTCAGGATGCCCTGGCCCGGCAGGCTCTCGAAAAGGTGCAGCGGCGCTATGAGCGCGAGCACATGAGTTTGGACCCTGTGCTTTGGGCCTACGTCGGCGCCGGCAACCATGACGAAGCCTTCGCCTGGTTCGACAAGGCCTACGTCGATCACTCCAACCTTCTCACCAGTCTTAAAGTAAACCCCGGCTTCGACGGCCTTCGCGCCGATCCCCGCTTTCAGAACCTCATGCGCCGCGTCCACTTGACCCAGTAAAGTGAAACCCTGCCAGCACTGTGCGCAAGCTGATCGGCACTCTTCCGTGCTGCGCCTCACCCAGTCCGCCCGCCCCGCGCTTCTATTCGACCGAAACATCCCCCAAACTTTTGTGGCACAGTAATCAAGGAATGCTGACCTCGCAAATGCTGCCGATGCTGACTAAAAAGCCGATGCTGACTGAACTGACCGACTAATGCTGACTGAAAAAGATCCACGGCTCGCTGGGCGCGTCGCTTTTACCCATCCTAATTTTGTTGCCTACACGCTTGCGCGGTTCTTCATCGTGCTCGCGCTGGAGATGCAGTCGGTTGCCGTGGGCTGGCAAGTCTACGAAATCACCAAGCGTCCCATCGATCTGGGATATGTTGGCCTGGCCCAATTCCTCCCCGGTTTCGCGCTGTTTCTGTTTGCCGGCCACGCGGCCGATCTGTTTGACCGCCGCAAGCTGCTCATGTGGTGCTACGCGGGATATGCGGTTTCGTCGGCGCTGCTGCTTGCGATCAGCAGGCACACTCCCGTTTCCGTGCATTGGATCTATGTTGTGCTGGTGCTGGTGGGCAGCGTGCGCGCCTTCAGTTTTCCAGTGAGCCGAGCCATTCTGCCGCAGCTCGTGCCTGAGGAACATTTTCCCAACGCTGTTGCCTGGAATGCGAGCACGTTTCAGGTTGCAACCATCGCGGGTCCGGCACTTGGCGGAATTGTCTACGCCTTCTTTCGCGGGCCGGAGGCTGTGTATGCCGTGTCGGTCGCGGTCGCGGTGCTGTCGCTGGGCATGACGTTCCGCATTCATCCAATCAAGGCTGCGCTGCCTGCGGCGGCCGCCGCGGAGGTCGTTAGCAGGCAAATCGATCGCAGGCAAAACAGTGGCGGCCAAAGCGTCGGGAATGCGAAGGTTCAGTTCAGCGCGCGCAACGTACTGGCGGGATTCCGGTTCATCTTCGAAAAACGGCTGATTCTGGGATCGATCTCGCTCGATATGTTTGCGGTGCTCTTGGGAGGAGCGGTCGCGCTGCTGCCGGTGTATGCGAGGACGATTCTGCATACGGGACCGTGGGGACTCGGCTTGCTGCGAAGCGCTCCGGGCGTGGGCGCGGCGGTGATGGCGATTGCAGTGGCGCACTGGCCGATTCGCCGGCGCGCCGGGATCACCATGCTGATTGCGGTCGCGGGCTTTGGCGTGTGCACGATTATCTTCGGAATCTCGCACAGCCTGATCGTGTCGCTGGTGGCACTGACGCTGCTCGGCGCAAGCGACATGGTGAGCGTGATCATTCGAGCCACTTTGGTACAGGTTGCCACGCCCGACGAGATGCGCGGGCGCGTCAATGCGGTCGATATGCTGTTCATCGGAGTGTCGAATGAGCTGGGAGAGTTTGAATCCGGCTTGACCGCGCAGTGGTTCGGGACGGTGCCCGCGGTGGTGCTGGGAGGAGTTGGGACTCTTGTAATTATCGCGATGTGGGCGTGGCTGTTTCCGGAGTTGCGCAAAGCCGATGAGCTGACCGTGGCGGAGCTGATGCCAGAATAAGCTCTATTTGCGGTTGATCAGGCTGGCTACATATGCTGCGCCGAAGCCGTTATCTATGTTCACCACGCTTACGTTGCTGGCGCAGGAATTCAACATTCCGAGCAGTGCGGCCAGGCCTTTGAAGGCGGCTCCGTAGCCGACGCTCGTGGGCACCGCGACGACGGGCACTCCGACGAGGCCGCCCACTACGCTGGGGAGAGCGCCTTCCATGCCAGCGCAGACGATGATGACTCGGGCTTCGGCTAGCAGGCCGCGATGGGCGAGCAGCCGGTGGATTCCCGCGACTCCTACGTCATAGAGGTGCCGGACACGGTTGCCCATGAGTTCGGCAGTGATGACGGCCTCCTCGGCGACGGGGATGTCGCTGGTTCCAGCAGAGACGACCGCGATGACGCCCTTGCCCTGCAACTTGTGGCTGCGATGGAGGGTGATGGTTCGGGCGAGTGGACGATATTGGACTTTGTTCAGTTCGGCAGCTACAGCTTCATATTGCTCTTCCGTGGCGCGCGTAGCCAGGATGTTGCCGTTTTCGTTATGAGCGGCTAGCTTTACGAAGATCTTCGCGACCTGCGCCGGAGTCTTGCCTTCGCTGAAGATGACTTCAGGCATACCCTGGCGAAGAGCGCGGTGGTGATCAACCTTGGCAAATCCCAGATCTTCGAACGGGAGATGGCGAAGACGCTGGACGGCCTCATCGGGCGAGAGCTTCTTGGCGCGGACCTGCTCGAAGAGCTGCTGGAGGGATTTGGCGTTCATGGGTCGCGATCATTTTAGTGGAGTGGTTAAAAGCTTTACAGCGAGGCTATGAACCTCGGCTAGGAGCCAGCAAATTACCTTCGACAAACGGGTGTCAGCTGCCGTTCGTCGCGTCGTGTCGCTCGTAGCTGACTTCTTCGATCCTACTTCTGCAATCCGCAGCGGGATTGTTTACCATGAGCTCCCGGAAAACGCGCCTCGTCAATAATTTGCCCATTACTCCAGAGGTTCTACGACCTTAGGAGAGATTGCTGGGCCCTTGGGCGCGACCTATAATCGCATTACTCTGGTTGTGGATTCTCCGACAGGTTTGCGGGTAGGCGACCCGAAGGGTTCAGTGTGTTCTGGGCGAATTCTCGGCTCTTGACTCAGGCCGAACCAAATACCCTATGCGAATTAACCTGCAAACCATTGCGATGACGGGCCTTACGGCAGCCCTCCTTTCTTCAGTATTGATCGCGGCACCGACGGCGCGAGCGCAGTCGGGAGGCATAACTACGTCTACGGATGAGACTGGGCGCACGATCTACGTGAACGGCGATCCTGCGGCGGAAGATTCCAGATCATCCGCCAACAGGGCATCCTCGGGCCGGCACCTTATGTATTGGAGTACAACCGAACACCGCTTCAAGCCGGTTCCGACCAATGGGGCGGTAATGCGGTCGGCCCGGGCGGCGGCGTCGGAGGTGAATCGCTATCTGGATGCCGGGGGAATACGCCGGGCGGAGAGTGCCCCAGACAGCCGGAGCCCGGACTATCAGGCCTTGAATGTTGGGCTTACGCGCACTGCGTTTTCGGCGCCAGAGATCGACTCGGCGATTGAGCAGGCGGCGGCCCGACACAATGTGGATCCGAACCTGGTGCGCTCGGTGATAAAGGTGGAGTCGAATTTCAATCCCAACGCGGTGTCGCGCAAGGGGGCGATGGGCCTGATGCAGCTTATGCCGGCGACGGCCCGGTCGCTGAAAGTATCCAACCCTTTTGATCCGGAACAAAATGTCGACGCCGGGGTTCGACATCTAAGGCAATTGCTTGATAGCTATGGCGGCAATGTGCAGTTAAGCCTGGCTGCTTATAACGCCGGCGCGGGTGCGGTGGCCAGGAGTGCGGGGGTTCCGCGATTTGCGGAGACGCGGAATTATGTGCGCCGGATCACGGATTTGTATGCGGGAGCCGATGGCGGAAAGCGAGTGATATTTAATCCGGTGAATGACCCGGTGCGCGTGGAGCGCGATGCGCGGGGTGTGCTGCACATTAGCAATACAGAGTGAGTGAATACTGACTCACGAGGACATTGAGGCATTGAACCAACATCAATGATTCAATGAATAAGTTGCTTTCTATGACCCTAGTCCGGAGCCAATCTGGTTTATTGCGTCGCGCTGGGCGATGGAGCGCCGTCATGTCTGTTTTGGCGATGATGACGCTCCTTGAACTTCTGGCGGCGCCGGCCGCGGCTCGAATCCATCATAACGACGCGTGGGCCCGCCAGGAATTTGCCAGGGCTGAGCGGATGCGGGAGGCGCTCAACGGCCGGCCTGCAAATCAACGCACACGCCACGAGTATCAGCGGGCGATTGACGCGTACCGGGGAGTTTATTTCGGCAGTCCGGCTTCATCGAAGGCGGACCCCAGCGTGGTAGCGACAGCGGAGTTGATGGTCGAGATGGGCCGCCGATTTGACGACGACAAGATTTTGCGCGAGGCAGTGGAGGAGTATCACTTTCTGCGCAAGGAGTATCCGGGAAGCAAGTATCGCTTCGACGCGCTGTTCACCATCGGCGAAATCTATAAAGACGACCTGAATGATCCCGAGCAGGCGCGGAAGACCTTTGAGGACTTTCTGCGCCGCTATCCGAGGAACCGGCTGGCCAATGATGCGCAAGCGGCGGTGAAGGAGATTGACGACGCGGTTAAAGAGGACGCGGTTAAAGAGAAAGAGCGAACCGCTCGCAGGGGACACGGCAGCCAGGTTACAAAGCGATCAGCGGGCAATTCGCCGACGGACGCTTCATCGGGGAACGATTCATCCACTGGCAATTCATCGGCGGGCAATTTAGATGACGCGGTGAGTCTACCTTCGAACGGCGCGCAGGCGGCACGCAGCGCGGGGCGGCGCGGCGAACTGCCGCGCGTCACCGGCGTGCGTCATTGGTCGACTCCGGATTACACGCGCGTGGCCATCGATATTGAGCAGGAAGTGAAATTCAACTCGCTGCGCATTGCGAATCCAGACCGGATTTTCTTCGATCTGCTGGATACAAAGCTGGCATCCACGCTGGTAGGAAAAACTTTCGATGTGGATGACGGGTTCCTGAAAAAGATTCGAGTTGCCGAATTCAAGCCCGGCCAAACCCGCGTGGTGCTCGAGGTGGACGATCTTTCGAGTTACGACGCTTTTCTGCTGCCCGATCCTTACCGGCTGATTATCGACGTTCACGGAAAACAAACCCGGGCCGCGGAACTGGCGAAGGCGCATGGGCAGGCGGCCACCGGAGTCTCCGGCGCGGCGGCGGCCGCATCATCCTCAACGGCGAACGATACCTCCGCATCGGGGGATTCGGATGACGACACCATCGATGTCGTGCCGCAGCAGCATGTCAAAGTGAAATCGGAGAAGGAACACGCTATCGCCGAGAAGGTCGAACCCGAGAACTCCGACGAGGAGAAGAGCGACGAGCAAACCGGCGTCGGGCGACAGAACGCGAGCGCACCCAGCAGCGATCACGGCGTGGTGCGGACGACGGTGGCTGTAAAAGGCACGGACCGCAGAATTCCCAAGACCATCGTTGGACCTGACGACGGCACTTCCTCAAAGAAGGAAAAGGCGCGGCGCGGAAAACGCTTGACGACGGCAGAGGACAGCCTGCCGGATGAGAGCACGTCGCGCACGAAAGCCACGCAGAGCAAGGCGCGACCCAGCGGAGGCGAGACCTCTGGCACTGCCGCCGATATGGAAACGCGGGAGGCGCGGCCGACGGCCATGGGAGACCGTTCACTCACTCGGGCTCTGGGGTTGAAGATTGGCAAGATCGTGATCGACGCCGGGCATGGCGGACACGATTCGGGCACGATCGGTCCGAATGGGCTGCAGGAAAAGGATCTGGTGCTGGATGTCGCGAAGCGCCTGGGACGTCTGCTGGAAACCCGGCTGGGGGCGGACGTGGTTTACACGCGGCGCGACGATACATTTGTTCCGCTGGAGACGCGAACGGCGATTGCGAACCGCGAGCGCGCCGATTTGTTCATTTCCATCCACGCGAACTCGAGCCGCGATGAGGGCGCGCGCGGGGTCGAGACTTATTACTTGAATTTCACCTCTTCGCCTGAGGCGCTGGAAGTGGCGGCGCGCGAAAACGCGGTTTCGGAGAAATCGATTCACGAGTTGCAGGACCTGGTGAAGAAGATTGCGCTGAAGGAAAAGATCGACGAGTCGCGCGAGTTCGCTTCGGATGTTCAGGATTCCCTGTACGGCGGGCTGTCGCTGAACGGCGCGGGCATTCGAAATCGCGGGGTGAAGAAGGCGCCGTTTATTGTGCTGATCGGCGCGAATATGCCATCGATTCTGGCGGAGATTTCGTTTGTGTCGAATCCCACCGACGAGCGCAAGCTGGAAACTTCGGAGCACCGGCAGCGGATTGCGGAGTCGCTGTATCGCGGCGTGGCGCGCTATGCGAGCGGGCTCAGCGGGGTAAAAGTCGCCAGTAAGATGGAGAAGGCGACAGGGCGATAAGGCGCCCCCAATTCCTTTCTTATCCTTGACATCCCTTTCTGGTCACTGGCCCGTATCCCTTCGATACCTGGGTATATGAGGATTGGCAAATGGCTGTGTGTTGCCAGCCATTCCGGCCCCAGGAAATAGCAGCCGGAGTGCACTCCGTGGCCATCAAGGTGAGCAACAAGGCCGCAAGGTCAGCGGCCCTGCTTTGCTGTAACGGGAGTGCAACTCGGAACTGCCGGCGAGAACGGGCTTGCGTCCTGCGCCGGCGTCAAGCGCCTTATCCGGCACACCGTGACGTGTCGACCACCCTCATCGCAGTTACTGCTTGTTGTAGAACGATGCTGTCTGGATCTTTTTTCCCTGAGGATCGGTCCCAGACAAGATTACGGTGCGGCTCTTGCCATTAGGCGAGATCTCGATACGTCCACTCATCATGACATTGCCGTCCTTTTTGACGGTAACTTCCATTGTGTGGTCGTTGATCTTCTTGACCGAACGCGTGCTTTGATTGGGATCGCCGGTAACGGGATAATCCTTGCCGTCGATTTTGCCCTTCCATTCAGTATGCGTCGGCTTGCCTTCGCCGTCGACGCCATCGATGGTGCACTTCAGCTCGTTGCCGGCGGCCTCATAGACTACGGTGACGCTCTTGGATGCGCCTGCTGGAATTTTTGACTTGCTTTCGTCGAGCTTCCAGGTGCCGAGCATGGAATTCTCGGCGGCGGCGCAGAGTGCCACTCCGACAAGGCACATCACGACGACCGTCAGTGCGATCATTCTTGTCTTCATCGTATCTCTCCTCGATTGAATAAAGTGCCGCCACATCGCGACGAGCAATGGTCGTCGTTCCGGGAGCGTAATGTCAAGTGAGCGGGTTCGTAGGAGCGCGCAAATTGCCGTTTCGGCTGCAATCCGCCGGGTGGAAACTTTATGGGCGGATCGGTAGTCTAATCGAGTAACAAGCGCAGGCAGGTGTGCGCCCTCGAATGAAACTTTCCTCGCTAGGTAACGTTGCCGTCCCCCTCTGCTTCTTTTTTCTCGCGTGCGGCTTGGCCTTTGCCGCAGAGGGGCCAGCTCCGTCTGTTGTTTTGCCTGCGCAAATTGGCGGATGGCAGATGAAAGGAGCGCTGGCGAAAAGCGATGATGCATCTGTCGCCGACCCGGCGAACGCAGCTGTCCTTAAGGAATACGGATTCGAGCGGTTGGAGAAAGCCATTTATACGAGCGACGATGGCCGCACGCTTCAGATCAAAGCGGCGGTGTTTGAAGATGCCAGCGGTGCTTATGGCACATTTACCTTTTACCGGACTCCGGAGATGAATCCGGAAAAAATTGGCGCGGAAGGCGGCTCGTTCGGAAACCGTGTGTTGTTTTTCCAGGGGAACGTGCTCATTGATGCGGGGTTTGACAAACTCTCTGCGATGTCGGCGGCGGAGTTGCGCGAGTTAGCGGGCACGCTGCCGCAGCCGGTCGGCGGCGCGGCCAAGCTGCCTCCGCTGCGCAGTTATCTGCCGATGCGCGGCTACGAGAAAAATACAGTGAAATACGTGGTTGGCCCGGCCGCGCTTGATCGCATGAATGCGCCCCTGGCGAGTTCAATGGTGGACTTTAAATCGGATACGGAAGTGGTCATCGGGAAATATGCGGCACAGGCGGGCGAAGCGACGCTGATGCTGATCGAGTATCCCACGCCGCAGATTGCGATTGAAAAGCTGAAGCAGATTGACGCCGCGCATCAGGTGACGGCACAGCAACCGGGAGTGGCGTCGATTGTGGATGTGGGGCCGTTTTTCGACAAGCGTTCGGGACCGATCGTCGCGATTGCTTCCGGTCCGCTGTCGCAGCATGAGGCACAGGAGTTGCTCGGAGGAGTCAGCTACGACGCCGACGTCACATGGAACGAAAACACATATCTAGGCAAGCGCAATAATCTCGCGAACCTGCTGTTCAACGGATTGTTGCTATGTGGAATTGTGATCGGGCTCGCGCTGGTGGTTGGAGTGGGATTTGGGGGCGTGAGGATCCTGATGAAGAGGATGTTCCCGGGGCGTGTGTTTGACCGGCCAGAGGAGATGGAGATCATTTCTCTGCATTTGGATGACCAATCAACGGAAGCGAGGGGAAGGCGTTAAACAGTTCAATCAATGGGTTTTAGACGATCATTTCGATTTTTTGTACCATTTTGGAGAATTTGACAGACTGTGGACACATTTTGTAAGTTGTTGAAAATACGACTATTTAATCTCTAAATTTTGCTTGACACCCCCCTTTTAAGGCTCTTAAGATTCCGGCAGAAAGTTCTGATGGGTTTTTGCCTCCGTTAGAACTATTCTCCCTTGAAAGAAAAGGCCGCCCAAGTTGCCGGGTGGCCTTTTCGTTTAGAGCAGTGGGTCAGTGAGTAATGGTCAGTCTTTCACTTCTTGCGATTTGCTTTTCTGGCGCTGCTTCTCTCCTACCTGACTTGCGAATACCAATGACGCGCGAGGCCTTACTGCTATGAACTGCGCGACTGACAATTCGTAGCTGCTGGCTATTGAACCGGGAACTCTCCGCGTGCCGCTGGCGTATTCTCTAGGTAGGCGGAAGTCGAGCGCGAGGAGGAGCACCATGTTTTGCGATCAATGCGGTGCACATTTGCAAGCCGGGCAAGGGCGCTGCGTCCGCTGCGGCAAGGTGGCCACGGCACCTGATTATGGACGCAACCGTGTCCGCGAGCATGTGAAGCTGGTGGGCCTCTTGTGGATGGCCTACTCGGCGCTGCACATTCTGGGCGGAGTAGCGGTGCTGGTATTCGCGAAATTCATGTTCCTTCGGCTGATGCAGATTCCAAATGGTCCGCCGCAGGAATTCTTGGTATGGATGCGCCCACTCATCGGCGTGGTCGGCTGGCTGATCCTGGCCAAGGCGGCACTCGGCATTGTCGCGGGCTGGGGCTTGTTACAGCGTGAAGAATGGGCGCGTGTGGTGGCACTGGTGTTCGGATTCCTGGCTTTGCTCAGCGTGCCGGTCGGCACGGCGCTCGGGATTTACACGTTGTGGGTGCTGCTGCCGTCGCAATCGGAGGAAGAATACCGAACACTGGCGCGCGCGGCGTAAGCTGGCCGAAGCCTATTGAGCGGCAACATCGTCTCGGCGCGCGATGGGCAGCGAGGCCGAGCGAATTTTCGCGGCGACGATTAAAGTAGCGAAATGACCTCCTCGCGCAAATCATCTGCGGCTCAAACTGAAACGTGGAGCGCAAACATCTCTCTCTCAAACCGCAAGGCAGCATCCGCCGGTTTCCGGCTGGCGTTTTTTGAGGAACGGCGCGACCAGATCGTCTCTACCATTCGCCGCCTGGTTGAAATAGAGTCGCCCAGCGACAACAAGGCTGCGGTGGATCAAGTCGCCGATGCCGCCGCCCAGGAATTCGCCGCGCTCGATGGCAGGCTCCGCATCCATCGCGCCAGCGATTTCGGCAATCACCTGCAAGTCGATTTTCCAGGCGGAGGTCATGGCAAGTGCGGCGGCAAACCGGTGCTGCTGCTCGGCCACTATGACACGGTTTATCCGCTCGGGACGCTCGATCAGATGCCCTGTCAGGTAATTGGCAACAAACTGACGGGACCGGGCGTGCTCGATATGAAGGCGGGCATTGCGCTCATGGTGCACGCGATCAGCGGGTTGTTGCAATGGGCGAACAACGGGCAAGGGAAGAGCAGCGGACAAGAAAAGAATAATGCGCAAGGAAAGCTGCCGCGCCCGGTAACCGTTCTTCTTGTATCGGATGAGGAAGTGGGCAGCGATTCCTCGCGCGCCATCACCGAAAAGCTTGCGCGCAAATCGGGGGCGGTGCTTGTTGCCGAGCCTTCCTATGGGGCGCGCGGCGCGGTGAAGACGGCGCGCAAAGGAGTCGGCGAATATCAAATTAAAGTGACTGGCAAGGCAGCGCATGCAGGGCTGGATTTCGAGCGCGGCGTGAATGCGATTGTCGAACTGGCGCGACAAATCGAAAAGATCACTGGCTTCACGGATCTAAAGCGCGGATTGACGGTAAATGTGGGGCTTGTGAGCGGAGGCACGCGCACGAATGTGGTTCCCGCCGCAGCCGCTGCGCAGATCGACGTTCGCATTGCCCGCATGAAGGATGCGGCCGGCATCGATAGGCAGATGCGCAGCCTGCGGCCATTCAATCCTAAGTGCAAGCTTGAAATCAGCGGAGGAATCAATCGTCCGCCGATGGAGCGCACGGCGGGCGTGGCTGCGCTTTACGCCAGGGCGGCGGCCATTGCTCGCGAGCTGGGATGGAAGCTGGATGAAGCGGCGGTGGGCGGCGGCTCCGATGGCAACTTCACCGCGGGCTTGGGCATTCCGACTCTTGACGGTCTTGGCGGAGTGGGCGATGGCGCGCACGCTCCGCATGAACACATTTTGATCTCCGAGCTGCCGCGCCGCGCCGCGCTGCTTGCCGGGCTGATTGAATCGGCATGACAGATCGTGCTCAATGACGCGCAGCGAAAAGTTACGTTCCGATAAAACTATGACTTACTCATAACGGTGAAGCCCTCAGTTAGTGAGCTGACCTCGTATAACAAGCCACCGGCGGTTATTTCGTCTCGAATATCACCGCACAGCCAAATGTGACATTTTGACTTGACAGAAGCTGACATTGGATGTGACATTGCTCCGTCAGTAACTTCCTTTCTCTTCCCCGGGCGGAAACTTCAAGGACCATGCGAGGCAGGAGGCAATATGCCGAAAGCAAGAATCGTTTCCTTCGCGCTCTTAGTGAGCGTCACCGTTATTTTAGCGGCCGAACTCTCACTCGCAAAAACGACCGTGGCTGTAGGAACTTGTCAGCCTGGTCTGGTTAGTTATTCCACCATCTCCGAAGCGGTTGCTGCCGTCAAGCCACATTCCACTGTGCTCGTGTGTCCCGGCACCTACCCGGAGCAAGTCACAATCACCATTCCGCTAACACTAACGGGGTTGAGCGAGGGAGCGAACAGCTATCCAGTGATCACTGTGCCAGGCGGAGGTTTAGTCGGAGGTTCGGGAGCACAGCTTTCGGTCGTCGCGAATCCGTACAACGGCTCCGTTGGGCCGGTAAATATCAGTAACCTGGTCATAGATGGGGCCGGTGCTGTCGTTGACTGCACTATGGGTTCCATCGTCGGGATCCTTTATGGTTCCGCTTCGGGTTCTTTGGACAACGTTGAAGTTCGAAATCAGAATCCTGGTGGCTGCGGATGGGGCATTTGGGCGAAAGCGCACCTGTATGGGGTAGGACAGACACTGACGATACAAAATAGCTATGTTCACGACTTTGATAACACAGGAATCTACGCATGGTATCCACTGGGGGCGGTGAGTGGCTCATTTTATGTGGATTTGAGCTCCAGTGTGATCGCGTCAAACAGTCCCACCGTGCAAGCAGGAGTCCAATACCTCTTTGCTGCGGGGCGAATGACAAATACAACCATCACATTGGCCGGCGGAACCGGTCTTGAGCTATCCAACTTGCCCGGGTATTTGATGAACATAAAGGAGAATGCGATCTCAGGCGCCAGCGTGGGGATACAGGGTGCAGCAATCATTACGCACAACAACTTATCCGGTAATTCCACCGGCATTCTTGTCGGCGACGGGGGAGCCGCCATCACCTCGAACACAATCATGCAGAGTAGTACAGTGGCGATTGATTTGGATTGTGGATACGCGACAGCGGAGCACAACAACATTTCCGACGCTCCCAAAGGGATTGCAAATATAGGCTTGGGGGACGTTGTCAAGGGGAATATTTTTTCAGATGTGACCACGCCAACCACGACGTGCTCGCACTAGCGATTTGCGAAGCCGAGTGTGGCGAAAACGGGGACACACAGTCATCCCCGGCATCTAAGCACCTCCCCGGCATGTGACTGGAATCACACTTGGAGGTGATAGCCGGTACGGGCGTGCTTTGACTCCTACCCTACACTGACCTAGAATTTAACTTAGGGATTTGGGCCTGATTGGGCGCTGGACGCGATGCGTCTCGATGAGGCCAATGGAAGTCCCTGCGGGTGGCGGTTGCGGTTCGCGCGGCCTTCCGCAATGGAGGAAGTCATGGGTGAGGGTTTATTCCAGCCGCTGCATCTGCTGTTAATTGTCGGAATTGCGCTACTGCTGTTCGGTCCGCGTAAGTTTGCCGACCTGGGCAAAGGACTTGGCGAAGGCATACGCAACTTCAAACAGGCAGTCAAGGAAGACGACAAGACCGACGCGGAGAAGAAGCCGTAGCGATCTCCCGATTCACTTCGGCGCGGCCTGATTGATGTTTTCGGGTGCGCTTCCTTTCGAGCACGGCATCTGGGGAATGCCGGTAGGTTTCCTGCAACCGATTTCCCAGGGCGGGATGATTCGATCTCGGTAAGCAGCTTGTATTTAACCCAATCAGACCACCGGAATCTCCCTCAGCATCCGGTACACCCGCGCCACCGGTAATCCCACCACATTGCTATAGTCTCCTTCGATACGCGGAATCCAGCGCGACGCGATTCCTTGGATAGCATACGCTCCCGCTTTGTCCATAGGTTCGCCGGTAGCAATGTATGCGGCGATTTCGTCCGCGGGAATTTCGGACATTGTGACAGACGTAGATTCGCTAGCCACCACCACATCGGTGGCCACCATGTTCTTACTGACCACCGAGGGCTCATCGCCGGCCATCGGTTTCCCCGACATAAGACAAACTCCCGTAATCACCTGATGCGTGCGTCCGGAGAGCAGACGCAACATGCGTGCGGCATCGGCGGCGTCAATGGGCTTGCCGAGAATCTGATTGTCGATCACCACGATGGTATCCGCGCCAAGGACAATATCATTTGGCCTTGAGCGGGCGACGGCAAGCGCCTTCGCGCGCGCCAACCGCTCGGCGCAGGCTTTCGCTTGCTCGTTTGGGAGGGGGTCTTCGTTAATATTTGCGGGCTGCACTTCAAATAAAATCCCCGCGGCGCGCAGAAGTTCCTGGCGGCGTGGCGAGGCGGAGGCAAGCACGAGCATTCGAACATTGTACGGGGAGTGAGCTGCCCGCACTCGTTGTGCAGAAAATGGCAAACGCCGAGCCAGGGAAGGAATTGGCGCGAAGGAATCGGAGTCCATTATGCGGAACCGGCGGCCGCAAACCGTGACCGGGAAAAGCGACGCAGGCTCACTTCCGCGCAGTAATGCGATCCGAAATTTTGTCATATTCGGATCTTGAAACGACCTTCCGCGTCACTAATTCGTCGGGGTCGTTGTAAGGGCGGTTGGCGATTACACGATCCGCTTCGGCGTTGGTCATGCCCGGCAGACTTACCAGTTGTTCCCTGGTGGCCGTATTTAAATCGAGTGGCTTGTCGCGGCTCCAACCCTCGCGGATGCCTTCGGCGATCGCTTTCGCGTCGCTCTTTGCCTCGGCCGTTGCATGCGCCGTTTGTTGTTGCAGTTGTTGCGGTGTTTCTTTCTGAGTGCAGGAGACAATTGCCAGCATGAGCGCCAGCTCCGAAAGAATGGAAAGCTGTTTATATCCGAAAGCGTGCATCGCGTGCTCCTAATCGCACGCTTGGATGCGCCTTTGAATGTCGATGGCTACATTTCGGATTTGGACTCGTTCCGCGCCCGGCAGGCACGCCCGTAAGTTGAACTTAATCCTGACTGAGATTCACGGCAGGATCATGCCCTCCGCCGCAAACTATTGTCTCCTGTGGAATTACTCCAGCGCTTCAGGCTCGATCGAGATATTCTTTTCGCCTTTGGCCCGGCTCTCCCAATACTTCTTCACCCAGGCTTCGTAGGTTTTGCCGGCGGCGGTGTCGCGGCCGGTGAAGGCAATGCCAGCAATGTCGGAATATGGAATCGCTGGCCGGTCGTTCGAGGAGGCAAGCATGAGCCGGATGACGGAATCGCCTAGCGTCTTGCCGATGCGGCGGTCGAACAGATAGCCGCTAAGCTGCGATCCATCTTTACGGGTAACAGTCACATCGCCGCGATAATCGAAAGCCTTTTCGATGACGGCGCGAATGTCGGCTTCGCTGGCCAGCGCTGGAATCCAGCCCTGCAGATTCTCCCGTTCAAAGCCTGGGACAACCTCGAGTTCGTCATTGAGGTGGGACCGCAAATCGGGCTGAGTTGGAGAACCCACGGGCGGCGCCGGCGGTGCCCCGTGCGGCAGTGGCAACTCGTGACCATGTTCGCGTCCGCTCATGCGTGGGTTTCTTCCACGGTTGAAGCGCTTTCGGAGATTGAATCGCCACTTAAGGATGATGCTCCGGATGACGGCGAGGCAATTTGCACCAGCGGGTTATACGAATACACGGGCCGCACCTCGCGATCCAAATCGGCGAGCGCGCCCTTATCCGGATAGAGCGAGAATGTCGCCTTCACCGTATCGATAAATCCGCGCAGCGAGCCGAAAGTATCGTCAACTGAAGTCGGTTCGTATCCACAATGCACCATGCAATTGGCGCACTGCGGATTGCCCGACTGCGTGCCGTAGGCATCCCAGTCGGTCGTTTCAATCAGCTCTTTATAGGATTCGGCGTAACCATCCTGCAGCAGATAACACGGCTTCTGCCAGCCGAACAGGCTGTAAGTCGGCATGCCCCAGGGCGTGCAGTTGTAGTCGCGCTTGCCCATCAGATATTCAAGGAAGAGCGGCGACTGATTGAAACGCCATTTCTTTTTACGATTCGACAGCATGGAGCGGAAGAGGCGCCGCGTGCGCGCGCGGCCGAGGAAGTGTTTCTGATCCGGCGCCTTGTCATAAGAATAGCCGGGCGAAAGCATCATGCTCTCGACGCCCAAGTCCATCATCTCGTCGAAAAAGGCGCGGACGCTCTTGGGGTCGGCGCCATCGAAGAGCGTGGTATTCGTGGTCACGCGAAAACCGGCCTTCACAGCTTCGCGGATGCCATCGATGGCGATCTCATATCCGCCTTCCCGGCATACGGAAAAATCATGATGCTCTTTTTGCCCATCGACGTGCACCGAAAAGCTCAGGTACTTGCTTGGCTTGAAAAGGTGCAGTTTTTCCTTAAGCAGCAAAGCGTTCGTGCAAAGGTAAATATATTTCTTGCGCGCAACTAGGCCTTCGACAATTTTGTCGATCTGCGGATGCATCAGCGGCTCGCCGCCGGGAATCGATACGACTGGAGCGGGACATTCATCGACAGCCTTGAAGCACTCTTCTGGCGTCAGATCTTTTTTCAGGATGTGGGCGGGGTATTGAATCTTGCCGCATCCGGCGCAAGCCAGGTTACAGCGGAAAAGCGGCTCAAGCATCAGCACCAGCGGATAGCGCTTGCGCCCGGCCAGTTTCTGCCGAAGCACATACGTCGCCACCGTCCACATTTGGGATACGGGAACAGCCATCACCCCTCCGGGAAGATATAGGTCTATGATACCGGATTCGGGACCGGGTTTCGATGGCGGGACGGAGACCGGCGACAGGCTGCTTCACAGGTTCCTGGATACAGTAGCTTAGGCGCGGCGCCCCTGGATCGTCATTGGAAAACCACCCGCCCTCGCGGCAGAGCTTCTGTGACTACGACATCATCGGCGCGGCAGCGGTCAAGGATGTCCAGGCGATCGGCCGCGCCCACTTTACGCAGAATGCGGTGAACATAGTTTTTGACCGTCTGTTCCGAGAGATTGAGGCGCGATCCGATCTCTTTATTCGACAAGCCGAGCCGAATGATACCGATCACCTGCTGCTCCCTCCGGCTGAGCCCGAACTTCGCCCGGTGAGATGAATTGTAGGAAAACCCCAGATCGCGGGCCGCGCATTGAAACAACAAAGCGGAAAAACGGGGCGGGCAAACCGCCTCGCCCGCGGCAACGGCGCGAATGACGCGAACGATCTCGGCGGCGGAGGCGTCCCTGAGGATGTAGCCCATCACGCCCTCGCCGACCGCTCGGAGGAACGTCGCCTGATCCTCCTCCATACCGACCATGACAGCGCGGGGGGCATGTTCCGACTGAAGCAGGCGCGACACCAGGCGCGGACCGGACAAGGCGATGGCGGAAGAGTCAAAGAGCACGACGTGGGGTTTAGCATCGACAATCGCCTCGAAAGCGCCAGGTGAGAACGGCATCGCCGCGGAGATCGTCACATCTTCCCTTCTTCGGAGGACGCGGACCAGAGCTTCGCGAAGAAGACAATTCTCGGCGAGAAGACATACGGCAGTGCGGTGAGCGGACAAAAAAACTCCTTATAGATTGAGGCAACGCCCTGCCCTCTCCTCACCAAGTGAGAACAACGTAACATAGTTTGATACAAAGGCCGCGTCCTCCTTCGTAGACCCACCTTGGCAGGCGTCCATTGGTGACGCGCGCTTCAACATCCTTCCATGCCATATTTACTGCGAGATAGCCACGAATCCGCAAAGAATCGTGCAAGCTCTGGCAGTGAAAGTCATCCAGTGGGTAAAACGCGGGTAATCTCGCACGAGTACCTGCCGGTACCGGACAACGCAACGAGATATTCCACAAATAGGCTCGGAATTGAATCTTGCTGGAACTAGGGCGAGCTTATAGAAGGTCTAGAGGGAGTCTCCTGATGAAGCGCGTGCGCGTCTTAGTCGCGTACCAACCCCGTCTGATGAGGGAACTGGTCATGGCCACGATTGCCGACCAGCCCGATATCGAAGTGGTGGGCGAAGTTCTCGAGGAAACGCGAATCGCGGAAAGCGCGATGGAAGCGCGGCCCGACGTGCTTTTGCTCGCGCTGGAAAGCCCGGAACGGCAGTCGGCGCTGTGCGGCTTTCTGTTGGGACGCTATCCGGAGATGCGCATTCTGGCGTTGGCTCCGGAACAGAATAAGGGAATGCATTACTGGGCCGTGGTCAACATTTACTCCGAATGTGTTGAAAGTTGCGAAGCCAGCGTCTTGCGCGCATTGCGGACGCGCCCGCCGCTGGTGAGCGGGCTGGCGGTCTAGCTTGCGCTGCAAGGTAAGTGGAAGCCGCGCCGTGTAACAAGCCTGTAAGTCGGGGGCGCAGTACAAGTTAGAAAAAATAACAGATGTAACTGAGGTGGCGAAGCTGTGTCTCGGAATACATAGATCGGAATACATAGAGATGTCGCCGCTCGGCCGGACATCGTTCGTGAAGCGTCCGCTGGCTTGACGAGATCCGGTCGCGCACTCATCGATCGCGGGCTGGCAATCTTCGGGCCTGTCGTCTTCGGATCTATCCAACGAACTTCCAACCCTGACACTCAGGAAATTATCATGGCTGCCACATCGATAACTCCCGCGCTCAGAGGCGCGCCTTTCAACCGTCTTCCAGGTGATGCCGCGGGCGAAGGTATGCGCTGGTATGCGGCATATGCAAACGTTCGCCACGAAAAGCAGATTGCCTTGCAGCTCGAAGGGCGATCGCTCGACTGTTTTCTTCCACTCTACAAAAGCGTGCGGCGTTGGAAGGACCGGCGAAAAGAAATCACCCTGCCCCTGTTTCCCGGATATCTGTTCGTGCGGATGGCGCTCCGCGACCGGCTCAAGGTGATAAGCGTCCCGGGCGTGGTGCACATCGTGAGTTTTCAGGGCGAACTGGCGGCGCTTCCCGACACGGAGATTGAGACTCTGCGCCAGCGGTTGCGGTTGTGCGGCGGCGTGGAACCGCATCCCTACCTCACTTTGGGAGCCCGCGTTCGCGTGCGCAGCGGACCGCTGGCCGGCCTCGAAGGCATTCTGGTGCGAAGAAAAGACAAATTTCGGATTGTACTTTCGATTGAACTGATTATGCGTTCGATTGCGGTCGAGGTAGACGAGGCGGATATCGACCCGGTAGGCCGAACCGCTTCACGAATTTAATGCGCCGATTTTGCATTCATGAGCCAGCTTGAGGAAGGGAAGATGGAGGAAACAGATTTGAGCAGAATATTGAGGGAACAAGCTTGATGAACCGCCATTGGCTATATGCCATCTCCCTGGGGGGTGCAGTTGGACTGGCCGTTGCGCTTTCGGCAATTGCTGCGCAGGACGCGTCCGCGCAGGAAGCTGGGGGCATGCGCAAGGAAAGATCCGGGCAAAAAGAAGCGGTTTCCCTGTCGCCAAACACGATGATCGAACTCCTTCGCAAAGAGCCCGGGCTGTTGCTTGAGGCGAAGAAGGCGCTGGTCAAGGCGGCATCGGATGAAGGACGTTTGCTCGACGCAAAGGAACTCACCGACGAATCCGTCTATGAGCTGGTGCGCAACGACGAGGGCGCGCGGGAACTGATTACACGGGAGATTGAAGAGCGCCGCTATGTGCAGGCCAAGCCCACGCGCGCCGAGTTGGAGGAAGGCCTGGTGATCGCGGCTGGGCGTCCGGCTAGCGAAGCTGGCGCGAAGGGAAGCGGGAACAGCTTGGCGGCAAACCAGGAGGATGCCTATTGGGAAAGTCATGAGCGCGCCTTTGAGTATCATCCCGATCGGCCAGCCGCCACGGCCGTTGCGCCCCCGCCGCAGTGGATTCTACCGCCGCCCGGTTACACCCTGTCTCCCAGCGGACATTTGGGAAATGATGGGAGCGGGAGTGGCGACGATAACCAGACCGATCGCCGCCGCCAGCTCGAGAGCGCGCAAGGCGGGCAAAATGGGAATCCGTACTTCGAAGGTTCTCCCGGCAATGGGATGCAATCGCCACAGATGGATCCGGATGAAGTGGCGGGCCTGGTCAGCGCCAGTCTTGCCGACAAGCCGCCCGATGGAGGTGGTAAATCCGGCTTCTATTCTCCAAACGCCGGCGGATCGCCCGGTTCCCTGGGTTCGCCCAGCGACGGCCTGCCTTCTTCTGAATTGGCTGGCGGGGATAACCGCCGCCCCGTCTCGGATGCGCGCGCTGACAATTCTACGGAACGATTGCTGCTGCCCTCCGCACTGCCGCCCTCCGCACTGCCGCCCGACTCGCAAGCCGGGCAAAAACCTCGCTATCGCAAAAATCCCTATGCCGATGTGCCGTCGCTCTACGATCTTTACCAGCAGTATCCGGCGAACGGCGCGTCTCTCTCACGTTTTGGTGAAGAAATCTTCCGCACGGGCACGGGGAACCTCGGCGAATTGCCGATGGACCTACCCGTCGGCCCGGAGTATGTGCTTGGCCCGGGCGATGGTGTAAGCATTGAACTCTTCGGCGGCATCTCGCAACGGCTGCAGCGTGTCGTCGACCGCACAGGGCGCGTGTCTCTGCCGGAGGTCGGAGCGATCGAGGTTTCCGGACGGAGTCTCGGCGAAGTGCAGCGCATTGTGCAAGGCGTGCTGCGGACGCAATTCCGCGATGTGCAAGCCGACGTTTCGCTCTCCCGCCTGAGAACGGTGCGGGTCTATGTGGTGGGCGATGTAGTCCGCCCCGGCGCTTACGATGTGAGTTCGCTTTCGACTCCTCTGAATGCGCTCTATCAAGCGGGTGGCCCGACGGCTCGCGGCTCGCTGCGCATCCTGCGGCACTTTCGCGGCAAGCAACTGATGCAGCTGACCGATGTCTATGACCTTCTGCTGCATGGCATCCGCAGCGGAGTCGAGGGTCTGGAACCGGGCGACACGATTCTGGTGCCGCCGCTTGGTCCCGAGGTTACGGTCGAAGGCATGGTGCGCCGCCCCGCAATCTATGAGCTGAACGGAGAAAAAAGTCTGGCCGACATTCTGCAGCTGGCGGGCGGGGTTCTGCGATCGGGCACGCTGCGTCATGTCGAGGTCGAACGCGTGGAGGCGCACCTGAGCCGCACCATGCTGGGCCTCGATCTTCCTGAAAATGCACTTCCCGAAAGCGCTCTTCCGGAGAACGATCTTGAGAAGAATAACAGCGCGCGGGCGCTCGAACACTTTGAGGTGCGCGACGGCGACCGCATCAAGATTTCTCCCATACTTCCCTATGCCGATAAAACCGTCTATCTCGCGGGACACGTGGTGCGCCCCGGCAAGTTTGCCTATCACGACGGCATGAGGATCACCGACATCATCAAGTCTTATGCCGACCTGATGCCCGAGCCGTATGAGACGCATGCTGAGATTGTCCGATTAAATCCTCCCGACTTTACGCCCGCCGTGCTGGCTTTCAATCTGGAAGATGCGCTCGCGGGAAACAATGCGGGAAAAAATAAAGCTCAGGACATTCTGCTCCGGCCCTTTGACACCATCCGTATTTTTGGACGCTTCGAGTTTGAGGATCAGCCAGTGGTGAGAGTCACAGGCGAGGTGCGGCATCCCGGCAATCACGTGACCAATGGGGCAACCCGTCTGCGCGATGCCGTCTATCTGGCCGGAGGCACGACGCGCGACGCCGAGCTTGCCGACGCGCAGATCTTTCGCCACCGCGAAAACGGCCATTTGGAGGTGATCGGCGTCAACCTGACGCGGGCAATGGAGGGCGACGAACGCGACAACATTCTGCTCGAGCCGAAAGATCAGCTGATCATCCACAAGAGTCCGGCGCGGAGCGATCCGGCCGCGGTCAAGGTCGAAGGAGAAGTGGCGCGGCCAGGAAAATATCCGCTGGGCGATCGGATGACGGCGGCGGAACTGGTCCGCCTGGCCGGCGGGTTGAAGCGTGGAGCGTATACCGAGGTTGCCGACCTGATGCGTTACCAGATTAGCGGTGGAACAAACGTTAGTGGCGAGCACATGCCGGTCGAGATTGCGCGCGCGCTTGCGGGCGAAGCGGGCGCCGACGTCCCGCTGGGCGATGGCGACGTTCTCACCGTGCGCCAGATTGCGGGATGGAACGATCTGGGAGCGACGATCACGGTGAAGGGCGAGGTGGCGCATGCGGGAGCATATGGCATTCGCGAGGGCGAACGGCTGAGCTCGATTCTGGCGCGAGCCGGCGGCTTCCGCGACGATGCCTATCCTTATGGCGCGGTCTTTGAGCGAGCCGAGGTGCGCGAGCTTGAAGAACAAAACCGCAGCCGGCTTCTTGGCCAGCTGCAGGAGGAGGGCACGGTGCTGAAAGGCACGCCGAGCGAGGGCGAAGACAAGCTGGTGAAGGACGCATCCGTGCTGCAGTGGAAGACGACGGTCGAGCGCCTGGAAAACACCCCGCCCGGCGGGCGCCTGGTGATTCACATTTCGAAGGATGTGCAGCGCTGGGCGAATACCTCCTCCGATATCGAGGTGCGGGCGGGCGACGAGATTTACATTCCGAAAAAGCCGGGCGTGGTGATGGTCGATGGCGCCGTGTTCCATTCGACCGCAGTCTCCTTCAAGCCGGGAAAAAACACCGAGTGGTATCTGCGGCAGGCGGGCGGCCCGTCGAACACAGCCAACCGGAAAGCGATCTTCGTACTGCGCGCCGACGGGTCGGTCGCAGGCGGCGCGGGAGGCATGTTTACCGGAGGCGTGGAAAAAGCGCAGCTCTTTGCCGGAGATACGGTGGTCGTGCCGGAAAAAGCCATCAGTGGAACCACGCGCTGGAAGTCCGTCCTCCAGGTCTCGCAGATTGCGGAGGCGGCGGCGATTGCAGCGTCGGTGGGCAGAACTTTCTGATGGCGCGGGAACTGTTACCGCGCAAAACGCCATGCGGCAAGCGGCAAAGCTGATGCTGGTCGCGCTCCTGCTTTCGCCGCCGGTCCGGGCGCAGCTTGAGGAGAGAGTTACGGCCTCCGAAGCCCATCAGGTATTGCCCGCCTCTTCGGCGGAGCCTTCGCCCGCGCCCCCGGCTCCGGCCATGCGCAAGACGGTGAAAAACGATACCGCCCTGGATGATGCGATCCTTCAGCCGCCGGGAGCTGATCCGGATAACCGCCTAATCCTTCCCTTGCTCAAGCACATGGCCACGGACCAGCGCGAATTCTGGACGAGCGCAAGCGAACTGCGCCGTGCTGAAACCTGGAAGACGTTTGCTCCCTTTGCCGGCGTGACCGGCCTGCTGATAGCAAAGGATGGATGGATTTCGAGGCAGGTGCCCATGGGCGGAAGACAACTGAGTCGCAGCAAAGAAATCTCCGACTATGGAATGTTCTCGCTCGCCGGGACGGCGGGAGGCGCCTATCTGTGGGGTCATCTCACGCGTAACGATCATCTCGCGGAGACCGGCTTTCTCGCGGGAGAAGCGGCGCTCAACAGCCTCGCCGCAGCCTACGCTATGGAGCAGATCGCGCGGCGTCCGCGCCCGTTTCAGGGTGATGGAAATGGCAGGTTTTTCACCGGCGGCACCTCGTTCCCCTCCGATCATGCCGCCATCTCCTGGTCGGTGGCGAGCGTGGTCGCGCACGAGTATCCCGGACCTCTGACCAGATTCGCGGCCTATGGCCTGGCCTCCGCGGTAACCATAACGCGGGTCACCGCGCGGCAGCACTTTCCCTCCGACGTGGTCATCGGCAGTGCTCTGGGATGGTATTTTGCCCGCCAGGTTTATCGGGCGCGCCATGACGCGGAACTGGGCGGCACGTCGTGGGGAAAGCTGGTGAGCGACGATGACGCCGCTCCACCCTTTGCGGGCAGCGAACGTGCGCGCGACCCGGCGAAGATGGGTTCACCCGCCGTGCCACTCGATAGCTGGATTTATCCCGCGCTTGAGCGGCTCGCGGCCTTCGGCTATATCCGGAGCTCGTTTGCCGGACTGAAGCCATGGACACGGCTTGAATGCGCGCAGATGACAGCGGACGCCGGCGAAGCCATCGTGCGCGAAGAAAACGAAAATCGCGAGGCCGCCCGTCTGGCTTCCAGCCTGCGGGAGGAGTTTAGCCGCGAGTTTCGCCTGCTCGATGGGGAACGGAATCTAAGCGCAAACCTGGAATCGGTTTATGTGCGCGACGTTTCCGCCAGCGGGCCGGTGCTCACCGACGGCTACCACTTCGGCCAGACCCTTGCCTACGATTTTGGCCGTCCTTTCCGGCGCGGCGACAATGGCCAGGCGGGAAGTTCGTTCAGCGTCATGGCCGGGCCTCTCATACTTTATGCGCGCGCCGAGTTTCAGCATGCTCCATCGGCGTCGCCGCTCTCCGACGCAGTTCGTAACTTCATCGCAAACGCCGACCTGGTTCCCGCCCCGGCGGGAACTCGGTTTGCCGCGATCAACCGGCCGCGGCTGCTCGATGCCTACATTGCGCTCAAACTGGGCGCAGGCTGGCAGCTCGCCTTCGGCAGGCAGAGCCTCGAGTGGGCCCCCGGCCCGGGCGGGTCGTTTCTGTTCAGCGACAACGCGGAGCCATTGACCATGCTGCGCCTGACCCAAAACCAGACACGCCTTCCCGGGCCTTTGAGATTCCTCGGTCCGGCGCGCGTGGATAATTTCATCGGCCAGCTTACCGGTTACAGCTTTGTCCCTCATCCTTATATCTATGGAAGCAAGATCAACTTCAAGCCGCTGCCAGGTCTCGAGCTCGGATTTGGACGCACCGTGACCATTGGCGGACAGGGAGGCAATCCTCTTACCGCAAAGAATTTATTTCTGAGTTTCTTTGGCCAGACCAGTTCGCAGCTCGATTCGGTGCCCGGCGACAGCCACACCAGCTTTGATTGGACGTTCTACGTTCCGGGAGTAAGAAACTATCTGGTTTTCTATGGCGACCTCTACGCCGATGACGATTTTGTGCCCTTCGAGAATCAGCCCAAGAATCCTGATCGCCCCGGAATTTATATCACCCGCTTCCCTCGTTTTCCGAAACTAGACTTCCACATGGAAGCGGCCAACAGCGAGTCTCCCGGACAGCCGCACAACATCGGCAATCTCAACTACTGGAATTACCAGTACCGCGATGGCTATACCAATAACGGCAACCTGATCGGCAATACCGTCGGTCGCATGGGCCGCGCCATCCAGTGCTGGACAACCTACTGGATCTCTCCGCAAAACACTTTGCAGTTCAGCTACAAGCACAGCTCGGTCAGTCCGGACTTTGTGCCGCAAGGCGGCTATTGGCAGGACTACAGCGTGCGCAGCCAGTGGCATCTGGGCTCTGGCTTCTACATAAAGAGCGAGGCGCAGTACGAACACATTTCGAGCTATCCGCTGCTTTTCCGCGGGCCGGTCGGCAACATGACCGCGATTGTCGAATTGGGCGTAATTCCGCGCGGAAAAAAATGAGGAAAGAACTGAACACACTCGAGGAACTGGAAAGGGAACGATTGCCCAGGGAGGATGCGACACTGGACGCCTCGGCCCGAACCCATTTGCTGGCTGAGGCACCCGACGCGAATCCCGAATCGCGAATCTTCGAAAATGCCGGTCTCTTATGGGCCTGCCGAGGCACCCTCGGGAAGGCTCTTCTGGCAGGACTTCTGGCTGGCATGGTGGCGGCATTGCTGGTCCGGCCGCGCTACGAATCGACGGCGCAGCTTATGCCCCCCGACAGCCAGTCGGCAAGCGGCATGGCAGCTCTGGCCGCGCTCGCTTCAAAATCTTCCGGCGGCATGGGTATGGCGGGCGATCTTCTCGGAGCGCGCAGTTCAGGGGCATTGTTTGTTGGCATTCTGCATAGCCGCACCATTCAGGACCGCATTGTCGAGCGCTTCCATCTTAAAGACGTGTATGGCGACCGCCTCGATGAGGATGCGCGCCGGGAATTGGCGGAAAATAGCGGCGCCTCCGAAGACCGCAAAACCGGAATCATCACCCTCACCGTCAGCGACCGCGAGCGCGAGCGTGCCCGGGAGATGGCTGCGGCCTACGTCGAAGAACTGAACCGGCTGTCGGCCGAGCTTTCGACCTCGGCGGCGCATCGCGAGCGCGTGTTCCTCGAGGAGCGGTTGGTTTCGGTCAAACGCGATCTCGACCAGGCTACGCGCGAGTTGAGCGAATTTTCCAGCCAAAATGCGACCGTCGACGTGAGCGCGCAGGCAAAAGCCCTGGTCGAAGGCGCAGCCTCGCTTCAGGGAGAGATGATCGCCGCCGAGGCGCAGCGGCAGTCTCTTGAGACCATCTATACCGCAAACAACGTCCGCGTCCGCGCCGCCCAGGCGCGCGTGAACGAGATACGAAAGGAGCTGGAAAGACTCGGAGGCAGCGAAGATACGCCTGAACCGCAACCATCCCAGGCTAAAACCTTCGGAGTGCCGGCGGACCCGGTCCACACCTCCAGCCCAGTGTCCGGCGTTCCGCCGTCTCAAGCTCCGTTATCTGAAGCTCCGTTACCCGGTGGGCCAACGTCGGCCGGGCAAACATCAACCGGGCAAACGTCGCCCGGGCAAACGTCAGTCCCTTCTCTGTTTTCGAACTCGTATTCCTATCCTTCGCTGCGGCAGTTGCCCTTGCTCGGGGCGAAGTACGCCGACCTCTACCGCAGCGCCAAAATCCAGGAGGCGGTCTTCGAGACTTTGACCCAGCAGTATGAGATTGCCAAGGTGCAGGAGGCGAAGGAAACGCCCAGCGTGAAGATTCTCGACGATGCCAGCCTTCCCGAACGCCGCACCTTTCCCCCGCGCACTTTAATGACCGGCATGTGCGGTTTGCTCGGGCTGATCGCCGCCTCGGTGTGGCTGCTCGGAGAGCGGCGCTGGCGCTCGACCGACGACGGCAATCTGAGGAAGCGTTTCGTCATGGAGGTGTTTCACGACATGAACTCCATGATGCCCTGGGCGTCGCCGAACGGATCGCGCTGGCAGGGCGCGACCCACAAAGTTTGGATCCGGATGGGTAGCCTTCGGCCGCAAAATTGCGCCGCAAAGCGGAAGCGAAGAAGAGAGTCGGAGCGGGAGCCAGGCACAGGACAGCAGCAGAGCCCAGACGAAGCTGAGACGGCAACCGAAATCCCAGCTCAGAACGAAGGCCGGGAGCGCGAAAACTAAGCCGAAAACCAGGCGCTAAAACCAAAAATGTACAGCGTCACAGTTCCAGAAACCGTCTCAGCGACGGAGAGTCCCGCAGTCGACCTGTTGGCAGTCGAACTGCCGGCGGCCGATCCGCGGACATTGAACCCCGAACCTCTGGAACTGCCGCCGCCAGACGGCGCGCTTCAGGCTCCCAATCTTCGGAAATTTGCCTGCGGGCTCGTTGATCAGGTGTTGTCGGTTGGCGGAATGTTTGCCATGAATATCGCGCTGGCGCGGGTGCGGTCCAAGGAGGAGTATGGCCTGTTCACTCTTTCCTATTCGCTCTTCACGTTTCTCGCCGGCTTGCACAACGCCGCCGTTCTTGAGGCCTACACCATCTACGGGTCGGGACGCTATCGCGGGCGCTTTCAAAAGTACGAACGATTTGTGGGCATGCACAATGGCTGGCTGCTGGCAGGCGTCAGCGTAACGCTGGTCGCCATATGGGAGAGCCTGCGCTGGCTGCACCCCGCATTCGCTTCGCCGGCGCTGCTTGGCATGGCGCTCGCCTGCGGCATTCTTTTGAGTGCGGCATTCCGGCGGCGGACGTTCTATATCCGCCGGAGGCCCGACCTAGCGGCGCGATTCTCTGCGGTCTTTTTTGTAAGCTGCATGGCTTTGCTTGGCCTCGCCGTCCGGGCGGAGATGCTGAACGGCCTTTCCGCATTTCTGATCGCGGCCGCGGCATGGTCTCTGGCCTTTCTGGTGACGCCGAATCCGGCCTGCGAAGACGATGGCAGGCAGAATGAAAACGAAGATGACACCCGGCCGGTTGCGCCTACCCCGGATTTCCTTATCGAGGAGCCTGACTACTGGTCGGAGCACTGGAAATATTCGCGCTGGGTGTTCGTGACTGCATTGGTTTTCCAGTTCACCACGCAGGCTTACTTCTGGGTGGTGGCGGTGTGTCTTTCGGTGCGCGATGTGGCTGGACTGCGCGCTCTGTATAACCTGGCATTGCCCGTCGATCAGATCTTCGCCGCCATCTCGTTGGTGGTGCTGCCACAGATGGCCTTTCACTTCGCCTCCGGCGAACTGGGCAAACTGCGGCGCATGTGGGGGCAATGTTCGCTGATGTTTTTGGCCATAGGTTTGGCTTTTGCCGTTACGGTCGGTCTGGCCAACGTAAGACTGATTCACGCCGCCTATGGAACCAGGTTTGACGATGTTGCTCCTCTTCTTCGCTGGTATGTGATCGTCCCCGTTGTAATGGGAGCAGGTAACGCGGCCAATGCCGCTCTAAAGGCGGTCGAAAAACCGCAGGCCGTGTTTGCCGCCTACGTGGCAAGCGGGATTGCGACCTTTGCCGTGGGCATTCCTCTGGTTATGTATTTCGGACTGCGCGGAGCAGTGGATGGAATGCTCGTCTCGGCGGCCAGCTATACGGGAACTTTGATTTTCTCTTTCAGCCGCTTCATGGAGCCCCGCGCCTGCTGCGCGCCGGCCGGTTCAGGGGCGCAGCCGCCAAAATTATGAACACAACCATGTGGCACGATTACGAAGCGGCCTATCGCGAGGCCCTGCAGGACCCGGAATTTCTCGCTTGGCGCGAATTGGGAGCGCAGCGCAAGGCGGACAACATTGTGCGTGTCTGCCGCGGGCTCAATCCTGCTTCCGTCATTGAAATCGGATGCGGCACCGGCGCCGTGCTGCGCCGGCTGCATACCGCCAACTTCGCGCGGGAATATTTCTGCACCGATCTGTCGCCCTCGGCGATCGCCTATGTCCGCGCTTCGTGCCCCGCCTTTGCGGCGAGCGCCATGGTGGGGCAAGCCGAAGCGCTGAGCTATCCCGACGGCGCCTTCGACCTGGCCATCCTCAGCCATGTGATCGAGCACATGCAGGACCCGCTCGGCGCTCTGCGGGAGGCCTCCCGCATCGCTCGCTTTGTCGCCGTCGAGGTCCCGACCGAGAAAGTGGCGGTCAACCTCATCCGGACAAAACTCCTCCGCCGCCCCTACCCCTCCATCGCGGGCGCGGGCCACGTGCAGTTTTGGAGCCCGCGGTCGATAGCCGGATTCCTTAAGAACGATGCGGGTTTTGAGATTCTCGCCCGCCATCAGGATTTGCTCAACAGGGACGAAGAGGCGGACGCCGCGCGATTCCATCCCGGGCTCGCGCAACAGGCGCTGAAACGATCGCTTCGCAGGCTTCTGCCGGCTGCGCTTTTCGCGCGCGTCTTTACCACGCATGCGGCGTTTTTGTGCTCCAAGCCGCAGCGCGCCGCCGGAGTTCCCTCCGCTCGTCGGAGTGTCGCCCTGGCATCAGGGGCGTGAAGGCGAAGCGAATCTTTTCTGAGACGGGCGATTGACCAGGAAAAACGGCGACAAAGACACACAAAAATGACGCCCGGAGAAAACGCGAACCCCACCTGGCGCTAACGAAATAAAAATCACAAATAGAAGAAAATCAAATGATCAATTTTTCCGCGCTCCGGCCCGAGTCGTTTCCCGGGCGGCTGGTCCGCTTTCCCTTCCGCCTGATTCCTCCCCATCTCGCCCTGCCCGTCCTGCAGGGCCCGCTGCGCGGCAAGAAATGGATTGTCGGCTCCCACCTGCATGGCTGCTGGCTGGGCAGCTATGAATGGGAGATGCAGAAACACCTTGCCCTTCAAATCGAACCGGGTTCGATCTTCTTCGATGTGGGGGCGAATGTCGGTTTCTATTCGCTGCTCGGCTCGCTGCGCGCCGGACCCTTGGGCCGCGTCTATGCCTTCGAGCCTGTCCCGGAGAATGCCGCCTATCTGCGCAAGCACCTTGCCATGAATTGCGCCGCCAACGTCCAGATCTTCGAACTGGCGATCTCCGACGGTTCGGGCACGGCGTCTTTTTCACGCGAAACCACGCGCGCCACGGGCAGACTCGCCGCCTCAGGCAGCGTGACCGTAGCCACGGCGGCGCTCGACGACCTCATCGCCGAAGGACGCATCGCTCCTCCCGGCTGCATCAAGATGGATATCGAAGGCGCGGAGTTTCGCGCCCTGAACGGCGCCCGCCAATGCTTCGAACGCCATCGCCCCAAGCTCTTTCTTGCGACCCACGGCAAGCAGGTGCATGACGATTGCTGCCAGCTTCTCTCTTCATGGGATTACCAGTGGACTTATCTCGCGCGCGAATCCGAGGAACGCGCGGAGTTGTTCGCAAACCCGGTCTGCCGATAAGCCTGCCATCTAATGCCTCAATTTCTAATATGATCGCCAATTACAATGCCGCCGCATGACCGGCGCTCATCGCAAAATCGCCCGCCGAGGACACTACCGGAGGATATTGTTTGTCTTCGTAGGCCTCTACATAGCCTGCTTCGATTGGATCTATATCCACTATCTTTATCCCACCTTCGACTATCTTGGCTTTGAGTTTTTTCGCCCGGCGCCGGAGTATCTGGCGCTCGCCTGGGCGCTCGCCCTTTTACCCTGCCTGTGGATGCCGATCGAGCTGACGAGGCCGTCGCAACTCGCCTATTGGGTGCTTTATATCAGCGTATTCATTCCCTCCATGTTCGTTCCACTCTACGCGCAGATGGAACCGGCGACTGAAATCGCCGGGCTGATGTTGGTCTTTCTGCTGGGATTTTTCATCGTGGGAAGCGTCTACTGGCTGCCGCTCGCCTCTCATCGCGGGGGCCGTTATGCCTCCCGGAGAATCGTAAATGGACTTGCGATCCTCGGCGGCGCTCTCGCTCTCTGGCTTCTCGCGGTGTACCGGGACCGCCTGCAGTTCGTCTCCTTCAATGACGTTTACGATCTGCGCGTCGCGGCGAGCGATCTTGCCGAAGGCACTTCGATTAATTACGCATTCATGCCTCTCACCGGGGCCATCAACCCTTTCTTCATGGGCTATGGCCTGTTTCACCGCAAGCGCTGGATGATCGCGGCGGGCGTGGCCGGACAGTTGCTCATCTATAGCGTCGGCGGCACCAAGGGTTCGATTCTTTCCATCGTCTTCATTCCCGGCATGTATGCCCTGCTCAGGATGCGCCGCATTCCCTTCGGATCAAAAATCGCGGCGGCCTCGCTCGCGCTCATGCTGGGCTTCTGCCTCCTCTATGCCACGACCGGGGAGCAGGCGGGCACCATCGTATCGCTGGCACTGTTTGTGGTGTTTTCGCGCACGCTTGGAATGGGTGGACTGCTGACCGCGCAATACTACGATTTTTTCCAGCGCAACCCCTTCACCTACTGGTCGCACATCAAGGGGGTCAGCTGGTTCGTTCACTACCCATATCAGTTTTCCGTGGGGCAGGAGCTCGGCATCTCCTTTGCGGGCACAACTGCACTCGATGCCACCACGCATTTCTTTGCCACCGACGGTCTCGAGGCGGCCGGGCTGCCGGGGGTGATTGCCATCGCCTTCTTCTGCGCCTTTGTCTTCTGGATCCTTGATTCGGCTGCCCAAAAACACGATCCCCGGCTGGCCGCGCTGGTTACAACCTATGCCGCCTACAACCTGTCGAACATTTCGATCTTTACCTCGCTGCTCTCCGGAGGTCTCGCGCTTCTGATTGCCGTGTTCTATTTCATGAAGCCAGAGCCTGCCGCCGCCTGAGGTGACTCATGACAGAGTCACGCAAACGCGGAGCGTCTTCTCTTTTTCCGGTTTCTTGATTTTTTCTTCATCTTGATCCGGTCTTCAGCTCCAATCTGGATTTTCATCTTCATCTTCAAACGGACTTGATCGCGTTCTCAGTCTCTCCGTCTTTGCACTGGCTGTTTCCGTCTGAAACCTAAAACCCCATGCGCATCGTTCTCATCTCCGAAGTCTTTGCCCGCAACATGGGCTATCTGGAAAACGTTCTGCCAAGGTATCTGGCGCGCCTGGGCGCCGAGGTCGATGTCCTCGCCTCTTCGCTCCCTCCCAACTACCGCCAGGACCCGCGCCAGGAAACCTACCGCAATTTTCAGGACCCAGTTTCCCCTGGCTCGATCGAAGCAATTGACGGATTCCGCCTCCACGTTCTCGGGCACAAGCAGACCTTTGGCCACGTGCGTCTGCGGGGATTGCGGCGGAAGCTCGAAGAGCTGCGGCCTCAGATCGTTCAGATCATGACGCCCATCGGCTGGATTGCCATCGATGCCGCCCTCCACCGGCTACGTTCGGGCTACCGGCTTTTTTCCGGCTGCCACTATCACGCCTCGGTGTTTCCGCTGGCGCAAGCGGAGTTGGCGCCACTCTCGCGCGAACGTCTGCGATGTCTCGCCGAACGCGGCCTCCATGGGCGGATGGTGAGCTGGCTTACCGAGAAGTGTTATGCCATCGCTCCCGATTGCGCCGAAGTCGCCGCCCGCTTTTTTGGCGTGCCGCGCGGCAAACTCGAAATCTGCCCGCTGGGCGTGGACACGGAATTGTTTCACCCGGTCTCGGACCGCGACGAAGCGGAGGCGCGAAAACAGTTGCGCGGCCGGTTCGGTTTTTGGGAGGAGGATATCGTCTGCGTCTACTCGGGACGTTTCACGCCCGACAAAAATCCGCTGTGTCTGGCGCGCGCCGTTGCCGAACGCAACCGCGACGGCGAACCGTTTCGCGGATTGTTTATCGGCCAGGGCACACAGGGTGAGGAGATTGCGCGCTGTCCGGGCTGCGCGGTTCAGCCCTTCGTGCCCGTCGGGGAGCTTCCCGCGTTTTATCGCGCCTCGGACATTGCCGTCTGGCCCGCCGAGGAGAGCATGTCGATGCTTGACGCCGCCGCTTGCGGCCTGCCCATCATCGCCAACCACCGCATGGGCGCGCCCGAGCGGCTGGCGGGATGCGGCCTCACATACCAGCTCGGCGATGCCGGCGATCTGGCAACAAAACTCTGGTCACTGCGCAGTGCGGAAGAGCGTAAGCGGCTTGGGTCCTACGGCGCATGGCGGATGAAGGAGGAATATAGCTGGGAAGAGATTGCCATCCGGCGCATGGCCGACTATTCTGCTGCGCTCGCCGGGGAAAAAATCCGACGACAAAACCCAGCGGCCGTAATGCCTTTGCCCCCCGCGCGCACTGAGGCTCTAACGGTGGACTCGCGCTGGCAAGCCGGGCGCGCCCGCCAGAATGACCGGCCGCGAGCATGATCGCCAAACGGCTGGCCGTTCCTCTCCGGCGGCTGAAAAGAAAGTGGAGAGCGGTACGGGGCGAAGATCTGCTTTTTACACCCGACCTGCATCTGCCCACCGTAACCCTCGGCAGCGAGCGCGCGGCGTGGACGTTTTGTCCCAGCTTTTTGAATCGGCAAAGCGTCGTCTACTCGTTCGGCGTGGGCGAGGACATTTCCTTCGACCGCGAGCTCATCGAGCGCTGGGGAGTGACGGTTCATGCCTTCGACCCCACCCCGCGCTCGATTGCCTGGATCGGGACGCAAACCTTGCCCGGAGGATTTATTTTTCACCCTTATGGCGTCGCGGCCGAAGATGGCCTGCGCCGCTTCCATGCTCCGCGCGATCCCGGCCTCGTGTCGCACACGCTGCTTGATCGCAATGCATCTTCTGGCGCAATCGAAGTGCCCGTCCAGCGCCTTTGCACGAGCATGGGCGAACTCGGGCACGCCGCGATCGATTTACTGAAGATGGATATAGAAGGGGCGGAATATGAGGTCGTCGCCGACCTGCTCGCCTGCGCCGCGGATGTCCGGCAACTGCTCATCGAATTCCATCACCGCTGGTCGGAAATCGGAATCGACCGGACGAAAGCCGCTCTGCGCGATCTGAACGCGGCCGGCTACAGGGTCTTCAGCGTCTCCGCTTCGGGCGAGGAATACTCCTTCATGAAGACAAGCGAGTAACCGCTAATCCCTGGGCGAACACTGGCCCGGAACGAGCACTGGCCCGGAGCGAGCACTGGCCCGCAACGAACACTTGCCCGGAACGCACACCGCCACTAGAAAAGAATCGTCAGACAAAACGATTGCTAGCTAACGATTGCTAGCTAAGGATTGCTGGATAACGATTGCTCGATAACGATTGTGAGACAAACGACGACTCGACAGACCGTGATCAGTCAAAACGCTGCATGAGTAGTGACAACCGGAGCATGAGTCCATCTGGATGGAAGCAACCCGCGAAGCGCCTCCTTGCTAAAGGCGACGACTGGCTGGCGGCCGCCGGCCTGCTCGTTATGCCGAATCGCCCCGGCCTCCTGATCTTCGCCTTTCATGGATTGTTCGAATCCCCCGATGAGATTGCCCTCCACCTGGCCGATCCGCAGCAGGCCATCACCATAAACATGTTTCGCAGCTTCGTGGAAAATCTTGTGCAGAGCGGTCACCAGTTTGTGTCTCCCAGCCGGGTCCTGGCCGGACTCGATCCCGCGGGAACATACGCCATGATTACCTTTGACGATGGCTACGCCAGCAACCGGCGCGCCCTCGCGGCCATGGAAGAATTTCAAGCGCCCGCCGTGTTCTCCATTTCCACCAACCACGTCCGCACCGGGAAGCCCTTCTGGTGGGACGTTCTATATCGCGAAGCGGGCAAGCGCGGCTGGGAAGACAAACTGCTTAACGATACGCGCTCTTCGCTCAAGCGTCTGCGTACCTGCGAGATCGAGCAGCGGCTGGTTGCCGACTTTGGACCGGCCGCCTTCCACACCGTTTCCGATACCGACCGGCCTTTCACCCCGCAGGAACTTGCTGAATTTGCGCGCCATCCTCTGGTCGAGATCGGCAACCATACCTGCGACCACGCCATTCTGACCAACTACCCGATTTCGGAAATCGGCAGCGAGATTGGAGAGGCGCAAGACTGGCTGCGCGAAATTACCGGCCAAACTCCGCAAACCATCGCTTATCCGAATGGCAATGTGTCGCGGCCAATTCTACACGCGGTTCGGGATGCGGGCCTTCCCCTCGGCTTAACGGGACAACCCGGCAGAAATCACATCGCCGGCGCGGACGCGAGCACAAATGCGCTGCTGCTGAAGCGGCACACGCTCTGGGGATTTGCCGGCATAGAAGCGCAATGCCGGGTGGCACGCTCTCCACTATCGTTGCAAACCGCGGCTGCGGCCCTGCGCTCGAATGTTTCGGGAAGCCTGTAACCGTTGTCAATTCCGTTAACGAAATAACCATGCTCGCCTGCCACGGCAAATTACGCATCCTGCAAGTGCACAACTCCTACGCGCCAGGCTGGGGAGGCGAGGATACGGTCGTCGAACTCGAACGCCGCCTGCTTTCCTCTCACGGCCATGCGGTCGAACAGTTTCGCGCCTCGCACGCCGCGCTGAAGAATGCCTCGAGCGCGCGCCAGATGCTGGCCGTGCCGGGGTTTCTCTGGTCCTGGAGCGCCTACCGCGGTCTGCAAAAAAAAATCGCCGAATTTCAGCCGGCGCTTGTCCACGTGCATAACACCTTTCCCCAGCTCAGTCCCAGCGTTTTCTGGGCCGCGCACCGCGCCGGAGTCCCAGTCATTCAGACTCTCCACAATTTCCGCCACATCTGCGCCGCCGCCACGCTTCTGCGCCATGGCACGCCCTGCGAGGAGTGCGTGGGCCGCGCGCCCTGGCCAGCCCTTCGCTCGCGCTGTTACAGCCGCAGCTTGACCCGCACCGCGGTCGTGGCCGCCATCAACTGGCTGCATTCGCAGCTGGGCACCTACCGCCAGGTGGACGCCTTTATCGTGCTCAACGACTTCAATCGGGATGTCTTTCGCCGGGGAAACATCCCCATCGCCCGCATGCTCACTAAATCGAATTTCGTTCCGCTGGCGCCGGCGAGCGAGGAGCATCGAGCCCGGCAGGCGGTCTTTGCCGGCAGTGTCCGCCACAGTAAAGGAGTGCCGCTGCTGCTCGAAGCCTGGGCCGCGGCCAATCTCACCGGTTGGAAGCTGCTCATCATCGGAGATGGTCCGGATCGCGAAGCGCTGGAACGGCACTGGACAAACCGCGCAGCCGCCGGAGGGGGCGGAAAAACTGAATCCTGCGCAACGCTCGAATGGTGCGGAAAGCTCGAGCGCTCCGAGGTTTTGCGGCGGGTCGCGGCCAGCCGCTGGCTGCTCTTTCCCTCTCTCGCCTATGAAAACTGTCCCATGGTTGTTCTCGAGGCTCTATCTGTCGGGACACCCGTCATTGCCGCCGACCATCCCAGCCTGCGCGCGATGATTCGCCACCAGTCCGAGGGCCTGCTTTTTCCCTCCGGCTCGCTCGCATCGCTGACGGCCACGCTTCAGGACGGACTTGCCGCCAGCGATGAAATCTGGACTGCATATTCCCGCGCCGCCCTCCAGGCGCACGCGGCCCGCTTCAGCGAAGAGGCGAATTATAGCGAGTTGATTTCCATCTACCAGACTGCGATCGCCGCCCGCGCCGCCCGTTCCTGTCACGCTCAAACCAGAGTACTCGCGAAGACTTCCGGAAGTTGAACCTGTCGCAGCCGATGGGCCGCTCTCTCCTGACGAACCGCAACCGCAAATTAAAAATCAGAAATTGACACCAAAAATCAGAAATCACAAATCACCAACTTCTCAATCTCATTTGAAAGAGGACTTCTATGAACACCAATATGCGAATTCTTGTCACCGGCGCCGGAGGATTCATCGGCCATCACCTTGTGAAGCGGCTGCGCGCCGAAGGCTACTGGGTGCGTGGCGTGGATCTCAAATATCCGGAATACGAATCGAGCGCCGCCAGCGAATTCGAACTGCTCGATCTGCGCAAGTACGATAACTGCCTGCTCGCCGCGCGCGGCCAGATTGACGCCGTCTATAACCTGGCCGCCGATATGGGCGGCATCGGATTCATCACCGCCTACCACGCCGAGATCGCGCGCAACAACATTCTCATCAACGCGCACATGCTCGAAGCCAGCCGCCTGCAGGGCGTTCAGAAATTCCTGTTTTCCTCCTCCGCCTGCGTCTATCCGCAAAACAAGCAGTCGGCCCCGGATGCCCCTTCACTGCGCGAGCAGGACGCGCTTCCCGCCGATCCCGAACCCGGCTATGGCTGGGAAAAGCTCTATACCGAAATGCTTTGCCGCTATTTTCGCGAGGACTACGGCCTCGAAACCCGCACCGTGCGCTTTCACAACGTCTACGGCCCGCTCGGCACCTACGAAGGCGGCCGCGAAAAGGCCCCGGCCGCGGTCTGCCGCAAGGTCGTTCTCGCCGGCGATGGCGACACCATCGAAGTCTGGGGCGATGGCGAGCAGACGCGATCGTTCATGTATGTCGACGATTGTGTCGAGGGTCTCGAACGCCTCATGGCTTCAAACTATCCCGAGCCTCTGAACCTCGGCAACGACCGCCTGGTGACCATCAATGGTCTCGTCGATCTTGTCGCCGCGGTTGCGGGCAAGCGCATTCTAAAGAAGCATGACCCGGCGAAGCCGCAGGGAGTGCGCGGACGCAACAGCGACAACAGCCTGATCCGCCGCGTCTTGGGATGGGAGCCGGAGATTTCTCTCGAAGAAGGTCTGGCCGTGACCTACTCCTGGATCGAACAGGTTCTGGACAAAACCGGCCGCCTGCAAAATAAGAAAATGGCGCACGCCTGAACACGGATGCGTTTAGGGAAGCTGTTCCTCGGGCGAGCTCAGGTTGGCAAACGAGCCCCTAACATCCGCACCGCCAGGTCCTGATCATGTTGTCATTCCGAGCCGTCGCAGTCGCGTTTGCGCGGCGAAACACGGCGGAGCATCCGCTTTCCCCCCCGCTCGTTCCACGATCCACACTATGCGCATCCTTATTCTCGGCATCAACTACTTCCCCGAACGCACGTCGGTCGCGCCCTTCACCACGGGCTTGAGCGAGCATCTCGCGTCGCAGGGCCACACCGTCCGCGTGGTCACCGCGTTTCCTTATTATCCCGAGTGGCGCATCTGGAAGGAATACCGCGGCCGCCTTACCCAACTTGAAATCCGCCATGGCGTCGAGATTCGGCGTGTCCGCCATTTCATTCCGCGGCGCGCCAGTTCGCTGGTAGAGCGCCTGCTGCACGATTTTTCCTTCACCATCGCGGCGCTGATTGCCGGTCTCGCGGCAGGCGAATGCGACATCGTGTACTGCTCGTGTCCGCCGCCCGCGCTCGCGCTCGCGGCTTGCGCCATTGGCGGCATCCGTAAGGTTCCTTACTCCATCAAGCTCACCGACCTCGCATCCGACGCGGCCATCGCCACCGGAATTCTCCGTGAAGGCGCTTTGCTCGCCTGGGCGCGCGCCATCGAGCGCTTTGCCTATCGCCACGCCAGCGCGGTGGTCTGCTTGTGCGAGGCCTTCCGCGAGCGCCTGCTGCGCGACGGGCTTCCTCCCGCTCAGCTCGCAGTCATTCCGGATTGGGGAGACACCGAGGCCGTTCGTCCCGGTCCCGCCGACGGCTCCTTCCGCCGCGCCTATGGCATCTCCACCGAACATTTTGTCGTCATGCACACCGGCAACATGGGAAAGAAACAGGATCTGCTCAATGTAGTCCGCGCAGCCGAATGCACACGCGCCGATTCGCATCTGCTCTGGGTAATTGTCGGCGAAGGCGAAGAGCGGGCGCTGATCGAAAGCGCCAGCCGCGCTCTTCCCAATATTCTTCTTCTGCCGCTGCAACCGTCAGCTGGACTTTGCCAGATGTATGCCGATGCCGACCTGCTCCTCCTCAATCAGAAAGCCGCGGTGAAAGACGCCGTCATTCCATCGAAGCTGCTGACCTACATGGCGGCCGGCAAGGCCGTCTTGTGCGCCGCCAACTCAGAAAGCGAAGCGTCTCGCCTGACCGGCGAAGCGGGATGCGGACGCATCGTCCCTCCGGAAGCTCCCGCATCCTTGGCCGAAGCTGCGCTTTCGCTGCGCAGCAACCCGGCTCTGCGGCAAACAATGGGCGCAAACGGGCGCGCCTACGCCATCCGCAACTTTGAGAAAGCGCGCGTGCTCAGCCTTTACGACAGCTTGTTCGCAACTCTTCTTGATCGCCCCCAAACCCGCGCCGCCGTCGCCGCCAACTAAATCGGAAACAAAATACGCGGAACCACCGCATCGGAACATTCTCAATGTCGCCTGATTCGAAACACGAAACCAGAAGGGAGCGAAACACTCGCAAGGTCGTCTCATGCTGGTCAGCTCCCTTCGTACCATCCATGCGCTGTAGCCGTCCGCGGCGGGGTCGATAGCTACTCCAAGCCACAAGATCCATCGCCGTTGCAAACAATTGCTTCAAGCCACTGTGTCTTACGCCACCGGCGCCAGCGGCATGCTAACCGGCCCAAGGAGGGCCGCGACTTCCGTGTTCCTTTCCTTACGGCTCTATCGAATGATGTTGACCGTCTCGACCTATCTTCTGCCCTGGGCCGCTTTCGAAGTCGGATATCAAGTGTGGCTGTTGCTCTGGGGATATTGGGGCCGTCCGGCAAGTTATCCGCGCAGCGGCCACCTGGGATTGCTTCTGCTCTGTTCCTTCGTCTGGGCCTTTATGAGCGAGCGCTATTCGGTGACCAGCGTCGACGAACTCCTGCGCGAGCGTACCGGAGCCAAAGCGGCGCTTTCCGCCTTGGTGGCGACCAGCGCCGTATTCCTCGCAATTCTGTTTTTTAGCCGCGACGACGCTTTTCCACGCGGCCTCTTTTTATGCGGAATCGTGGCCCTCTTTGTCCTCACGCTCCTCATGCGCTCCTGGCTGCGCGCCCTCTGCCGCCGCCGCAGAGCCTGGGGAAAACCGACAAAAATCCTGATCATCGGCGCCGACGATTTCGCCCAGCAAAGCGCCGAATGCCTTGAACGCCTCTCGCTCGCTCCCTGCCAGATCGCCGGCTATGTGGCGCTGCCGGGGCAAAACGTCGCGCCCCGGGCCACGCCCGTCTACCGCCTCGATCAAATCGGAGGCCTCAACGCCGCTCAGGGTTTTGAAGAAGCGATCATCGCCATCCATCCTCTGGAATTTTCGCGCGTGCCCGAAGTCGTGAAAGCGCTCGAAAAACTCTGCCTGCCCGCGCGCGCCATCGTCGATCTCGGCGAAGGAATGATGGGACGCCAGCGCATGGTCCAGTTAGGCCGCTTGCAGGTGCTTGACCTGACCTCCACTCCCGCCGACCTGTTGCCCTACGCCATCTTCAAGCGCGCCTTCGATCTGGTTTTTTCCGCGCTGATCCTCGTTCTCACCGCGCCCGTTTTCGCTCTCATCGCGCTGCTGATCCGGCTCACATCTCCGGGACCCATCCTCTTCACCCAGGAACGCATCGGTCTTAACGGGCAAACATTCCGCATGTTTAAATTCAGGACCATGCTGGTTTCGCCGCAGTCGGAAAGCGATACGCTCTGGACCACATCCAACGATCCCCGAAGAACCCGTTTCGGCGAACTGCTCCGCCGCACCAGCATGGATGAGCTGCCCCAGTTCATCAACGTCTTAAAGGGTGAAATGAGCGTGGTCGGACCGCGTCCCGAGCGTCCCTTCTTCGTCGATAAGTTTCTGGGAGAGGTGCGCCGCTACAATCACCGCCACTCGCTTAAGGTTGGAATCACTGGCTGGGCCCAGGTTTGCGGATGGCGCGGCGATACCTCCATCGAAAAGCGAATCGAGCACGATCTCTACTATCTCCAGAATTGGACATTCACATTCGATCTCCAAATTCTAGCTATGACTCTGTTCTCCGCACTTACCAACAAAAACGCCTACTAAATCGCCCCCATCATCCGCCCCACTGCGTTCCCCGGTCGTTGCGCCCCGCGATTGACCGGCGGTTCGCTCTTGCCCCGCCATCGTCTTAAAATCCCCGCCGCACCCGGAACGGAATCTCCACCACCGCCTCCACCGCCACCGGCTTGCCCGCTCGCAGCGCCGGCATAAATTTCCATCCCGCGAGCGCATTCTTCGCCCACGCATCCAGCCGGTCGTCCGGACTATTCAGCACCCGAATCCCGTCCACCCGCCCGTCTGCATGAATCACCGCATACAGCGTCACCGTCCCATGCACATTGCTGCGGATTAACTCCAGCGGATATCCTGGATCCGATTTCTCCGTCGGCAGCGGCTGCAGCAGACCCTGCTGCTTCGGATCAGGCTCCAGTTCCGCAAAGTGCATCACCCAGCTTCCGCTCGTCGAATTCAGATTCGGCATATTGAGCGTGGTCCCGTAAAGCCGCCGGTCGCCAAAAACCTCGCGATCCATCTGGGTCACTTTCTCGTCTGCAATCGCCGCCGCCGGCCGCCGCCCCGCTATCGCGCCCTCGCCACTCGCCGAGGCCACTTCCCTCGTGCCGTTGTCCGCTCCGTCCCGCGCAATTGCCTCTGTCGCTCCTGAAGCCGCTCCCACCCGCAAGCCCGCCGGCAATTGCCTATTGCGTGCCTTCGATCCCGTCCCGTTTGCCGCCGTTTTCGATGCCGCAAAATCCGGCGCTCCCGTCGCGCCCGCTTTCCCCTGTGCCCCCGCCTCAAAGCTTCCCCGCCGGTTCCCTCCCGGCACTGTAACCGGCCCGGTCGGGGTTACCGGATGAATCCCCAGCGCCACCAGTCGTCCCGCGCCAGCTCCACTGCCCGAAACACTGGGCGCCGGCGCGACCGCTTGCGTGCTTGCCGCTAGATCCTTACCCCCGTTTTGTCCCCGTCCATACACCGCATGCTGCTCCGCCAGCGTCAGCTGCGGAGCCGGCGCAACCGCCGCACTCGCCCCAATATTGATTTGTCCAGCGCGTCCCTTCGGCGGCGTCGTCACCTCTGGCGGAGGCGCAATCACCGCCGTCTCTGGTCCCGGCAGCCCCCGCGTGCTGTCATGCTTCACCTCCGGCGGCGGAGGAATAATGTCCGATCTGAGCGCGGCTTGCGTCACGCGGTCGCGCGCGAACTCCACCTCGGGCGCAGGCGCAACCACCTGCTGGTCGGGCGCTTTCGCGCGGCTGGAAATGGAGCTCGCCGCATTCAGCGGCACCACCGGAGCCACCCTTCCCGTCGCGACAATATTTGGCAAAGGCACGTCGCGGTCGAGCTTCAAATCCGGCGGCGCAACAATCGTCTGCGCCCGATTATCGGCCTCCCGCGGCACCGATAAAATCGGCTGCTTCGCCAGTGCCGGGTCGCCCACGCGCGGCTTTGGCATCTCCGCCGTCCCCGTATCCAGCGGCGGCAGATATTCTTCCGGCGAATATGTAATCAGCGACGAACGGTCAAACGCAGGATGATCCAGAATCTTCTGTTGCCGTAGCCAGACTATCGTGAGCGTCCAGATCGAAACCGCAACGCACGCGTGGATCAATGCCGATTCCACAAATCGCCGCCACGGCAGCTTCTGCTCGACGAAAACATCCTTCCAAAGATCAAACTCCACCGCGGGGTGAAGCGAAGAGTGTTCCCAACTCGCCTTCTTAGTCGGCGGCACAAAAGCGTGTCCGGATACATCCCGCTCCTGCGCCTCGGACGAATGCAGCATCGCGCGCGCCCCTTCCCGGAATTCCGGGCTGCCTGGATCGTGCTCTGCCAATAGCTTCACGAACTTTTTCGCGCGAATCTCCATCCGATTGTCTATCCTTCCAGCCATTTCCCAGCGCCCCGGCAGGCAGATCGGGCGCGGTTGAGATTTTTCGGGACGGCAAGTAGCAGAATTATACGGGAAACCGCGACAGCAATTCATACTCCAGGGAACTTCTACGCCATAGGAAGGCCGAAAGCATTGCCTGTTTGCACGCGGGAAAGTCGCAGATTTTTTTGGAGAAGCTGTAGTGCCCGGAGACAGTCCGGAATCCGCGCTATAAAACCGGCGTCCCCGCCCCGCTCTCCGGCGGGCGTCCAGCCTGCCGCGTCTCGCAACCCGTGCGATTGTCAGCTTTTTAAGAATCCCACCAACCCGTTTTCTACTTCTATCGGCGCGGTCGCGATGAGTCCATTCTCAATTACCACTTTGTACGTTTTGCTGCATCTCTCGCACAGCCAGTAAAGTTCATTTTGTTTTTCACTACTGTGCCCATGCGAGCCAGTCAAAACGCGCTCCACCCTGAAAATGCGGCCGTCGCGCGTATGAGTAAAGGTAGCTCGGCATGCCGGATTTACACAATTTTCAACCATGGCAGTCCCGCTCACCGTCAGTTGGCATTCTGGCCCGACTTCTTCTCCAGTTCCTCCAGATGCCTTATCTCGGCTTCCAGCCAGCCCTTCAGCGCCGCTTCCACTTCGCCCGGTGTGTACTGCCGGCTCATGCTATGCACCGATTCGCCATTCGTATTCAAATGGATAAAGTGGCATGCTTCCATTTCCTGACGAAATTCCTCCGGCACAAACCCGAAGAGCCAGCACTCCGAGCACGGAGTGGTACGTTCCACATTCAGGCGATTCGGGCACGACGGCGAATCCAAAAACATCGAAACCGGTCTCCACGGCAGCGCTCCGCCATAGCCCCCGCGCTCCAGAAACTTCAGCTCTTTCTTGAGCAGATCGATGATCTCCACCCTGGACCTCGGCACCATCGCCTCCGAGTTGAGACACGTATACGGCTGCGAAATCAGCCCCATTGTGTGGCCTTTTCGACCCCGCTGCCGTGACAGAAAGCACCCCCGCCCGTGACCAATCTCACAAAAAACGCCCCCAAACGGGATTTTCTCCGCCTTAGGGAACAGCGAGAGTCAGTGCAGAATCCGGATGATAGAAAGAACGGATGAATGGAGAAGCGGGGGCTCATAGCGAAGCGATGAATGCAGAGCCTTGTCAACAGGCAGGAATAAATAGCGAGCGGTGTTCCATCGTTCCGAGTTGGTTGGGCCCGATGGGTGTTTCCTCGGCAGCGTGCTGCAACTCTCGAACTCGTCAATAAAGTAATAGCGTCGGCACGCCCAGAACCGTTACTGCGAAATATGTGAACGCCCAATTCTCAGAACGCCCCACCCCCTCCGCCGCCAAATCCGCCGCCCGAGAATCCTCCGCCCGAAAACCCGCCCCCCGAGCTGAATCCCGACCCTCCCGAACTCGCCCTCGGCGCTGATATGAACACCTGATGCATGTCGCTCGCCATGCCATGCATCGCGCTCGAAAAATAAAGCGGCGTAAATCCCGCGTACGGGTTCGGCGAAACATACCACCCCGGCGGATCTTTCACGATCCCATCGAATACCTGCGCCCAGTGGTGCTCCACGCCCAGCGCCATCGCGTAGGGAAGAAATTTCTCGAACGTATCCGGCGGCATTCTCTCAATCTGGTCCTTATTCACCCGATTCATGAACTCCTGAAATCCCAGAACCGCAATATGCACTCGCGCCCCGGCCAGAGTCTTCGCCGTCATCTGCCGCGCAAACAGCCACCAGATCGCCGCCGAAACCAGCACGCTTACAATCGCCAGTGGAATCGAATAAAACCAATTCATCCATCCCAGCGACTGCACTCCTACCACTAGAATCGCAATCGTCACCGCCGCCACCAGGCTGTATCCATTCGCCGATTCCGGATCAAGCGCATAAATTCCCTTGTTCTTCAACGCCGACATGATGTCCTCGCGAATCACCGGCACCGCCGTATAAAAACGGTTCTTCAGGCTCGAAAGGCGCGTGTCGTTTCCGCTCAAAAATATGTTGTCCATCATCACCCGCTCATGCGGAGCCAGCTCCCCCCACTCCGTCATCGGCTTCAGCAAATGGAAAATGTAGTCCTTGTGATGGAACATGAGAACCGTATCCACCTTCTCTTCAAGCCTCACATATCCCCGCACCGCCAGATCGATAAGCGTCGATGTGATATCCCGCGGATGAATACTGTCGTCGAGCAGCGTCCCCGCTTCTGCCGGGGTCAATCCTTTCGGCGGCTCATATTGCGGCGCAACCGACATCCCTGGATCAGGATCGCGTCCCACCGCATACCACAGCCCGCCCATCACGCCCAGCGTGAACAGCGGCAAAAATAAAATAGGATTGCTGCTAAGAAACCACCCCAGCTTGGTCAGCGCGCTCGGCGTCGCCACAATTCCGGGCGGAATGTAAACATCAACTGTCAGCCCGCCGCGCATCGGTAAAGGGCGCGTCGTTTCAGCGGCCACATCCGCGCCGTTGACTTGCACGTCCGCTTCGCTCTGTTTCGATCCATAAGCGCCCGTGAAGGCCTGCGCCCGCACTCCTCCCGCCGCATTTTCCGGCAGCGTGATAAACGCCGACGCATGTGCAATCGGCACCGGCCAGTCGTTGCCGGTAACGTTCCAGTAAAACTCGTCGTAGCCGTCGAAGTAGCGAATGCCGTTGCGCACCGAGTAGTCGATGTTGACCACCCTCGTTGTATCCGCCGCGCCCGGAATATAAATTTTCAAATCGCGATACGCCCCCGACTTACTCGACTCGTACTTCAACTTATTTCCGTTCTCGTCGGTCACGCTCTGCACTTTCAGAAACAGCGTATAGTTCGCGCCATTTGGACCGGGATACTCAATCGGAATCGTGCGATGAATGCCATGCCACGCGCCTTCGAATTTAACCGTGATCTTTTCGCTGACTAACGCCGATCCATCTGCCGCAATCGCAATCGAATCCTTGAAGTCCGCAACCTCCCACCGCCGGCCCTGTGCCGCGGCTGGCCAACTCGCCAGCAGCACGATCAACAAAAATGCAGTTTGAATAAAGGGGGAACGGATGCACCCGCGCGCTGAGTGGCCAATGTGCAACATGCGAACGTGCAACATGCGAATGCGAAAAATCAGGCTGTCGTCGTGAGCGCAGCCAAGGCAAGCGAAGCGCTGCCGCAGCCAGGTCGAAGGCCCGCTGCTCATGCCCTGCGCCGTGTAGAGAAGAATGTGAGATCGAGCACAGCGTCCATTATCATCCTGTGAAGCGTGTCGCGAACGAGCACTAAAACTTCACCGCCACCGGCTCCCGGTCACTCGCAGCCGCCTCAAAGTATTGCTTCTGCTGGAACCCGAACATGCCCGCCAGAATATTCGTCGGAAACGACTGGATCCGCGTATTTAAATCGCGCACCACCGCATTGTAGTAGCGCCGGGCATTCTGAATCGCATCTTCGGTCTGGTTGAGCGAAGTCTGCAATTGCGTGAATTCCTGCGACGCCTGCAGCTGCGGATAATTCTCCGCCACCGCAAACAGGCTCTTCAGAGCCCCCGTCAGCTGGTTCTCCGCCAGCGCTTTTTCCGCCGGTCCCGTTGCCTGCATGGCCATCGAGCGGAACTTCGCAATATTTTCGAACGTCCCCTTCTCGTGCGCCGCGTATCCCTTCACCGTTTCCACCAGGTTAGGAATCAGGTCGTGCCGCCGCTTCAGTTGTACATCGATGTCCGACCATGCAGCCTCCGAGCGCACCCGCAGCTGCACCAGGCTGTTGTACATCCCAATGGTAAAAACCACCAGCACCACCAATATTCCAAAAACCATCCATGCCATGAGCTCACCTCAAGAACTTCACCTCGACCAATTCACCCTCGACGAATTCACCACAAAGACTTCCACTCAAGCAGATTCAAGCCGACGGTAGCACAAGCAATCTGCGAGCACAATGCACCCGCAGATACGGAGCCTCGATGGGAGTCTGGATTTTGGAATGAGTTTGATTTAAAGGAGGATTATTCTCTAAGCAGCAGAAATTGTTTAGATCACATTGTGGGATTTGGCACAATCTTTATCGATGCCGAGATGGCGAACCATTTTCCTGATATGACCTATCTCAATGGTGTCAAATTTTGGAACGTCTCGAAACACCTTTCCATTGAATTCCACTCTGCGCCCGTGCGTGGTTCTGCGAACGTCGGAACCCTCCGCGCAGTTCTTTAGCATTCGCTCGACGTCGCTAAACGCCACCGATACCGACATTACCTTTAGGCTGCTTTTGGGTCGCTGTATGCGTATACGTCCGGCACGTTATCGCTCGGCATCAGGCGTTTATCTTTCGCCTGCTCGTCCACTCGTTCTACCCTCACGAATGACGGGCTGGATTCCGGTGAGCGACGCGGTAGATCAGCGAACGGCTCTGGAGGAATGCTCGTGGCTCCCCGAATTGCTGCGAGACAAGCCTCCCATGTCCGCTCGTCTTCGTTATCGGCGTCATTTTCTTCGAAAAAACGCGTTACCTCGTACCTGAAATCATCGAACGTCGCGCTCTCTTGTGCAATGTCAAACAAGATTTCCTTGTAGCTCTTTCGGAAGCGGAGAAAGGCTTCGTCAATATTCTTGCCCGATGCGGCGATACCGGCAGGCCGTACTCCATACATCCACCACCTCCCGCCCTCTTCGCGCATCAGCGCCCGCCCAGACATCGTGATGCGTGCCAGGAAACCATCACCAGAGATGGAATCCTGCAACGTGATCATGATGGGATGCTCACTCAATCGGATGTTAGCTTCAGCCATTGCGTCTCTCTCAGGAGCGTGGGCTCTCTAGCAGTGTAGTAATCATCGGACGGCAGGGCGATATGCTCAAGGTTACGCACGGGCTAAACAAATGCCGATGCCTACCCCAATGTTCCTACTGTCTCGGCGCGAAGTATCCCCGCCGCGCCCGCACTTGCAGATCTTTCTTCAGCGCCGTGATCTGAATCGACCGGAACCGCCCATCCGCATTGAAATCCGACGGCTTATACGAAACGTCGTACTGGCTCCGCAGCTCCTCTTCAATCGCCGCGAATGACTTCGTAATGTCCTTCATCTTATATGGAAAGAACGCTCGTCCTCCCGTCGACGATGCCAGATCCTCCAGCACTTTGTCGCCCCGCAAAATCAGCCCGCTGTCGTCCGTCGAGATCGCATAAATCAGAACCTCCGCCCGCTGCGCCATCTCAATCGCCTGCGCCCGCGTCACTTCACTCTGATTGTCCTCTCCGTCGCTGACCACAATAATCGCCTTCCGCACCGGATGATCCGTCTGCTCGCGCGCCAGCTTCTCCTTGCACGCCTTATAAATCGCGTCGTAGAGCGCCGTTCCGCCCCCGTCCTTCATCCGCTGCACGCCCGCCGCCAGCGCCGGAACGCTGTCCGTGAAATCCTGCGCCAGGTGGCTCTCTTTATTAAAGCCCACCACAAACGCCTTGTCGTATCCCGGCCGTATCAGGTGCTGCAGGAATCCCGTCGCCGCTTCCTTCTCGAACGCGAACCTCGTCCGCACCGACCCGCTCACATCCATCAACAGTCCCAGTTCGATCGGCAAATCCGTTTCCCGCCGGAAATTCAAAATCGATTCCACCGGCTTGTGATCGTCCATGATCGAAAAATCTTTCTCTCCCAGATTGCGCACGAATTTCCCATGCCGGTCCGTCGCTATGAACAGCACGTTCACTTCGTCCACCCGTTTGCGGATGGTCAGGATCGCATCATTCGCATCATTCTCGCTGTCCGTCGCGCTCGTCGAACTCGGGCCAGTCGATGCAAATGCGAGCGCGCCGCTGCCGCTATACTGGACGGCCAGATTCCCCGTCCCTCCTGAGTTGCCCGTACTTAGGCCTATGCTCTGACCAAACCCAGCAACCGGCAGAGACAACACCAGCACAATTATTGCGGCCGCGATTTTCATAGCCGCCTTTTCCTCACCGAATTTGCCTGTCTTATCCATCAAACAACGATTCCGCGCTCGATCCAGCGCACCGGCCCAATCCAACCACCCATCCTTATTTAACGTGTAACCAATATCTATATGCACGCCAACTGCCGAAAATCTTGAATATCCTGGCCCATGAATACTTTAGGCTCGAACCGGCGTAACCCCAAGTTACAAAAGGAGTACGCGACCCCACTCCCTCTAACCAGCGCCCTTTCAATCCCTTGCCCCCTACACCCCCGATTCTGGCCCCATTCCCGAAGCAGTCTCCCGCCCCCGCAGCCAAATCCGCCCTACCGTTCTTCACCAAACAAAACCCTCTTTCCGACAATTTTCCTCGTCCCCATGCAAAATCTGCGCCAACCTCGAAATCTGCGGCAACCTGGTTAAGACCGCAACGCGCGCCTTTTCCCCGTTCACTGCGCCGTCCCCAGCTTCGCAATCCAAACATCCGCGCGCTGGCAATACGTGTTCACCCCGCTCCCGCCCCCACAATTCACCGGAGCCCCTTTCTGCGTCCCCGTGCTCTCCGTCACCGGCCCGTAATTCGCCGGAATCCCCGTCCCCGTCCCGCTGAACGATGTGCAGTTTCCCGCGTTCGCATCCGTCGAATCGCATCCACCCACCGCCGTCAGCGTCATCGTCTGGTTCGCCCACGATTCCGCAAACCCGCTCAGCGTCACCTGCTCCGCCAGCGCCCCGCAGGCAATCGTCGTCACTGCCGATCCCGTCCAGTAATACTGATTCCCTCCCGGCGCACAGAACTGATTCGCCATCGTCACCGTCACCACGCCGCTCGCATCCGTCTGAATCGTCGCCCCGCTCATCGAAGCCGCTGCCGGCCCGCTCGCGATATAGCTTCCCCAGCAGTTCGTCGCCCCGTTCGTGCAGCCCAGCGTATTCATCCAGCTCGACGTGTACGCCATATAATTCCCGTCCGGACTGATATTGCCAATCGCGTTCTGCGCCTGAAACACATAATTGTCGTTGCTGTTGAACGAGTGCCCCAGCCGGTACGTACAAGCCGCTGGTCCCGATCCATAGTTGCAATGGCAGCCCGGCCCCAGCGTCGCTCCGCAGCCAAACGAAGCGTTGTTCGTCACGCTGTTCTCCACCGCGATCATCTCGCTCTCCCATGCCTTCGTATAACTCTGAATGCATGTGCTCTGCCCCATCCCGCTCGCCTGCCCGCAAACATTCGCCAGCGCCATCGCAAACGGACTCAGATCCAGTGGGCCATGCTGGTCGCTCGTCCCGTGGTTGTCCTCCGGCAGCGCGTTCGGCAGCAGCGCGTACATGTCGGCGCTTGGACACGGCGTCGCTGGCCCGCTCACCGCGCACGGCGTCGAAGGATTCGAGTAGAACGCCCACGTATAGTTGTTGCCCATCGCTTCGCCGTTCTGCCCTTCCGCTCCATGCCCCTGCAGTTGCAGCGATAGATACGGATTGATCGTCGTGCTCGCAATGATCCAGTCATCCGGCGTGTTCATGAAGGAGTATCCGCCGTCATAGCCAACCCCGTAAGGCCGCAGATTCGCCGTGCCTTCTGTATTCGTCGCTCCGCCCGCGGCGCCCGCATCGGCAATCACAAACGATGTGCATCCTCCATAAATGGCGCATCCCTGCACCACCGTCCATACCGGACACGAATCCGGGTCCGGCACCGCGCTTCCTCCCGATCCCGTCGGATTCGTGCAATTCAAATGCGTGTCTCCACCGGCTGTCAGACCGTAGAACACAACCTGCATGTCGGGCGCATAATGAGTCGTTCCCGCCAGCGTGATCGTGTCCTCTCCCCCCGCCGGCGCTCCTATCTGCACGCTCGCCACGGTCGCAACCGCCGTTTGCACCGGCGACACATCCGCATTCAGTACATTCGGTGTCTGCGAACTGTCGTGCAGCGGGTTCGGATAATAAAACGGCGCGTTCATTGGCCCAGCCGATGGCGCAAGCGTATGGCCGGAACCGTCGCTCCATTGCCCCGTCCCGTTCGCTGTCCCATAGATCAGCCCCGCTTCCCATCCCGTCGCCCCGGATGGCCCGCATGCCAGCCGTTGCGCCGTAGATCCGCTCGCCTGTGTCACGCTTTCAATCTGCGCACTGCAAAAATACTGTGTCGTTGCGCCCGTCCCGCTCTGCGTCAGCGTCGCGCCAAAGGACGGCGTCCCCGTCAGTGTCCCCGCAATGTAGCTATGCTGCCCATCCACCAACTGCCCGGTCGCGCCCCAATCGCCCGTCACCAGGTCTGTGTGCGTGTTGGCGACACGGCAACCATGTCCTGCCCAGAACTGCGCGCGATAAATATCTCCCGCATGCGTCGAATCCCAGATGCCGTCCTGCACGTTGTCTCCATAGTTCGCCCCCAACATCGTGTCGGTCGAGTCGTCATCCGGAGATCCCATCACCGCGCCGTTGAATCCAGCCGGCAGGCAAGAAGTAGCACTCTGCGGAAACAAATACTGCGTCGATGACGCCGCCGCGCCCAGCCCGGCCACATAATTAAAGCTCGTGACCAGCGAGTAAGTGATCGTCCACTGTGTCGGATCGCTCTGCGTCGCGTCGTCGATCAGCCCCGCATAAATCGTATTCGCATAGGTGTAGCCGGTCGGAGCTTCCGTTGGAGTAAACACACAGCCGCTCGTCCCGCCCAGCCAGGTGTGCGTTCCATCCGCAGTTTCCGTCGTCGCCCCAATCTGCATCAAGGTCCCGGCATTGATCGCCAGCAGCGTCGCGTGCGCCCCCGTGCTACCCTGGGTCATCGTCTCCGGCGTCGCGCACGCTCCGCTCGTCACTGCTCCCAGCACCGTGCTTTCCTGGTCCGTGTTGAACTCGAACAGTTCGTGCGGATGCGACAACGCAAACGCCGGCACGCCGCTGCCCAGCACCGCATTCCCGTGCATGCTGCTCACCGTCACCGGATTGCTCCCCCAGTTACCCGGATTGAACGCCAGAACGATATAAGACCCGCCTGAATTGTTGACCAGCAGTTTCGAGGAGTCGCTCGCCCAGCGATGCAAATTGCCGTCGGACCCTATGTTGAAGCCAAAGCCCAGCGTGTTATATGCCGCGCTGCCATTCAGGATCGAATCCCCGTAAGAAGTGGCGCGCACGCTCTGCGTCCCAAAATCGGGATCGCTGACCGTTGTGTTCAGCCCGCAAAGATACTGTCCATTCGCTGGCTGCGCCCCACAAGCCGAGCCGCTTGCCGGCCCCGGAATCGGCAGCGCGCTCATCGTCGAGGGACCAAGAAATACCATCGGTTGTGCCGTCGATGGTCCGCTGCAACTCGGGCACAGCGAACTGTGCGCGCACCCCAGTGGTCCCGTCTCCGTTCCCACCTCGCACAGATCCGGACGCGCCATGTAACTCACCGGCGGCCCGCTCGCCGCAAGCCCTCTCGCCGAGAGTCCCGAATAGACTCCCGCTCCCGAGTAACCAGTCTGCGCCAACCCAGCCCCGCTACTGAACCAGACAATCAGCGCGCAGCCCACTGCCTCCGCGACAGCCCGTCTTCCCACCACCCCATACCTCTGCGTCATCCTTAACTCCATCGCTTCGCTATAATGTTTGTTTGGTCTTATCCCGCCGGTCCGGCGGCTTCTACGGAAAGGGAACTATGCCGACTGACATCGTTATGCCCCAGATGGGCGAATCAATTTTTGAAGGAACCATTACCAAATGGCTCAAGAAGCCTGGCGACAAAGTCCAGCGCGACGAACCTCTTTTTGAAATTTCTACCGATAAAGTCGATGCCGAAATCCCCGCTCCCGCCAGCGGCGTTCTTCAGGAAATCAAAGTCACCGAAGGCAACACCGTCCAGGTAAACACCGTCGTCGGCGTCATCGGCGACGCCAACGGAGCCTCCGCCGCGGTCCAGGCAAAGCCCACAGCCCCTGCGGCCTCCACGCCCGCGAAACAAGCGTCTGCGCCGCCTCCAGCAGCCAAGCAAGCAGCGGCACCCGCTTCCGTCCCGCAGCAGGATTCTGCTCATGACGATTCCGACGCCGATTCTGAATCTGACGTCCGCTCCTCGCCGCTAGTTCGCAAACTCGCCCGCGAGCACAACGTCGATCTCGCTCAAGTTCACGGCACCGGCCAGGGCGGCCGCGTCACCAAGCAGGACATCCTTGACTTCGTCGAGCACGGCGGGTCAGTGGGTGCCCCATCCAAGCCCGGTTTTGGCTTGGGTGGGACCGCTCCCACGCAGACTGTAGCTCCCGCTCCCCCGCGCCCCGCTCCCGCCGCCATCCCCGGCGACTTGGTCCCCATGTCGCAGATGCGCAAAATCATCGCCCAGCGCATGATCGAGTCCCGCCGCACCAGCGCTCACGTCCACTGCATGTTTGAGGTCGATCTCACTCGCATTGTCAATCTGCGCAACAAACTCAAAAATGGATTCGAGCAGCGCAACGGCGCGCGCCTCACCTTCATGCCTTTCTTCACTCGCGCCGCCATCATCGCGATTCAGCAATTTCCCATCGCCAATGCATCGCTCGAGGGCGATAGCATCCGCTACCATAAACACGTCAACGTTGGCATCGCCGTCGCGCTCGACTGGGGCCTAATCGTTCCCGTCCTCAAGACCGCCGACGAACTCAATTTCCTCGGCCTTCAACGTGGCATCACCGATCTCGGCGAGCGCGCCCGCACAAAAAAACTCGCGCCCTCTGACGTCGAAGGCGCGACTTTCACCATCACCAATCCCGGCCAATTCGGAGCCGTTTTCGGTCTGCCTATCATCAACCAGCCCAACGTCGCCATCATGGGCGTCGGCGGAATCACCAAGCAGCCCATGGTCGTCACCGACAAGGATGGCAATGACTCCATCGCCATCCGTTCGGTCGTTCACCTAACCCTGGGTTACGACCACCGCATCATCGACGGCGCAGTAGCCGATCAATTCATGGTTGTAGTAAAGAAGACCCTGGAAAATTGGAGCGAAGAAGTCGGCTAGCTGCTGTGGAAGAGCGGCCTTTTAGGGCCGCGGCCGAGAGCCGGGTGCCCCACTCGAGCCTGCCTTTGGCTTGAGTGGGATCTACGACTAAAGCCGGGTGCCCCACTCAAGCCTGCCTTTGACTTGAGTGGGATCTACGACTAAAGCCCAGAGCCCAGAGCCCAAAGCCCAACTACCACTTCGTCGTCACCCGCAACCCCTCCAAGTGCCCAAACGTCACCGGAGTCCCCTGCACCGCCAGCAGACTCGTCACCGCCGCCTCTATATTCGCAATCGCCTCCGGCGCCACTCCGCCCACCTTGGCCGCTGATAACACCGATTGCAGCAATGTAAGAATCAGACTTACTAACGTCGCCGCTCCCATTAGATTGCTCCTTTGATTTCCAGAGTAAGTGTCGTCGCGTTCGCAATCGCCGCCGCCAGTGCCGCCTGCCCCGATTTCACCGGAACGCACGTCGCCGTCGTATCCGGAGGCGCTTGCGTGGACGTCCATCCGCAGTAAGTCTCAATCGCCGTAACCAGCGCGTTGTCTCCCGACACACCCCGATTAATAAGTTGGCAAACCTGCTGGTTCGGATTCGCTGAACAGCTTGCCTGATACTCACTCTGCGCCGCCACAATCGATCCCGCCAGCGCCCCCGCCGTATCCCGCGCCTGTTGCTCAATCGGCGAACATCCCACCATCGCCAGCATTCCCGCTATCATGATTGCAATTCCCGCTCTCTTCATGCCTGACCGCCTTTCGCTTGAAAGCTTTTCGCTTCAACGCCCTTCATCTCGCTGCCGTTCGCCCCATTGCTTCCGGAATTAAAGATTGATGGCAGCGCGGCATGTAACATCTGCGCCGCCGCATTCACCCACGCAAATGCCATCGGATGCGCTGAAATGAACGCCGGAGTAAAAATAGCCGCCCCAATCGTCCCCGCAACCGTGCACACCAATGGCCCATACTGCATTAGTAAGTTCATAATTACTCCATGTCAGGTTCGGTAAACTTCGCTCACTAACTACTTGCTTTCCTTCGTGTACTTCGTCTACTCCAGGCTAAAAACCGTTTATCGCGAATCATCGGCATTCCTGCTATGGTTTCGCTTCCTCACTTCGGCAGCAAATGATCATGCAACGTAATCAGTGCACTTACACCAAACGCGATCGCCGCCGTCACAATCCGGTCATACACACTCCGTTTAACATCGTTTCGTTCCAAAGCTGTAACTCGGTCTTCAACCAGTCGCATTCGCCCCGGTTCTCCCGGCAGAGTTAGCGGCCCCGTCATCGCTCCGCCACTTAGCGGCAGATAAGATCCCGACCCCGCATTCTCTACTGACGAGTCCACATATCCCTTGGTTGCCGCATCGGTCGTGTTAACCGGTTGCGGCAGCGAAGGCGACGCTGCAAACTGCTTCACCCCGGTAATAGTTTCCGCGCCCGCCAAATGCACTACCGCCGAGTTCAGCGCTAAGTTGGCTACTGCGGCGCTCACATACTGCTGCGTCGCCACGGTGTTGCCCAGCCCCGTACCCGGTGTAGTCCGTATTGCCGCAATCGTTGTTGGGGATGTCGTCGGCACCCCCCAATACTCCGTGCGCACCGTGCCGTCGTCGAGTTGAAAGACCGCCACGTAAACAGTTCCTGCTGGCGTCGCGCCCAGGTTCGGCGTAAGTTGTGCCGTGAACGCGCCGCCGCTTCCGATCGTCACACTCAAGTTGCCCGCCGCCACCGTATTCCCGCTCACCGTTGTAAACGACGGCCAGGAAATCAATGCGGTTCCCGATGCTGGTGTCCCATCCGCCCGGTACACCGTGTCGGTGATCGTGGTTAGCGGCGGCGCTTGGGCGCGCAGCGTTTCCGGCATGCTCACAACTGCTGCCATCGCCAGCAGGAGGATCGTCAGTCTCGTCACTATCCGATTCCTGCCATCCGCTGCAAAATGTTTGCCCATCTTGTTCTCTCCTCGCACTGCGCTGCTCATATTTCGCCCAATAAGAAAGCCGCTCTTTTCGAGCGGCTGGTCTCGCGTTGTACTTAGTAAGTTATCGCTACTGGAGCATACTTCATACGCCGGTCTTTGGAAAAACCCAGCTTCAAAACTTGCGGAACAATTCGCGCCAGGCTATACGCCTAAATGTCGCATATTGACCAGAACCGGCAAAAAGCGAAACGCCTTGATTTGCCCCCGTGGATCATAAGCCCGTCATCCAAGATGCCCACGAGCCAATAACGCCCCTCTGCAATTGATATTCAATCGCTCGCCCCCGACCTCTGTGCATTTTCCAGCCGCGATTCCAGAAAGCGTCGCACGCTTTCCACATACACATCCGCGAAATCTACCTCGGGCCGCCGGCTTTCAATCAAGTGCATCGCCTGATCAATGTGCCAGTTCAGCGCGCATAGCACCGCCAGCGTCATCATCGGAGCCCGATGCACTCCCGCCGCGCAGTGTACATACAACCGCGATCGCGGATCTTCCAAAGCCTCCAGCGCAAAATCCACGCCGCTCTTCAGCAATTCTGTTGGCTTCGGCAAAAAATCGTCGTCCGTCGGATTCCACAGCACTTCAATCCCCAGCGGCGCCGCCAACGGCCGGTCGTCAAATTCGATCTGCATGTTGAGAATATGCGTGATCCCCGATTGCGTCAGGGTCTCCATATTTTTCGCGTTCCAGATCCCGCCCCCCAGCGCAATTCGTTCGGTAATCCACGTCATGTCCATGCTGTATCCGAGTCGCCCGCCATCGGGCCGCCCTCACCTCGCTGTCAATTTTACGTCTTCTTCGCCCTTATGTGGAGGGCCAGCCAAAAAGCCCCCCGGATTAAGCGAATCGGGAGACTCGCCGGCATTCAAAGCCGCCCCCCCGCCATCCGCATTTCCACCCTTCCAAAGGCCCCCAAAGTTCAGCCCCAAAAACCAGCGCCAAAGTTCAGCGGCAATTAAAAAAGGGCGCGATCGCCGCGCCCAACCCAAATTCAACTCGAATAGTGTCGGTTGTTTTCTTTACTCTTAAGTTTAGAATATCAAATTACACCTGCTTATCCGACATACTATCGGATTTTATATTACCAACTAACTTAACAACTTACAACGAATTGAACCTGTTTTAGCTCTTGACACCGTTTGTGCCGTTTTTCCTGCCTGTAGTTGGACAGCATAACTCGCCATAACATACGGTCCTGTCACGGCTTAGTGTGTACCTGTACTCATGTTGAGGCTTAGTATCCCAGCACCCTCAACAAACCATACCGGAGCAGGATACACGTCAGCTCATCGATCGCCGCGAATAACTGTCGTTCAATTGTCCTTTCCGAATAATGCATTAGTTCCGCCACCTCGGCAATCGTATATCCCTCGATAACACTCGCAGTAATCAACGTTCTGTCGAGCGCACTTAATCGTTCCAGGGAGCGATCCATATCCGCTGCAAATATCGCCGCATCTTCGAACGTCTGCACCGAATATGACGTAATCCTGGTCCCGAATAACTCCCTTCCGAGCGGCGACGGCAGCGCCGCCGATTCTATTGAAGCCCGCGCATAGCGCCGCAATAGCGCGGTTGTACGCGACCGGTATATCCATACATCAATCCCTTCCGCGTCAATAAATACAGGCACGGCACGTCCAGCTTGCCCCATGAAAGTCCATGCGTTTTTGTGCCGCGGTCTCGTCGTCAACACGGCCGCTCCTCATTGATGGCGACTCCCCGCAAACACGCAATGGATCTCTTATCCCCCAACGCGCCAGCCAGAATTGTGGGAGTTGGTTTCTTGCGCAGAGCGCGCTTCTGGCCGCGCCCCGATAACTCTGTGGCCGATCGCAGTGCCGCTAAACGTGCCTTGCAAACAGCGCAGTGTATGACGTCTTCCGTGATCTCCCGCAGGAACAATTTCCCGCACCGTTCGCAATATTTCAGCCCCATTCCGATTTGTATACCCGCATGATTGCCCATCAAATTCATAATTGCCTCGCGATATGAAGTCACAAATTGGCGATATGACAGTTCGTAAATGTAAGGTAACCACCAAAACGAAAAAGCCCTGGCGCCGTTTCCGGCCCAGGGCTCATTTATCTTATGATGACCTGTATAAGTTATTTAGTTGTGTGTCGCAACTTACTGCAGCCCGGCGTTGGCAGCGTTCAATCTCTGGAAGTACCCCTCCTCGTATCCGGACTTGAGCACTTGTCCGTTCTGAATAACTATGCTCAGTCGTCCGGTGAAGCGAAGAATCTCCAGCAGCCGCTGCATCGATGCGGAAAGAATCTCCGCTGAGCGCACCTTGCGGCGGAACTCAACAAAGTGTTTCTCTTCTTCTTGGTGGGATGAACTTTCTATCATGACTGGTTTTCCTTTAGTAAGAATAAGTGCAAGATGAGATATGATTCTTCTATGTTACCGCGATGCAAAATCTAAAGTCAATGCAGAAAGGCAGCAAGCCCTCATTAACGCAGTCCTGTAATGAAACTCGTGAGAGTATACGAGGACAAGCAGCCGTCTATTCTAGGGATATTTTAGTTATGATGGGAGCCAGAAATCACCGGACTGACGCCCCAAAAGGCGAACTCGCTACAACAAGGTTCGGCCGCGCTTATTCTCGTCCTTTGTGCTCAGCCGACATTCAATTCGGGCGGCAATCTTCTGCACACAAGCTTACTCGCAAGATAACTACGAGATACAAATCTACGATTTTTAATCCCATCTCGACCGCTCGCTGCATGGCTTGAATGTCGGCAGAGAATAAGAGTTGTCGCCCAATGTAAAAGTAAATCGCGAGTGAACTGGTGCCTTCCCGTCATGACATTGCATCGGGCTCCGCATACCTTCCCCACGATCCAAATCGCAGTCATCTATCCTAAGTCCGGATTTTCCGGAGGAGGCGGCACATCGCGGAAGTCGTTTTTCCTTCCGCCCCTCGGCCGCACAAATACTGGGGGGCCTTCATTCCGCATTTCCGGAATTCGCTGCTTCGGAGCGGGAACGCCGGTGCGGCTTCGCGCTTTGACAATACGGCGCAAGAACGATAGGAGGATCAATGCAAAGATTGCGAGCCTTATCCAGGAGTCCATTTCATTCCTCTGTTGACGGCATTTACACACAGTAGATCGCAAGCCCTGGCGGATGTTCTAGCGCTTCCGGCTTGTCGCGGAGCGCCGTCACGAGTGACTTCTCGGTCCACTCGAAACATCCCGCTTGAGCCAGCGCACTCGCTGCGCGGTTTGGTTCTGCACGCGCGAGGTTTGGTTCTGCACGCCCAAGGCCTGGTTCTGCACGCCCAAGGTTTGGGTTCTGCACGGCCAGGTTTGGTTCTGCATGCACAAGAGTCGGTTCGGCCCGACGAAAACAGTGCGCCGCTCCCATGCCAGAATCAGTGCAAGCCGCCGTTTTCTTCAATCGAAAAAGGCTACGCTTTGCACGCCTGCGATCTCGAAGCGCTTGCGGCAGCGAATATTTTTGCAAACCATCATGTCGTCGCGGCGCAACATGTACGACTGTGCCTTGGCGAACTTGGCCCGGTCGCGGTCATCGGCGCGCGGCGGCAGGTTTTTCTTCTTGGTGCGAACCAGCCATTGGATCTCATACTCCCCTGCCTGATGGCAGTGAGGGCAGCTTAGGGTTGCCGGTTTCTTGTCCGGCTTCTCGTCAAAAAAATCGCGTTCTTCCATAATGGGCTCTAGGTTTTGGGCTCTGTGCTTTGGCTGCTCGTCTGCAACGGTAAACCGCTGGAACCTGAAATCGAATGCGGCTCGAAATCAGGTGGCAACACCGATTCTTTCCGCAGCCTGCTTGAGCTTGCGTTTTCGATTATTGCACTTTTGGGAGCTTGGATGCGATGATGCGAAGCAATCTTGTCGGGCGCGGGTTGTCGTTTCATTTCTCAAACGCCACTGAAGGGACCTCGCTTTTTATGCCGAAGAAGCGCAAAAAGAAAAAATTCTCCGCGGCGACGACCGTGCGTGAAATGGCGCGCGAGCGAGTGGGCTCGCCGAAGCCGTCACAGCTGGTCGTGGCCAAGAAGGCGAAGGCGGAGAAGCACAAGTCCACGCTGGGCAAGCTGCTTGGAGAAGAGTAGCGGTGTTCAAGACGTGGAAGCGCCTGCCTGCCGGGGTCGCGGCGGGAGCGTTATTGCCCGGTGGAATTAAAGCTCGCGGTCACATTCACGGTACCGCCAGGGGGCACAGTAACGGTGCACTGGTTGGAATTCGTCGTCGAGGTTGTGCAGGTAGAGGAATATTGCACGAAGGTTGAGCCCGAGGCGGCCCCGGCAGTCAGTGTTACCACGTTGTCGGGCGGGGTGAACGGGTAGCCACAAGCCGTGCCCGGGCAGCTGATTCCCGGAGGGGAACTTGTGACTGTTCCAGTTCCAGTGCCGGCTGGCGTCAGCACGAGTTCGCCAGCTGAGGTGCTTCCCCCTGGGCACAGAGGATTTTCAGTATTGTTCACAGTGACGGTCGAGACTTGTGAAACCACAATATTCGAGGAACCGCCAGTGCCCTCTGGAGCGCTGGCCCAGACTCCCGCAATGCCACAATTACCATTGGCTGGCGCGATTGCTTCACCCATCCCAGCTCCCAGGTATGAGAGCGTCAAGAGTTCGGTAACATCGGTGGACCAAGTTACTTCCCCGGTCAGATCCTTGGTTTCCGGCGGATGAATATACGTTCCCGTTGCGGTGAAGTCAACGGGTCCTGCTGTGGGACTGGGATAAACCGCAGTTGCCGGGGTCACAGTAAGGCTCACCAGCTTCTGATTGTGGCCGCAGCTTGGCAGACTTAACACCGCTCCCACCGCGATGACCGCGCCCATGGCTAGACCGATATATCTTTGCTTCATACCCACCGCTCCTCGCGAGACGATTGCCTGCCGCATCTCTTAATCTGTGATATGGGGAAAATTGAAATTTAGTGGAAGGACAAGGAAAAAGCAAGAAAGACCGCACTCTTTAATCTTTCAAGCGATCTTTGAAACGTGAGAGCCTGATGCGAAAAGCGTTTTAATAATCCGCGCAGGGCCGTATCACCTCATCACTTCGATTTCTTACTTCCCGGCTTACTGGATTCCCGCCTTCGCCAGCATGGCGAGGAATTGCTCTCGAGTTCGCATATCGATGGACTGGGCTACCAGCTTTCCTTCCCGGTCGTAGATGAACGTCTTCGGAATGCCTTCCACGACAAACGCGTCATTCGCTTTGTGCCCCGGATCAAGCAGCACGGGGAACGTGACCTGGCGTTCTTTAATAAATGGTTTTACGACCTCCCCTTTTTCATCCGAGATGCCGAGAATTACCAAACCTTGCGCGGCGAAGCGCTCATGCAAAGCTTGCAAATCGGGCATCTCCTTGCGGCAGGGAGGGCACCATGTTGCCCAGAAATTCACGAGGACCACCTTGCCGCGCAGTTTGGAAAACGTCCAGGTTTTTCCCCTGAGATCCTTGAGCGAGAATTCCGGGTGCTGGCGTTTACCGTCCTCGGCTTCGAGGCGGGCGAGAGCGGCGCGGTATTGGTCGTTATCAACGGAGGCTTCGACGTGCTCATAGCGAACGAGCGTGGCTAATTCCATGTAGGGGCCGGCAGGCTCGGGTTGGGTTGCGGCGAGATGCCCGGCATGATTGGAGCTTTCGCCGGGGGAAGCATTGCTGCCTGAATTTTCCTGGTTCTTTTTTTCCGGCCATGGCAGCGGATGCTCTTGGAGCGCGGCCGCAAGCGTCGTCGCCACTTCCTGAAGTGTGTCGTGTCCCAAGTCCCCTTCGGTCGATAAATTCGCCAGCCCCACAGCCAACCGCAACTTGTTATCGGTTGCGGGCAGTTGCCGGACTCTCAGCGCAAGTTCTTTCGTGGTACCCGCGCGCTGGTTGTCGGGAAGCGCTCGCAGCCCGCGAATCTGGTCGTGGATCGGCGTTTCATCGGCGCTCCACACGATTTCTTTTTGCTGCGCAAGCGCCGGCGCGAGCGCGAGTCCAATAGCCAGGACACTGAACAGGATTAGAGTTGCGATCCCACCCTTGAGCATGAATCTATCGTACTCCCTTACTCCGAAGCCAGGACGTCGTAGTTGTAATTTACAAGGGCGCGTTTTGGTGGCTCCTTTAGGCCTTTGAGGGGAACTTTCTGCTCGACGGAGGTGTTGCCGGCAATGCGGGTGCGGCCCAGGTTGACGGTGCGGCCATCCGCCAATTCGACGTAAAGAGGAACGATCATCTTGAACTTGTCGTCCACTCCCGACTGTGTAACCTTGAAGTCCAAGGTGACGTCGCCGCTTGGGTCCTTGCCGAATGAGTAAGTCATTTTGTAAGTGGGCAGCGCTGTTCCATAAACATATTCGTTGAAGAACCAGTCCAGGCGGTGGTTGCGGTCAATATCCATCTCGGAGGTCATGTGCTTTTCGACCATGGCCTTGAAGTCTTCAGTCGTGGCCGCCTTGCCGGCATAAGTCTGCACAAAGTCATGCATCAGATCGCGAAAATTCTGGTCTCCAGTTTTGCGATCCCACATCATCATGCGAACCATGTGCAGGATGTAAGCACCCTTGGGATAGATGAGGTTGCGGGTTACGCTATGGCCGGTGCGCGAATTGCTTGCCCGGTAGCCCATGGTTACGGGCCCGACGTCGATGGCGCGGAAGCCTTCCGCATCGCGCTCCAGTAAGAGTTCGCGCTCATCCTTCCAGAACTCTAGGAATTTTTTCGGATTCTTTTCGATCATGCTCACATAAAGCGAGGCCGAAAGCTCGGCGAAGCCTTCGCTCATCCACTGGTCGCGACTGGACTCGAATCCCACGGTGTGGCCCCACCATTGGTGAGCGACTTCGTGGGCCGTAACCACCTTCCAGTATCCGCGGTCGGCGTTATCCAATCCGAGGGAGTGGCGCACCGTGGTGTCAAAGTAATAACAGATGGGAATCCAAATTAACTCCGGCCATGATTGGCCGAAATTGCATGCGGTCTGCTGCGTTAGTTGTAAATGCTTGAAACTCGATGGGCCGAAGTAATCGGTGTAGAGTTGGACAGCCAATTGGCCTTCGGCAAGAGCCTTTTTGTTAAGGCCGGTGGTGCTCATTGTGCCTAAAAAGGGAGAACCCTGGATAGCGTGGACCCAATCCGGCGGGTCCTCGTTTGCATAAGACTGGATGAGGTAATCGGGTTTGTCGAGCTTCACCTCTTCCTCTTTGAATTTGCCAAAGCTGAATCCGGCTACGGTTTGTGGACCTTCGCTCTTCCATACGGTGACATTGTGGCTGCCTTCGTTGCTTTCCGAAACGAGCAGTCCAGTGGCGGCCATCTTCATGCCTTTGGGAATGCGCAATGTCATGTCGTAAAGCGAATAGTGACCCATGGAAGCGCCGGGAAGGTTGGGATACCAGTCTTCGCGGGCCACAGGATAGTAGTTTCCTCCTCCAGTGTTCACAACCGCGTCTTTGCCGGAGTAAGTTGTGGTGACGGTGAACTTCTCGCCTTTCGAGAAGGCTTTCGGCAGGATCACCGCGAAATCGGCATCATCGTTTTTGCCTTCCTGAATAAAAGAGGCGGGCTGTCCATCCACGGTGACAGTTTGTACGCGCAAGGCGGGGAACAGGTCGAAAGGCACGACCCGCAAGCCATCTCGCCGCGCAACGATTGCGGTCGCCGCCTTGCCTTCCAGACTTCCATTTTTCTCGAATGTCGCATCCAGCTGCTGATGCTCGATACTGGAGGCGCGGCCCGTGGGAATATTGCGATCTGCGAGAGTCAATGAGAGCCAATGGCCATACTTGTTTTCGTCATAGGTCCAGAAATTGACCTGGCTGACTCCGAAATCTGGATCGATCTCGAATTTCTCTTTACCGCTATAACGTTTTCCGCGGATGAAAGCTGCAAAATACCCGCCGGGTTCCGGGCTCAGAACATCGACCAGTAGGCGCGCTTCCATGTTTTCTTTGAGTTTGTGGCGGGTTGTGTTCTGGGTATCTTTCAGCAATCCGGCATCGCAGCTGCCCGCGGAGGTGCCACCGGCCTTCTTAATTTCGTTATAGGTTGAGTCGGTAAAACGAAACGCCGCCTCGTGGAAGCTTTCACTGAAGGCGTCTTCCTTTGTCAACAGCTTCAGGCTCGCGCGCTCCGAGTCGATTGGCGGATCGAGCACGAGTTCGCCGTCGCCGGAAAACACGGCTCCAGTAACCTTGCCATTTGCGGGCGTGACAAAACAAACGATACCGGAGCGAAGATGAAAGGTGGCAGCATCCCGTCTCAGGGTGAAGTTACTTACGCTAACGGTTTCTCCAAGGGTAAGGTTGCGAAGCTGCTGGTAAGTAGGATCGGCGTTGGGAGCGGAAGCGGTATTCTCCACGGCGTACACACTGGAGCAGGCGAGAATAAGAAGGCCGATGAACGAGATGTTACGAAAAACGGGCATACACTCTCCCTTTTGTGCGGAGTGACCTGGAAGTATGCACGAATTCGAGTTATCTGGAAAGTGCGGAAATCACCTGTTAGAGCGCGCGAGGATGCAACGGCAACGCCTGCAGCTCACGCCTCTTAGTATCTCGGCATCTTTGGGTCGATCTTTTCGGCCCAGGCTGTGATTCCGCCCGTCAGGTTATAGACCTTCTTGAATCCTGAGCGGCGGAGGAAATTCACCGCTTTGGCGCTGCGGCCGCCCATTTTGCAGTGCGCTATGATTTCGCGGCTGGAGTCGAGTTCACTTACTCGTTTAGGCAGATCGCCAACGGGAATCAGATATCCACTCAAGTTACAAATCTGATACTCGTGCGGCTCGCGAACATCGAGGATAAAGATATCTGCCTTGGCGTCTAGTTTCTTTTTCAGATCCTCGACCGAGATAGAGGGAACCTCGTTGCCAGCGGGCTCTTCCTGGCCGCGGATGCCGCAGAACTCCTCGTAATCGATGAGCTTAGTAATCGTCGGATGCTTGCCGCACGCAGGGCAGTCGGGATTCTTGCGCAGCTTGAGTTCGCGGAACTTCATGGCGAGGGAATCCACGAGTAACAAGCGTCCGGCGAGGGATTCGCCCTGGCCGAGAATGAGCTTAATAGTCTCTGTAGCCTGAATGACGCCGACGAGCCCCGGCAAAATTCCCAGCACTCCGCCTTCGGCGCATGAGGGAACCAGGCCCGGAGGTGGCGGCTCGGGATACAGGCAGCGGTAACACGGGCCATCTTCGGTGGCGAAGACGCTGGCCTGGCCTTCGAAGCGGAAAATGGAGCCATAGACGTTGGGCTTGCCGGTGAGCACGCAGGCGTCATTGACGAGATAGCGGGTGGGAAAATTGTCGGTGCCATCGGCGACAATATCGAATTCGCGAAAGAGTTCGAGCGCGTTGGCGCTGGTAAGTCGCGTTTCGAACGTGCGCAGGTTCAGGAAGGGATTGATGGCCTTAAGTTTCTCGGCGGCGGAGTCGAGTTTCTTGCGGCCAACGTCATTCGTGGTGTGAATGATCTGGCGCTGCAGGTTGGTGTAATCGACGACGTCGAAATCAACGATGCCGAGCGTGCCGACGCCAGCGGCGGTGAGATAGAGCGCGAGAGGCGAGCCTAATCCGCCGGCGCCGATGCAGAGAACCTTCGCGGCTTTCAGCTTTTGCTGACCCTGCATGCCAACCTCGGGCATGATGAGATGCCGCGAGTAGCGCAGGATTTCGTCGTTGCTTAAGGTGGCTTCAGGTTGGGCATCAATCGCGGTGGGCATGGTCTTTTTCCTTAGGTCGCCTTGATTTTCTTGGGCTGTCGTCTTTCTTGGATTATCGCGCTTAAGTTATGGAACCCGGATCATCGTTCTTGCTTGTCCACCCGCGCTGCACAACAGCATGGGGGCGCGGGCTAGGCTACTGGCCCCCGGCAATCGACGGCACAATCGAAATCGTATCGCCATCGTTAAGCGCGGTGGCTTCTTTCTCCAGGTAGCGCATGTCCTCATCATTGACGTAGACGTTGACGAACGCCCGCAATTTGCCCTCGTCGGAATAGAGGTGGCGCTTCAGTTCCGGATGCTGAGAGACCAGCGCGGTGAGCGCGTCGCCAACGGTTTTGGCAGCAACGCTGACAGTCGACTGCTTCTCTGTGTATTGGCGAAGTGGAGATGGAATCTGGATCTTCGTCATATCTATAGAGATTCTAAGATATTGACTGGGGATTCAGGGAAGTTGAATGGCGGAGGCGAAGATAGGGGCGGCGCAGCTCTGCCCGTCTATACTTTTCACCATGAAAGCGGCCATCGCAGGGACGGCGGGGCATATCGATCACGGCAAGACTTCCCTGGTGAAAGCGCTGACCGGGATCGACGCCGATCGTTTGCAAGAAGAAAAACGGCGCGGAATCACGATCGATATTGGATTTGCGCACCTCGAGTTGCGGGGAGGGGACGGCGAGACGCTGCGGATAGGCTTCGTTGACGTGCCTGGCCACGAGCGTTTTGTGCGCAACATGCTGGCCGGTATCGGCGGGATCGATTTGGTGGTGCTGGTGATTGCCGCAAATGAGGGGATCAAGCCGCAAACGCGCGAGCACTTCGATATCTGCAGGCTGCTTGGAATGAGACATGGAATGACGGTGCTCACTAAAGCGGATGCGGTGGATGCCGAGACGCTCGAGGTAGTGAAGCTGGAAGTGGCTGAATTTTTGCGCGGCTCATTTCTGGATGCTGCAAGTTCCCCGATTGTGGCGGTAAGTTGCCTGACGGGCGCGGGAATTGAGGATGCGAAACGCGCGCTCGCAAAGATTGCCGGCGACGTCGCGGCAAGAGATTCGTATGCAATTGCGCGCCTGCCGGTGGATCGCGCGTTCACGATGAAGGGATTCGGAACGGTCGTCACGGGCACACTGGTCGCGGGAAGCATACGAAAAGAAGATGAGCTGGAAGTTTTCCCGGCGGGAAAGCGCGTGCGCGTGCGCGGAGTGCAGGTACACGGAATGGCGGTCGAGGCGGCGACCGCGGGGCAGCGGACCGCGCTGAATCTGGCCGGCATTTCGACGGAAGAACTGGCGCGTGGCATGACTTTGGCGCCGCTTGAAGTATTTCGCAGCTCGGCGCGAATCGATGCCAGCGTTTCGTTGCTTGGTTCTGCTAAGGCGCTGAAAGATGGCGCCAGAGTCCACTTTCACGCCTACACAGCCGAAACAATCGCGGAAGTGCGACTGTATCAAGGTAAACAAATTCGGCCGGGCGAAGAAGCGTTTGCGCAACTTCGATTCGCCGAACCCATGCTGATTCTGCCGGGTGATCGTTTTGTGATGCGCCAGTTTTCGCCGGTAGTAACCATCGGGGGAGGAATTGTGCTGGATACCGCCGCACCGCGAAAGCGGCGGATGGCGGATGCAATCGCGTTCTTGGGGACTATGCTGAAGGGCTCGGCGGAGCAAGTGCTAACCGCGCGAGTGGCGCGGGCCGGGGTTAACGGGGTCACAGTGCACGACCTGCGGGAGCAGATGAATTTGCAAATCGAGGCGATTGAAAAACTGGCTGCGAAGGCTGGCCTTATGCGATGCGGTGCGGTGGTGGTTTCAGGCGAAAACTTTGAAGAAGCGGAAAAACTTATTGTTGAGCATGTACGGAGATACCAGGAGTTGAATCCGCTCGCGGGCGGGATGAGTAAGGAGGAATTGCGCGACCGGGCAGCGATGAAGGCTGAGGTTTTCTTCTCTGCGCTGCAAAAATCATTGGCAGAGAGGAAATTGGAACTCACCGGGGATGCGGTTCATCTTGCTGGGCGGCGAGTCGTGATGAAGGATGAGGAGGCCGAATCGAAGGCAATGATCGAGGAAGCCTTCCACTCCGCGGGATTGAAAGTGCCGGCGCTCGCCGAGGTGCTTGGCGGGTTGAAGGTCGATAAGGCGCGAGCACAGAAGATCGTAACGTTGTTGCTGCGGGAAAAAGTGCTGGTAAAAGTATCGGACGACTTCGTATTTCATCAGAGCGCACTCAGCACTCTTCGCCAGCGGATTGCCGGTCTGAAGCCTGCAACCAGTAAGATCGACGTAGCGCGTTTTAAGGATCTTGCAGGGGTGAGCCGCAAATATGCGATACCGCTGCTTGAATATCTGGATCGCGAGCGTGTGACTCGAAGGGTTGGCGACGAGAGAGTGATTCTGTGATTGGAGAACCGGACTGTGCTTAGCAGATCGGCGACCGCTTATTCGCAGAAGAGGATCAATGAAGAAGGTTCGAATTGTTGGAGCGGGGCTGGCGGGATCGGAAGCAGCGTGGCAGTGTGCGCAGCGTGGAGTGGAGGTTGAGTTAGTTGAAATGCGTCCGCTGCGGATGACGCCGGCTCACCAGACCGGCGAGTTTGCCGAGTTAGTATGCTCGAACTCGCTGAAATCGGATAGCGAACATACAGCGCCCTGGCTATTGAAGGAAGAAATGCGGCGCGCTGGTTCGCTGCTGCTCGAGATCGCCCGCGGGGCAGCGGTTCCGGCGGGACACGCGCTGGCCGTGGACCGCGCCGAATTTTCGCGCCGGGTAACGGAAGCGATCTCCAGGGAAGGACGAATCACTATAAGTCGAGAAGAGGCGACCACGATTGCGGACGATCAGGTTACGGTGATTGCAACCGGGCCACTTACATCGGATGCACTGGCTGCGGAGATTGCGCGGGTTTGCTCGGCCTCGTCTTCCTCGCCGGCAGCAAATGAAGAGTCCGTGGCGGCGAGCGCGCGGGCGGGGACGCCTGCGCCGCATAATCTTTATTTTTACGATTCCATCAGTCCAATTGTCGAGTCCGAGTCGATCGATATGAGTAAGGTGTATCTTGCGGCGCGGTATGACAAAGGATCACCCGATTACATCAATTGTCCGATGACGAAGGAAGAGTACGACGCATTCTATGACGCGCTGGTGGCGGCGCAATCAGTGGAGGAAAAGGATTGGGAGAATCTGAATTACTTCGAAAGCTGCCTTCCCATTGAAGAGATTGCACGGCGCGGACGCGACACTCTGCGCTTCGGTCCGATGAAGCCGGTCGGGCTGAAAGACCCGCGCAGCGGGCGAATGCCCTACGCGGTGGTGCAATTGCGGCAGGAAAATCTGCGGGCGGATTCCTACAATCTTGTAGGTTTTCAAAATCATCTCAAGTTCGGCGATCAGGCTCGCGTGTTGAAACTGATTCCGGGACTTGAACAGGCACGCTTTCTGCGTTATGGGCAGATACATCGCAACACCTACATTAACTCACCGGAGTTACTTACTTCTCTGCTTCAAATGAAGACCCGGCCTCAGATTTTATTTGCCGGGCAAATCTGTGGAGTGGAGGGATATGTCGAGTCGATCGCAACTGGATTGATGGCCGGCATCAATGCCGCAGCGCTGGCGCGAGGAACGACACCTGCGCCACCACCTCGAGCCACAGCTTTCGGATCGCTGATTCATTATGTAACCCGGGCTGACGCGCGAAACTTTCAGCCTGCTAACATCACGTTCGACCTTTTGCCAGGGCTTGAGAAACGCGTGCGCGATCGCAAGGAGCGCCACCGATTGCAGTGCGAACTGGCTCTCCGGGCATTCGCAGAATGGCTTGAGCATGCCCAAACTCAGCCGGCCGGAGCGGCCTAGCAGGCCATTTTCGAATGTCTTATTGACGGCTCGGCTCTGGGCGCGATACCTTTGCGGCGTTAAGAGAGGTGGCTATTGCCTGCTTCCGCTGTTGACTGTGTTCAGCCGGCGCTCCAGCATGCTCGCGACCAACTGTTTCGCCCGTTCCGATTCGGCCAGTGGTCGCGGCTGGCCCTTGTCGGATTTCTAGCCGCCGAACTCCACACCAGCAGCTGCAATTTCAACGGATTTAATCTTCCCGGCAATTCGCATCCGCGGCGCGCCAATGAATTTGCAGCTTCGCCCTTGCCGTTCGGCCACCTCGACCCAGCCCGCATAGGCCAGTTTGTGGTTTTGATTATTGCGTTCGTTATGCTGGCAATCGTGCTCGGCATTATCTTTCTCTATATCGGCAGCGTTTTTCGGTTCATTCTTTTCGATTCCGTTCTTAAGAAGCATTGTTCCATCAGCGAAGGCTGGCATCGCTGGCATCGCGCGGGCCGAAGATATTTTCTCTGGCAGATCGTGCTGTTGGTCGCCGAGTGTTTGTTATTAGGCGTGCTTATTGGAGTGCCCTTGGCTTTGGCGGCGGCTCTTGGATGGTTTAATAATGCGGGTCAGCACATCGCGCGCAGTGTGTTAGGCGTGATCTTCCTCATCGGCCTCTTTTTGGTTTTCATTCTGCTGGCGGCGGCTGTGCAACTGTTGAGCAAGGATTTTCTTGTGCCCATCATGGCGCTCGAGGATGTCGATTTCGCCAATGGATGGAGCCGATTGCTGATAATGATGCGGCCAGAGCCCGGAAGATATGTCGTCTACTTGCTACTCAAGGTTGTTCTTGCCATCGCGGCGGCGGTTATTTTCGGCATCCTGACTCTGGTCCCAATAGTTGTGCTGGTCGTGCCGGCAGCTTTAGCAGTGTTTGCCGGCTATAAGGCGGGAATAGGGTGGAATGTTACTACTGTTAGTCTCGCTATTGTATTCGGAACAATGCTGTTCGTTGGGCTTATGTATCTTGTAGCGCTGATCAATGTGCCCGCAAGTGTTTTTTTTCCCGCGTTCGCAATTTATTTTTTCGCGTCTCGATATCCGAAGCTGGATGCGTTGTTGAACCCCGCGCCTCCGGCTCCTGAATTGCCGCCGGTGCCAATAATCGACACTCCGCCGCCTGAGCCGCCGCCCTTTCCACCGGCACCCGAAGCGATTGGCTAGTGCCGCATCCAGTCATAATTATTGCCTAAAATAAATTCTCGACATATTCGAGCATCTCCGTGCGTTCCCAGGAAGAACCCAGGAGCCCGCGGCGTAATTCGGTTTGGATCTGATAAAAACTCAAAGTAGTAGACTGCTTTGGGATGTCCCCAAGCCTTTGATTTATACTCATCTGTTTGCTCATTGAGATTGGCCGTCAGATCCGCTTGCCGGTAACAGGAGCTATTGCGTGAAGATTCTGGTGTGTATCAAGCAGGTGCCGCAAAAGGATGCGGCTCTCAAGCTGAATGAAGCGGGCACGTGGATCCGCGAAGATATATCGTATGAGGCCAACGAGCCCGACGCGTTCGCCCTCGAAGAGGCTCTCCGGCAAAAAGAAAAGCACACTGGCGAGGTCGTCGTCATAACCGCGGGACCGGCGCGCGCGCAGCAGGTTTTGCGCGAGGCGCTGGCCAAGGGGGCCGACCGCGCCATCCATCTTGAAGACGATAAGTTCGTGGGCCTCGATGCCTACAACACGGCGCGCGCCATTGCCGCCGCCATCAAGGACGAAAAGTTCGATCTGGTCTTCACCGGATTGCAGTCCGACGACTATGGCTACGCGCAAACCGGCGTCATCTTGGCCGAGATTCTCGGCTGGCCGCACGCGACCATTATTATGCAGATCGAGAAAAATACCGGCGGAATCCGCGTGAAGCGTGAACTCGAGGCCGGATTTTTTCAATTCGTGGATATGCCGCTGCCCGCGGTGCTCACCATCCAATCCGGCATTAACAAGTTGCGTTACGCCACCCTGATCGGCATCAAGCAGGCCAAGAACAAGCCGCTGCGCAAGGTCACGATGGCGGAAGTCGAATCGGCTCTTGGCGGCAATCTGCAGAAAATCGAGAAGATGTATCTCCCGCAGAAGTCGAAGAACACGCAGATCCTCGAAGGCCCGCCAGCCGAAGTGGCGAAGAAGCTGGCTGAAAAGTTGAAAAATGAATTGCGGGTCATTTGAGAAGCTATCAGCGGCAAGCCGCCAGCAAGCAAAGCTTAACCTGAAAGCGGGGGGCGAAATCTCGGGGTCAGGTTTTCTGTTCACAGCTCGTGGCTTGTAGCTTAGAGCTAGACCAAGTCTCTCGGCATGGCATCCAAACACCGCTATGCCAGAAACTTTGCCAGACAATTCGCCCGATGTAGAAGCCGTTCGCTATGAAGAAGAGATTCAAATGGAGCCGGCTCTTCGCGGCTCGGCCGCGGTTGTAGTTGGGGAAATCCTGCTATTGATGGACCTCATCCTGCTATCGTGGGTGTACATGAGCATTCGCGACGGCTCGTGGTTCTGGGTCTGGTGGTGCCTCAGCCAGGGAGCGCTCGGCATCCTCCTGGTGGGAGCCGGGGTCTTTTACCGCCACCGTCACGTGAGCTGAATCACTGCGCTTTTGCGCGGTTCGCCACACACTATCGGCCTGAACTACAGGAGGCCGTTATGTCGGACGCCGAGGCAAGACGCGAGACTGGTGGGGGCCTGATGTTTGCCGGGCTCTCCGTGTGGGTGGCTGGATTGCTGGTATTGTTCTTCCTGCCCGCCGCAACCCGCATTGGCTATCAGGGAAGATTTACCGCTATCCTTGCTGTGCTGGGAACCGTGGGCGCAGCGCTAATGTTCTGCGGATGGTGGTTGCGCCGCGAATAGAAGTAAGTAAGCAAAGCCGAGAGCCCAAAGCCCAGAGCCCAAAGCCCAAAGCCCAAAGCCTTTATCCGAGACCTACTAATGACCAATACCATCCTCGTAGTAACCGAACAACGCGCTGGAAAACTCAACCGCGTCTCCTGGGAGACGATCGCCGCCGGGCAGGCCATCGCGGCGCAAACCGGCTGGACTCTCGAGGCCGCAGTCGTCGGCTCCGGCGTCTCTGCGATCGCCTCCGAAATCGCCGCCAAGAAACTCGCCACCGTGTATGACATCGAGTCCTCAAAGCTTGAGCCCTACACGCCCGACTCATTCGCCCACGCGCTCAAAGACTTCCTCGCGAAGCATCCCGTGAAGCTCGTGCTTATGCCGCACACCTATCAGGTGCGCGATTTTGTTCCCAAGCTCGCGACCGCGCTCGGCACCACCGCCATCACCGACGCCATCGGCTACAAATACGAAGGCGGCAAGCTCACCTTCACGCGTCAGATGTTTCAAGGCAAGTTCGTGGCCGACGTGAGTTTTTCCGGCACCGGCACATGCTTCGTGACCTTTCAAAATGGATCGTTCCGCGCCGATCAGGCAGAAGCCGGAGCTTCCGCGGCTCCCGTCGAAACCATCACCGCTGACATCCCCGACGGCGTGGTCCGCAACCAGCCGCAGGAGGTTTTCAAGGAAGCCAAGCAGGCTGTCGATCTCACCCAGGCCGAAATCATCGTGTCAGTCGGCCGCGGAATTAAAGAGCAGAAAAATATCGAGCTGGCCAAACAACTCGCCGACGCGCTCGGCGGAGAGATTGCCGGTTCGCGTCCTGTCTGCGACAACGGCTGGCTGCCCATGGATCGCCAGGTTGGCTCCTCCGGCCAGACGGTTGCGCCCAAGCTCTATCTCGCGCTCGGAATTTCCGGAGCCATCCAGCACATCGTCGGCATGAAAGGCTCGCGCAGTGTGGTCGCGATCAATAAGGATTCCGAAGCCCCAATCTTCGAAATCGCCGACATCGCGGTGGTCGGGAATCTCTTCGAAATAATCCCACCGCTAATTGAAGAAGTGAAAAAAGCCAAAGGCTAGGTTTCAAGGATTTCAGGGCCTCAAGTTTCTCTGGGGCCCTTTGCCGTTTCATCCCTACTCGCGTCTTTCCTGATTGCATCTTTCCTGATCCCGTTTTCGCCTCGCTGTTCGTGTCCTGCTTCTTTCTTCTTTTGCGCGACATTCTTGTTTGCGCCAAGTACCCCTCCCCCACCCGGTCTAATGGAATCAAGACTTTGGCGGATGGGGTTTTTCAAAGTCTTGATTCGCGATGAATTAAAGGCAAAGTCTTCATGAATATGGACTTCGTTGTTTTCGGTGTATCACTTGTGCTGAGAAAATGGCTGCGCGGAGCGGTTATCGAGGAGCCGCCTGGAGAAGCAGATAGCTTTTTGGAATGACTCCTGCTTCAGAATCTCACAAGGTGATGGAAAAAGTCTGTGATCGGCACCCTTGACATTCGGTGGCTGCGGACGCGGGTAGACGGAAGGAATTCTCTCTGATTGCGAATGAAGAGTGTGACCGCCAGAACCCCGAGAGGTGCGGTCATTTTCCCCGGCTTGACATGTACTGTGTGACCGTACATCCTGATCTGAGCACAATGCCGATGAAGAAGCCGCCCCATCCGGGCGATTTGATAAGAACCGAAGTCATCGAAGCCCTCGGCCTGACCGTCTCGAAGGCGGCGGAGATTTTGCAAGTGCGCCGCGCCACGTTGTCCGATCTTCTGCACGGCAAGGCCGCGCTGACACCGGAGATGGCCCTACGGATCGAGAAGGCATTCGGGCCGGAGATGGATCACCTTCTCCGTATGCAGCTCGCCTACGATGTGGCGAAGACACGGCAGCATGCGCGGGGCATCTCGATCAAACGGTATGCCCCAGCCCGAGGATAGGTGATACCCAGGTTATCGCCCAAACCCGGGGCACGAACCTGGGGCACCAAGCTTATGTTGGGACGTTCTTAAACAGATCGTCCGAAGCGGGTACGGGGGCGGTCTTGGCAGGTGTCTCGCTGATGAGTATTAATCCCGGAATCTTCTCAAAATGTTTTCGGTTATTCGAGATCAAAGGGATCGCATGACGGATCGCGCATGACGCGATCCACAGATCGTTCGCGGCAACGACAAGCCCCTTAGGGAGCGATGCGCAAAGTCGCCCATAGGTGCGACAAAGCTCAGCGTCGTAGGGAACGATGACAACGGCTTTCAGCCGCTCTTCAAGATTCTGGCGATTCTTCGCAGACCACTTCCGTTTCTCCGCCCAGTGGTAAAGCTCGCCGACCGTGATGAAGCTCACAGCGACAGTCTTCCCTTTGACATGAGGCCGATACGCATCGCCACGAGTATCCTTCGGCTTCATCAGATACGAGAAAACGTCGGTGTCTGTAAGAACGGCTTCCATCTGGTGAGTTATGTAAGGCGGCTTGAATAGATGTCCTCCACAAACTGATCCACGTCTTCACCCTCGGGCCAACCACCCACGAGAACCTTGGGGTTGTTCAGTGGCTCCACTCCCTGAGCCTCGGCAAGTTGCTGAAGGGATCGTCCGGAATGGAATTCCTTCGCTCCAACTAATAACTGCTCGATGACGCCCATGCTTTTGATTGCAATTGACTCCACCTTGCCATTGTTCGAGTTGATCGTTGCCGTTCCGCAGATGCGAACTGGTTTGCGAAGAGCGTCGTAAATCTCTTGTTCCTGCACTGAAGTGAAAGTACACACTATAGGTTGACCGACCAAGGGATGGATTCGACATTTGTGATCTTGTTCCTTGAAGTCCGCCATCTCCAAAACACCTTCGACCGTCTCAGTGCGGGTGGAAGGCGCTTTGATTCGCTCCAACACCTTTTCCCGCACTCGCCTGTCAAATACGGCCCTAATGGATCGCTTGCCATTTCCGGGGACTATCCACTCGATTTTCGTGACATCCTTGTTCAATACTTCACCCATCTCAGACAAGCTGTCGAGCAGGCCGGGTTCAAATCCGCTCTTCCGTGGTTTGCGAGAACCAATGCTCTTTACAGCCGACACGACTTCACGGACGACTTCTCGACCGAAGGTCGTTAACTCAGGCATCGGAAGTTGCTGTTGTGGTTTCGCCAAATTAAATGGGAGCACGGTGCTACCCTTCTCTATTCCTGCCAGTTCGAGCGTGCATTCTCTGTACACTTCCAACGATTTCGGGCCGGGACGAAGCGACTGCCCACCCCGCATCGCTTCAGCCTGACGAGTCACGGCGTCCTGCGTGGCTTGGCAAATGCGCACGAGGTCAGGCACCGAGATTGCACCGGCCCGGATGCCGGGGCCTTCAATCCGCAGTTTCAGTAGGGGTTGTGTTCTCTTCGTCATGTAGACCGCAGATCACCGCCTGAACGATGCACCTGACTTGGTGCATTAAGAGAGCGACTGGATTATAGCTTAATTAGATGCTGGTGGCTGGCCCACGCTTTCAGCATTCTTACTCCCGCGGGTGCCCCGACCGAACCGTGTCGGCAAGCTGAACCGATTCTTCTATTTTGCGTTTGCATGTCAAGATAGGATGGAGAGATGGAGTCCCGAGATTCGAAAAGTGCGAAACCTGGGGCACGCGGCCGCAATATCGCGGTGATCCTGCTCCGTGCCAAGTCAAACCGCCTGGCGGACTTGATCCCTTTAGCGGAGAAGATTTTGAGTAACTGGGCAACGAGTTGGGCCGCATGGTTTTCGGTGAGTAATGCCACAGCCTGAAAGCTGGTGCCCAAGTCGAGGCGTCAGCCTACTGCAAAACCCGTCTGCCATGGATCACCGCGACGATTAACGCCTCGTCATTCTGCAAGCGGTAAATGATCCGGTAACTGTAAGCGATAGGTTCAACGTACATTCTCATCGTCAAACTCGGGCACTTTGCGGCCAGCCTTTGGGAAGCGCGCGAGAATCCTCGTTTGATTCACAATGTTCTTGAGGACAACGCAGCATAGGCGGGGGAATCGGCAGCGATGTAGTCGGTGATGGAATCGAGGTCCTGGGCGGCGCGCCTCGACCAGACTATTCGGTGAGCCATTTGCTGAAGCGATTCTCTACTTCTTCCTGCGAAAGAGTCCCGTTTACGCGCGCATCTTCCAGCCCGCGCCGCACTTTGTCAAGAACGTAGAGATGGTACTGGATGTCTTCCACCGAGACGTTATCCGGCAGCCTGTTCAGCAGCGACTCAACGTCCTGTTTGGCGTTGCTCATAGCGCACCTTTTCGACGAGAATACCATGTCTTGTGCTCCAGATTCCGCTTACTCATTGCTTCCTGCTCTTCTTCTTAGGCGTGAATCCCTGTGGGAGTTCATCCCCCTCCACGGGAGGATTCACCTTTCCCACACGCTTCAGAATGCGTGCAACCCTGGCAGGATCGGCACGGCGCGCTCGCGCAGTGAAGTACTCCTCCGTTCGCAAAGCGGAAATCTTTTCTGCCACGGCCACATTGATGAGCTGATTCAGGGCAACACCTTCGGACTCGGCAAGCTTGCGCGCCTCGTCCAGCAACGATGGCTGCAGCCGCAATGCAAAATTGCTTCTTCTCATGAGACGCCTCCGTGGTTCGAATCACTGAAGTTCGAGTTACTCATCTTCATCATTCGCCAGCATCCGGAGAAATTCTCCAGGACGCACAACCCGGCAACCAAATCGAGCGGCCACTGGATTGAAATCACGTTGGTTGAAAGTGACGATCGCATCTGCGTGGCCGTTGACGGCGGTTTCCAAAACCATATCGTCATTCGCGTCGGGCAATGCGGGCCTCCATCGAAACGCGATTGTCACCCGTTTGCCCACGAGAGCCAGGACGTCGAGCACATCGCGGATATCTTCCGCACTTGCCCCCGAAACACTCAGATGCTCAGGCCGGCTCAGAACCGCCTCATACTCCAACATCAGAGGCACTGAGAGCAGCAATTCGAATTGCCGGTCCAGTGCGCTCATCAGAACTTGGCGCGAAGCACCCAGTTCGCTCCGAAAAGCCGCCACCAGCACGTCGGTGTCGAGGACGCAAGCGACCATAGTTTATGATATCGCTGGCAATATTGCACCGTCAAGCCTAAACCGGTGGGCTCATTCGACCGGCCAGGCGCCGGCGCTGCGCTCATAATCCCTCGCGGAACTGGATGATCCGCCTTCGATCTCTTTTATTAGGACGCGCGGCAGGTAGCTCTTCCCATTGCCGCATGGCCTTGCGTTCGGCGGCGGCTTTCTGGCGCAGCTCGCGGCTGGCATCGGTTTCGCGGTAGAGAGTTTGCGCCACCGCGGCCGGTCCGCGCACGTCACTCAACAGCAGCACCTCCACTTCAAACTCGCCGCCTTCGTTGGTGATGTGCAGCATGTCTCCGATGCGCACCTCGCGGGCGGGCTTGGCGGGCTGCGCGTTGGGCTTGACGCCGGAATGAATTCTGCCGAGATCGCAGGCGCGGGCGGCGAGGGCTCGGGTCTTGAAAAATCGCGCGGCCCACAGCCACTTGTCAATTCTTACGTGAGGCATGAATACATTTTGCTACAGGAGCGAGGCGTGCAGAAGGGAAACTGAAACGGCAATGGCCGGATAGCAAAGGGAACTGGCGGTATTACGATCCAGCCGCGAAGCCGCCCAGGTGGGCCATCGTCAGGCGGAGATACTTGTAAGGATTAACCGGAGTGTCATTGATGCGAACTTCATAATGCAGATGCGGGCCGGTAGAGCGTCCGCTGAGGCCGACATAGCCGATCGTGTCGCCGCGATGTATGTACTGGCCGGCCGTGACGGCGAAGCTCGCGAGGTGGCCGTAGCGCGTGGACATTCCGTGCCCATGGTCGAGGATAATCGCGCGGCCGTAGCCGCCGAGGAAGTCGGCGAAGGTGACGACACCGTCCGCGGGAGCCATGACCGGCGAGCCAACCGCCGCCGAAATATCGACGCCCGAGTGAAACGCCCCTTCTCCGTTAAATGGATCGATGCGCTCGCCGAAGCTGCCCGTGATCTGGCCTTCAACCGGCCAAAGATTGGGAGCTGAGTTAGCCCGAACCCAGTCCTCGGTCGTCGAGTTACGCGTCAGTCCCATGGAGATACCTGTGCTGGCGGCTCCGGTCAAAGCGATATTCTTGAGCGCGTACAGCTGATCGAGAGAAGAATTCACCTGCTCTTTTTGAAGGTCGCCGGTTGCCGCTACCGTCATCGCCGGGCTCGATTTGAGTCCATAAAGCGCGGAAACCTCGCTGGCCAGCGATCCCAGCGATGCCAGCTGAATGTCGCGCTCCTTTGCCACGGCTTCAAGGTGGGAGTACTGGTTCTTTAGCTGCGCCTGCTCGTCGCGCAACTGGTTGTAGTGCGAAACCTTGCGCAGCATCCGGGCATAGGAGCTGAGAATTCCGGTCAGGCTTAGGACGCCGACGACCCCGACCACGACAAGAATGTAGAGATAGTGAACGGGGATGGAAATCTTGCGCAGCTCTCCCGCTTCGTCCCGCGCCACAAAGAAAATGTAAAAGCGTTTACGCAATCAACCTATCCAAACGCAGAATTTGGCGTTTCCTTAGATGCCAAGGAACCCGGCCGGGCTGGAACTGTCACGCCCAGGCTTGAAACACCGATTCCATCGAACGCATCAGGAGCGTCCGAAAGTTGGCTCACCTACGAAACCAGGCAGGCCGAGAACCAAAACAGGCGGCAAACAATTCAACCGTCTGCACTTGGATCGGCAAAGGTGTCTATTAACGGCGAGTTAAACGTAACAAACCTGATTCTCCGCTGTCAACCGCAACCCACCCTACGTTCGATTACCAAGGAACCCTTTCGGAGATGGCCATTCGGCCCACTGGTCGCACGCCGACTGCCCTGCAACCTGTTCACGGATTGGCAAGTATGCACCTCCTCCGGCGAAATCGAAGGATTATAGTACTCCCATGCCAGACAGCGAAAAGACCCTGATTCGCCGCATCCGGCGCTTGGCCGCCGCTGGGCCGGCGGTAGTAACCGGCATCGGAGATGACGCCGCCGTCCTGCGTATTCCGGCCGGCCACGAGATGCTCGTAACCACCGATTTCACCCTGGAGAACATCCATTTCCGCCGCGAATGGCATCCGCCGGAGGTGGTCGGATGGCGCTGCCTCACGCGCGGCCTCAGCGATATCGCGGCCATGGGTGGCGAGCCACACGCCGCCTTCCTTTCGCTTGCTTTAGGCAGCGACCTTCCCCAAAACTGGATCGATAAATTCCTTAGCGGATTGCTCGCTCTGGCTAAAAAGCATGCGGTGCCGCTCGCCGGAGGAGACACAGCGCAATCGCCCGGCGGCATTCAGGCGGACATTGTCGTGGTTGGGTCGGTGCCTAAGGGAAAAGCCGTCCTTCGCTCAGGAGCGAAACCCGGCCACAACATCTACGTGACGGGGAGCTTGGGTGGATCGGCAGCCGCGCTCGCCCGCCTCAGAAAGGGCCTGCCACTGGGCGCGGAGAAACGGCCGCATTTTCATCCAGAGCCGCGGGTGAAAGTTGGCCAATGGCTGCGCCGAAAGCGAATTCCATCGGCCATGATCGATATCAGCGACGGACTTTCGACCGACCTGGAACACCTCTGCACGGAGAGCCACGTGGGCGCGGAGATTGAACTGGCCGCAATTCCGCGGGCCCGCGCCGGACGAGGAAAGACGTTGGTGGATCTCGACTGCGCCCTGCACGGCGGCGACGATTATGAACTGCTTTTCACTTCGTCTCGGCCGGTGCCCTCCAGGGTGGAAGGCGTGCCTGTGACCAGGATCGGGCGAACGACCACATCACGCGGTATGCGTCTGATTGCCGCGGAGGGCAGGAAAAGTCGCCTCCAGGTTCGCGGATGGGAACATTTCCGCGGCGATTCGTAATCGTGATCCGGCAATCCTCCCTTGTCGTTCCGAGTCGTCCACACCCGCGCGAGTGACAGCAGCAAAAATCTGCGTTCCTGAATTGTTCAAAAGATTTGCCGGTTGAGTCCCCGCGACCGATCTCTTTTTCAATGTGACTCACCCTGGGAGGATCAATAGCTTCTCCTCAGCGTGACTTTCGTTACCTGCCCGAAGTGACCTTGAACGCCTACAGTATCTTCATGTGGAAAATCTTTGTGGCTGGTTTGGTAGTGGCGTTTTTCGTTCTCGCGCCCGCGTCCACTCTGGGCGAGGGCCCGGCGGCAAAGCCGGTAAAGATTGACGCCGGGTTTGTCCAGAAGCAGTTTGGCGACCAGTTCACTCTGCTGCCAAACATCGCGCCCGTGATGGGCGATCTCGATGGAGACGGCGTGGAAGACATAGTGATTGCGGCGCGCTGCAAAAATCCCTTGCTTGACCAGGCAGAGCACAACTATCGCGTCGTTGATCCTTACTACGAATTCTTTGGATATGGCGATCCCCGGATCACCACAACGTTTTCGGCGGGCGATCCGGCTGAGCGCGGGCTGGTGGCGCTGATCATCCACGGAGCCGGGCCAGATGCCTGGCGTTCGCCGCAGCCGAAGGCAAAGTACGTAATTGTAAATCTGCCCTACAAGGGGCTCTCGGTCCGAAAAATAAGCTTAGGCAAGAAAAAAGGCGTGATTGACGCGTTGTACGTCGAGGAAGCCGGCGATATGGGGCAAAGCTCCGCCGTCTTTTTCGATCCGAAGAAACTGCGCTACCGCTACGTGCCCATGGGCGGAGACATGCAGTAGGGAATGCGCCTTGAATCGTTAAGAACCTTCTCCTGTGGAGCTAAGCCGGAGCTTCACAAAGTGCGGCCCCGGCAAATTCGAACGCCCTGCAACTCCGGGAAACCAACCCTCGGGAAAAAAGTCATCCGCTGGCAGCTGAGATCTGAGCCCTGTCAGCTCCCATCATCTCCGGCACACTCACAAATTCAAATCCGTCATCCTTGTAGCGGCGAATCAGATTTTCCGTGGCGAGCACCGTCTGCGCGCGATCCGCGCCGAGTGCGCGATGTCCGCCGTCATGAAGCAGGATCACATTGCCGCCGCCGGTGCGCATCTGTCGCGCCACTTTCGCTTCAATCACGGCGGCGGGCGGCGCATTCCAGTCATATCCAGTCACGCTCCACATCACAGTCGTCAGGCCCAGTTCGCGCGCGACGCGAAGCGTTGCCGGCCGTCTTCCTCCGAACGGCGGACGAAATAAAGTTGAATGTTTGCCAATCGCGTCGTTGAGCGCGCTACGGCATTTCGTGAGTTCGGCTTGAGTTTCCCTCTCCGATTTGAAAATAAGCAGCGGATGTGTGAACGTGTGATTGCCGATCGCGTGTCCTGCCTCCGCGACCGCTCGCGCAATGTCGGGCCGCTCGCGCACATACCGGCCAATCATGAAAAAAGTCGCGTGGACGCCGTGTTTCGCCAGCACATCCAGCAAATTCAGCGTGTGCGGATCATTCGGCCCATCGTCATAGGTGAGCGCGATTTGCCGGCTACCGCCAGCGCCCGCGGCGATGGTCCGGCCATACCACTGCCCGCTTGGGGCCATCGATTGATAGCCGGCCGCGCCAGCGCCCGCCGCCGCAGCTAGTCCGATGAGAGCGGAAAGCATGATGGAAATTGTATCTGGTCAGATGTCGTGGTGACGGCCGCTAGTCGTTGGTCGTCGGCAGAACCGCGAAGTGCGCCTGATTCAATTCCCCGCTCAATTCACCGAGAATCCCTTGGAGAAAATTTGGGAGACGCCGGGATTGTAACGCCCAGCGCCCAACGCCCAGCGCCCACAATCCACAATTGCGCGTTCTCGCGAAGCAATATATTCTGCTCAGGTCCTCATGGCCAAGCTTTTCGAGCTCCCACGGTATATTGCCGTCGAAGGCCCCATACGAGTCGGCAAGAGCACGCTGGCGCGGGTATTGGCGGAGCGGCTCGCGGCCCAGCGTGTGATCGAGCCGGAAGACAATCCGTTTCTTGGCTCGTTTTATGAAGGCGAGCGGGGCGCGGCGTTTCAGGCGCAGATGACGTTTCTGGTGCGGCGCTACGAGCAGTTACGCGCGCTCGACCTGAGCCCGCACTCGAACAAAACGGTTATCGCCGACTATATTTTTGAGAAGGACAAGCTCTTCGCCTGTTTGAACCTCAACGATCAGGAACTGGAAACCTACAACCGCTATTTCAATAATTTTCGCGAGCAGCTGCCCACGCCCGACCTCGTCATCTACCTGCAGGCCACGCCCGAGGTGCTGAAAAAGCGGTTGAAGAAAAAGAATGCGTCCGGCGAAAAGGCGATCAGCGAAGATTATTTGATGGAAGTGGTGAAAGCCTACGAGCACTTCTTCTTTCACTACACGCAATCGGACCTGCTGATCGTAAACACCAGCGAAATCGACTTCGTGGACCGCAACGAAGACCTGCAAGAGCTGCTGAAAAAGGTTTCCGCCCCCATCAAAGGCACGCAGTATTTCCTGCCGCTCGGCAGCGAAAACGCCGCCAGCGCATAGGAAGTCGTCAGTCGTTGGCCGTTCGTCGCTTGCCTTTGCCCGGCGGCTTTTACAGGTCGGAAGGTTGCAGCCCGGTATGCTTTGCGATGCGTGCCAACATGCGGGGACCGATTTCTTCCTTGTCGTGAAATGCCCAGATGTAGTCAGGATACTTCGACTCGCGATGATGAAGCTTGATGTGTGAACCCGCTTGCGAAAGCGGCATCCAGCCAACCCTCAAGAGCGCGCGATAGACGCGGCGGGCCCTCGTGCTGGGCCACTGAGTCATGCAGATTTGCAGGTGACGCTGATCGACGTGGGAACGTTTTTTGACTTCTCGACGTTATCGGCGATGGCTCGCAATGCGATCGCATACGCTTTCGCTCGAGCTTCCGCCTCGGTCTTTCCATACGCCAAGGCCCCGGGAAGATCTCCGATTTCCGCGATCCAGCGGCCATCCGTCTCGCGCTCGGTCTCAATTTTGAATTGCAAGTCCTGGCTCCTTACGCTACGCGGTGGTTTCTTGGAGTCGGTCATTTTAACTTGTCGTTTTCAATCCTGGATGCTCTGTAACGGTTGTAGCAATTTAAGAATACTTTGCCCACCGGGAAGAAACCAGCAAATTGAATGGTCCGGTATCGGGTGCAGCAGCCGACGGGCGACCGCGCGGATACGAAAAGCGCCGGAAGGTCAGGATTTCTTCCGCGCGGGCGGGATCGGAATCAACACAAGCCGGTGCCCATCCCTTTTCCAATCGATACGAGTCCCCTTTTTCATCCCGAATCGCTCGCGCAGGTCGGCGGGAATTGTTACTTGTCCCTTCGCCGCCAGGGCTATCGACCAGACCCTCTTTTGCGGCTATAATCCCACCAGCATCGTCAAAGATGCTGTACAGGCTCTATCCGCCAGAGGCGGAGGGGCACTGGAGGAACCATGAGTCTCACCCCAATCGGCGGGCGTTTGCCCGATTCGAATCGCCGCAAAATCACCACTTCTGTTATCCGCGAAAAAAAACTTCATCGCGATCCCATCACTTGCCTCACTGCTTACGACTATGCCACCGCGCGGCTGGTCGATGAGGCTGGCATCGACATTGTGCTCGTCGGCGACTCGCTCGCCATGACCATGCTGGGCTACGAAAACACGCTTTCGGTCACGATGGACGAGATGCTGCATCACGTCCGCGCTGTGCGCCGCGGCGTGAAAGATGCGTTGCTCATCGCCGACATGCCTTATGGCTCCTATCATGCAACTGCGGAAGAGGCGATCCGCAACGCTGCCCGCTTCGTGAAGGAAGGCGGTGCAGAGGCTGTGAAGATGGAAGGCGGCGAAAAGCGCGTGGATGTGATTCGCCGCGTGATCGACGCCGAAGTTCCCGTCGCCGGGCACATTGGGCTGACCCCGCAATCGTTGAATGTGATGGGCGGTTACAAGGTGCAGGGCAAAACGCTCAGCGCGGTTGAGCAACTGATGCGCGATGCGGTCGCGCTTGATCGCGCCGGCGTAGCGTGTATTTATCTCGAAGGTATTCCGCGCGAAATTGGAGCGATGATCACCGCGGAGATCGAAACGCCAACCATCGGCATTGGAGCCGGCCCGGACTGCGACGGCCAGGTATTGGTCTTTCACGATCTGGTGAACCTGACGTTCGGCCAGCCGGCGAAGTTTGTCCGCCGCTATGGCGACGCTGCCGCGCTGATCACGCAATCCGTGCTCAGTTTTAAGGCCGATGTCGTTTCGCACCAGTTCCCGAACGACGACGAATCCTACCATCTGCCGAAGGAGACGCAGGCCGCACTCGAAACCGTACTTCACCGCAAGCGCGCAATGCGGCGATAATGGCGGACGGAGAAACGTCCGTGAAATATTGGATTGGATCGGCGCGCATGGGGCATATATTCGCATGGCGGAAGGGAATTGCGCTTGCGGTTGCCACGACAGTTTTGCTGGCCGTTGCCGGCTGCTCGAAACCGCCAAAGCCGGCAGATGACGCGTCCACTGCGTCTTCGGCGCCGAAAGAATCCGGCCTTGAATCCATCCCACAGCCCGACCCGGCAAAGTATCCAAAACTTGACGACATGAGTAATTGGAAGAATCCGTACTTCGTGGTTCGCGAGGATGGCCTTGGGCTCGTCGATTTGGAAAATCATGAGGTCCATATTCTGACGCCCGAGCAGATTCCCGCCGAACTCGCCTCGCTTGGGTGGAACGCATGGCCCTATGGGCGAGTTGTGCTGGTGACGGAGGCCGCGCCGAAAAATCCCACGCCAGAGGCCAAAGCCGAAGTGCGCAAGAACCGAGCCTTGCTCGCCGGAACATTAAAAGAACTGGGCGTGGTGATGCAGGAGTTTCCGTGAGAACGAGCGCCCCGCTGAGGGTATGCGCCACGATTTCCGATATGCGATCGGCTTGCCGCGCGCTTCGCTCTGCCGGCAAGCGGCTGGGATTTGTGCCGACCATGGGCGCGCTCCATGCCGGTCATCTCTCGCTGGTGCGCGCCGCGAAAGCGCAATGCGATGCCGTAGCTGTTTCCATTTTTGTGAACCCCACGCAGTTTGGCCCGAAGGAAGATCTCGCAAAGTACCCGCGGCCTTTTGAAAACGATTGCGACGCGCTCGAAAAAGAAGGTGTGGATTTGATCTTCGCGCCCACAGTCGAAGAAATGTACGGGGCTGGAGAAACGACGTGGGTCACCGTCGATGGTCTGAGCGAGAAGCTTGACGGACGCTCGCGTCCGGGCCACTTTCGCGGCGTGACTACCGTGGTGGCAAAGCTTTTTCACATCGTCGAGCCCGACCGCGCATTTTTCGGTCAAAAAGATGCCGCTCAGGTCGCGATCATACGCCGCATGGTGCGCGATCTGAATTTTCCCGTTGAAATTGTGAGCTGCCCGATTATCCGCGAGCCTGACGGCCTGGCGATGAGTTCCCGCAACGTCTATCTGAGCGCCGAGGAGCGCCGTCGCGCTCCCGTGTTGCATCGCTCGCTTCAAGAGGTGGAGAAGGCATTTCGCGCCGGCGAACGGAGTGCGTCAAAGCTCTCCCAGGCAGGCCGCGCCGTAATTGGGCAAGAGCCGGAAGTCCGGCTTGATTACTTTGAGATCGTCGATCCGGACACTCTCGATGCAGTCGAGCGCGTTACGGGGGAGACGCTGGTCGCCGTCGCCGCGTTTGTTGGCGCCACGCGGCTCATCGACAACTTTGTGTTGGAGCCTTAAGATCCAAATCGCTTGATCGGCCCATTTTCACCTGGCCACCGGCGAAGGATGCCGCAATTTTGGCCCTGAAACAAACAAATTTCCCGCGATCACATAACGCAGCGGGTGGGCTGCCGATTTGGTGATTCCAATCCGGGGAGTCACAAGCACGCGTCGCACGCGATAGCCGTCATCCACTATTTGCAGGTCGGAGCCTGCATCCACCATGCTTTTTCCATTGTCGCGTTCCCGCGTAATACCCAGTGCCTGAGACAAACGTCCCGGTCCGGAGGAAATCTGCCGCAGCACAGAAATCTTGCCTAGATCGTCTGGCCCGCGCAGTTTCATCCCACGCGCTTCGGCCATTTTTTCCATCCCAACCACTGGTTCAAGCGCGCGAAACAGCACACCTCCCGGCACGCCATCGGGAAGGCAGGAAACATTCGAGCAAAAATGATTGCCATAAATAAAGTAGATGTAGGCTAAGCCGGGAGGCCCAAACAGAACCGAGTTGCGCGCTGTCTTGCCGGAGGCCGCGTGTGCCGCGTCGTCATTCTCTCCCAGATAAGCTTCGGTTTCGACGATTCGTCCGGCGAGCATTCCTTTCGCCGTCTTCCGGACCAGCAGCTTTCCCAGCAGCGCCCGCGCCACTTCTCGCGGATCGCGGTTAAAGAAATTGGCCGTCAACACGGTGGGGCTGGCGAGGAAACGCATAGACGATTGCGTCAGTCTGTGCTCTTCAAATATTCCAGCACTTCTTCCGCGTGGCCTTCGGGCTTCACATTATTGAAAATGTGCTTGATCTTGCCATCCGGGCCGATGACAAACGTAGTGCGCGCAATCCCCATCACCTTTCGGCCATACATGTTTTTTTCTTTTACCACGCCGAACTTTTCGGCAATCTTCTTGTCCGCGTCGGCCAGCAGCGGAAACGGCAAACTGAACTTGTTCTGAAATTTTTTCTGCGACGCGGTCGTGTCGGCGGAAATCCCCATCAGCACCGCCCCCGTCTTCTTGATCTTGCTGTACGTATCGCGGAACCCGCACGCCTCTTTGGTGCACCCCGGCGTATCCGCCTTGGGATAGAAATACAGCACTACCGTTTTGCCTAAATAATCGCTCAAGGCAACTTCTTTGCCGTCCTCATCCGTCGTATGAATGGCGGGGGCTTTATCATTGATATTCATGGGTTCTCCTTCTCGAACGTCGCTAGTCCGACGATGGCTGGTCCGCACGTGGTTCTTCCTAACATCGCCGGTCCGACCATGGTTATATCGCAACCGGCGCGCTGGCGTCATCCCGGCGGGGCTTGTCGTGCTGGGGCTTGCCGTGCTTTGCGCGCCAAAGCTACGCGGGCAGGAACTCGTCCAACAGTACGGGCATCAGGCGGGCGATCCCGGTCCCCGCGCCCTGGGCCTCGTTCAACTCTCCAGCACCGGGAAAATCAAAGTGCGGCTGATTCCAATCGTCATCATGTTGGATGGCAAGTTTTACGACGCCGGCTCCTACAAAGCCACGCCCGTTCCCATGGCGCTTGATTTCGGCGTAGTCTACGAAGCTTTTCACGCGGGCGTGTCTCAGGGCTTGTTTACCATAACGCAGCCAGGACAACTCAACCACAACTGGATCGCCGAGGGTACATGGCTGCCGGCAGGAACGAAGCCTCCCGAGACCAAACACAAATATGCGCCCCCAGTCATTGACGATGACAAGAAAGATAATGACGATCGTCCCGTCCTGCATCGCCGGGCTGAAGGGGCAGCGGATAAACCCGAAACTGGGAGCAGTGGCGCCGCGAAAACCGCTGACACTCAGCCCGCGACCCCTCCGGCATCAACTCCCCCTGCATCAACTCCTCCATCGCCCGGCTCGACGACAGCGCCGCCGACATCATCCACGCCAGCCTCATCTGCGCCGGGTGGCACGCCGACATCCACGACGCCCGCGCCCAACGCCCCGCCCGCGCCGAATGACACAAATACAAATACAAATAAAGACGCGCCGAAACCGCAGACCCAGTCCGCATCCCGAACCTCCGATCTGGACGAACCAATCAGCGATCCCAATCGTCCGAGACTTCGTCGGGGCAAGCCGGATGCCAGCGCCCATCACGAATTGTTTGTCGATTTTGATGCTGCCGAAGATGCGTCGGCCAAAAAGGACGCATCGGCTCCAAACGCCGCGAATTCCGCCGCGAATTCCCCCACGAATTCCAAAGATGCGCCCGCGACCGTGCAAACCTTCGCCGCCATCTCCGATGCTCACGGCCCCGACCAGCGCCCCTATACCTACGATCTGAAGCCGGCCGAAGAAGCCATGTATCGCAATAAAATGCTCGAACTCGCCGCCACTCTGGTGAAGCTTGCGCCGCGCCAACCCGCCTCGTCAACTTCTTCCGCCGCTTCTAAGAGTGCGCCGAGTGCACCCCTCGCCCGCGGGAAATCGGTCTCCGCCAAAACGGCCAGGGCCGCCAAACCCCAATTTGAGGATGTGAATCTGCGCGTGTTCGATCTATCCAATTCCAACGAGCCTGTCCTCGTGCTCTCCGCGCAAACGCCCGTTCCGCCTGTGGGAACCGCTGGCGCGCAAGTGCCTCAGGAAATCACGCTGGTCGCCCGCACCACGCTCGAAGGCGAATTGCACAAATTGTTTTTCGCGCAAACCGATTCGCATCATCTCGACGTCAGCCCGCGCATGGAATTGATCGATGCCGCCGATGCCGATGGCGACGGCCGTGGCGAATTGCTCTTCCGCCAGACCTCCGATGCGGGCAGCGCCTACGCCATTTATCGCGTCACCGCCGACCAACTCTGGCCGCTTTATGAGGGTACTCCCTGAAATCTTTTGAACTGAACCCGGCTGACAATTCCCATCTCCGGCTGTTACGCTCTCCCTCGTGCCCCTGCTTCAAATCCGCAACCTGACCAAGACTTTCGAACTTTCCGTCTCCGCCTTTGGATGGCATCCAGGCGCCGATCGATCGCGAGAAATTCGCGCCGTCGACGATGTCTCACTCGACATTCAGCCGGGCGAGACCCTGGGCCTGGCTGGCGAATCCGGCTCCGGCAAGAGTACGCTGGGACGCTTAATACTTCGCCTGATTGAGCCCACCTCGGGCAGCGTCATGTTCAACGGCGCTGACGTTCTTGCCGCGACGGGCTCCGAGTTGCGCCGTCTGCGCCGCGACATGCAGATCATTTTTCAAGATCCATTCGGCTCGCTCGATCCGCGCTTTCGCGTCGAGGACGTGCTGGCAGACCCGCTCATCGTCCACGAGAAGATGACGCGCGAATCACGCCGTCGTCGCGTCGCGGAACTGCTCCGCGCCGTCGGCATGGATGAATCGGCCATGCCGCGCTACCCGCACGAATTTTCCGGAGGCCAGCGGCAGCGCATTGGTATTGCCCGCGCGCTTGCTCTGCGTCCAAAATTCATCGTGGCCGACGAGCCGGTCTCGGCGCTGGATGTCAGCGTCGGCGCGCAGGTGGTGAATCTGCTGCGGTCGCTGCAGCGCGAGTTCGGTCTCACCTACCTTTTCATCTCGCATTCCATGCCCGTGGTTCGCTATATTTCAACTCGCATCGCGATTATGTATCGCGGGAAAATTGTCGAAACGGGGACGACGGAGCAGATCGTTTCGCGCCCCCAGAGCGATTACGCGAAAAGCCTGCTGGCAGCCACGCCTGAAATCGCCGCGCTTTAACACGCAAGTGCGGTCAAATCCGCCCGTTGCCCGATCGCGAAATTCCAACTAAAATTCCGGTCTCGGAGGAACCGCCATGGCCGCCAATCCCAACCCCCTGCCACCGCAGGAAATGCTTCTAACCACGCCATCGTTGTCGGAGGGGCAGCGTTTGCTCGATGTTTTCATCGCGCCCAGCAAGACCTTTACCGATTTGCGCCGCAGCGCCAGTTGGTGGGCGCCTTTCCTGATTATCGCGATTACTTCGTTCCTGTTTATTTATGTGGTGGATCAGAAGGTGGGTTTCCAAAAAGTCGCGGAGAATCAGATCCAGTTACAGCCCAAGACAGCCGAGCGCATGGATAACATGGCGCCCGATCAGCGCGCGAAGGTGATGGGACAGCAAGTCGCGATCACCAGAATCATTTCCTACCTCGTCCCTATAATTGCGCTCGCCATCTATGCCATTGTAGCGGCGGTCTTGTTTGCGACGGTCAAGTTTGCCGCCAGCGCGGAGGTGAAGTACAAAACAATGTTCGCGCTGATTGTCTACACGCGCCTGCCCGAGGTGCTACGAGGATTGCTCGCAACCCTCTCGCTGGCGGCGGGGGTAAGCATCGATTCATTCAACATTCAAAATCCGGTAGCGACCAACCTGGGATATTTCATAGATCCCAGCGGCTTGGCGGTATTGCGCGCGCTGCTGACGCCACTGGATGTGGTCAATATCTGGATCATGGTTCTGGTTTCAATCGGAATCAGCTGCATCAGCAACGTAAAGCGTAGTACAGCGTTTGCCATTGTGTTCGGATGGTTCGCAGTAACAGTGCTATTCCGAGTCGCGACGGCGGCGATTTTCTAAGTCTTAAATGCCCTTGTCTAACGACGCGGAATAAGGCCGTGCCAAAGCCCAGAGCCCAGAGCCCATTCCTACAGCGGTATATTCCCGTGCTTCTTAGGTGGATTTTTGTCGCGCTTTGTTTCCAGCATCTCCAGCGCCTGGATTAGCTTCTTGCGCGTTTCTCTGGGCTGGATTACTGCATCGAGGAAGCCGCGGTCGGCGGCTATGTAGGGGTTGGCGAAGCGGTCGCGGAATTCTTCGATCTTGGCCTGGCGGAGTTTGTCGCGTTCTGAAAAGCTCTTTGACGGATTTTGCTCAGAGTCGTTGCCGCCATTTTTTACGGCGTCGAGTTCGCGCTTGTAGACGATGTCGACTGCGCCTTCGGGACCCATGACGGCGATCTCGGCGCTCGGCCACGCATAGTTCACATCCGTGCGAATGTGCTTCGACGCCATAACGCAATATGCCCCGCCGTAGGCTTTCCGCGTGATCACCGTGACCTTGGGCACGGTCGCTTCAGCGAACGCATATAGCAGCTTGGCTCCGTGCTTGATGATGCCGCCGTACTCCTGCTGCGTGCCGGGTAGAAACCCGGGCACGTCTTCGAACGTGACCAGCGGAATATTGAAGCAGTCGCAGAAGCGCACAAAGCGCGCGCCCTTCACCGAGGCGTTGATGTCGAGCGTTCCGGCCAGCATCGCGGGCTGGTTCGCCACAACGCCAACCGGCTTGCCATTCAACCGCGCGAATCCGACAACGATGTTCTTCGCGTAGTGCTCGTGAATTTCGAAAAAGTATCCATCGTCAACCACCGTGTGAATGATGTCTTTCATGTCGTACGGAATGTTGGACTCGTTGGGAATGAGCGAATCGAGCTTGTCGTCGAGCCGGTCGATAGGATCGGTACACGGCTTGCGCGGCGGGTCTTCCAGATTGTTCGATGGAATAAAACTCAGCAGCTCGCGCACCATGGAGAGGCACTCGGCATCGTCCCGGCACAGAAAGTGCGCCACGCCGGAAGTTTCGTTGTGCGTGTGCGCTCCGCCGAGCTGATCTTTTGTGACCTCCTCGTGCGTCACCGTCTTGATCACGTCGGGACCGGTGATGAACATGTAGGAAGTCTGATCCACCATCAAAATAAAATCGGTGATGGCAGGCGAGTAAACGGCGCCCCCGGCGCACGGTCCCATGATCGCGGAAATTTGCGGCACCACGCCGCTGTAAAGCGTGTTGCGCAGAAAAATATCTGCGTATCCGGCGAGCGACATCACGCCCTCCTGAATACGCGCGCCGCCGGAATCGTTCAGGCCAATAACAGGCGCGCCCATCTTGGCGGCCAGGTCCATGATCTTGACGATCTTCAGCGCATTGGTCTCAGAGAGCGAGCCGCCAAAGACAGTGAAGTCCTGCGCGAAAACAAAGACGAGGCGGCCTTCGACGCGGCCATAGCCGGTAATGAAGCCATCGCCGTAGACCTTCTGCTCCTGCATGCCGAAGTCGTGGCAGCGATGCGTGCGCAGCTTGTCCGTCTCTTCAAACGTGCCTTCGTCCAGGAGAAATTCGACGCGCTCGCGCGCCGACATCTTACCCTCTTTGTGCTGCCGTTCGCGGCGTTTGGCGCCTCCACCTTCTTCGGCCAGCTGGTCGCGCTTTTTGAGTTCGGCAATCTTCTCTTCAAGTTTCATGGGGAGACATTATAGGCGAGCGTCAAAATATTGGCCTGTGACGAACGCACGAGACACTGTGATTGGTGAACGCGAGGAGGAGCCTGTCGCTTTTCGTCGTTCGCTTTTCGCTATTCACTGTTCCGGCGCGTTACTATCGGGCGGCTGTCGCGTCAAACAGGTTAAGAAAATCGATCTTTTTTTCCGGCGGCAGAAATGACGCCTCAAACGAATTTCGCGCCAGCTCGCGCAGATGGTCGTCGGAAAAGCCAAAGTGTTCCTGAACCAGCGCGTACTCCTCGACCAGCGAACTACGAAACATCGCAGGGTCGTCCGAGTTCAGCGTAAGCATCAGGCCTTCATCGAAATAACGCCGCACCGGATGTTGCGACAAATCGGCACAGCATCCCGTGCGAAGATTGCTGGTCACGCACACTTCAATCGGAATCTGCCGCTGCGCCAGTTCCTCGACCAGTTCGGGATCCTGCGCAGCCGTTAGCCCGTGGCCGATGCGCTCCGCTTTCAGGTTGAGCGCGCCCCAAATTGATTCCGGCCCCGCGCTTTCTCCTGCGTGTGCGACCAGATGCAGACCGTGTTCGGCGGCGCGCGCAAAGACCTCGGCAAACAGCTCGGGAGGCCCTTTGATCTCATCGCCGCCGATACCGAAAGCGGCGACGTTGCGGTCGCGAAACTGAATGGCGAGATCGACTACCGCTTGCGCTTTCTCCGCGCCGAACTGGCGGACGGCGTCGAAGATCCAGAGCAGCGAAATGCCGAAATCTTTTTGGCCGCGCTCGCGCCCGCGTTCCAGACCCTCAAAAATCGCCGCGAAATCCTGCTTGCGCCAGAGGCAGACGCCGGCCGAAACTGTGACCTCGGCGTGGAGCACGTTCTGCGCCTTCAGCCGCTCCATCAAGCGATAGACAATCAGTTCGTAATCCTCAGGCGTGCGCAAATGCCCGGTCACATCTTTGAAGGCAAGAAGGAATCCAGCAAAATCGGTGAACTTGTAGAGCTGCTCAACTTCGCCAAGGGTCGCGCCCTCCATGCCATGGCGCTGACGAAGTTCGAGAAGCGTTGCGGGCTCGATGGAGCCTTCAAGGTGGAGATGGAGTTCAGCCTTGGGGAGAGATGGGAGGAACGCATTCGACGGGCGGGAATCCATAACCGCACAAATCAGAAATCAAATTGAAGAAGTGCAACCGGGAACCCAACCTGCGGTTCTCACTTCTCCATTCTAACTTCTTACTTCTGATTTGCTCTTGCAAAACTCGCTGTGATGCCGGCTGTAAAAAATATAAATTCCCAGCCCCAGTGCCAGCCAGATCACAAATCGCAGCCAGGTGATGAGCGTCAATCCCAGCATCAGCCCACCGCAAAGAACCACTGAGATCAGCGGAAACCACGGCACGAACGGCACGCGGAAAGCGCGCTTGCGATTTGGCTGATTGCGGCGAAGAAAGATCACGCCCAGCGAGACCAGCACAAATGCAAACAGCGTTCCAATGTTGGCGAGGTCGGCGGCGTCGCCAATATCCACGAGGCCCGCGGGAATGCCGACCGCAAAACAGGCAATCCACGTCGACCAGAAAGGTGTTTTGTATTTCGGGTGAACGGCCGAGAATAACTTCGGCAGAAGGCCATCGCGCGACATGGCATACCAGATGCGCGCCTGTCCATATTGAAAAACCAGCAACGATGAGATCATTCCCGTCAGTGCGCCAATCACAATCACCGAGCGGAAGAATGGATGCACGCCAAGATACTTCATCGCGTAAGCGACCGGAGCGTCGGCCGCTTCGCCGGAAACAAACGTTGTGTACTTCATCATGCCAAGCAGCACAAGCGCGACGCCAACATACAAAAGCGTGCAGACAACCAGCGACATGATGATGCCGAACGGTAAGTCTTTTTGCGGATTACGCGACTCTTCAGCGGCGGTGGAGACGGAATCGAATCCTATATAAGTGAAAAAAACAATCGCGCCGCCAGTGACGATGCCTGCAAATCCCGAGGGCGCAAACGGCGACCAGTTCGCGGGTTTCACCAGCATCCCCCCGACGACCAAAAAAGTCAGGATCGCGCCGATCTTAACTGCCACCATGATGTTGTTGGTTTCAGCCGATTCCTTCACGCCGCGCACCAGCAACAAAGTAAGAACAAATACGATCAAAAATCCCGGCAGATTAAAGTATGCGCCCGTCCACTGGCCGGAAGCCCAGACGGGGCTCGCCCACTTCATCGGCAGATGAAGGCCGAAGGCCGCGAGCTGCGCATTGGTGTAACCGGCGAATCCCACGGCAACAGCCACGTTGCTCACCACATATTCAAGAATCAGATCCCAGCCGATGATCCAGGCAAAAATTTCGCCCAGCGTCGCATATGAATAGGTATAGGCGCTGCCCGCAATCGGAATCATCGAGGCGAGTTCCGCGTAACACAATCCAGCAAAACTGCATGCGATCGCAACCAGAAAAAATGAAATGGCAATCGAAGGACCCGCTGGCGGCCGCCCATGCATGAGGGCGCCAGCAGTGCTGCCTGTGCGGATGAAATTCACAATCAGGTCAAGCGCCTGCGCATGCAGGATTGACGGTGCCTGAAAGTATTCGCCAGCAGCGGCGGTTCCGGTGAGCACAAAAATCCCGGAGCCGATGATCGCGCCAATCCCAAGCGCGGTCAGCGACCACGGGCCCAGCGTCTTACTAAGCCGGTGCTCGGGACTCTCGGCTTCCGCAATGAGCTTGTCGATGGATTTACAACAAAGAAGCTGGCTGCCGGTTTGCCCGGCAACCATATCGGATCCCGTGGTCGGTTGTGGCAAGAGACAATGTCTCCTTCACATGCTTTTTTAACACAGGGTATTGGAGGCACGAACGCGTACGCCCGTGCCTCCATCAATCTGCAAAAAACTATCAGCCAGAAACTATCGGCTCTTACCGTTTCGCCTGGCCGCGCGCCAGCTTTTTCACTTTGCGCTTTTTCGATCCCCGCGCGTAATCGCGAGGCTTCTTCGGTTTTTCTGCCTTGATTTTCTTGCGCGCCGTGCGCTTGGCTTTCTTGCGTTCTTCTTTTCCTAGTTTCTTCGTATCTGCCATGAATGTTTTCTCTTCTCGATTTTGTAATTTGGCAATCGGGTAACTTTGCAATTCGCCCTGCGAACAGGTTCTAAAATTACAAAATTACCCGATTACGAAATTACCAAATTCTGTTCAAGCCCGTTCCAGTTGCGCGTACTTCTCCACCAGTTTCTTCAAACCGAAGCGAGGGAATTGTACAGTAATCTTCGCATCTTCCCCATCCCCTTCGCGACGGAAAACCGTTCCCTCGCCATATTTCGGATGTTTTACCTTCTGCCCCGGACGAAATCCTCGTTTCCCCGTCGGCTCTGCAACCGGCACTTTCGGCGCGCTGAACTTTTTACCGCGCGATGCAAAAAACTCGGCAATGTTGTCAATCGAGTTGTAGCTTTGCAGCGGCCGCGCCGCTTTCGCCTTCACTCTTCCGGGGTCCCACGCCGCACTCTGATCCTCATCTTCGTAGGAATAGTGCGTGGTTTCGCGAGCGTAAGTCTGCTTCTGTGGCGCGGAGACTCCGGTCCGCGAAAAGTTGCCGGCGGAGTTCGCGCGGCGGCGCGATCCACCCAACTCTTCCACCAGTTCCAGCGGCACCTCGTCCAAAAACCGCGAAGGCACGCTCGCCTCGGGCATGTCAGTCCCATATCGCCGCCGATAAACTGCGCGAGATAAAACAAGACTGTCCATCGCGCGCGTCATCCCCACATAGCAAAGCCGCCGCTCTTCTTCTATCTGGTCCGGCTCAATCAAAGTTCGCGAATGCGGGAACAAGCCTTCTTCCATCCCCGCGAGCACCACCAGCGGAAACTCCAGGCCTTTGGCCGCGTGCAGCGTCATCAGCGTGATCTGCGCATTCTCGTCATATTGATCCGCGTCACTGACCAGCGCGGCATGGTCCAGAAACTGATCCAGCGTTTCGCCGCGGTCCCGCGAATCCATCGCCGCATTCACCAGTTCCCGAAGGTTCTCAATTCGTGAATAAGCTTCGGGCGTATCTTCTTCCTCCAGCAACTTGATGTAGCCGGTGCGGTCGATCAGAAATTTCAAAAGCTCGGCTGTGTTCGCGGCGGAGCCCGGCGCGCGGAAACCGTCAACCCCTTCTTCCGCCGTAGCAGCCTCGGATTCCGGTATGGCAGCGGCATTTTCCGGTGCGGAGTCCCGCGGCTCGCCCGCTCGAACGTCCGCGGAATCCTCGCTTGTACTGTCGTCCTCCGCCAAATCATCGGCTGGAGCTCCGAAATCGAAGCTGAAGTTAGTAGGATTGAAGTCGGTATCGGCATCGAAATTTTCCGATTCCTCAGCCGGGCGAACCGGCATCGACGCCTCTTCAACTCCCCCCGGCACGCCCCCGTTTTCTTTCGCGCTTTCTGCCAGCCGGTCCGCGTATGTCCCAGCCAGCATGGCTTGCCCATCCACAATCAGATCGCGAAAATTCTTAAGCGCCGTCGTCGCGCGCGCCGGCAGCAACTGCCGCGAGATTGCTTCGCCAATCGCGCCCCAAAGACTCAGCCCTGTTTCCAGCGCCAGCCGCTCGATAATCTCGATGGTCGTCTTGCCCAGCCCCCGCGTGGGCGTGTTGATCACGCGCATCAGCGAAACCGAATCGTCCGGATTCAATACGACCTTCAAATACGAGATCAGGTCTTTGATCTCGGCTCGCTCATAAAATGAGAAGCCGCCAACCACGTGATATTTGAGCTGATAACGCCGCATCGCCTCTTCAAAAAGCCGTGACTGCGAATTTGTGCGATAAAGCACCGCCGCCCGCGCCGTCTCGCCGTCGTCCAGCGCCTGCTTCACATAACGGCTGATGGTGTCGGCGGCAAACAGCGCCTCGTTCTCGCCATCCGGAGCTTCGTAGTATCCAATCTTCGCGCCGCCCTGCCGCGAGGTCCAAAGATTCTTTCCCTTGCGCCGCACGTTGTTCGCAACCACCGCCGATGCGGCCTGCAATATGTTTTGCGTCGACCGGTAGTTCTGCTCCAGGCGCACAATCTTGGCGTCGGGAAAGTCGCGCTCGAACTCCAGAATGTTGCGGATGTCCGCCCCGCGCCACGAATAGATCGACTGATCCTCATCTCCAACCGCGCAAACATTGTGCCGGTCACCCGCCAGCAGCCGCATCAGTTCATACTGCGGACGGTTCGTATCCTGATATTCATCGATCAGCAGATACTGGAATCGCCGGTTGTAATACTCGCGCACCGCCGCGACCGATTTAAGCAGCCGCGCCGCCTCAAGCAGCAGATCGTCGAAATCCATGGCGTTGGCTTTGCGCAGCTCTTTGCGGTATTCCTCGTAAACATGCGCGATACGCTCTGTCTTCGGATCGGCCGACTGCAAATAAATTTCTTGCGGATCGAGCATGTGATTCTTGGCCCATGAAATCCGCGATAGCACCGTCCGCGGAGTCAGCTCCTTGTCGTCCAATCCCAGCCGCCGCATCACCCCTTTGACCACTTGCTGCTGATCGCTCTCGTCGTAAATCACGAAATTCTTGGTGAGCCCGATTGGCGGTTGCCCCGGCACGCTCGAAGGAATCCGCAGCGCTTCAACATCCCGGCGCAATACGCGCACGCAAAAAGAATGGAACGTTGAGATAACAGGTTTCGCAATGCTCAAGCCGCCAACAAGTTTTCCCACGCGCTCCGCCATCTCGGCCGCAGCCTTGTTGGTAAAGGTCATGGCAAGAATCGCCTCCGGCATCACGCCCATCTTCTCGATCAGATAGGCGATCCGGAACGTGATGACGCGCGTCTTCCCGCTCCCCGCTCCCGCAAGAATCAGCACCGGGCCTTCGGTGGTTTCGACGGCCTCGCGTTGTTGTGGATTTAACTCGTCAAGAAAAGACAAAGGAGAATAGCTCCCGCAATGCGATTAACTTGGATTTTACAGGAAGGGTGTGCGCGTGGCGCGCGTTGGTGCACCTATCATACTTCGGCAACGCACATCTGATATCTCCCCGGTTTCTACTTGTTGTCAATAAGTTAACTACTCATTATACTCATGCTATAATAGCGTCGTACATGACTATTCTAACTATGTACTCTGCTCTTCCCTGGCAGGAAGCCAAATGAATACCGTAAATGAGCAAGCAAAGAAGATTGGGGCCGATGACATCCGCGAGTACAGTGCAAAGACCTTTGTCCAGCCGGCTCGCCAAAGGGGTCAAGAAAGGTTTTCGATTCGAGTCGGCGACGTGGTTCGCGAATTGAGACTCTACCGCAGCATACCTGCTGTTTGCAGCGCCCTTAAAACGCAAGAGTTCCAGAGATCCAATGGCCTCAGGTTGGTCGATGCGACCGGGCCCAAGTCCGGTTTGAGTACGACCGTAGTGTTCACTTACGAATTTGTCGATTCCGAACCTCCCGCAGATCCCGCTGTCGATGCCTGGTCTCGCCTGCGCGGGGCGCTGAAGGATGTTTTCGCCGAACTGGGCGGAGGCGAGGCTTATCTTCAAGCTGAACGGCGCAAGTTTTACGCCGCCGAGGAACCCAAATGAGCCGCGTGTACTGGGACAGCATGCTCTTCATTTATTGGCTCGAGGATCATCCCCACTATGCAAAGCAAGTCGATGCCATTCATTCGCGCATGAAGCAGCGTCAGGATCGCCTCATCACCGGCGCCTTCACCTTTGGAGAGATCCTCGCGGGAAGCCACCGCAAAGGACGTGTGGAACTGGCCGATCAGTTTCGTTCGCTGTTGAAAAGCGTGGTTGCGGAAATAGTGCCGTTTACCGTCGAAACGGCTGACCACTACGCGCGGATTCGCGGCGCGATTGGCGCCACCCCTGGGGACGCGATTCATCTGGCGACCGCGGCCCAAGCCGGTACCGACCTCTTTCTGACGAATGATAAAAGTCTTGTCGGGAAAATCGTGCCGGGAATCCAATTCATCGCAATGCTCGATACGCAAATACTCTGACGCGAACCCTGCACATCGCCCGGTTCCTATAAAGACGCGCGGTTCAGGCGTTCCCGGTGATTCTTTTTCCAAACGCCTTGAGCGGAAAGCGCATGCCTTCAAACAGAATCTTGCGGTCAAACTTTGATTTGCCCGATTCACGCTCGCAAAAAATTATAGGGAATTCGCAGAACGTTGCGCCGCGCCGGTGCAGTTTGAATTTCATTTCCATCAGAAACGCGTAACCTTCGGAATGGATTTCGTCGAGATCGATCTTCCGCAGCACCTCGGTGCGGTAACCCACAAACCCAGCGGTCATGTCATGCACCGGGCCGCCCGTAAAAATGCGCGCATAAATATTCGCTCCAAAGCTTAGCGTCCGCCGCGGGAAGCTCCAGTTCTTAGCGCCGCCCCCCGTCACGTAGCGCGAGCCCACCACCACGGGATGCGTCTTGAGCAACTCCAGCATGCGTGGCAGCAATTCCGGAGGATGGGATAAATCGGCATCGGACTGAATCACATACTCGGCTAGATTTTCCTGGAGAACCTTTTTCATCGCGTCCCGGCACGCCGCCCCATACCCATTCTTGCCCGGTCGCGCCAGCAGATGCACGTTGGCATCCCCCTCCTGAATGCGGCGGATCTCATCGCCCGTGCCATCGGGAGAATTGTCGTCCGCGAACAATATCGGCACCGCCCCTACTGCGCTGCGAATCCTGGCTACAAGCGAGGCAATGTTCTCGCGCTCGTTGTACGTAGGAATGATCAGCATTCGACAATGATATCGTGAGCTACGGCTCTTATGTTGAGGACAATTCACAGTCCGGAAGCGGACGCAAGTCGCCTTCGCGCTCGACATCCGATTGCCGCCGGCCTATGCTACACTCGACTTCTACAAGCTCCATTTTATGCAGCGATCGGCGCTCATCACCGGCATCACCGGCCAGGATGGCTCCTATCTGGCCGAATTCCTGCTACAGAAGAACTATCGCGTTTACGGATTAGTCCGTCGTAGCAGCACCATCAATTTTGAGCGCATCAATCACCTGCAGGACACCATCGAATTAATTCCCGGCGATCTTCTTGACCAGAGCTCATTAATCGCCGCCATTCAAAAGGCTCAGCCGCAGGAGGTCTATAACCTCGCCGCCCAGTCCTTTGTTCCCACCTCCTGGAGCCAGCCCGTTTTGACCGGCGAGTTCACCGCTCTCGGCGTCACACGCATGCTGGAGGCAATTCGGGTCGTCGACCCCTCCATCCGTTTTTATCAGGCTTCCTCCAGCGAAATGTTCGGCATGGTCAGCCAGTCTCCGCAGAACGAGGAGACCCGTTTTTATCCTCGTAGTCCCTATGGCGCAGCGAAGCTCTACGGCCATTGGATTACCGTGAACGCCCGCGAGAGTTATGGCTTGTACGCCTGTTCCGGAATTCTGTTCAATCACGAATCCCCACGGCGCGGAATAGAATTCGTGACTCGCAAAGTCACTTACAACGCTTCTCGCATCAAGTTAGGCCTCCAGGAGAAACTAAAAATTGGTAATGTGGATGCCGAGCGCGACTGGGGTTTCGCCGGCGACTATGTTCGCGCCATGTGGCTGATGCTGCAGCAGCCTACTGCCCAGGACTACGTTATTGCCACCGGGGTCACGCATAGCGTCCGGCGGTTGCTCGAGCTCGCATTCTCCCACGTCGGGCTGGACTACCGCGATCATACCGAAATCGATCCCAGCCTCTTAAGGCCCGCCGAGGTGCATCACTTACTGGGAGACTATTCCAAGGCGCGCAAGCAATTAGGCTGGAAGCCCGAGGTCGGTTTCGAACGCTTAGTGGGCATGATGATGGATAGTGATCTCGACTTGGTGGCAAGAATTCCCCAACATTCTGTCTCGGCTGCTTGACCTTGGTCCCGACGATTTCTGCATTTCACTAACATGACTCATCGTTCAGCTCCACGCGTCCTCATAACTGGCGGAACCGGGTTCGTGGGAGCCCATCTCATCCATTTTTTGGCGGATCGCGCCTCCCATATCGCCGTGCTTTCATCCGGCGATCCGCCCGCGAACCGGCCCGCGGTGGATTACTTCGACGTGGACATACGCGATGCCGCTGCCGTTCGGCAAATTGTAAGAGAGGTAAATCCCCAGCACATATATCATCTCGCCGGCATCACCGCTGTGAACGTTTCATGTAAGGATCCCAGACTTACTTATGAGGTTAATGTTCTGGGAGCGCATAACCTTTTCGAGGCGGCTATGCAGTTATCCGCTCCGCCAAGGATACTCAATGTCAGCACCTCTCAAGTGTATGCTCCCTCAGATCTGCCTTTAACTGAGGATAGTCCGATCCGGCCGGACAATCCTTACTCCATCAGCAAGGCTATGGCTGAGTTACTCACGCTGCAGTATCGCGACCAGGGCGCCGGAGGCATAATTACTGTAAGACCGTTCAATCACACCGGGCCTGGACAAACTCCCAATTTCGTATTGCCTTCCATTGCCCGGCAGCTTGCTGAAATCGAAGCTGGCCTGCGCCCGCCTACGCTCGCGCTCGGCGACATCTCAGTCAAACGCGACTTTACAGATGTGCGTGACGTTGTCCGCGCTTATGCATTGCTACTGGAGAAAGGCTGCCTTGGCGAGACTTACAACGTCTCCTCCGGATCACCAATCTGCTTGCGCGATGTCGTTCGTCAATTCCAGGAAAATGTTGGAATTCAAATCTCAGTCACAACCGATCCAAAACAAATTCGATCCGCTTCCGTCCCTTACATTTGCGGCAACTCCGCCAAACTTAATGAGCAAACCGGCTGGCATCCGCATATACCGCTGAAAGCGACCATTGCCGATCTGCTCGAATACTGGCGGCAAACCGTCGCATCGTTTGCGTCTTAGCCAGCGACGGCCCGCCGCCCATTCAAGTCGAAATTTTAATTCTCTGCATGCCAGACAGAGCCGCCGCATCCCATCGGCTATAATCGAAGATTGTGCTCATGAGAAAAGGCAGATCAGCAGCCGGCGGCAATCAATTCACGGCCAAAACCGGCCGCCGCCTCATTCGCTCCACTACCGTCCTTTGCGTTCGCCGGGATGACAAAGTCGTCATGGCTGGAGATGGACAGGTCACCCTCGGTGAATCCATCATCAAGCACGGCGCCAGGAAAATCCGCCGCCTCTACCAGGATAAGATTCTCGCCGGCTTCGCCGGCTCAACCGCCGACGCCTTTTCGCTCTTCAGCCGCTTCGAATCCAAGCTCGAGCAGTACCACGGCAATCTCGGCCGGTCGGCCGTCGAACTGGCAAAGGACTGGCGTACCGATAAATTTCTTCGCCACCTGGAAGCGCTGCTTCTCGTCTCCGACAAGGAACAGACGTTCCTGCTCAGCGGCCAGGGCGACGTGATCGAGCCTGACACCGGCATCGCCGCCATCGGCTCCGGCGGCCCCTTTGCCCAAGCCGCGGCGCAGGCGCTCGCGGATCATACAAAACTTTCGCCCCGCGAGATCGCCGAGGAATCGATGAAGATCGCCGGCAAAATGTGCATCTATACAAATGACACAGTAACAATTGAGGAGTTATAAAAGTTCTCCGTTTCCGGCGCTCAGCCCTGAGCGAGCGCCGGCAGTTCTTGAGATTTTCCCGAGATCTTAGACCTGACAGCTGAGACCCTATTTTTATGGCTATCTATTTACCCGGAACCGCCGAAGAAGAACAGGTCGCGCTCGACGAGCTGACCCCGCGCGAAATCGTCGCCGAGCTCGACAAACACGTTGTCGGACAAAAAGACGCCAAGCGCGCCGTCGCCATCGCTTTGCGCAATCGTATGCGCCGCCAGAAGCTCGCTCCCGAGCTGGCCGAGGAAGTCATCCCCAAAAACATCATCATGATCGGCCCAACCGGCGTCGGCAAGACCGAAATCGCCCGCCGGCTGGCCAAACTCGCAAACTCTCCGTTCCTCAAAGTCGAAGCTTCCAAGTTCACCGAGGTCGGCTACGTCGGTCGCGATGTCGAGTCCATGATCCGCGACCTGGTCGAGATTGCCATTGAAATGATTCGCGAGGAGCGGCTGGAAGATGTCGCCGACAAAGCCGAACTCAACGCCGAGGAGCGCCTGCTCGATATCTTGCTTCCGCCCGTTACTCCGCGCACCGATTCATCCTCCTCTTCTACTTCAACCGGCGGCGTAGTCATCGACGCCTCCACGAGCATGACGGAATCCTCGAGCCGCACCCGCGAAAAGCTGCGCCAGCAGCTGCGCGAGGGCAAACTCGACGACCGCACTGTCGAAATCGAAACCCGCGAGCGCAATTTTCCATCGTTCGAAATCATCTCCAATCAGGGCATGGAGGAGATGGACGTCAATATCAAGGACATGCTCCCCAACATCTTCGGCCAGCGCACCAAGAAGCGGAAGATGAAAGTCAACGAGGCGTTCGAGTATCTCATTCAGGAAGAGGAACAGCGCCTCATCGATATGGAACAGGTGACGCGCGTCGCCATCGACCGTGTGGAAAACTCCGGCATCATCTTCCTCGACGAGATCGACAAGATCGCCGGCCGCGAAAGCGGCCATGGGCCTGATGTCTCACGCGAAGGCGTGCAGCGCGATATTCTGCCCATCGTCGAAGGCACCACCGTCAACACGCGCTACGGCATGGTCCGCACCGACCACATTTTGTTCGTCGCCGCCGGCGCATTCCACGTCTCCAAGCCCAGCGACCTGATTCCCGAACTCCAGGGGCGCTTCCCCATTCGCGTCGAGCTCCAGTCGCTCACCATGGAAGACTTCATCCGCATCCTGACCGAGCCCAAGTCATCGCTCACCAAGCAATACACGGCGCTGCTCGAAACCGAAGGCGTCAAGCTTGAGTTCACTCCCGGCGCACTCGAAGAAGTCGCGCGCTTCGCCTTCCGCGTGAATGAAGGAACGGAAAATATCGGCGCCCGCCGCCTCCACACCATCATGGAGCGAGTGCTCGACGAGATCAGCTTCGAGGCGCCCGAAAGAAAAGGCCAGGAGTTCAAGGTCGACGCCGCCTACGTGCAGAAAATGCTAAGCGAGATCGTCAAGGATCAGGATTTGTCGAGGTACATTCTGTAACGGTGCTTTGAAGAGTTGTCGGGGTGGGCCAGTGTAGGACCGCCCTTCGCTATTCGATTTCCATCGGCAATTAAAGCGCAGCCATCGACGTTCCTCTGCTACCCTTTTCTTTCCGGATGAAACCTCACTTCACCAACCTCATCGCTCTAACCGCTCTCTGCCTTCTGCTTGCTGGTTGCGCGCAGCCCGGCGCCCCGCTGCCGCCCTCGCTCGAACTGCCTAAGCCGCCCACTGATTTGCGCGCCTCGCGCAAAGGTAATTCCGTCACGCTGACCTGGACCGAGCCCAGGCTCACCACCGATCATGAGACGGTGCGGTCGCTCGGGCCCACGCAAATCTGCCGCAGCTCCGATTCCGAAATGACGGCGTGCGGAGCTGCCGTGGCGACTGTTCCCGCTCCCGCACTTGTACCGAAAAAATCTCTGCGCAAGCCGCCGCCCAACCCGCCATTGGCGCTGACTTTCACTGATACGATTCCGGCCAGTGCGCTCAGCACGGATCCGCAAGCCGATCTCACTTACGCCATTGAAGTGCTGAACCGCAATGCCCGCGGCGCAGGACTCTCCAACCGCCTGCATATCCCCGCCATCCGGACTTTGCCAGCGCCGCAAGATCTGGCAGCGCAGCTCAACGACGACGGCGTGCTGCTCACTTGGACGAGCGCCGGCGAGCCCAAGTCCCTCGAGCCCAAGTCCCTCGAGCCCAAGTCCGGCGAAGCGCAACCTCCCGGAAATGGCGATCGAGTTAATGATGCGAGCTCAACTCCCGCAGCCCAATTTCGCTATCGCATCTATCGCCGCGAAGAAAGCGGCGGCAAACCAATGGTTGCTGGAGAAATCCCGGTGGGCGCGCCTGGTCCAGCGCATTTCCTCGACGCCATCGAGTGGGAAAAAACTTACCTGTATCACGTGACCGCCGTAAGCATTGTCACGCGCGCCGACAGCGAGGCGCAGGTCGAAGGCGATGACAGTCCAACCGTGCGCGTCATCGCTCACGATATTTTTCCGCCCGCCGTGCCTGTTGGACTGCAAGCCGTCTATTCCGGTGAGGGCCAGAAACCGTTCATCGATCTGATTTGGGCTCCGGTTGCCAGCGCCGACCTGGCGGGCTACAACATCTACCGTAGCGAGTCCAATGACGGCAAGATGAAGATGATGGTGAAGGTGAATTCCGAGCTTGTGAAAACGCCCTCTTATCGCGATAGCGCCGTGACTCCCGGCAAGGCTTATGTTTATTCCATTTCCGCCGTCGATGTTCGCGGAAATGAGAGCGCGAAATCCGAAGAAGCCAGCGAAACCCTGCCGCCGAACAACTGAATGCAAAGCGGTCGCGACCCGCTCTCCGCGCCCAAAGCCAGTGAATAGGATCTGACGACTTTTGCCGGCCCAAACCCGCTACACTAGCTGCAACATCCAATTTTTATGCGATATTGCCGATACAATCTCAACGGAACTATTCACTACGGACTTGTCGAGTCCGTCAATGGAGTCGACGCCATCACCCGCCTTCTGCTGCAATCGCCCCACGCAAGCGAGGTCGAGGTCGATAGAATGCCGACCCTGGGCATGGACCCGCTTGCCCTTGCCAAGGCATCGCTCCTGGCGCCGGTCGAGCCTTCCAAGATTGTCTGCGTGGGCCGCAATTACAAAGAGCACGCCGCCGAACTAGGCAACGAAGTTCCCACGGAACCGCTGCTCTTCTTCAAGCCCCCCAGCGCCTTGCTCGCTCCCGGAGCGACTATCGTTCGCCCACAGGCTTCCGCGCGTACCGACTATGAGGGCGAGTTGGGTGTGATCATCGGACGCCGCGCCCGCCGCTTGCGCGACAATGAAGAGGTTCGCCCTTATATTCTCGGCTACACGTGCGTAGACGATTTCACCGCGCGCGATCTTCAAAATAAAGATGGCCAGTGGACTCGCGCCAAGGGCTTCGACACCTTCTGCCCCGTCGGGCCTCTGGTTACCGGCACGCTCGATCCCTGGGCCGGCGTTGGCGTCGAAACCCGTGTCAACGGCGCCATTCGGCAATCGGGCAATACACGCGATTTTATCTTCCCGCTCGATGTCGTCATCCGCTACATCTCCAATATCATGACGCTCGAACCTGGCGATCTGATCTGCACCGGCACGCCCAAGGGCGTGGGACCGGTTGTCGCGGGCGACGTAATTGAAGTTTCGATTCCTGGCATTGGCACGCTGCGCAATCCCGTCGGAGATGAGAGTTAAACGCACAAATTGATGTCGCATCTGCTCGGCAGAAGCGAGGCGCGATGAATTTCGTCAATTGCTACGAAAAGCCACCCGCGCTGAGGCTTACTTGAGATCGAGACTCGCATCGCTCCCTGGATGATTTACGCGCTACGCTGCTCCCGGTGATCCAAGAATTCGGTCTCAGGGCTCGCAGCGCTCGCTCTGACGCACCGAGTCCCCGCAGTCCTTGACAATGGCTTCCCGCAGGGACATAATCGCGCTAACTTCACTCGGGGCTGCTCATTACATTGGGTGGCGGCATCCGCCCGTAGAAATGCCCGGGCTATAACACCTTCCGCTGCCCGCAGGAGAACATCCTATGAAACGCTCCGCCCTGGTCCTCTTCTTCACCGTTCTATTTGGATCCCTTGCCCAGGCTCAATTCCCCGCTCAAATTCAGCATGTGATTATCGTCTTCCAGGAGAATCGCACGCCTGACAACCTCTTTCAGGGTCTACATAACCTGAAAGGGTCGAACGGTGTGAAGTATGACATCCAGAGTTATTGGGTTGATTCTGGCGGCAAGCATATGCCACTCACTCCCGTCGGAATGGCCACTAACTTCGACCTTAGTCATGCCCATAGTGCTTTCGTGTCGGAAGCGACAGCTCCAACCACGCCGCTGGTTCCAGCTTGCGGAGGGACTGCAACCGCGGAGATCTTCGCATGCGCCGCCTCCACGTGGAATCAGTTCATGTATGTCGATAACGCGCAGCCACTAACTTCCACTAACTTGTACGGTACAGGCATAACTACGCATATCCTCGATCCTTACATCGCTATGGCGAAACGATGGGGATGGGCGAATTACATGTATCAGACGAATCAGGGACCGAGTTATCCGGCGCACCAGTTCATTTTTGGAGGAACGTCCGCTCCCTCGGCTGCCGATGACAAGAAGGGAACGTTTGTCTCGGAAAATTTCAGTTCGGACGATGACACCACAATCTTCGCCGGCTGTCTGGCGAATACCGGCGTCATGAACTTTCTTATCGATTCCAGCGGCACCGAAACGCCCTTTGGCGGCGCTCTCGGAGACTTCTGTTACAAGCGCAATACCATGGCAACGCTGCTCGATAACTATAAAACTCCTGTCTCCTGGAGATACTACGCTCCCGCCGCAGGCTCTATCTGGACTGCGCCGAATTCCATTACTGCCATTTGCCAGCCGAACAGCGGTTACACCGCATGCGACGGTTCCGAATGGGCGACTAACGTCATCTTTCCGTTCACAGGCAGTTATGGCGGCGTGCCTTTCCTGAACGATCTGCAAAATTGCGCGCTGCCCGCGGTTAGTTGGGTTATTCCCGATGGCAGATGGTCCGATCACGCCAGTTCCAACAAAGGGCTTGGTCCTTCCTATGTGGCCGCAATTGTGAATGCCGTCGGAGGCTTCAACAATAACTGCGGCTACTGGGCGAACACCGCCATCGTGCTTACCTGGGACGATTGGGGAGGATGGTACGACCACGAAGCTCCCTGGAAACTCTCCGCGCCGTGGAGTAATTACAACTACGGATTCCGCGTTCCGCTGATCGTGATTTCGGCTTACACAAAACCTGGACTGGTCAGCACAGTTCAGCCGGAAGATTTCGGCAGCATCCTGAATATGCTTCAGGGAATTTTCTTTGGCCCGACGCATGAGCAGCAGCTCGGCTTTGCCGATGCGCGGTCGTCGAACGATCTGCGTGAGTACTTCACCGAAGCGGCGGCGCAGCCTTACGGCGCGACCATTCCCGCAGTCGAAGATATTAATTACTTTCTCAATCTGCCTAAGTCAAAGCCGGCTGACGTTAATGAAGCTGTGCCTCCAGACGAGGACTAACTGACGATTTAGCTTAGACCGAGTTTGCTCAGGATGACAACGGGCAGACACCCCGCCTAGCCTGCATTCACGAGTTGTGCTTCCGTCACTGTGATCCTTGCGCTGCGGCGGGAGCGGGGCTTTTTGCGGATCACTATTTCTACGTCGCGATCGAGGGCATTGAGGAAGTGCATGAGGCGCTCCACGGAGAATCCGTCCAGGCGGTAGTTCATCAAGGCGGAGATCTTTGGCTGATTCACGTCGAGCAGGCGCGCCGCCGCGGTCTGCGACAGGGGACGCGATTGGATGATCTGATTGATGGCGACCGCGAGGCGCACTCTGGTTTGCTTTTCTTCGGCGTCGCGCAGTCCTAGATCGGCGAATACGTTGCGAGCTTGCAACCACCCGATTATCGTTTCGTCCATTTGCCATATCTTGCCTCATAGCACAAGGCGACGCCGATTTCGTCCTTCACGGCCTCGGGAAAGCCGAGCAAGTCGTCCCTGGACGATCCCACCCCAAAACAGAGGCTTTTCGCCGGGGACTCTTGCTGAACGCGTCATATGATTCCCAGTTCTGGGATGATTCGTCCACAACTCTTTTGGGAATGAATCATAGTACACTCCCTCTCATGCCCACCGTTACTTACCTTGAAGCCATCCGGCAGGGAATTTGGGAGGAGATGGAGCGCGATCCGTGCGTCTTCTGTCTCGGCGAAGATATTGGGATTTACGGCGGGGCGTTCAAGGTCACTGAGGGATTCATCGACCGCTTCGGGGCAGAGCGGGTGATTGATACTCCAATTGCCGAGTCGGCGATCGTGGGGGCGGCGTTTGGGGCGGCGCTGACCGGAATGCGTCCAGTGGCCGAGTTTCAATTCATGGATTTTCTGCCTTGCGCCTTTAACCAGATCGTCAACATGGCGGCCAAGGCGCATTACCGTTGGGGAGCGCCGGCTCCCATGGTGATTCGCGGCCCGAGCGGCGGCAATGTCCATGGCGGGCCGTTTCATTCGCAGAATCCGGAGATGTGGTTCGTGCACGCGCCGGGCTTGAAGGTAGTTTGTCCGGCAACCGCCTACGACGCGAAGGGGCTGATCAAGGCGGCCATTCGCGATAACAATCCCGTCATTTTTTTCGAACACAAATATCTCTACCGGCGGGTGAAGGAAGAAATTCCCAGCGAAGATTATGTGGTCCCGATTGGAAAGGCGCGGGTGGCGCGCGAGGGCGTTCATCTCAGTGTCATCACTTATGCGGCGATGCTGCATGTAGCGCTCGAGGCAGCGGAGATTTTGAGCCGCGAAGGAATTGAGGTCGAAGTGGTCGACCTGCGGACGGTCTCTCCGCTGGATCGCGATGCGATTGCGGACACGGTGAAGAAGACTAACAAGGTCATCATCCTGCATGAGCACGCGCGCACCGGCGGCCTGGCCGGCGAAGTGGCCGCCATTATTAATGAAGAAGCATTTGATTCCCTGGATGGGCCGATTGTGCGGCTCACCTCGCTGGATTCGCCGGTGCCGTTTTCGCCTCCGCAGGAAGAGTTTTTTTTGCCCAAGGTGAGCGACGTGGTGCGCGAGGCGCGGCGGCTGCGGGCTTACTAGGGGCGGGTCTGGGCAGTGCACCGCCGTGACATGATGCCGCCACGCCGCGCTGCTTCCTTCAATCGATCCAGCTCTTTGTTCCCTGCCGCTGGCGCGCCCTCGAACTCCTGATATATATATGGCTTAGGGTTGCGTGCTCCGGGGCCTCGTTGTTCGAAGCTCATGTTTGAGAACGCTTTGGGGGTTCTGCTATGGGCAAGGTTATTCTTGGAATTATTCTCACTCTCGTGGTGATCGCGATTGGCGCGGCCGGCCTTGCGCTGCTCGGCTTTCTGCCCACAACTGCCAATAAACAGCCGCCGGCATGGGAGGTCCATTTCGCCATGAGCGCGCTCGATAATTCCGTGGATCGCCATGCGCCGCATGCCAACAACCCTGTGCCGCCAACGGACGAGAACCTGATTGAGGGTATGAAAATTTACACCATGAACTGCGCCACCTGCCATGGCGGGATCGATCGCCAGCCATCGATGCTGGCGAAGTCGTTTTATCCGCCGCCGCCGAACTTGATTCTCGATCCGGATGACGATCCGGAGTGGCATATCTTTTTTATCATTCGCAATGGCGTTCGCTATACCGGAATGCCGGCCTGGAATAAGGCGTTGCCGGATCCCGATATCTGGAAGGTGACCGCGTTTTTGTCGCGCATAGAGAAACTGCCTCCCGCGGTGCAGGAATATTGGAAGAAAGCGGGGGGCGCGGGACCGGCCGTCAGCCCGCCCGAACCGGCCGACCACCCGCATCATCAGTAGAAGCGCGCGCCTTTTAGTTCGGCGGATTGAAGTTGATGGTGATGTAAGTCTGCGTTTCGGCGGCGTGACCGTTGATCATGTAGGGCTGGAACTGCCACTGCTTGACGGCTGCAATCGACGCTTTCGCCAGAACGAAAGATCCGCGGAGAATCTTCAGGTCTTCGACGGTTCCGTTGCGGCCGATTGTGGCCTGCAAAACCACCGCCCCATGCAGCTTTTGAGCGGCCGCTTCCTCGGGATACGCGGGCGGAACGCTGCGTACGAGCAGGGAGCGTTCCACGTCTTCGGTCACAGCCACAGGTTCGCTGAACTGCTGGGTGGAAAGGGCGGGCGCCGCCGGCGATGAAACCGGCATCATTTGTGCGGGGATGGTGGTCACCGCCACGGGCAACGGTATGGATGCGGAACTGCGCAAACTTTCGGGAATTGAAGTGCGCGGGGCCTCGATGGGCGTTGCCGCTGGATGATCATAAACGGGCGCGGGCAGCGGAAGTTCGGAGGGTTTGCGCAGTTGCGAGTCGTTGACTTCGGCTTCGGTTGACACCACGCCGAGATGAACTGGAGGCTCGGACTTGGGGGTGCTGCGGTTGACGTAGGCGTCGATGGCTTCACTCGAAGGCGGACCTGGCGCAACGGTGGGAACGGTCGGATTAAATAAGGCTGTCACCGATTCCTTGAGGAGATTGGCGCGGTTTTCCGAAGTGCCTGCGAGGTATTGGATGGTGCCGCGCTCGGTCCATAGACAGAACGCCGCGACGAGCATGAGCACAGCCGCGCCCGCTTTCCGCGAGAAGCCGTTGGAAGAACGATTCCTCCGCTCCTGCCGCGTGATTGCGGCCGAATCTTCGGTTGCATCCATTGGATCCATTCCGTCGTACACGGTCGAGGTCGGAACGGAGGCATTGGCGCCAGCCATTTTTTGCGATTGATTGGGTCCGGAGATGGGTTCGGAGTTTTGAGGCGGAAACATCGACGCCGGGGTACTGCGCGCGCTTTTCGGTTGCGGGAGTTGTCTGGGCATTTCCGGCACATCCGCCGGCAAATTTGCGGCACCGACTTCCGCCATGCCTTCCACGGCTTTGGTCAGCACTTCCCGCGCTTGCTCGGACGAAAAGGGGCGCGAGATGAGGAAATCCAAACGATGTTCCCGCATGTCCTTGGCGGCGGGTTCATGGGTCACAATCGCAATGGCAACGATGTTGACGTTCGGCGAAGATTCGCGTGCGCGTTTTAGCAGGAACCCAGCCTCGGGTTGTTCGGCCCAATCGACGAGCACGCAGGAAAAGGCCTGATGAGTGCCCTTTTCGATGGCGGAGAAGATGTCGTCGCAAACTTCGAGGTGGACACCAGCGCTTTGGCAGGCTGCGGTCAGAGCGGCGTTGGTATCGAGACTCTTGGAAAACAGCAGGGCGCGGAAGGCCATCGCGGCCTCAGATTATCGGGATTTGGAGGGCGGTAACAGGTAACGGGGGACGATGCACTAATGCGGAGAATCTCATCTCCGCCGCCTGCCGGCGGAAATACCGATGCTTGCCGCAATGAACGCGGCAATGATGGGCCATCCGTCCAAAGGCATACACCTCAGGGGGGCGGAGGCGCCAGTGCCGAACTATTTCCTGGTGTGGTTGGCGTTGCCATATTACTTTCGTAAGCCGTTGCGCATGAAAGCGGCATGATTTGATCGTGGGCGGATCGGAATTTTGCCGGATTAAATCTCGGCCCAGCGGTGCAGGACGTTCTGCCGAAGTTCCTCGCCGCTATGAACCATTTCCTCTTGCTGCTCGCGCAGAGTTTCCTGTTGCTCCCGCACCCTGTCTTGTTCTTCGCGGAACTCTTCCTGTTGCTCTCGCAGCTTGTCTTGTTGCTCGCGCATTTTTTCCTGCTGGTCCTCAGAGCTATCCCGCATTTCTTCCTGACGCTCTTTAAGGCATTCTCCAGCAGACTCTAATTTTTCCTGGGCCTGCTGTAATTTTTGCTGGAGCTTTTCCGTATCGAGGCTGGCGAGCTCACGATCGGCTAGGGTGAGGATCTGCTGGGTCTCTTCGGTGAACTCGGGAATCTCAAAACTATCTTCCAGAAGCCGCCCGGAATCCTTTTTCTCGGGAAGCGTGAGCGTGATATTTTGCTCGTGCTTGTCGCGCATGATGGTGACGTTCACGGTTGCGCCGGCCGACCCGCGTAGGGCGTGGGTAAAGTCGGAGGCATCATGCACCGGCTGACCGTTGACGCGGACCACCACGTCTCCGGCGCGGAAGCCCGCTTTTTCGCCGTGGCTGCCCTTTTCGACCGACCGGATCAATGCGCCCTTGCCATCTTTGACGCCAAAAAAATCTCCGAGCTGCGGCGTGATGTTTTCGAGCATCAGGCCGCTGCGCATCGAGGTATGGGCGATCACTACCGTCACTGGCAAGTCCATGTCGGGCAGCGAGGGTAGGGGTGGAATGTGAATGTTGAAATCGTGAGAGCCCGGCTGCCAGGCTTCTTCTTTGTGGCGATCCGCGAGTTGCACTTTGATGGTGAGGGGCTGACCGTCGCGGCTAAGGCCGATGGTAACGATGCGGCCCGGGGGAATTTCCTTGATCATGCGGCGCAGCTGGGCAGCGCTTTCGATGGACGTGCCGTTCAGGCTAAGAATCACATCGTGCTCGTGGAGTCCGGCTTTTCCCGCGGGAGCATCCTGATCCACCATGGTGATTTCGGCGCCATGCTCCTCTTTGAGCTTGAGCGCGGAGATGCGTTCGGCGGTTACGTCGGCGATATCCACGCCAAGATAGGAGGATGAGCTGCCCCCTTCGTCCGACCCATAGCCGTAGCTCCAACTTTCGGATTTGGAGTTCTCATTGGGGCGTTCATTGGCATGTTCATCGGGCTGGGCGCTTGCTACCAGCGATAAGAACAACGTGCAAAGCAGGAAGCGATATAGCATGGACTCCCCCTGGATTTCTCTATTTAAAACTCCGCCCTAGCGCGAGGCGCGCAAGAACGTTATGTTCCCTGAAGTGGTGCGAACCTTCAGCACAGGACCTCCACCGTTTAACTGTCCTTCGGCCGTTACCGATCGAGGGCCGGGCCAGTTGCCGCCTTCGTTCGAGACGTGGATATCGCTAAACTCGCTGTGAATGCTGTGGCCGTTGGCCATCTCAATCTCTGCCCGTATGGTGATGGGCAGATCGTTTGCGAGATAGACTTTGATATCGCCAGCCGCGGTTTCAAGCGTCGAATTACTGCGCACGTCCGATGACGAGACGAGCTTCACTATGATCCCACCCGCGCCCGTTTCCGCCTTCACAGAAGTCGCTCCATCCAACTGAATGCTGCCGCCGCCCGTCTGAGCCTCGACGCGCCCGCTGGCCGAGCGCAGGCGAATGCTGCCGCCGGCGGATTCGACTTCGACGGGTCCCCCGATCTCGCCAAGATCGATGCTGCCGCCGCCGGTGCTTGCTTTGACATGGCCGCTGCACTTATCCATGTGAATGCTGCCGCCACCCGTCTGCAACACCGCACCCTGAAGGCCGGAAAGAACAACCAGGCTGCCGCCACCGGTGCTGGCTTTGATCTGTCCTTTCACAGAGTTGATTTTGATGTTCCCGCCGCCGGTTTCAAGGGCGACGTCGCCGCCCGCGCTGCCGACGTCGATGGCGCCCCCGCCAGTTTCGGCTTTTGCGCCGCCGATGTCGTCGAGATGAATGGATCCGCCGCCGGTTTCAATCTCCACCCGGCCGGAAATCGAAGTCGCGCTTACACTGCCGCCGCCGGTTTCAATCCTGGCGAGATCGGTATTTCTCGGAACATTGACGACCATTTCATCGGAGCACTTACGATTGCGGCTGCTCGATTCCGCGACAATCCATGCCGTATCCCCCTTTACCGAGGTGCTGATGCGGTTCGATTGGAATTGGCGCCGCGCCTGCTCTTCGCTGCCCGTAAACGCGAGTCGATGAATGACGAATGTAATATTGGATTGCGATCCGCCCTGCACCTTCACCGAGCCCGTGTCGAGCTTCACGCGCAGATTCTTCGCCGCGCTCAAATTGCCCGTGACTTCCTGTACCCAGTTGCCGCCTTCACGGTAGATCCGGCCTTCCTGGCCGAGCGCCAGCGATGCCAGCGCGACGGCGGCGATTGCCACACCAGCGAATTTAATTGCGTACTTCAATGAATGTCCTCCTTAATAAACCCACTCTTCGCTCTAATAAACTTGCTGTTCGCCGTTCCCAAAACCCGTAATCGAGTCGAACAGCGATTGGCGTTCCTAATCCATCTCTGGCGTCTGCGCCAGCATCAGCTTGGCCTGCGACCGGATCGAAGTGTTCTGATCGGTTGCGGCCACTCGCGTCAGCACGGCACGGACGTTGCTATCGGCTTTCATGGGCTCGACCAGCCGCAATGCCTGCACGCGAACCCCTGAACTTGAGTCTGCGATCAAGGTGCGTAAAACCGCATCCCGAACCAGCGGATCTTGCCCCACAAACCCGCTCAATCCATCCAGCGCTTTCAGGCGCACACCAGGGTTGCTATCGTTTTCGAGCGCATACAGCAGCGCTTCCCGCACCCGTGCATCGTTCGAAGCCTGCGTCAGCACATCCACCGAATCCATGCGGACTCCGGAATTGTAGTTATTGCGCGCCGCAAACAGGAGCAGCTGCTGAATGCGCTGATCGTTCAGCGAGCCCTGCGTTTCCTGTGTGGAAATTGTGTCGTACTTGATGTCGACCTGGTTCGATCCCGGTTCCTGCGTGACCGAACGGATGCCTGTGATGGCGGAGGCTTCGACCGGACTCTGCGCCGGCGCGCGATCGATCATCGCGATTCCGTTGCCCGTAGCACGATTGCCCAGATAGTTGTAGGTTGCGGCGATTCCACCCCCGAACCCGACCACGAAAATCGCCGCTGCCACCGCGGGAGCCATGCGCACCTGGCGCAGCCAGTTCGCCGGCTCGAACACCAGCCGATGCCACCATGCTCCCTGCGAAGTCGTTTCAAGCGCTTCCTGCAAGCGCATGCGCGAAGAGGCGAGCAGGTTCGCAGCCGGCTCCTCGACTGGGGTCTGGGAGAGCGCGCTTTGGAAGTTGCGCTCGGATTTCAGTTCGGCGGCGCACTCCGGACAGCGGCCCAGGTGCTGCTCCACTTCATAGCGAGCGTCATCTTCAAGCTCGTTGTAAACGTAGAAGACGATATTTTGTCGTACCCATTCACATTTCATCGGTGTACCTCTGTAGCCAGCAAATTCTCGAAACCGAAAACTGCTCGCTCATAGCTCGCAGCTTCCTTCACCGCATCTCCTGCAGCACGCTGCGCAATTTTTGCGTGGCGCGGAACAGCGTGTTCTTGGCCGTCTCCTCCGTGGTCTGGAGCATTTCTCCCACCGTACGAAGTTTCAAGCCGTGATAATGCTTAAGTTCAAATACCATGCGCTCGCGCGGCGTGAGGCGCGATAGAGCCGCGCCAATCTTTTTCCCCAGCTCCCGCCGCATCAGATCGCGCTCGGGGTTCGCTCCCGCGCGTGTGTCGGCGAATTGGTCGAGCACGCTGTACTCTTCGCCGGAGCTGTCAACCGCGACCGGAGCGTCCTCCTTGCGCACATTCCTCTTGCGCAGGTGGTCAAGGCAAAGATTGGTAACGATGCGGTAGATCCAGGTGTAGAAAGAGCACTCGAAGCGGAAGCTGCCCAAGTTCTTATAGGCCTTGAGAAAGGCCTCCTGATAGATATCCTGTGCGTCGCTTTCCGAGCCCGTCAGGTGCAGCGCCAGCCGAAGCACCGAGTGATCGTAATGGCGCACGAGGACCTCGAAGGCTGCGCGGTTGCCCTGCTGCGCCTCGCGGATCAAGCTCGTATCGTCAATGCGGTTGCCCTGCGCTGCCAAGGAGCCCCTCATGTTCCCATACAACGTGGGGTTCAGGATGCCGCTGTGCTGCTCCGTCCGCCTCGGGTTTGTTAACTCGCCAACCGTAATGGCTGCTGCGTAAGAATCGGCCGGCATTTGCTGTCTCTATCCTCTACAAGTTGTCCAACCTTGCCTTGCACAGAGATAGACGGCGTCCCACCCCGAACGTTAGCAGATTATCAGGAGTTGGCCTTCGGTTTGCTAGACGAACACAGTGTGGGACGCGGTGTTTCGCTGGTTGCGCCCCAGACTGCCCGTCAGGTGGCCCATTCCAGCCATCTCTCGATCAAACTTTCGCTTAGAACGTGTTTCGTAGTCGGCTTTGGGAAGGGCACGGCTTCACAGGCTGCGGAAAAAGTCATTTGTGTACCTGTTTTGATCGGCACCTGTTTTGAAAGGAAGCGGCTTTCAGCCGCACTGCTAGGCCCTTTAGTTTTGTCATTCCGAGTCGTCCGCAGCCGCGCTTGCGCGGTGAGGACGGCGAGGAATCTGCATTCCTGGGACTTTTTCCGCAACCTCTTCAGCCGTGCCGTAAGCGCCCGCAAAAATACGGGGCTTTAGCCCCTGAGGGAGTGCACCTCTGCGCGAAATACATTTATAAAACGCGCTCCAGCCATAGCCGCATTTCATTGGTGGCTTTAAAGCCCATCGATTCATACAACGCGCGGCCCTCCGGGCTCGAATGCAGATTGACGCTGCGCATTCCGCGAGCTTTGATCCAGTCCAGAATTACGCCCATCACCAGCCGCGCAATTCCCCGCCGCCGGAACTCCTGCTCGGTATAAACATTCAGAATCACGGCGCGCTCCGTGCATGGGTCATGAGGATTCGCCGGCCACGGGCAGAGCAGAACTCCGCCTCCTCCAGCCACGCTTCCCTGAGGATCAATCGCCAGCCAGTGCCGGTAGGTGCCATCGGCCAGCGCTCGCGCGACCCACGGCCGCGCCACCTCGACCATGCGGTCCAGTTCCTCCACCGTGCCCTCGCCCATATCGCGAAACATCGACCGGCGATGATGCAGGATCGTTTCGATATCCGCAGGTCCGGCTTCGCGAATCCTGATCTCCGCCCTCTCAGTCTTATGCATAAGTTTCCAGTCGGCCTTATCCAGATTACGCTTCCACCTTTTTCATCACATTTTTCCCGTAACCGCCATCACAGACCTCCACCACAATCGGTGCGATGATTGCTCGTCAGTGCATCATCGAGAGGTGCGGCCGTCTCCAGAGGCGGGCGCATCATCAGCCTCGAAACCGTCAGCTCTTTGACATCATGAATTGCCACATTTTTTTCCAGCTATTCCTTCGTCAAAGCCGAGTGCCTTTCCGGAAGGCGTTTTTAGCCAGAATGAGCCCGTTTTTAGCAAAATGAGCCACTCTCCGACCCCTCTGAACTGCACGCCAAATCGAAGAATTCGTAGCTAAGTCTCATATTGTGAATACTTTGCACATAAGTACCCTGTTATTAACAACTTAACCCATTTCATAGGGGGGGCACCCCCCGAATTTTCCAACTTTCATACCCGCAAAATGCATTTATCCATCAGCGAATCATAGCCTTAGGAGCAATCATAAATGTCTTCATCTTTCGATAAATATCCCCCCAGGATTTGTGCGCAGCGAAAGGCCAACGGCGATCCCTGCCAATCTCCAGCTCTTCGCGCTGAACGGTTTTGCCACTATCACAAGCTGATGGGCAAACCCGCGGTCAACATCGACACGCCCAGTTCCGGCCACGCCTACCTGCCCGCCTTCGAAGATTCCGTCTCCATCCAGTCGGCAATCACAGACGTTTGCGAAATGATGCTGCACCGCCGCATCGAACCCAAAGAAGCCTCCGTCCTGCTCTACGCCATGCAGGTTGCCTCCACAAATATGGCTCACATGAACGGACACAAAGGTCTGCCCAAAGACAAAGACAGGGACAAAGACAAAGACAAGAAGAACAAAAAGAGGAACGGCTCCGATTCCTCTTCTTCCGCCTCCGCGCCGGCCAACGACAGTCCCGCTCCCGTCTCACCTGCGCCCAAACCCTTGCCGCCCGGCACAATTCAGGCGCGCGCCAAGCAGACGACAGGCATTTGAGTGATATGTCTCCCAGGGCTTCGAAATGTACAATAAAGCCCAGCCGAGGCTCTCGATTTCATGTACGAAGTAACCGTTGAAGATACATTTGCCGCCGGACACTACCTGCGCAATTACAAGGGGAAGTGTGAGAACCCGCACGGCCATAACTATAAGATTCGCGTGACGCTCGCCGGCGCTGAGCTCGACAAGGCAGGCCTGTTGCTGGATTTCAAGGATTTGAAGGACGTGATGAAGCACGTCATCGACCGGCTCGATCATCAGATGATCAATGATATCGAGCCTTTCACTGTGCTGAATCCCTCCGCTGAAAATCTGTCGAAGTATTTCTACGATGAAACCAATGCCCGCCTGAAGAACGTCACCAGCGGCCGCGTGCGCGTGAAGGATGTCACCGTGTTTGAGACGGACACGACCACAGCAACATACAGCGAGTAGCAGTTGACGCGGCGAGTGGCAGTTGAAGCGGCGAGTAGCAGTTGACGGGGCCAGTAGCAGTTGACGCGGCGAGTAGCAGTCGACGCGCTGCCAGGACGACTCTCGGAGAAGGAGTTCCAACTGGCAACTAGCAACTAGCAACTGTCAGCCGGTAACGAGCAACTAGCCGCTAGCAACAAGCAACGAGCAACTGTCTTTATGCAGATCACTGAAATCTACAAGTCGCTCCAAGGCGAATCAACCTACGCAGGCCTTCCGTGTGTATTCGTCCGCCTAACGGGATGCAATCTGCGCTGCACATGGTGCGACAGCGAGTTCAGCTTCTACGGCGGCAGCAAGATGACGATCGACGAGGTTGTCTCTGAAGTCGACAAACTGCAACCGCCAACTAGCAACCAGCAACCGCCAACCAGCACCCAGCAACTGGCAACTAGCAACCAGCAACTGCCAACTAGCAACCAGCAACCGCAAACTAGCAACCAGCAACCAGCAACTAGCAACTGCCTCGTCGAGATCACCGGCGGCGAGCCTATGCTGCAGGAGCGCGAAGTAGTTCCGCTGATGGAGCGGCTGGTTGAGGCGGGATATAAGGTTCTGCTTGAAACGAGTGGGGAGCGGCCACTGGCGCGTGTTCCGGGACAGGTCGTTAAAATTGTGGACGTGAAATGTCCGCACTCGGGAGAAGCCGGCACGTTCAATCTCGACAACCTCGCAGCCCTTCAGCCGCACGATGAACTCAAGTTCGTTTTGTCCAATCGCGCCGATTATGAATTCGCCCGCGATTTTGTTTCGCTGCACCAGCTGGCGGGCCGCGTGAATGCGATCTTGTTTTCTCCGGCTTTTAAGAAAGATGCGAACGGCGCGCGCGACACCTCACATTGTCTTCTCGATCCCGAGCAGCTTGCACAATGGATGCTTGCCGACGACGTTCCAGCGCGCCTGAGCCTGCAAATCCACAAACTGATCTGGGACCCGGCAGCAAAGGGCGTTTGATCACCTGATGACCCGTTGATTATGACCCCGTTACCCGACAGCACAATGGCTCGATCCGTGGTTCTCCTCAGCGGAGGAATGGATTCCTGCGTTTGCGCCGCGCTAGCCGTGCGCGACTCCAGTCCCGCGGCGCTTCATATCAGCTACGGTCAGCGCACGGAAGCGCGCGAACTCAGATCCTTCCAGGCAATTTGCGACCGGCTTGGAATCCGCGACCGCCTGGTGGTTCGTAATGAGGCCTTGCGCGCTATCGGCGGGTCGGCTTTAACCGACGAGAATATTGCCGTGCCGGAATCGCATGCTATCGGCGCGGGAGTTCCTGTCACTTACGTCCCTTTCCGCAATGCGCATTTTTTAGCAGTCGCAGTAAGCTGGGCCGAGGTGCTGGGCGCGGAGAAGGTTTATATAGGAGCGGTTGAACCGGATAGTTCCGGCTATCCCGATTGCCGCCCGGAGTATTATCGTGCGTTCAACGAGGTGGTGCGGACCGGAACAAAGGATGGCAAAATCGAGGTGGTTACGCCGCTTATCGCCATGCACAAAGCCGAGATTGTGCGCCTTGGCCTTGAATTAAACGCGCCCTTCGATTTAACGTGGTCATGCTATCAAAGGGAAGATCGCGCCTGCGGCATCTGCGATAGTTGCGCGCTGCGCCTGCGGGCGTTTCGTGAAGCTGGCGCACGCGATCCGATTCGGTATGCAGACGCGGCTCGAACGGTCAAGAGAAATTCCGATTAGTGCCGAGCCCGCGCCGTTTTTGTTTCGAAGGATTAGGATAGATTCGCAAAATAGAAAGGTTCTGCCGGGAGGCTCATATATGAAGAAATATTTCATTCTTTCCATACTGCTTGCGCTTGCCGCTGGATTGGCGGCTCCGCTGGCGCATGCGCAAACGGGCTCCGTGAAGGGCGTTTGCAAGGACAGCGATGGGAATCCCATCGCAGGCGCTCAAGTGGAATGGTATGCACCGGAGACTGGCCGTAAGTACGACCTTAAGACCAATGGGAAAGGCGAGTATTTCTCGCTTGGCATCGCCCCCGGCAAATACAACGTCAAGCTGAGCAAGGATGGAAAAGAGCTGTGGCATCTTAACAACATCGCGGTTGGCTCCGACGAGGTTCCCCTGGATTTCGATCTGAAGAAGGAGAAAGCGACAGCTGCCGCCGCTCTGGGCAAGACGCCTGAGCAGATCAAGGCAGAAGAGGAGCAGCGGCAAAAGGCTCTCAAGGAGCAGGGCACGGTTAAAGCTTTGAACGACAAAATAACCGAGGCGGCTGCCGCCAGCACCGCCGGCGATTTCGACAAAGCAATCTCGATTTTGACCGAGGCCAATGCGATCGACCCCACTCGCGATCTCATCTGGGCCCAGCTGGCCGATGCCTACCGCCTTTCCGCTCCCAAGCAAACCGATCCAGACGAGAAGAAGAAACGCTACGAAACCGCCGCCGCCGATTATCAGAAGGCGATCGATCTGCGAAAGGCCTCCGACGTTCCGCAAAAGGATGCCGCGGCCGCCAGCAAGACGATGGCCCATTACTACAACAATCTGGCCGACTCCTACGCCAAATCCAACAAGCCAGATGATGCCGTGAACGCCTATAACCAGGCGGCTCAGCTCGACCCCGCCGGCGCGGCGATGTACTACTTCAACGAAGGCGCTGTGTTAACCAACGTGGGCAAGGTCGATGACGCCATCAGCGCTTTTGACAAGACCATTGCCGCCGATCCAACCAAAGCGCTCGCGTACTACTGGAAAGGTATCAACCTGATCGGAAAGGCAACGGTGGGCAAAGACAATAAAATGGTCGCCCCTGACGGTACAGCCGAGGCGTTCCAGAAATACCTTGAGCTCGATCCCACTGGCTCGATGGCGCAAACGGCAAAGGATATGCTGGCCAGCATCGGCGCTACCATCGAAACCGGCTTTGGCAAGAAGAAGGCGCCAGTCAAGAAATAGCAGCCAGTATCCAGCACCCAGTATCCAGTTGCCCGTGCGCCAACTTAAGAAGTCGCAAAGCTGCTTTTGACTTTTCTGGATACTGAGTACTGGCAACTGGATACTGGCAACTGTTACCGAGGTCTATGGCCTTTCTCGCCCTTCGCTGACTGCGCGGTTCGCGCTACAGTCAAGTAGCTCCCTCATTTTTTTCCCTGCAAGGGATGATCTCCAACCGAGGGATTTGTCTCATATGGCGGCGCCAGGGAATTCTCCGCTGTCGATTGAATTGGAAGGCGTGACTGGCTCGGGCTCGATCCCGACCACGGTCTTGCTGGCGGCGATGTTGCGCGCCTCGGATAAGATCAGCGATCTGATTTTTTCTCCTGGTCGCCCGCCGCAGGTCGAGATTCATGGGCAGTTGACGGGCGTGAATCTCGCGGGAGTCGGAATGCTTACCGCCGATGACACGCGGCGAATCGCCGCCGACCTGATTGGCACGAACAAGCAAGCTATCAATGCGCTGCGCGAGCACGGGTCGTGCGATGTCTCCTACGGTCTTGCGGGCATGGCGCGCTTCCGCGCCAACATTTTTATTCAGCGCGGCAGTTGCGCCGTGGTCATGAGAGTGATTCCGACTGAGATTCCAACCTTCGGCTCTCTGCGATTGCCCGCGCAACTGGAAGACGCGGCCAATGTGCGCAGCGGGATCATTCTGGTGGCTGGCGGAAGCGGCTCGGGAAAGTCATCCACACTCGCCGCCTTGATTGACCGCATCAATGGTGGACAGTGTTATCACATTCTCACCGTGGAAGATCCGATTGAATTTCTGCACAAGCATAAGAAATCCACAGTGCATCAGCGCGAGCTGCACAGCGACGCGCCCAGTTTCCCGCTGGCACTGCGCGCCGCGCTGCGCCAGGCTCCACGCGTCATTATGGTCGGCGAGATTCGCGATCGTGAGACCCTGGAGATTCTTTTGGAAGCTGCGGAGAATGGGCATCTGGTACTTTCAAGCATGAGGACGATTGACGCAGCGAAAACGGTGGAGCGCATGGCTGGGTTGTTTGCCGCTCACCCCTTTGCCGCCGGCGAGCAGCAATCCATGCGCGAGCGGCTGGCCAAAACTTTTCGCTACATCATTGCCCAGAGGCTGATTCCGCGCGCCGATGGCGGCGAACGCATCGCGGTCGTCGAAATATTGAAATCGAATTCGCGCACTCGCGACTGCGTGGAGCAGGGTGAGCGACCTGGTAAGACTTTGCTCGATGCGATCAAGGCCAGCGAGAGCGAAGGCATGCAGCACTTCGATTCCGAGATTGCGAAGCTGATCCGCTCAGGATTGGTCGATCTGGAAACCGGGCTCTGTTTCGCCAGCAACGCAACCTTGTTGGGGCAGGAACTGGCGCGGAGTTAGTTTTCATAAGCCAGTAACCAGTGCCCAGTTTTCAGCCTCTCAGCTCTACAATTATGCAGGCGCAGCGTCTTTTCATGTCGAGGATCATCGATGATCGTTGAGATGCGTACTTACAAGCTGAAACCCGGCACGCGGGGCCGGTTTCTCGAGATATTTCTGACGAAGTCGATGCCGGCGCATGCAGAGATCGGGATGAAAATTCTGGGTCCGTTTCTTTCGGTCGAAGATCCCGACACTTTCTTCTTTATGCGAGGTTTTCCCGACATAGAGTCACGCGAGCCGATGAAGGCTAAGTTTTACGAAGGCGAACTCTGGAAAAACGAATTGGAAAACATTCTCATGCCGATGATCGAAAAGTACGAGGTTGTGCTGGTCGAGGATACGGAGCATTTGATTCAGTGGTAGCGGCAGAAAACGCTTTCTGGCAGCCGCGGAGGGTATGATTTCTGAATGTCTGCGGCTTCCGTGGTGAGCTTTAACGACGCGCGGCGAATTGTGGAAGAGCACGCCGCAAAGGTCCTGGCATCGCGCAGTAATCCCGCCGAAACAGAAATTACGGATATTCTCGCCGCGCGCGGCCGAGTTCTCTCCGAGCCGATTCTCGCCGACCGCGACTTCCCGCCATTTAATCGAGCCACCCGCGACGGATATGCGGTGCGCGCGGCCGATGTGGAGAAGGTTCCAGCGCGGCTGGAAGTGATTGGGGAGATCAAAGCGGGGGAAGCAGGCGATCCGGCTTCACTCAATCCCGGCCAGGCGGCTTCCATTATGACGGGAGCTCCACTGCCAATCGGTGCGGACGCGGTGGTGATGGTGGAGTACACGGCAGTGTTCGGGAATTGGGTTGAGATTCAGCGCAGTGTGGCGAGCGGGGAAAATTTTGTTACGCGTGGCGCAGAGGCTCAGGCGGAGCAGTTGCTCATCGATAAAGGTAGAAGGCTCGATCATTCGCTGATTGCGATAGCGGCTGCCGTCGGGAAGGGCCGAGTGCGAGTGTTCCGCAAGCCGCGAATCGCGGTGCTTGCGACGGGAGATGAATTGGTTGAAATAGGCGCGGTTCCGGGGAAGGCAGAGATTCGGAATTCAAACTCGTATTCGCTGGCAGCGCAGATTGAAGACGCGGGCGGAGAGCCGGTGCGGCTGGCGATCGCTCCGGATGAGCCAAAGCGGCTGCGGGAGTTGATGGAAGAAGGCATGGCATGCGATCTGCTGTTGATGACCGGCGGCGTTTCAATGGGAAAATATGATCTGGTGGAGCAGGTGCTCGCGGAACTGAAGGCAGAGTTGTATTTCACCGGGGCGCGAATTCAGCCAGGGAAGCCTGTTGTGTTCGGTTCGTGCGAATCTGGTACTTGCGCCAAGGCCCGCGAAGACAGTACATACCCTACTGTCACGCGGACAGGAGTGTCCGCGTCACACGCATCAATGCCGCGTTATTTTTTTGGTTTGCCCGGGAATCCGGTTTCCACGATGGTGACGTTCCGTCTTTTTGCGCAGCCGATGATTGCGGCGCTCGCGGGCGCTCGGCCTGAGCCGTTGCTTTTTTTGCAGGCGCGATTAAAAGCTGCGGTGAAGACAAAGACAGGGCTGACGCGCTTTCTGCCGGCAGTGCTTTCCGGCGCGTTCGAGAATTCCGAGGTTGAATTGGCGAACTGGAAGGGCTCGGGCGACATTGCGGCGCTGGCGGGGGCAGATTGTTTTCTGGTGATTCCTCCCGATCGGGAGCAGATTGAGGCGGGGGAGCGGGTTTCGGTGCTGATGGCCTGATCTCTTCTGATCCACTGTCTCCTTCAAAACCTATAACCATGGGGTACACAGGGGAATTCATGGGGGGGTTGTTCCGCGCGCGAGTTTCCCATCCGATGCGATACTCTGAATTCGGCGGGAATTCAATGGCCAAGAAGCTTTCGCACTACGATGCGCGGGGACGGACTCGGATGGTAGATGTATCCGAGAAGGCGAAAACCGCGCGGGAGGCAGAAGCCAGTGCGTTCGTTTACATGAAGAAGAGCGTGCTGAGGGGGCTGCGGTCGAATCCTAAAGGAGACCCGCTGGAAGTGGCGCGCACTGCTGGCATCATGGCCGCGAAACGCACGGCGGGGCTGATTCCGATGTGCCATCCGCTGCCGCTCAGCCACATTGCTGTGACTTTACACGTGTGCGAGAATGGCGTGGCTATTGCATCAAAAGTAAAGACTACGGCGGAAACCGGCGTGGAGATGGAAGCGCTGGTTGCAGCCACGGTCGCGGCTTTGACGGTGTATGACATGTGCAAGGCTCTGGATAAGGGCATTGAAATTCGCGAAATTGCGCTGGAAAAGAAGTCGGGCGGCAAGAGTGGGGAGTATCGAAGAGTCGATTATCGAAGATCGAAGAAAGGCGAGTAGATTTTCGATCCGGTCAGAATGAGCAGCAACGTCAAAATCCTGCTGGTGGATGACAACCCAATGGTGTTGGGGATGCTCCGGGATGCGCTCGCAGCGTTGGGTGTGGTTGCCGCGACGGGGGATTCGGCGGATGCGTTGCTGAAGGCGGTGGACGATCCTCCGGATTTGCTGATCAGCGACTATCGCATGCCGGGAATGGACGGGCGGCAGCTGCTGGAAAAATTGAAGAGCCGGACGGCGACGGCGGGAGTGAGTGCGATCCTGATGGCGAGCAAGGCAGACATCAGCGAGAGGCTGGCGAAGGATGCGGTTGAGGATTGCCTGGAGAAACCGTTCTTCCTGAAAGATGCGGTGAAGAAAATCAAGCGTGTGGTTGATCGGATCGCGCTGGAAAAACTGGCGAAGGCGGGCTCGACCGATGGGGTGGTGCGCGGAAGCCTGGCGCAGATGAATGTGATCGACCTGGTGCAATCGCTCGAGATGGGGCGAAAAAACTGCCTGTTGACGATGACCAACGGCGCCGAGAAGTGCGAAATTTATTTCAATCAGGGACAAGCGAAGCACGCAGTCTACGGGTCGGTTGCGGGGGACAGCGCCGTTTTCAAGGTGCTGCGATGGACCGAGGGAAATTTCCAGATTGATTTTGAGCGGACGACATCGCAGGAAACAACTACGCTCAACACGCAAGGGCTGCTGATGGAAGGGTTGCGGTTGCTTGATGAAGCGCAGCGCGACGCGGCGGCTGAGGGAGAAGATGTCCTGCTCGATACCTGACGCCCCGATGCCTGATGCCATGCCTTCCGATGCCACGTCTTCCAATGCAACGTCTGCCGCAGTTCTTACCGTGAGCGACTCTTGCGCGCGGGGCGAGAAGAAAGATTTATCAGGACCGGCGGTTGCCGAGGCGTTGGAGCGACGCGGGTTTCAGATCATAGCGCGCGCCCTGGTGATGGATGAGTGCAGCGCGATCCAGGGAAAAATGATTGAGATGAGTGGGAAGGCCCGGTTGGTGGTGACGACCGGCGGGACGGGGATTGCTCCGCGCGATGTAACGCCGGAGGCGACGCGCGCGGTGTGCGAGCGTCTGGTGGAAGGCATTGCGGAATTAATGCGCTGGGAAGGCATACGGCAGACGCGGTTTGCGGCGCTGGGGCGTGGCGTGTGCGGTGTGCGCGGAACGAGTTTGATTTTGAATCTGCCGGGCAGTCCAGCGGGAGCGGTGGAGTCGCTGGAGTCAGTAATCGATATATTGCCGCACGCGCTGGAGTTGCTTGGGGGGAAGACCGAGCACGACCCCGTCGACTGACGACTCTCCCACCATCACGTAAACTGTTCATGTCCCGCTAATTCAAATTCCATGACCACGACCACACTTCGTTGAACAAGATCAAACATTTTATTCATGCGTACGGAGAATGGATCAAGCATGCGCTTGCGCCGCTGGGGCCATGGGGAATGCTGGCGCTTGCGGCTGTGGATGGGTCATTTCTGGGCATGCCGCTGGACGCGGTTTTTGTTGCGTATGTGTACAACGATCGAGCGCGGTTTCTTTTGTACGTACTGCTCGGTGCCGTCGGATCGGCGCTGGGAAGCGCGGTGATCTATGGGATCGGGTATGCGGGTGGCGAGGTGCTCCTGCGCAAGCGGATTCCGCCGGCAAAGTTTGAGAAAATTCATGCCTCGTTTGAGAAGCATGAATTCTGGGCGCTGATGTTTCCGGCGATGTTGCCGCCTCCCATGCCGTTCAAGATAGTAGTGCTGGCGGCGGCAGGATTCGAAATGAACTTCGCGCATTTCCTGCTGGCGATCTTTGCAGGACGGTTTACACGGTTTTTGATTGAGGCTCTACTGACCCTATGGTTCGGGCCGGAGATTGTGGCGCTCACCACAAATTTATTCGCGCATCATTTTGTGGCGATTCTGGTGGGCGCGGGGGGGATGGTAGCCGCATGGCTGATTTGGCGGAAAATAAAACGGCCAGCGGGGCAGGACACGCTGACCGGGAAAACCATCTCCGCTGCGAACGGAGAAGAACGCAAATCGGAAAGCTAAATCGCGGCTGAGTGCTGATTTTCGCCGGAGCGAGCCAGCAGAGCCGCGACCGCCGGTACTCCGAACATGAGAGCAGTGAACAAGAAATCGCCTTCGAGGCTGCGGCGGAAGAACGGCAGGCCGGCGGCGTAACTGGTCATGAGGCCAGCGAAGGTGCGCGGGTACATGTCAGTCCAGCAGGCCCATGCGGCAAAGTTACTGACGATAAAAAATGAAACCGAGCTGGCGAGCGATGCGCCGCCGATTCGGAACCAGTCTTTTGCGTCGCTCAAAGCGGCGTTCTGGCGCAGGCTGGTGCCCAGCCATAGAATGGCCGCGTACCAAAGCCAAGTCACATAATGATCCCAGGAAAACTGATAAGCGTAGACAAACTTTGTGAGGATCACGTCAGAGGCGGCGAGCAGTGCGAAGGGAACCCAGAGCTGGCGGCGCGATCCGCGGGCTCCGAAATAAAGCAGGGCGGCCGCAACCGGAGTAAAGTTCCAGGGATGCGGCATGAACGGCATGCGCATAGCGACCGCGAAAAGGACGAAGATATAAGCCAGCATGAACACCTCACAAAACGCTCAGTTAGGATTGTGGCGCGTGGAGTGGGAGTTGGTCAAGGGAAGGGGCCCGAATCGCCGATTCCGAGAGTGAAGCCAAGCGTGAATAGCGAAGGCCGCACAAGGAGATGCGGGAAGATCGAAGAGGGGATATCCAGGAAGAGCGATGACCGGCGTTGTCATCTTTAATGTTGCGACGATTGCGCTGGCGGTCGCGGTGGGGGCAGGTCTTGTGCCGGCCGGCCGGCTCAGCTCCATGCTGGAGTGGTTGCACGCCATTATAGGGATCACGCCGCCGGCGCCTTCGCAGACGCGGATCTACGCCGCGGTGTGGGTGGCAACAATAATTATTCTCGTGGATGGCTTCTTATTTCTGCTCGTGTTCCTGACAACGCATGTGATGTAGAAACCGGGGATTTCGAGTCGCGAGTTGCGGAGCGCGTTGCAAAGAGAAAGTTTCGGAGCCAATTGCGAAACGACTCACGAAGACTGTCATCAGGGCTCGACGTCTTTATTTGAATCTGAGCCGCCGCGCCTTCCCATCTGTTCATTAACAACCTGAAGATCTCGATTCAAAAGTACGAACGCTCCCAGAGGCGCACGGCGTGCGGTATGGCCAGGATACATATAACGCAGATCGCGGAAACGCACCAGGTAGGCGGCACGTGACTTATCCGCGGAATCGCTTGCCAGTTGCTCGGTCTCACTGATGGGATACTGCGCCCAGCTCAGATAGACGCGGCCGAGATAACTTTTCTTGGCGGCGAGCGTGATGGGAGTTTCCTCCGGCTTGTAACGAATCTGCATCGTGCCTTCCGGATCGACTTCAGGCGTCGATGAACTCGCGCTCCGGGAACTTACATCCATCATGGCGAAGAAGGCGGGAGTCTCGGCGATGCCGTACCAGCGAAAGGGATTGGTCATATATGGATAGGCGGAGACGCGGAGGGCATCGGCGCCATTGTAGGTGCGGGCGTTGAGGGCGGCGATCACGCGACGATGCTCGAAATCGCACACGCCCCAGTATGTACATACACCGATGAGAGCAAGCGTGGCTGCCACCCGGCCTGGAGGGCCTTTTTGGCGCGCGCCGATTTCTTCATTCACCAGCGAGAAAAGCGCGGGCACGGTGAGGCCAAGAATGAGGATGACGAGAAGTACCGGCTCGACGATGTAGACGATGTCCCAGGAAATCCAGCGTTCGGAAAACGGCCAGAAGGGGCGGACACCGTACGCCGTGGTGTAGTCGAGCAAAATGTGGCTGAGGCCGGCGAGGCAGGCATAGAGGAAAAGCAGCCCCCAGCGCGGCGGAAGCTTGGGGTCTCGAGTTTTGCGTCCGCGCAAGCGCCAGACGGCATAGATGAAGGCGACGACCGCAGCGGCAACTATGGGCACGCCAAGAAAAGAGTGCGTGAAACCGCGGTGATGATTGAGCGCGAAGGCGGAGCCTCCAAAACGGCTGAAGACATCAAGGTCGGGGGCTTCGGCGGCGAGGGTCAGCGTGGCAGTGGCGAGGGCGGTTTTGCGGTTGAATCCAGCGCGGCCCATGTTGGCGCCAAAAAGGAAATGGGTGACGGGTTCCAAATTGTGAGTCTAGCCGAACGCAAGCCCATCCGCAAAAAGCGAGGTCAGATTGGGAGGGCAAGGTCGAGGCCGGTAGTGTTAGAGAAGGCACGGAAGTCTCGGTCTCGTGTGAGCAACACGATGCCGCGGTCTATGCAGGCCTGGGCGATCAGCGCATGGCCGAGGCGCGCCTTGCTCCGCTTGGCCAGAATTCTTGCTCGCAGCTGACCAGCTCGTTGCCAGAAACCGGGCGTAATCTCGATCATGGGCACATCGACAAGAGTTTCGGCGACGCTTGCCGGGAGCTTCGGGTCGCTTAGCAATTCGGTCAGCACAATAGAAACCATGAGGACCTGCCGATCTTCCAGTGCGCGGTTAAGCAATGCTACGTCATCCCCGTGGCTGCCTTCAAGAAAAGCGATCCACGTACTCGTATCCGCGGCGATCATTGATCGTCCTTCATCGGTCGGCTTTCAGTTCTGCCAGCGTACGCGAAAAACGAACTTTGCCCCGAAGCTGGCGCAGGTTTGCATAGGCCCGCGAGGCGGCGAGCAGCTGCAATCCCGCGCGGACGGTTTCGGTAATGCCAGCGCCACTGGCTTGCTGCGCTTTTGCGAGAAGCTCGGCGGGGATCTCAATCGTGATCTTGCGCGCGGTTTTCATGTAGGGTCATTGTACCATACCGAATACCAGCATTGCATATGGTAGTTGTGACCTAACCCTGTCTTTCATTGACTCGCTCGCTCATCCCGCCTAACATTGCCCGACATGATCGGGCAAACGATTTCGCATTACCGCGTTGTCGAAAAGCTGGGCGGCGGCGGCATGGGTGTGGTTTACAAGGCTGAAGATACTTCTCTTGGCCGCTTTGTCGCCCTTAAATTTCTGCCCGACGAGGTGGCGCGCGACCCGCAGGCGCTGGAGCGTTTCCGGCGCGAAGCTCGCGCTGCCTCGGCACTGAACCATCCGAATATTTGCACAATCTACGAAATTGGCGAGCACGATGGCCTGCGCTTCATTGCGATGGAATATCTGGATGGCTGCACGCTGAAGCACATGATCATGGGGCGTCCGCTCGACAACGAGACATTGCTTGGGCTGGCGATTGAAATAGCCGATGCGCTGGATGCGGCGCACGCGGAAGGGATTGTGCATCGCGACATCAAACCGGCAAACATTTTTGTGACCAAGCGTGGGCACGCCAAGATACTCGACTTTGGGCTGGCGAAGGTGGGAGCGGCGCGGGGGGCTTCGAGCGAGAGTCTAAATTCAACGCAGACGATGGACGAGGCTCACTTGACCAGTCCGGGCACGATGGTGGGCACGGTTGCTTACATGTCGCCGGAACAGGTGCGGGCGCGAGATCTGGATACGCGTACGGATTTGTTTTCGTTTGGCGCGGTTCTTTACGAAATGGCGACGGGCGATGTGCCTTTTCACGGCGAAAGTTCAGCCGTGATCTGCGAAGCGATTATGAATCGCCCGCCGGTCGCGGCCGTGCGCTTGAACCGCGATGTGCCGCCGAAGCTGGAAGACATTATCAATAAAGCGCTGGAGAAAGACCGCAACTTGCGTTATCAGTATGCCTCGGAGATGCGCAGCGATTTGCAGCGTTTGAAGCGCGACACCGATACCGGGCGAATAATTTCCCAGGCGGCGAGCGCGCAGGAGGAATCGGTGACCCCGCATGCTTCGTCGGCCGGGTATGCGGCGGGGCCGGCCAGTTCGGGCGATCGTAGTGCGGCGATCTCAAGCGTGGCGGTTTCGGCTACGCCCAGCGCGGCGAGTTCGGGCAGCGCTATGGCGGTGCCGGGGCGGAGAGGGCGGTATAGCCTGATCGCGGGCGCGGCCCTCATTATTGTGGTCAGTACGCTCGGCTATTTCTACTGGCAATCCATGCATGCCGCGGCCCCAGGGGGAAGGACTGTTGGCCCAACCACAATTGCGATTCTTCCTTTTCAGAATATTGGCGCGGATAAGGACGTTGATTTTCTGCGACTGGCCCTGCCTGATGAGATTGCGACCGATCTTAGTTATGTGCGCTCTTTGTCGATTCGTCCGTTTGCCACCACAAGCAAATACACGGCTGCGGGCCTTGATCTGCAACAAGCTGGCCATGAAATGCGCGTCAGCGACATTGTTACCGGCCACTACATGAAAGAAGGCAATCAGCTTCAGATCACACTGGAGGCGGTCGATGTGGAGAACAATCGCACGCTCTGGCGCGACACGCTGAACGTCGCGGCGCCCGACATGATTGCGATGCGGGGGCAGATCACGGCGAAGGTGCGGCAGGGATTGGTGCCGGCGCTGGGCGTGGGCGGGGAATCGGCCGAAACGGAGACTCGTCCCAAGAATGAAGAGGCCTACGATCTGTATTTACGCAGCCTGGCGATGCCGAGAGAGCCGGGTCCGAACAAAGAAGCAATCACGATGCTGGAGCGCGCAGTCGGGCTGGACCCGACGTACGCGCCGGCTTGGGCCCAACTGGGTCTCCATTACTATTGGGATTCTCAATATTCCAATGGCGCAGAGGCGGCGTTTCAAAAGTCGAACACGGCCTTGGCGCGGGCGCGGGCACTGGATCCGAACCTGATCACGGCGGCGGTACAGACCATTGCCAATCGCGTCGAGCGAAGCGAGCTTGCATCCGCATATAAAGATGCGGTCGATCTGGTGAAGCGCCAGCCACGGGCGAGCTTTTCGCATTTCGCATTGGCTTATGTATTGCGCTATGCGGGTTTGCTTGACGAATCGGCACGCGAGTGTGAGAGCGCGTTGGCGCTCGATCCGGGAAATTTTGGTCTTAGATCGTGTTCGCTCGCGTTTGCGGAGATGGGGAATACCGAGCGGGCCATCGACTTTCTGCGTCTGGATGCGGGATCGGATTTCTTCAACCGGAACATTCCCCAACTTCTGCTGAGCGAGGGCAGGCAAACGGAAGCGCATGAGGCGATTCTGCGGCTCCCTCAATCGGGCGCGCGCGAGAGGTTTCTCGCAGTCTGCTCAGCCCTTCCTGCGCCCACACAATCGCCCTCGGCAGAGCTGAATGAAATTGCCCGCGAGAGCGAGCCGGGGATGTTAAGCAATCCCGATCCGGAGAACCGATACCTTGCGGCAGCGGAAATGGCTTACTGCGGCCAGAGAGAGGCAGCTGTGCGGCTGATGAAGAGTGCGATCGATGGACGATATTGCTCCTACGCGGGCCTACAAAAGAATCCTCTGCTCGCCTCGCTGCGCGGCGCGCCCGAGTACGCGCAGCTGCTCGCGGCCGCGAAACAGTGCCAGGACAATTTTCTCGCCGAAACAGCGCAGGGCTCACACTGAGTTGTTCCAGGCCTTCAGACCCCTCGCTCTGGAGCTTCAATTCGAATTTGCGCGATTCCCTGGGTGGATAAAAATGCTCAGAGAAGAAACAGCGGCTGCGCGTTCGGCATCAAAATGCCGATGTTGAAAGAGCTATCGATCAATGAAGGAGCGCCCACGATGGACAGCAGCGGCAGCAACCCGGCAGACGTGGTTTTGGACGAACTCTTCTCGGCGCTTGAGTCGATCGAAACGCAGACCGGGGCCATTCTGCAATTCCTGAAAGAAAAAGGGATGGCCACGGACAAAGAGCTTGCACCGTATCTGGAAGCGGCGGGCAACGCGAGCAATGTCCGGTGGCGCGCCGAGCGGCTGCGAATCAATAGCCTGCTCGCCTCCGCGATGAAGAGTGTCGAGGAATCGCTGACGCAGAAGGTTGAGAAGGCGATTGGCGGAGAACAGGATAAAGAACAGGAAGAACGACGTCACGATCAACGCAAAGAACGAAGCGAAAACCGAGACGAAGGCCGGAATGAGCAGACGCTCAGAACAAGGCAGGAGCAAGACCCGAATAAGGGAAATTCGGCCACCGAGGAAGGAAATCTTTCCCACCATAAGGCAGAACGCAAAAACCAGCCCGAAGCGGCGTAGGGAAAACACGACCGTTCCGTAAGTGGCGGGTAAGAGTGTCTCGACTCCGCCGCGGCTTCCCTTCGTGAAGTCTCAGCCTCGCTCGACATGACAAGGTTGTAGAAATACCGATGTTTTGGGGATATCAACAAATTGGGAAGTCTAGTTTTTCACAGCCGGTACGATCAGCGAGAGCGCGTCAGGCTGCATGCTCATGCGGGCGGGAAGGCGGCCGATGAGTTCGCCGTCAGCTTCTACATATACATGGTCCTCGGGGCTGCCATTCTCGCGCGCGGCTTTAGGCAATTGACAAACAATTTCCGAGCAACTGACCAGATCGATGCCATCGACTTTGCGCTCGCGCCATCCGAGGAGAGTAGCGGCGACATACTGCAAATAAGCATTGCGGCGATCAGTGCGGCACATGACTGCGCGGAGGTCGGGATGGCCGAGGTGCGCTCCGGGAACAAGCTCGCGGAGAATGTTGCCGAAATAGCGAATGCGCACGGCCAGTAACTCGGTTAGGAGCGCCTGCTGCTTGTGGCCGGTGCCGTTCGAGTATTCGACTTCAAAGCTGCGCATGCGATAAGTCGCCCAGAGCTGCCAGGCTTTCCAGTAATAAGCGGCCATGCCGCCGCGATTCTTGAGATTCGAATTCAGTTTGTAAAAAAGATGGGCATCGACGCCGATTCCGGCCGCAACGGTGAAAAAGCGCGAGCACGATTTGCCGGTGAAATCGTGATATTCGACGCGGCCAAGCGGAATGCGGCGCACAGTGCCCTTGACGGCAGCACGGGCCGCGTCACTAGGACGTAGCGGCAGGCCAAGATCGTGAGCGAGCGCGTTGGCGGTCCCAAACGGAAGAATAGCGAGTGCGACATGAGTACCGCCAAGGCTTTGAATGACGTCGTGGATGGTGCCATCGCCTCCGCAGGCGAAGACGGTGTCGCTGCCAGTGGCGACGGCATAACGCGAATGGATAGTAGCTTCCTGACTTGAGCGGCATACGGTGAGCTCTGTATGCACGCCTGCCGACTGGATAATGCCGATCGCGAGGTCGAGTTCGCGATCGCGGCGCTTGTGGCCCCGGCCCGAATTTGGATTAAACAGAATTGTGGCTTTGCGCATGGACCTATTCTTTGTGGAGCGATGGACGGGGCTGTCCGTAGCGCCAATATTTTGGGACGGGCGAGGCACCCGTCAGTTCGCTTGCCTTCAATTGAGTTTAGCGCAGAGTGCCGTCGGCGGTGGGTTGGGAGTAGTTGTCAGTTCGGTGCCTGACGGCAATCAGGACGATCCCGGCATGTTGCTCATGATGTGCAAGTCGGTGCACATTCAAGTGTGTTCCCCGGCGATTTCTTTTTGGCACCGGAAACGACTGGGAGTACAATCGTGCGGTAGGTTCTCCCGCCTCGTTAAGGAATGCAATCCACATTCTTGAGGCGAGTCAACTCACACGCCTTCTTGGAAAAGACTCGTCCCTCTACGAGATTTCACGTCATCGAAGGCAGCCACGATGTGCGAATGAAGTTCGGTGTTTTCGCGAGTTCCAGTATGACTTGTGAGTCGTGGCCTTGCGTGCAATTGTTTGTAGGCGGACGTGTCTCAAAGCAGCCGGGACTCTTGATTTTTCATTTCTAACTGGCTTAGACGGGGAAGGTAGCAGCATGGAGAAACTTAATTTACTCAGGAACGTATGCATCATTTCCGCAATTTGTGCGGCAATGGCCGCAAGCTCGCCCGCGCAGACTTTCACCAATCTGTTTACCTTTAACTACAGCGATGGCTCCAACCCGGCGGCGGGTCTGGTGCAAGCGGCGGACGGAAATCTCTATGGGACAACCTGGGTGGGCGGAAGCAATGCCGATGGCACGATTTTTGTAATCGCCGGGGGCATGGTTACCACATTGCACAGTTTCGATTCCACAGATGGCTCATACCCTAATGTGAGCCTGGTGCAAGGCTCCAACGGAAACCTCTATGGAACAACTTACGGAGGCGGCGCCAACGGCCATGGGACGGTCTTCGAAGTCACCACAAGTGGTACCGTGACGACGCTTCACAGCTTCGCCTCGGCTGATGGAGCCTACCCATGGGCAGGGTTGGTGCAAGCGACAGACGGGAATTTATACGGAACGACCTACGAAGGCGGGGCCAATAACTATGGAACGGTCTTCAAGATCACTCCTGCAGGCACGCTAACTACACTCCACAGCTTCAACAGCAGTGACGGCGCTTTTCCCAACGCGAACCTGGTGCAAGCCTCGAACGGAAATTTCTACGGAACCACCGACAAAGGCGGAGCCGATGGCTACGGCACGGTTTTTGAAATCACGCCCATGGGGATGCTGACCTCACTCCACAGCTTCGACTACACCGATGGCGCCATTCCGAACGCAGCGCTGGTGCAGGCTGCCAACGGAAACTTCTACGGGACGGCTATGGATGGCGGACCCGACAGTGATGGCACGGTTTTCGAGATCACGCCCGCTGGCGCGCTGACTGTATTGCACAGTTTCGATTGGTCTGACGGCGCTGCCCCCTTCTCAGAAGGCTTGGTACAAGCGACCGACGGGAACTTCTACGGGACAACGCAGGTCGCTGGCGGCAGCGACGACTGTGGCACGCTGTTCCAAATTACCCCTGGCGGCACATTGACGACGGTGCACTACTTCGACTACACCGATGGCTGCTATGCGAATGGTGGGATGACGCAAGCCACTAATGGCAACCTCTACGGGACATCATGGGGAGGCGGGACCGGCTATGGGACAGCTTTCACCTTGTCGATGGGGCTGGCTCCGTTCGTGCAAACGCGCCCAAACATGGGCGAAGTGGGCGCGGCTGTCACGATCCTTGGAAACAACCTGGCGGGTACGAGCAAGGTAAGCTTCAACGGAACAGCTGCGGTTTACAAGGTCGTTTCCGCGACTGAAATTACGACCAAGGTTCCAACGAGCGCAACCACCGGCACGCTTACCGTAACCACTGCGAGCGGAACGCTCAAGAGCGGCTCGGCGTTTTTGATAACGCCGCAGGTCAAGGGCTTCGCACCGAGTAAGGGGCAAGTGGGAACCCAGGTGCAGATTACCGGGATCAGTCTGACACAGACTACCGGGGTCAGCTTTGACGGTGTGGCCGCGACGGAGTTCACCGTAGAATCCGACAAAAAAGTGACCGCAACCGTACCGGCCGGCGCAACCACAGGAACAATCTCGATCACCACCGCGGGAGGAACGGCCACGAGCACAAAGAGTTTCAAAGTGACAGACTGATTCTGAACGTAAACGACAGTACAGCGCCGCCTCCTCTCACCGGGCCGGGCGGCGTTCTTTTTTACGCTTTTTTGGGTTGGGAGGGGACATCAGCGGGTTGTCTTCGTTCTCGGAACGCACCGGGTCTCAGGCCACGCTTTGCGCGTCAAGGAAGAGCTCTAATTCGCTTGCGGTCGGCATTGACGGCTGAGCGCCGTGCCGCGTCACCGAGAGGGCGGCTACGGCGCATGCCCACTCGGCACTCACCGCCGCGTCTTTGCCCGACAAGAAAGCGACGGCGAACGCCCCATTGAAGGCATCGCCAGCAGCTGTGGTATCGACGGCGGTTATCTTGTGCGCTGGGACGGTTCGGCGCGTTCCGTCGGCGAGCGCCAGGTAACAGCCTCGTGCGCCCAACTTGAGAATGACGTTCTTGCACCCCCGCTGAAGAAGAGAGTTCGCCACACTCTCCCATTCTGTTTGCGAGAGATTTCGTTCCGCGCGTCCCAGCAGAACACAAGTTTCAGTCTCATTCGGGGTCAACCAGTCCACACAAGAGAGCAGGGCGGTCGAGAGGGGTCTAGCGGGCGCCGGATCGAGCATCAGAGGAATCCCCTCTTGTCGGGTAAAATTCGCAAGATGCGCAATCGTGTCCATGGGCACCTCGAGTTGCGTAAGAACAATTCCGGCGTGGCGTAGCAGTTCGACGTTGGCATCGATATCGACCGGGGACAGATGCCCGTTGGCGCCGGCCACTACTGTGATCGCGTTCTCGCCCGTGGCATCCTTATTGATCAGCGCGACGCCCGAGGAATCGGCGACACACTCGACGGGGCCGGTTCTTACTCCGGCATTCTCCAGACTATCTCGCAACTCAATGGCGAAGGCGTCATTGCCGAGTTTTCCAACAATTGTGACGGCCCCTCCCAATCGCGCGGCGGCGACGGCCTGATTCGCGCCTTTTCCGCCAGGGAAGGTCCGGAAAGACGATCCGGAGACAGTCTCTCCAGGCCGGGGAATGTGGCTGGAAGAGGCGACTAAATCGAGATTGATACTGCCAACGACAACTATTTCTTTTTTCATGACGGCAGAACCTCTCATAACGAAATCTCATTTATAAAAGAGGAGCAACTGCAATTGCGCCGAGTCCGGTCAGAAATTAAACAAACTGAGTGCGCCAGCGTAGGTTTCAGGTTGATACAAATGCTTCTCCTTAGCGGCTTGCGTCCGGAGATGATAAGAGGAAAATTTCTGGCCGATTACCATAAGAAGGTTCTGTCTGAAACAGAGAATTGATTGGAGATTTTTAAATCGGCAGAGTGCGCGCCCGGTTGGCTAAGGAGTTGGCCATATGCTGGATCTTGCTGACTCGGCATATGGCCTTCTTCCTTTAACTCCTGGCGCACATCTCTGCCTCTTCGCCGCCCCCTCTGGCGGACCTTACGCTCATCACCGCTCGCTTAGAAGCGGATGTGAGCGTTTAACTGGATTTGTCTCGGGGTCGACACCCCCGTGGAGTAACCAAACGCAGAACCATTCATGTCAGTATTTGGTTCGGTGAGATTGACGCGGTTGAACAAGTTGAAAATTTCGCCGCGCATCTCAAACAGGCCTCCATCCCCAAGTTTTGAGATCTTGAAGGTTCGTTCCACCGACATATTCACGACGGCGAAACCGGGGCCGTCATAGGTGTTGCGGCCCAAGTTGCCTTCCTGACCGAAGGCAGGGGCCGGGAAGGCGCTTATCGGGAACAAACCTTTCACGAAATCCCCACGGCTGCTGCTGAGGTGATTGCCAAAGGGCGGGGCATTCGGCGTATCGTAATCATATCCGTCTGCGTTATAGTCGCCGCCCGCGTTGCCGACGACCTGGCAAGAAGGAGTAATGGTGTTCGCGCAGGACGGGTTGTTCCACACCGGGTAAAATGGTGCGCTGGTGATGACGGAGAAAGGCTGCCCGGACTGAAGAATGATAATGGGAGCCAGAGTCCAGCCAGAACTTATGGCATGGGAAAGTCCACTCCCGAATCCGGGAATATCCCATACCAAGTCGCCCGAGAACCGCTGTCTTGAGTCGAAGTTTGCCCGTCCATACTGTCCTGCGACGTTAGCCGAGTCGTAGATATTCTCGGCCCCGCCGTGTCCATTGTCGTTGTCGTTGCTGCTCGTGTAGTCCAGCGACTTGCCATAGGTGTAAATGGCATGAGCCGTCCATCCTTTGGTGAAGTGCTTAGAAATAGAAAAGGCGGCCAGGTCGGAATTCGCAACGCCATTAGAACGGCCATAGGTGATAGCTCCAAAGTCCGGATTCAAACGAGTTTGGAAGCCTTGATTAACGATCATGTCGCCCGCGAAACGGTTCACGTCGGTCTGAATGTAAAGATTGCGGCTGGCCGTACCCATATAAGTCGCTTCGACCATGAAACCGGAGATCCTGTGCTGAATGCCGAGAGCCCAGCTATGGACCAGCGGCGGTTTGAGATTCGGATCGATTCCGCCAACGCCGATCTGCGTGCCCACGAAGCTGCCGTTCGGATTGACCTGGAAGGAAACGCCGGGCGGTGGCGCGAATCCTTGCGCTCCGCCGTTCGCGGTCGTGCTGCTGATGCCGTAGGAGAAATTCGCAAGAGTGACTCCGGGCGAATAGATGTTGATGGTGGGAAGACCGACACCCGGAGGATTCGTGCGCATATTGTTGACGTATGAATACTCGCCAATCTTGTCACTGAATTCAGCGTAACCGCCGCGAATGGCGGTATTACCGTCGCCGAATACGTCCCAGGCGAAACCGAAGCGGGGAGCAAACCGGTATTGTGCTTTATCGGTTGCGATGCCGTTATTGCCGCGGACCTTCATGCCGCCGTTGAGGATCTGTTCGCCCCATGTGGATCCGGGGCCGGGCGTGAAGAAGGCGAGGGGTTGTTGACCATTCTCGACGGTAGCAAGGTGGCCGTAGTAGTCAAAGCGTACTCCCAGGTTTAACGTCAGGCGGCGATTGACTTTCCAATCGTCCTGCGCATAAGGCGCGGCGTAGAGCATGAGCACGCGTTGGTAAAGGTTGGTGGCCACACCGAGGGTTTGAACATCGAGAACCGGGCCGCTCTGATAGGAAGGATGGTCGGCTGCAAAATCCAGTATGTTGTTGAAGTAGAAATACGGACGATCCTCTCCGTTGGTGAAGTTGTCCATATCCTGAAGACGGTGCACGTCCACGCCGAAGTGAAAGCTGTGCGTACGGTGAGTCCAAGTAACGCTATCGTGAACAAGAAAATTATTTTGTATCCAACCTGACGGTCCCCATTGCCAGAAACCGTCGTCGAGTCCTGCGGCTTCGGCGGTCGGCAAAAGGGGAACTTTGGCGGGTTGACTGCCGGTCAGGCGGTTGTAGGCGAGACCGACCTCGTTGAGCAATGTCGGAGAAAACGTGTGCAAGTAGTCGAGCTTGTTGTAGAGAGTGGAATTCGGGTTGATGTAGGAATAAGTGGGCCGGACGTCGACGTTTTCACCCTGGGTCGTATTGCGGAACATGCTGTAAAACAGCTTGTCGTCGCCGCGCAGATTATGGTCAACCCGCAAGTGACCCTGGAAGCCGTTATTGATGGCATCCGTGGGCACGAATTCGTATGCTTCGGCCACCATGGTGCTCGGGATGTTGGGTGGGGCGTAGGGACTGCCAAAATTCGATTCGATTTGCCCGACGGTGAGGCTGATGATCCCATTCGGGTCGTAAACCGGCGCACCGAACCTCTCGGGAGGGGCGGCCTGGAAAAACCGGGTCGCCATCGAATTGGGGAAGTTGGTGGTGACGTAGTTTTCAAACTGCTGCGTCTCCATCATGTTGCCACTGGTGCCACCGAGAATGCTTCTCATCCAGAACAAAGATCCGAAGAAGAAGGTCTTGTCCTTGAAAATAGGGCCACCAAAAGTTCCGCCGAAATCGTTGCGGATGGTTTTTGGCAGGACCCCGCCAAACTCGCCACGCGCGGCGAGAGCGTTGTCAAAGTGCATTTCTGACAAGCTGCCGTGAAACTTGTTCGTACCGGGCTTGGTGAAAGTCTCGATCAGCGCGCCGCTTTGCACTCCCTTATCGGCCTGGAACGAAGATGCGGTGACTTTCATTTCCGCCACGGTATCCGGTTCAGGATCGATGTTGACTACGCCGTCGCGGGAGTTGCTGTTCACGGTAACTCCGTCGACCTGATATTCATTCATTTCCTGGCGCTGGCCGGCGGCATTGATCTGAAAGCCATTCTCGGAGGCAAACGGGGTCACGCCAATGGAGCCCGCAGCGCCAATATTTCCTGACGCATCGCCCAGGCCCGTTACACCGGGCGCCAACGTGGCTATGCTGGCATAGAGGTTCTCGCCAATAAGGGGAGAATCTTGCACGGTCTTCGTTTCCAAAGTTCGGCCGACGTTGCCGCGCGTGAGATCGACGCTCTCGGATTCAGCAGTAACCGTGACACTGGTGACTTGTTGGCCAATGGCCAGCTTGGGATAAAGCGTGCGCACCTGGTCGCCTTCGAGTTTGATATTCGATTCCACCCAGGTCTTGAAACCGGGCGCTTTGACTTCGGCGCGATATCTCCCCAGAGGCAGGTTCCGAATGTGAACGTATCCCTGGCCGTCGGATACAGCGGAAGCCTGTACTTGGGTATCCTGATTTGTGATCGTAACTTCCGCGCCGGCGATGGCGGCTCCAGAGGGATCGACGATGGTAGCTTCGAAACCACTTTTGAACTGAGCCGCGGCTGGAGCGAAAGAGAGAATTGCGAAGGTAGAGAATAAGAAAACGCGAACTAGAAAAGAACGGGAAGAAGACAACATCGAGGTAGCTCCTTCTGATATTGATAAAGATCGATTGGTGCAGGGTAGTGATGAAAGCCCGATTTCAATAATTTGAAAGCTTTCAACAAGGCATGGTAGTCCCCATTTTTTGGAGGTGTCAAGATGTATTTTGCGAAAACCGCTTCAAAAGAGTGGGTTCCCGCCCGGTACTACAAACGGGGACCTTCCTTCGTTCCAAATCGCCACAAACACGCGCCTTGGGGCAGCTATCTGTTCGGAAAAAACGTGCCGAAGAGGACTACGGCGGCCGGGTCCCGTTTCAAAGCCTTCCAGAGAAAAGGTGGGCAACACCGCCTCTTTCCCTATACATTCTCTCTGAAAGCTTTTATATTGCCCTGTTCCGACCTACTCAGTCAGCCCGTTTGGAGGACTGCTTTGATCCGCCTGCCGCTCTCTTGTCTCGTCTCGAATGCCGTTCTTTCGCTGATCACAACGTTCTTGTTCGTCTGCCCGGTTCGCGCGCAAGACACTGATTATGCGCCGAAGTGGGAGCAGATTCCGGGCCCGAATTGCGCCACTCCTCCCGAGTGGGATGCGAAGTCAGCGCCTGCCACCTGCAATGCAGACGAGATTCGTCTCTGGCTGGCCGACATATCGCACTGGCGGGCAGAGCGCAAGGTGCGCGCGGGTTATGACGATGCGCAATACAAAAGACCGGAACTGGCGTGGACGCAATCCAGTTTTGTGCAGCCGCAAATGATGATCCACGACCGTTATTTCTACGATCCAGCGAAAGGCGCATACACCGTGGCCCGCTATCTCGACGATGTGGATAAGCGCTACGGGGGCGTCGACAGCGTGCTGGTGTGGCACACGTATTCGAATATTGGCATTGACAGCCGCAGCCAGTACGATCTGTTTCGCGATCTTCCCGGCGGAACTGAGGGCGTGAAACAAATGGTCGCTGACTTTCATCGGCGAGGCGTACGGGTGATGTTCCCAGTGATGTTATGGGATCGGGGAACCCATGCCGAAGACGTGCCCGATGCGGAAGCGATGGCACGCGAGCTGGCAGCGGTGGGGGCGGATGGGATCAACGGGGACACGCTTGACGGCATACCGCGGTCGTTTCGCGAGGCGTCGGACAAGATCGGGCACCCTCTGGCGCTGGAACCGGAGGATGGCCCGGCCTCCGATGAGATGGTTGCCTACAACAACTTGAGCTGGGGATACTGGCAATATGATTTCGTGCCGTCGATAAGCCGTTACAAGTGGCTTGAGCCGCGCCACATGGTACATATTTCGGACCGCTGGGCACACACTCACATCGACGATTTGCAGGCGGCTTTTTTCAACGGCACTGGCTTTGAGAGCTGGGAAAATATTTGGGGTATCTGGAATCAAATGACTCCGCGCGATGCCGAATCCTTGCGGCGCATTGCCACGATCGAGCGCGCGTATGCGCCGTTGGTGAACAGCCAGCAGTGGGAACCTTTTGCTGATACACAGCGCTTCGGAGTATTCGCCAGCAAATGGCCGGGTGGGTCGCAGACTTTGTGGACGATTGTGAACCGGAATCACTATGCGGTTTCGGGACGGCAATTGCTGGTTCCCTACAAGGAGAACGCTCGCTACTTCGATTTGTGGCATGGAGTTGAACTACATCCGCAAGAGGAAGGGCAGCTGTCCGTGCTTTCATTCGAAATTGAAGATGACGGCTACGGTGCAATTCTTGAGACGGCGGAGACCGACAGCACGCTCGACAAAGTGCTGGCAACGATGCAGGGGCTAAGCCAGCATCCGCTGGATAGCTTTTCTCGCGAGTGGCATTCCCTGCCGCAGCAAATGGTGGCAATTTCTCCGACGAAGCCGGCAGATACGGCTCCGGCTGGGATGGTTAAAATTCCCGCGGCAACGTTTATATTTCGCGTGAACGGAATTGAGATCGAAGGCGCGAACGATGAAGGTGTTGATTTCCAGTATCCGTGGGAAAACTCAGCCCGCCGCTTTCACGAGCACGAGCTGAAGATCCGGGATTTTTGGATCGATCAATATCCAGTGACCAATGCGGAATTCAAACGCTTCCTCGACGCCACGCATTATCATCCGGCCGATGATCACAATTTTCTCAAGGATTGGAAGGGCAATCAATTTCCGCTGGGTTGGGAAAAGAAGCCGGTGACATGGGTCTCGTTGGACGATGCGCGCGCCTATGCCCAGTGGGCGGGCAAACGGTTGCCGCACGAGTGGGAATGGCAGTATGCCGCGCAGGGACTGGATGGGAGAGTCTACCCTTGGGGAAATAATTGGTCGGCTGATTCGATTCCCGTTCCGGACAAAGGACGCGATATGGCTCCGGCCAGCGACGTCGCGGCGCACCCCAAAGGCGCGAGTCCCTTCGGCGTGATGGATCTGGTTGGCAACATCTGGCAGTGGACGGATGAGTATGCCGATGAGCACACTCGCGCGGCAGTGATGCGCGGCGGAAGCCACTACCAGCCGCAAGGCTCGAAATGGTATTTCCCGCAGGCTTACAAGCTCTCGCAGCATGGCAAATATCTGTTGATGGCGCCAAGTATCGACCGGTCGGGCGCGGTCGGGTTCCGTTGTGTAGTAGATGGACGTGGTTGATAACCGAAGGAAGTGAGAGAATTGGGCGGCCAGAATGGTGATTCAGCGCCGTGACGCCTAATCGCGAAAAAACGAAACCAGCTTCCCGCATCACGATGCATCAGATCGCGAGGTTGGCGGGTGTGTCTCTGGGTACCGTATCGCACGTTATAAACGAAACGGCGCCGGTGCGCGAACCGCTGCGGCAGCGGGTGATCGATGCCGTCAAGAAACTGGGCTATCAGCCTAACCAGCTCTCACGCGGCCTTCGCCTGAATCGAACCAATATGATCGGGATGATCATTCCCGACATCACAAACCCATTTTTTCCCGGAGTTGTGCGCGGCGTGGAAGATGTCGCATACAAGAGTTCGTACCGGCTGGTTTTGTGTAATACAGATAACGATTCAACCAAGGAAGCGACATACCTTAGTGATCTGAAATCGTTCTTGCCGGCTGGACTTCTTATTATTCCATCGGTGGATAGTTCTCTCGCGTCGGAGCAATCAGGGCCTCCGGTGGTGTGTCTGGACCGCAGGCCGCGGGGATGGAAGGGAGACATTGTTACGGTCGCTAACGAGGAAGGAGGTTACAAGGCGGCGCGGTATCTAATTGAAATGGGCCACCGGCAGATCGGAGTTATTTCAGGTCCTTCGCACCTGACAAATGCCGGCGATCGCCTTCGAGGATTTGTGAGGGCGCTGGATGAGGCCAAGGTTCCAATTACTTCCGAGTACATACAGGAGGCTTTGTTCGACCGCACGAGCGGGTATTCGTCGGCGCTTCGGTTACTTCACCTGCTGCCCTGCCCGACCGCAATTTTTGCCGCCAACGATCTTATGGCAATGGGAGCACTCTCTGCGGTGCGCGAGTCACGTCTAGCGTGCCCAGCCGACGTTTCCATCATCAGCTTCGACGGACTTGATATCACCGAACTAACTGACCCCGCCCTGACTGCGGTATATCAGCCGGGTTATCAGTTAGGGTATACGGCCGCGCGATTGTTACTTGATCGCATGAATGGATTGAAAGATCGTCCCCAGGAAGTAGTACTTCAAACAGAATTGAGAATTCGAAATTCCGTGGCCCGGATGAACGCCAGCTAGCCGTTCTCGCTCAACGTTTCGCAGCGCACCGCAAGCTTTACTCTAACCAATGCGCGTGCCTGGCGAATCATATGACTTTGTGACATACATCACAGAAATCCAGCCAAATTCCTGTCATAAACAACGTGCTTGACTGTGAGGGGTTTATGTTCTATAAATGGCGCGCCTGATGAGCGCTCTCGTCCGTTCCCTCTAACGGGCCACGCTCTTGCACGAATCCACGCTATTGCGTGGACCCGTGCGCTATCGGCACTGCTTCATTAGAAAAGCAATCTCAATTCCAGGAGAATAGCCGCGCGCAGAGTCGTTTTCTGTTCCGGCAGTCTGCTATGGTGTCTAGCAAGCCCGGCCGATCACTTCAAGGCGCACAGTGCCTCTTCTTGACGAATTTCGTTTTCTTTTTCCCAGAACTATCCAGCATTAAGAAGTCTCGAAATTGCACCTCAGCAATGACCAATTCCATTTGGAAAGGTTCTGCCATGTTCTCCCGACTCCCGGTAAGGTTGTTCTCAATCTTCGTAGCTATCGTTGTACTTTTCTCCATTTCAACCACACTCTTCGCTGAAATACATACAACCGCGAGGCCGCAAGTCCGCGTCACCGCACGGGTCGACAACAGCAAGCGCACCACTCTTTACGGTCATGTGTCCGGCGCGATCCGCATGTCGAAAGACATGGGGCGCATCGATCCCAACACGCCAACGGGGCGCATGATTATGGTGTTGAATTCCGACGATGAGCAGAAGCGCGAACTCCGTCGCATAATCGACGAGCAGCACGACAAGCATACTGCCAACTACCATCAATGGCTAACGCCGGAAGACTTCGGAGCGCGCTTTGGCGTGCATGACTCCGACATCGCCCAGGTGGAAACCTGGCTCAAGTCGCAGGGTTTTGTGGTGGAGGACGTAAGCAAGAGCAAACGAGTCATTCACTTTAGCGGAACCACGGGTCAATTGGAGAAGGCCTTCAAGACCCAGATGCACAATTACCAATACAACGGCAAGACCGAAGTCGCCAACAACAGCAATATCAGCATTCCCACCGCGCTCAGTCCGGTTATCGCGGGTGTCACTGTGCACAGCTCTTTCCGCCCGCACAAAAGTTCCCTGATCGGCAGAGTACGTGGGGCGGGCGGGCATAAACCGAATTACTCCGACACCTCTAATTATGTCGGGCCGGCGGATTTTGCCACCATCTACAACACGAACCCGTTGCTGGCGGCGGGAATCACCGGAACCGGATCGAGCATCGCAATCGTCGGCGACTCCGACGTTTGGCTGAGCGACGTTGAGGTCTATCGCCAGATGTTTAATCTTCCCCCCAACGATCCAACCGTTGTTTATGCGGGCCAGAACAACGGCATCATCGCGGGCGACGATCAAGAAGCCGATTCGGATATAGAACTTGCCGGCGGCGTCGCGCCCGGCGCCACGATTTACTACGTGGACGGCTCCTCGAACTTGTTGGTGGACGGCATGACCAATTCGAAGGAGTACATCGTCGAAAACAATCTGGCCGACATTATCAGCGACAGCTACCCCGGCGGCTGCGAACTCAATGCCAACAACGCATTCGAGAACCAGTTGTGGGAGCAGGCAGCGGCGCAAGGACAGAGCGTGTTCGTTGCCAGCGGCGACGTCGGCCCAGAGGATTGCGACTCCTCGGGTGACGCCTTTGGAGTGGGCGGCTATGCCGTCACCTCCGATTCCACTCCTTATAACGTGTCCGTCGGCGGCACGACCTTCAACGAAGGCAGCGGCACGTATTGGGGCGGCACGAATCCTGTAAGCTTCCTGTCGGCTCTCTCTTACATTCCAGAGATGGGCTGGGATGAGGCCAAGACGGGCAGCGGAGGCTCGACTACAGGGGCGGATATTTATTCGTCCGGCGGCGGCATCAGCGCTTACTACCTTAAGCCTGCCTGGCAACAAGGACCGGGAGTACCCACAACCGACCCAACCGTGCCTGGAAACCTCTGGGTCCCCCAGTACAACGGCGTCATCATTAGCAGTGGCGGCTCCGGCTATAAAACGGCGCCAACGGTGACCTTCACCGGCGGCGGCTGCTCGGAAGAGCCCAGCGCGACTTCGACGTTGACCAGCGGCGTCGTAACCGCAGTGACCATGAATTATGGATCGACTGGCGGCGGTTTTGGTTGCACTTCAGCCCCCACTGTTACCTTCACGGCCGCGCCGAGTGGCGGAACCACCGCGACTGCTTACACAGTCGTAGTTCCCCCGCTGGCTCCCGCGCCGTTAGTCTCGGGTGTACCTCACCGCTATCTGCCGGACCTCGTTCTGGACGCGAATGACACTCACGACCCGACGCTTTTCTGCACGGAAGGCGACTGCCAAATCGATTCCAACGGGAGCATCGACAACTACGATTACGAAGGCGGCACCGAGACAGCTGTGCCAGAAATGGCCGGCATCCAGGCGCTGATTAACCAGGCAAACGGCGGACGGCAAGGCATGCCGAACTATCACTATTACGCCTTGGCGGCAGCGCAAAATACGTCCGCGTGCAACTCGTCCAACATCACCTCCAGCGCCTGCGCTTTCCAGGACGTCACATCTGGCGGCAACCTGATCTGCGCAACTTTATCCTGTGCGGAAGGAACTGTTAATCCTCCAGCGCCCTACCAGGCGGGCTGGAGCGCCAGTGCGGGTTACGATCTGGCGACCGGATTGGGCTCGCCGAACGCAGCCAATCTGGCAACTCAGTGGAGCACAGTTGCCTTCAACAGCTCCAATACAACTCTGAGTCTCTCGGCAACGTCCGGGATTGCGCAGGGTACTCCTGTCACGTTCAGCGGCACGGTTGCGGCTGGCTCCGGTTCGGGGACACCGACCGGTAACGTTGCTTTCATCCTCAGCCAGGGAATTTTCGGAGAAACCATTACCCTGGGTGGAGCTCCGTTTGCCACCTTGAACAGCGGCACCTATTCCGCTACGCTCGACAATCTGCCTGCGGGAACCTACACGGTCACGGCGCGATACGCTGGCGATAGCAACTTCGCGTCCAGCCTCTCTACTCCAGTGACGGTCACTGTCGGGCAAGGTAGTTCCACGGTCACGATTAGCCCGCAGACCTTTAACACCAGTACCTGCGATACGGCAGCCGCCACTTCGTTTGCCTACGGCTCCATCATGATGATCCAGGTCACAGTAGCGGGTGCTTCCGGACAAGGGGAGCCGACCGGCACGGTGACGATTACCCAAAATGGCACCACGTACGCGAACTTACCGCTCGATCCCACTGGCAACGCGTTTATATACGCGGGGTCTATTTTCCCGAGTGGTAACGGCTCGGGTCTTCAGGGCTGCACGAACGGCAACCTTTACGAAGGCAGCGCTCAGTCGGCTACGCAGCTTCCGGCAGGTTCCTACAACATTGGAGCGACGTACTCTGGAGATTCGACCTTCACGCCCGCAACAGCGACGGTCGTTCCCATCACCATCACGAAACTCTCCACAACACCGACGTTAGCCGCCGGCCAGACGGAGATCGCTACCGGGGCGTCAGTGACACTGACGGCCACCTTCAGTGACACCAGCCTTGATTCCTACACGCTCACCGGAGCCGTGCCGCCAACCGGCACGATAACGTTCAAGAACGGAAGCAATACACTGGGAACGGCGACCCTGGTGCCGCAGATTATCTACAGCGTCGGCGGCCCCAACGGCGATTCGCCAGAGTACACGTATGCTGCCGCAGCATCGCTGACAACCACCGGCATCACCACAACTGGAAGCAACTCCATCACGGCGGTCTATGCCGGCGACACCAATTACAACGCTGAAACATCCTCGGCGCTTGCCATTACGGTAGCCACCGGGACCGCAACCACTACGACCTTAACCTCGAGCGCCAATCCGGCGCCTGTGGGCGCGCAGCCAACTTTGACTGCCACGATCAGTGGGTCGCCAACCAGTGGCACCGTTACCTTCTATGACGGCGCCACGGTATTGGGAACGACTAAACTCAGCACCAAGACTAAGAACGGCGTAGTTACCTATACGACGCTGGCTGGAACCTCATCGAGCGCAAGCAGTAAGGGAACAACCAGCCAACCCGGCCTTGCTGCCGGCTCGCACAGCCTCACCGCCGCTTATAGCGGCGCCACTGGTAGCCCGGCTCTCCTTGCTAGCACCTCTGCGGTGTACACGCAGGTAGTGAGCCAAGTGAGTGTTGACATATCACTTTCAGCCAAGACAGTCGGCAAAGCTAGCCAGACGTATATGTTCTCTGCGAACCTGGCTTGTGACGCAGCCGGCTGCGACAGCGGCAACTTCCAAAACTACTTCCCGCCAACCCTGAGCAACGTGCAGTTCTACGATGGCTCTACGTTGCTGGGATCGGCTCCGGCGCTGACCGTTACCGAAAATGACGGCGGCTTTGGCGATTGGGCGGCGCAGTTTAGCACCAGCTCCCTCTCGCCCGGAACTCACACCATCACGGCGACCTATGCCGACACGAACTACTCCCTGTCAACTTCGAATGCACAGACTGTGTTCGTGGGCGGCACACCGACAATCACCTGGGCGAACCCGGCAGCGATCACTTACGGGACCGCGCTGAGTGCGGCGCAGTTGAATGCAACCGCCAACATTCCCGGCACCTTTGTATATTTACCGGCGGCAGGGTCGATTCCGAGCGTAGGTACGCAAAGCCTGAAGGTCACTTTTACAGCGGCCGACTACACGGACTTTGGCCCCCAAACCAAAACAGTGCCGCTGACAGTGAATCAAGCGGCCACTTCCATCGCCGTCACTAGCGTGAGCCCCTCTTCGGAAGCTTACGGTCAGGATTCGGCGGTGACGATCACGGCAGTGCTGTCGTGGACAGGTAGCGGGTCCGCACCAACAGCAGCGAATGTAACCATTGGCGGCAATGGAAACGGCACCTATGGTCCGACAAGTTGCGGCGCGGCTAGCGGCAACACGATCACATGCACGGCCACCTATACACCTAATGGCTTGGATACGGCCGGCTCGTACACGGAGACGGCGGTGTTCTCAGGCGACACCAACTACACCGGCTCGAGCAGTTCACAAACCGGCAACTTCGCCATCACACAGGCTGGCTCGGGCAGCATTACCGTTAGCTCCAGCCAGAATCCATCGAACGAAGGGACAGCGGTAACATTCACGGCCTCGATCCCTGGGCAGTTCAACCAGGTGAAGGGCCGCAACGGCAAGAGGCCAATGGTCGTAACCGGGACGGTAGCGTGGACCTCGAATGGAGTGGCCATCGCAGGCTGCGCTTCCACCTCGGTAACGTCGGGCAATCCAGGAACGGCAACCTGCACCACGTCGACCCTCGCAGTGGGGAGCGACACGATTGCGGCGAACTACTCGGGTGACAGCAACCACAACTCCGGATCTGGATCGGTAGTCCAGACAGTGAATGCAGTAGGCGCGACCGTGACCGTTGGGTCGACTCTGGATCCTGCGGATTACGGCGCGGCGGTCAGCTTCACGGCCACCGTCGCGGGCGTCTCACCGACGGGTACGGTAACGTTCTACGTGGACGGTAACCTGTTCGATACGGAGACACTGGCATCGAGTACGGCCTCTTCAATCAGCACTTCGACGCTGGCGGCGGGGACCCACACGGTGACGGCAACCTACTCGGGTGACTCGAACAACCTTGGCGGCTCGGGAACGTTGGCCGGCGGCCAGGTCATCAATGTGGCGACTTCTACCACGGCGGTTACTTCGACACCGAATCCGTCGACGTACGCTCAGTCAGTAACGTTTACGGCGACGATCACAGGGGAGAACAACCTGGTAAAGGGCCGCAAAACCCGCAAGAACGGGATGACGCCCATGGATCCAACCGGAACCGTGACCTGGAGCGCGAATACCGGTTGCGCGCCGAGCGCGGTTTCGGGCAATCCGGGAGTCGCGACGTGTACCACTTCGAGCGCGACACATCTGCCGGTCGGCACCGACGCGGTCACTGCCACCTACTCGGGTGACAGCAACCACAGCGGAAGCACTGGCTCGGTGAACCAAGTAGTTACAGGCGGAATCGCGACCACGATTGATGTGACCAGCGTGAGCCCGTCGAG